>JAILEG010000023.1 GCA_024688365.1 Prevotella sp.
CTTATCACCGGCATCACGGGCCAGGATGGCTCCTATCTTGCCGAGTTCTTGTTAGAGAAAGGTTATGATGTCCACGGCACCATCCGCCGCTCTTCCGTCGACTTCCGTGAGCGCATCGCCCATCTTGAGGGCCAGCCTCACTTCCATCTGCACTATGCTGACCTGGGCGACTCAATGAGCATCCTTGGCGTGGTCAGCAAAGTTCGCCCTGATGAGATCTACAACCTTGCGGCTCAGAGCCACGTCCAGGTGAGCTTCGACTCTCCTGAGTTCACAGCCGATGTTGATGCCGTGGGTGTGCTTCGCATCCTTGAGGCTGTCCGCCAGCTGGGGCTGACTGACAGCTGCCGCATCTACCAGGCCTCTACCTCGGAGCTTTACGGCAAGGTGGAGGAGGTTCCTCAGAATGAGAACACGCCGTTCCACCCCTACAGCCCCTATGCCGTGGCCAAGCAGTACGGTTTCTGGATCGTGAAGGAGTACCGCGAGGCCTACAACATGTACTGCTGCTCAGGCATCCTGTTCAACCATGAGAGCGAGCGCCGTGGCGAGACCTTCGTCACGCGCAAGATAACGCTGGCGGCGGCCCGCATCAAGCAGGGCAAGCAGGACCGTCTCTACCTTGGCAATCTCGGCTCCCTCCGTGACTGGGGCTATGCCAAGGACTACGTCGAGTGCATGTGGCTCATCCTCCAGCAGGACCATGCAGAGGACTTCGTCATCGCCACGGGTGTCCAGCACAGCGTGCGTGAGTTCTGCTACCATGCCTTCAGGCGTGTGGGCATCGAGCTTGAGTTCCGGGGCGAGGGCATGGATGAGAAGGGCATCGACAAGGCCACGGGCAACGTCCTCATCGAGGTCAGCCCTGACTTCTACCGTCCGACGGACGTGGTCAACCTCTGGGGCGACCCGACGAAGGCCAAGGCCAAGCTCGGTTGGAATCCCAACAGCACCAGCTTCGAGGAGCTTGTCAACCTGATGGTCGACAGCGACATGGCCAAGGTGGCCTCTGAGGGTGCCGCCGAGAAGGTGCGCACGAACCTTGCCGAGTATCTGGAGAAGGGAATCGTGAAGTAACCCACCACTCCTGTCTTCCCTGTGTGGACTGAGTCGGGTATTGCGGAATCACAGCTCTCCCCTCCTGTCAGGGGACAGGATTTTCCTGCGGCCTTGCAGGCAGTGAGTCCTTTTGCCGCCAGTGCCAGCAGTGCCCCTTGTGGCTTAATGGCCCTGTCACATTGCAACAATCACATTGTTATTACGACAAAATGAGGAAACATTTTTTATTCACCGCAGTGTTTTTATCCGCTGCAAACATGATGGCACAGAAACTTTCTTATCCGCAGGCACCCAAGGACGAGACTGTGGACACCTATTTCGATATACAGGTCGCCGACCCATTCCGCCCGCTGGAGAACGACAGTTCACAGGCAACCGCGGCCTGGGTGACTGCCGAGAACAAGGTGACGCAGGACTATCTCGCGCGGATTCCCTTCCGGGCAAAGCTCCTCAAGCGTATGAAAGAGCTGGTGAACTATGAGAAGGTATCATCACCTTTTTATATCAAGCAAACCGGCAAGTGGTTCTTCTACAAAAACAACGGGCTGCAGAACCAAAGTGTCCTTTACGTGATGGACCGACTTGGCGATGAGGCAAATGCCCGCGTGTTCCTTGATCCCAACAAGCTGTCAGCCGATGGGACCGTGGCACTGAAAGGCATCACCTTCTCCCATAACGGGAAATATGCTGCCTACAACATCTCCCGCAACGGAAGTGACTGGCAGGAGTTCTACGTCATGGATGTGCTGACTGGCAAACTCCTGTCCGACCACATCATCTGGTCAAAGTTCTCCAATGCAGCCTGGCTGGGCGATGGCTTCTATTACAGTGCATACGATGCACCGCAGGAGGGACATGAGTACAGCAATGTGAACGCCGTGCAGAAGATTTACTATCATAAGATTGGCACACCGCAGTCAGCCGATGTCCTCTTCTATCAGAATCCCGCCAACCCCATGCGCTTCTATGATGCTGAGGTGAACCGTGACGAGACGATGATGTTCCTTTATGAGAGCGGTGCCGGATCGGGTAACGCTGTCTATGTGCGCGACCTTCGGCAGCCCGGCAGCCAGTTCATTCAAATGACATCTGACCTCGACTTGCAATACAGCCTTGCCGGAACCTTTGGTGACAAGATGTATTTCCTCACCAATGACGGCGCACCTAAGAACCGCCTGATGATGACCGACCTTGCCCATCCAGGCTTCAGTGACTGGAAAACGCTGATTCCAGAGACTGATGACGTGCTGGAAGATGTCAACTTTGCTGACGGCAGGATTATCCTCACCTATATGAAAGACGCTTACAGTCATGCTTATGTCTATTCAATGGATGGTGAGAAACTGTCTGAGATAAAGCTGCCTACAGTCGGAAGTTCCAGCTTTTATGGAGAGAGAGACCTCAAGGAAGTGTTCTATACATTCTCATCCTTCACCATCCCGTCCACTGTCTATCAGTATGACCTCGCCACCAACACCAGCAAGGTGTACCGTGCGCCCAAGACCAACTTCCGTCAGGCCGATTATGTAAGCGAGCAGGTGTTCTATCCCAGCAAGGACGGAACCCGCATCCCACTTTTCATCACCTATAAGAAAGGACTGAAACGCAACGGCAAGAACCCCGTCTACCTCTATGGCTACGGAGGCTTTGACGTATCCCTGACACCTTATTTCTCCTCTAACCGCATCCCATTCCTTGAGAATGGAGGCATCTATGCACAGGCATGCTTGCGAGGCGGTGGCGAGTACGGAGAGGAATGGCATCTTGCCGGAACGAAGATGAAGAAGCAGAACGTCTTTGACGACTTCATATCGGCTGCCGAATGGCTTATTGCCAACCGGTATACCAGCAAGGATTATCTTGCCATTGTGGGCGGTTCCAACGGTGGGCTGCTTGTAGGTGCCTGCATGACCCAGCGCCCTGACCTCTTCAAGGTCTGCATCCCGCAGGTGGGTGTGATGGACATGCTGCGCTATCACAAGTTCACCATTGGCTGGAACTGGGCCGCTGACTATGGCACGAGTGAGGACTCCAAGGAGATGTTCACCTATCTCCGTGCCTATTCCCCACTCCACAGCCTCCGTCCCGGAACCCATTATCCAGCCACGCTCGTAACCACAGCCGACCATGATGACCGTGTAGTGCCAGCACATTCCTTCAAGTTCGCTGCCACCTTGCAGGCCGACAATGCAGCTGACTCCCCCACCCTCATCCGCATTGACACCAAGGCAGGTCACGGCAGTGGCAAACCGCTGTCAAAGCAGCTGGAGGAGCAGGCCGACATCTATGGCTTCATCCTCTACAATATGGGGCTGAAGTATTGATGTCTACGAAGTTGAAACACTACTCACACCCTTCCTTATGCAGATACTCCTTGCATCCGCCAAGATAATGAACAGCACCACTGAGGTGACCGTACCCGATACCCACCAGCCCCGTTTCCATCAGGAAGCAGGGCAGATGGCTTTGGAGCTGGGCCAGCTTACGGTGGAGGAGCTTGCCAGAGAACTTCATTGCAATGAGAAGATAGCCTTGGAAAACCGGCTCCGTTTCCAAGACTTCTTTAACACAGAGGCACAACTTCCTGCCTTACTGGCTTATTATGGGCAGGCCTACAAGTGCTTGCGGGCACAGGACTTCAGCCTTGACGACTTCCGTTTTGCCGACCGACATCTCTGGATAACCAGCTTCCTATATGGCTTATTGCGTCCCTTGGACCTCATTCATCCCTATCGGCTGGAGGGAAAGGCAAAGTTGCCGTCGGCTAATGGCAACAATATGTTTGCCTACTGGAAGCCCCGTCTCACTGACCTGCTCATTGATGCTGTGAAAGCTGACGATGGCATCCTCATCCACTTGGCGACAGAGGAGTTCCAGCACCTCTTCGACTGGAGGCGGCTCCAGGAGGAGGTACACATTGTGCAGCCCCTCTTCATGGTCGACCAGGGCAGCCGCCTCAAGGCCGTCAGCGTCTATGCCAAGAGCTGCCGGGGAGCCATGACGGCCCACATCCTCCGTCATCGGATCACAGCCCCAGCCGATCTCCTCAGCTTCGAGTATGAAGGTTTTGCCTACCATCCACAGTATGGAGACGAGAATCATCCTCACTTCATCCTCCAATCCTGACCTTCTTCCCCCTATTTTCCATCCCTCAATACTCAACATTCAACATTCAACATTCAACACCCAACACACCCATTACCCACCATGACAACAGACGAATACCGCAAGCAGATTCTTGCCCTCTTGCTACAGAAGACGAACGTAAAAGGCGAGCCGCGATTTGACGATGCTGCCGCCAATGAGCTGTTAAGCCAACTATCAGACGATGAGCTGGAGCAGGGTATGCCCTTCAACACCCCCGATGATGTGGCCGACCTCCTGGCTGAGATAGGCCGTCTGTAAGACTGTCTTTCCACCCGTCATGCTCAACCGAAAACCAAACAAACAAATCTTCAATATCACCAAAATCATGAACAGAAAAGAGTATCTACGTTCCTGGGCTGAAACCTATAAGAACGACCTGACCAACAACATCATGCCCTTCTGGATGGACCACGGATGGGACCAGCAGAATGGCGGCGTGTACACTTGCGTCAACCGTGACGGCAGCCTGATGGACACCACCAAGTCAGTATGGTTTCAAGGGCGGTTTGCCTTCATCTGCGCCTTTGCCTACAACAATGTGGAGAAACGGCAGGAGTGGCTTGACGCCGCCCGGTCAACCATCGACTTCATTGAGCGTCACTGCTTCGACAAGGACGGCCACATGTTCTTCTCCGTCACAGCTGATGGGCAGCCATTGCGCAAGCGCCGCTACGTCTTCTCAGAGACGTTCGCTGCCATAGCCTTTGCCGAGTATGCCCTCGCCACCGGCGACCGACACTATGCCGACCGTGCCCTGGAGGTGTTCCATGACGCACAGCGTTTCCTCTCAACACCGGGCTTCCTTGCCCCAAAGTTTGAGGCAGGAGTCGAGCTGCAAAGCCATTCCATCATCATGATTCTCATCAATGTGGGCTCACGGCTGCGCACCGTCATCAATGATCCCGCACTGACCCAGCAGATTGACGAGTCCATCTCGCTGTTGCGCCAATACTTCATGCACCCCGAGTTCAAGGCTCTGCTGGAGACAGTCGGTCCTAAGGGAGAGTTCATCGACACCAACCTTACCCGCACCATCAATCCGGGCCACTGCATAGAGACCTCATGGTTCATCATGGAGGAGGCACGCCTGCGCAACTGGGACAAGGACCTGATGCAGACAGCCCTTACCATCTTCGACTGGTCATGGGAATGGGGATGGGACAAGCAGTACGGCGGCATCATCAACTTCCGTGATTGCCGCAACCTCCCTCCACAGGACTATTCGCAGGACATGAAGTTCTGGTGGCCCCAGTGTGAGACAATCATTGCCTCACTCTATGCCTATCTCGGAACGGGCGATGAGGAGTACCTCTACCGCCACCAGCGCATCAGCGAGTGGACCTATGCCCACTTCCCCGATGCCGAATATGGCGAGTGGTACGGCTACCTGCACCGTGACGGAACCGTGGCGCAGCCCGCCAAGGGCAACCTTTACAAGGGTCCGTTCCACATTCCACGCATGATGACAAAGTGCTACACGCTTTGTCAGGACATCCTCAAGAAAGAAGGATAATGCAAGCTGACGGGCATTACGGTATCGAGTCCCCACATGGGCTTCCGTAATGCCCGTTTCTTTTTATGAAAGCACGCGCAGCTGTTTTCTTTTGTGAAAGGAATTCCCTGACCCGTAACCTGGAAACGGACAGAAAGATAACCCCATATCTTTTGTTATATATATTTTTTTCCAACTAAAGCAATGCAAGTGCTTTTATCTTTTCATCACCAGTTTCTGATGCTGATTTCTCTAATGCCAAGAGACTCTCCGGTTGGGGTTGGGCACCAATAGCATAAATGATTTTTTTTAATATAAGAGTATTTAGTTGCTTCACCTTCTTGGAGATATGCAGGTATATTAATCAATGCACCTGACAGTATATGTATATTCTCAACGTCTTTATTGAAATGCGACAGGAAAAGGCCTACAATATCCTCATGCTCTATATGCCAATTCTCGGACAGCAATTGCCTATAGATGCCTTCAAAAAGTCTTATATCTTTTGTGGGTATATGTCTCAAGTACCCCAACACCTTACCATCTTTGTTGAAAATAATTTCATTATATTTCCTGACGATGAAATCTTCGTTTTTATACTGAGGCATCTTTTGGTAAAACCCATCAATAGTTATCTCGGAAGACACAAAATTTGTTCTGCCAAAGGAGGTAACCATACGGTGCAGTCTTTTATTTAATTAAGCGAAGTGTGTCTGATTTTGGGTTGTTGGCCGGCCGCACTTTCCTCTTGACACCCCTATCAATTCTCCAAGTTAATATTTCTTCATTTAACATCTTCCTTTATTCGTTTTGTAGAACATCTAAATTATAATTAACAAATAGAGAAAACACCCTAAAAAATAGTTTTTTCGATAATTGCAATTACCGAAAAGGCGACTTAGTCACTTCTAAACGACTAAGATAAGTGACTAAGATAAGACCCTTACATATTTTTGATTTCTACTGTTGGGCTTTTCTGGTATTGTCATTTCAAGAAATCCATTCTCTATCAATGGGTCGATATATCGACTTTTGGCATTGTTACGGTGCTTTAGTCCCAAGTGCGCCATAATCTCTGTGAGACTTCGAGGGTGTGCACAGAAATCTATTACTTCATTCATTGTCTCAGTTGACTTAGTCGCTGACTTAGTCACTTTTTCTCCGTCTATGACTAAGTTAAGTGACAAAGAGGGTTGCACCGTTACCTCAAAAGCAGTGACTTTACTCACATTAAATTTAGGCTCAGGATTTCCGTTTTCTCTCAGCATGTTTTTAACACGCTGAATGCCTCGGTTGAACATATTCACGTATTTCATTCCACGCATTGCTTCTGCTATGATAGGGTTACGATAATCGTTGACTGTTGGGAAGTTTTCGGGACGGGCTTCTCCATACAAGCCTCCCGCATTGAGAATTTCAATCCGATTACTGAACTGGTATATTCTGATAGGCATATTGGACTGATAGTCTCGGTGCATACAAGCATTCATCAACAACTCTCTAAGTGCTAACTCCGGGTAGTTAAAAACAATCTGTTCTCGCAGCATGCTCACAGGCAGCGGACGTGCTGTGACGATAGCATCTCTTACAAAGCTTTCCAGCTTAGGCAGTATAGAACACAGGCTGCCACGGATCTGCCTTTCATTAAGAATTTCACTTCCTGAGTCCTCTCCAGCGAAATGCACATATCACACCTTTGGCTTGATGCTTTTCTCAGCCTTTGACTCTCCAGCCTATGGCTATATCTTCAATGAGAGTACACCTCATGCGGAATACTTCACGTGAAGTACTGGAGAACTTCTGCTGAAGTAGCAGAGTACTTCACGTGAAGTATTGGGGTCGTTGGGCACCGAATATTCACCGGCAGATGGCCAGCTGCTGTCCGCAAGGTGGGGAAGGACCGCCTTACAGCACCGCTTCGCCGCCAGAAGAGCCTACCAGCTCCTCCGCTCTCCTCACGCTGCCAGCCTTCAGAATGAGCCTGCGGATGGCATCGTAGTCGGTGTACTGAGGGTTGCGGTGCCGGAAGATGCGCACAGCACGGTCAATGAGCTTGTCGTTCAGCAGACGTGCGTTCACCATCAGATTATCCTCCACCCTGCCCAGCCTTATCATCAGCGTTGTCGAGATCATGTCGAGGATGAGCTTCTGTGAGGTGCCGCCTTTCATCCGCGTGCTGCCCGTCACGAACTCCGGGCCTGTGACCACCTCCACCGGATAGTCGGCAAGGGCAGAGATGGGTGAGCCGGGGTTGTTGCAGACGGAGCCTGTCATGATGCCCGCCTCACGGCAGCGTGCCAGCGTGGAGCGGACGAAGGGCGTGGTGCCGCTTGCCGAGAAGCCTATGACCACATCCCTCTCACTGATGCCACGGGCCAGCAGCTGCTGCCAGCCTTCATCGGTGTTGTCCTCATGCGACTCCTCGGGGCAGAGCAACTGTCTGAGCCCGCCGGGGAAGATGGCCTGAATCATGCTGCGGTCAGTACCGTAGGTGTTGCTCACCTCTACCGTGTCAAGGGCACAGAGACGGCCTCCTGTCCCGCAACCGCAGTAGAAGAGCCTTCCGCCCATTCTCACCTTCTCCTCGACGGCAGTGATAAGCCGCTCAATATCAGGCAGTACCCTGTGGACAGCCCGAGGAACACTTTCATTCTCGCGGTTGATGTCGGCAATGAGTTCTCCCACCGTCATCCGCTCCAGGTGGCGGTAGGCTGACGGCTGTTCGGTGATACGTTTTTCTTCCATCATGCTCATCTCTTACTTATCCCAACAGTTGATTTCCGCTCAATCCTCCTTGCCAGGGCCAGTGACTTGGCTGAGAGTCCTCCCTTGAGGTATTCCTCCATGATGAGCCCGGCAATGGGTGCAGCCAGGTCGGCCCCGAACCCGCCATGCTCAATATATACGGCGATGGCAATCTTCGGGCTTGTCATGGGTGCGAAGCCGATGAAGACAGAGTGGTCCCTGCCGGCATTCTCAGCAGTTCCCGTCTTTCCGCATACGGGATAGGGTGCCGTGTTGAGGATGGTTGCCGTTCCCTTCGTCACGGCCAGGCGCATGCCGGCAATGACGGAGGTGTATGCCTCGGGCTTCACCTTCGTTTGCCGTGGTGTGAGATAGCGTGTGGGGAGCGGAGCCCACTCGCAGTCCTTGTGTATGTGGGGCGTGAAGAAGAAGCCCCGGTTGGCGATGGTTGCGGCGAGATTGCAGAGCTGGAGCGGCGTTGCGGTTATGTCGCCCTGCCCCATGCCTGCCCACATGATGGTCTTGGCATCCCATCCGTCCTTGTAGCGGCGGGCAAGATAACTGACATTGGCTACCAGTCCGCCCTTCTCGCCTGGCAGGTCGATACCCAAGGGGCCGCCCAGCCCCATGCTCGTCAGGTAGTCGTGCCACACGGTGACGGCATTCTCCTTCGACCCATATTTCCGTGTGTTGCCCAGCATGGCAAGGTAAGACTTCAGAAACCACGTGTTGCATGACACGGCCAGTGCCCCCTCCAGCGGCTCGGGCGAGTAGTGGTGATGGCAGCCCACACGGATGTTCCCATCACGGAAACCGTCATGGCAGGCCACCTTTGTCGCAGGCGTGACGATGCCCTCAGAGAGAAGCGTCAGTGCCTGTGCCGTCTTCAGCGTTGAGCCGGGGGCATAGGCCGTGGCAATGGCGAGGGCATCGTTGCTGCCCTCGGGCGAGTTGGTCACCAGGCAGAGTACCTCTCCCGTGGCAGGGTCAAGCGCAACGATGCTGCCCTTCTTGCCTTTCATCAGCTCGGAGCCCAGCTGCTGCAGCAGCGGACGGAGGGTCAACGGCGCCTCCTCAACATATTCCTGTGCCTGCACGCTGCCTGTGACAGCGATCAGCAGTGCCGCCAGTGTCGTCCGGAGAGCGGAAGCGGCGGTGCGTGCATGGCTTGCGTTCCTTTTCATTCTCATTTTTCTTGAAACCTGTTTTACAATCATTGGGCGCAAATGTACGAATAAAATATGGAAAATGACTATCTTTGCAGTCAGAAACACCAATCAGAATGATGGAACAGGAACAGAATCAATATCCTCATGAGGAGGAATTCAGACATGACCTGACGGCTTATCTGCTGTCAAAGGGAAAAGTAGACGGGCTGCTGCCCGATGCGCCTGACATTGAGGGTAAGTGGCTGGGCATTGCCGAGGCATACCTGCCTGATGGCATGCGTGAGTTCGCAGCCTACCCCACCGTATCGCTCGGCTGGATGATGTACGTCGGCATGGCCGTAGCCAAGTACTGGGACGAGGACTGGGAGCTGTATGACAAGGTTGACAATCTCTACACCTACCTTCGTGACTGCATCGACTACGACCACATGGACGACTACATCAGCCAGAAGGTGCTGCTGCTCGGCGATGAGGAGCGCAGGCAGCTGGCCGTCCTGGTGGGCGAGTGTGCCGCCCGCAGCAACAGCCGTCTCCGCCATCTGCCCGTGGAGCCAGGCACCAGTGAGGCTTTCCGCACTTATGTGGCTGCCCTTCACCAGCTTTACCTCATGGGGGCTGCCGTGCAGCTGAAGGCTATGGGCTATCACATGACACGGATGTAGACTCCCGCACGTTCCGCCCTGGTCTCCCTGTCGGCTGACAGCCATGCGGACAGTTGGCAGGAGCAAAATGACGGCAGGATGGGATTTTTCCGGTAGGATGAAAGCAAGGTCTCAGTTTTTTTTCGTACTTTTGTGGTCAACAGCATCAATACGTTGAATGGATAATAAGAAAGCAACCCTGGAGCTGGGCACGAAACCCGTGGGCAAGCTGCTGGCACAATATGCGCTGCCAGCCATGATCGCCATGACGGCGGCCTCGCTCTATAATATCATTGACCGTGTGTTCATCGGTCAGGTGGTGGGGCCGATGGCCATATCGGGCCTTGCCATCACCTTCCCGTTCATGAACCTGGCGGGAGCCTTCGGCGCAGCCGTGGGCGTGGGCGCATCGACGGCCATCAGCGTGAAGCTGGGACAGCGTGACTATGACACGGCTGAGAACATCCTTGGCAACACCGTCACGCTGAACCTCATCATCGGCATCGTGTTCGGACTGGTCAGCATCATCTTCCTTGACCCCATCCTGCGCTTCTTCGGTGCCAGTGATGCCACCATTCCCTATGCCCGCAGCTTCATGCAGGTGATACTGGCCGGCAACGTCATCTCGCACATGTACTTCGGCATGAACGCCGTGCTGCGTGCCGCCTCGAAGCCGCGGCAGGCAATGATGGCGACCATCTTCACCGTCGTGATGAACATTTTGCTTGATGTCGTCTTCATCTGGTGGTGGCACTGGGGCATCCGTGGTGCCGCCTTCGCCACAATCATCTCGCAGGCAATGGCCCTCGTCTGGCAGATGAGGCTGTTTGCCAACCAGGATGAGCTGCTCCATCTCAAGCGGGGAATCTACCGTCTGAAGGCCAATCTGGTGAAGAACATTGTAGCCATCGGCATCTCGCCGTTCCTGATGAACGTGTGTGCGTGCATCGTGGTCATCTTCATCAACAACCAGCTTGTCAGCTACGGCGGTGACATGGCTGTGGGTGCCTACGGCATTGCCAACAGCATTGCGATGATCTTCGTCATGTTTGTCATCGGTCTGAACCAGGGCATGCAGCCAATAGCCGGCTATAATTATGGCTCACAGCAGACTGACCGCCTGATGCGGGTGGTGAAGCTCGCCATCCTTGCCGCTACCGCCATCATGGTCACGGGCTGGCTCATCGCCCATCTGGCACCTTATTACTGTGCCCGGATGTTCACCACTGACCCCGAACTGATACGCCAGGCCATCAAAGCCATCCAGATCAACATGATGATGTTCCCCTTCATTGGCTATCAGATGGTGGTGACCAACTTCTTCCAGTGCATCGGAAAGGTGAAGATAAGCATCTTCCTGTCGCTCTCACGCCAGCTGCTCTTCCTCATCCCGCTGCTGGCGGTGCTGCCCCGGTTCTTCCTGCTTGACGGCGTATGGGCATCCCTGCCATCGAGCGACTTCATCGCCTCACTCGTCGCGGCAGTCATCATGTTCGTCTACATGCGCCGTCTGACGAGGCAGGCCGCGGAGAAGCAGAACGTTCAACCATAAAACACACCCACGATATGGAAAAAAGACTGATTATAAACATTGGCCGACAGATAGGCAGCGGCGGACGGCTCATCGCCCGCATGCTGGCTGATGAGTTCGGATGCCAGTTCTATGACCGTGAGATTCTCAACCTTGCGGCGAAGGAGAGCGGCTTCTCTGAGAAGTTCTTTGAGCAGAATGATGAGCAGAAGGGATTTCTCAAGAGTCACTTCCACATCCATCTTCCCCTGTTGGCTGACAACAACTTCTACAAGAGCAACTTCTCCCAGGAGAGCCTGTACCAGTTCCAGTGCGATGCCATACGTGAGGTGGCGGAGCGGAATCCACGCTGCGTGTTCGTGGGCAGGACTGCCGACTACGTGCTGCGTGACTGCCCCGATGCCGTCAACATCTTCATCACTGCGTCTATGGAGAGCCGCATCGCCAACGTATGCAGCCGGAAGGGATGTGATGCGGACACTGCCCGCAAGCTCATCGAGAACGGTGAGAGCGAGCGTGCCAAGTATTACAACTACTACACGGGCAAGACTTGGGGGCATGCCGAGAGCTATGACCTCTGCATTGATGCCAGCATCTTAGGCCTGGAGGGCACGAAGGAGCTGATTGCGGAGTTCATAAGAAGGAAGGGAATGGCATGAGACGTGTCGGCATCATCTCTGACACCCACGGCTACTGGGACGAGAAATATGAATACTATCTCGGAGACTGTGATGAGGTGTGGCATGCCGGTGACATCGGGTCGATGGAGGTTGCCGACAGGTTTGAGGCCATGAGGCCTCTCTTCCGTGCCGTCTGTGGCAACATTGACGGCTACGACATGAGGGCACGCTACCGTGACATCCTCCGCTTCAAGTGTGAGGACGTTGACGTGCTGCTGAAGCACATCGGCGGCTATCCTGGCCGTTATGACCGCTCAGTGCAGGGCATGCTCTATGCCTCTCCCCCCAACCTCTTCGTTGCCGGGCACTCGCACATCCTCAAGGTGCAGTTCGACAAGACGCTCAACCTGCTCCACATCAATCCCGGTGCAGCCGGATTGCAGGGGTGGCACAAGGAACGGACGCTGATAAGACTGACCATCGAAGGCAATAAATTCACTGATTGCGAAGTTATAACATTAAGTGACAAGCAGCGTAACACCTGACAATGATGGGCAGAGTAACCAGACGCACCTTCAGATCCACAACAGACATGGTGCTGTCAGTTTCCATTGTATGGGCATCAGACAGATTTGTGTGCAATGCCCCTGCCGCTTTACTGTCCGGGCCACAACGGTTCCTCTTTCCCTTGAGCCTTGCGGCGGTCATGATGCCGGGCGACTTCCGGAACCGATTATGGCACAAGTACAAAGACTGGAGACGGATAGGACCGAGACTCGTCTACGATAATTCTTTACAAGAAACTAAATAAAAAACGAGAATATGAAAACTTACTTAGTTACAGGTGCAGCCGGATTCATCGGCGCTAACTACATCAAGTATCTCCTCCACAGGAAGTATGCCAATGAGGACATCAAGGTCATCATCCTCGATGCACTGACCTATGCGGGCAACCTTGGGACAATCAAGGACGATATTGATGACAGGCGGTGCTTCTTCGTCAAGGGCGACATCCGTGACCGTGAGCTGGTTGACCGTCTCTTTGCCGAGAATGACATTGACTATCTCGTCAACTTCGCTGCCGAGAGCCATGTTGACCGCTCCATTGAGGACCCGCAGCTCTTCCTCTCAGTCAATATCCTTGGCACGCAGAACCTTCTGGATGCTGCACGACGGGCATGGGTGACAGGCAAGGATGCCCAGGGCTACCCAACGTGGAAAGCCGGGAAACGTTATCACCAGGTGTCAACCGATGAGGTATATGGCTCACTTGGTGCTGAGGGTTACTTCACTGAGCAGACCCCGCTCTGCCCACACAGCCCCTACTCTGCCAGCAAGACCAGTGCCGACCACTTCGTCATGGCCTACCGTGACACCTATCACATGCCGGTCAGCATCACCCGCTGCTCCAACAACTACGGACCTTATCACTTCCCGGAGAAGCTCATTCCGCTCATCATCAACAACATTCTTGAGGGCAAGAAGCTGCCTGTCTACGGCGAGGGACTCAACGTGCGCGACTGGCTCTACGTGGAAGACCACTGCAAAGCCATTGACATGGTGGTACGTGAGGGCCGGGAAGGCGAGGTTTATAACGTCGGCGGTCACAACGAGATGAAGAACATTGACATCGTAAAGCTCACCATCAAGACCATCCATGACATGATGGCCGATGACAAGAGCCTGCGCAACATCCTGAAAAAACAGGAGAAAGATGCCAATGGTGACATCGACATCAGCTGGATCAATGAGGATCTTATCACCCATGTGCCTGACCGTCTCGGCCACGATGCCCGCTATGCCATCGACCCTACCAAGATCAAGGACGAGTTAGGCTGGTATCCTGAGACGAAGTTCGCTGACGGTATCGTCAAGACCATCCGCTGGAACCTGGAGCATCAGGACTGGATTCAGGAGGTCACCTCGGGTGATTACCAGAAGTATTATGACATGATGTACACCAAAAAGGGCAGATGATGTTCTGAAAAGGGAAGTAGTTGAAGGAGTTGAGAAGTCAAATGGAACTGAAGGAGGACGGAACGCAGGAAGGCGAAGGAGTTAAGGAGTAAGGGAGGTAAAGAGAGGTAAGACTGATGCTTTACTCCCAGAAAAGTCCCACCTTACAAGACAAAAGTGTTATCTTTATATGTTTTGCCGCCCGATACTTTCCACCTTAACAGACAAAGATGCTGTCTTGACTCCACAAGCCCACCTCTTCCCTTCAACTCCCCTTGACCCCTCAGCTCCTTTCATTCCCTAATTTTCCTATTCGTAAGCTCATAAACATGAAAAAGATATTGCTATTAGGCTCAGGCGAACTGGGCAAAGAGTTTGCCATAGCGGCCAAGCGTGCAGGCCAGTATGTCATTGCCTGCGACAGCTACGCAGGCGCACCTGCCATGCAGATAGCCGACGAGGCGGAAGTGATTGACATGCTTGACGGCACAGCACTCGACAGCGTGGTGGCCCGTCACCAGCCCGACCTCATCATTCCCGAGATTGAAGCCATCCGCACAGAGCGTCTCATCGACTATGAGCGGCAAGGCATACAGGTGGCACCGTCAGCCCGTGCGGTCAACTTCACCATGAACCGCCGCGCCATCCGTGACCTCGCTGCCCGTGAGCTGGGGCTAAGAACGGCAAAATACTTCTATGCCAAGACCTTTGAGGAGTTCCGGAAGGCTGCTGATGAGATAGGATTTCCCTGTGTGGTGAAGCCTCTGATGAGTTCAAGCGGGCACGGGCAGAGCTACGTACATAATGATGATGAGCTGGAGGAAGCCTACCGTAACGCCATGCAAGGGGCCCGTGGCGACGTGAAAGAGGTAATCATTGAGGAGTTTATCGACTTCGACAGCGAGTTCACCCTGCTCACCGTCACTCAGAAGGACGGCCCGACTCTCTTCTGTCCGCCCATCGGGCACGTGCAGAAAGGCGGCGACTACCGGGAGAGCTGGCAGCCTTTTGCCATCCCTGACGAGCCTTTGCGCCAGGCAGAGCATATTGCCGATGAGGTGACCCGTGCCCTCACGGGCTACGGCATCTGGGGTGTTGAGTTTTTCCTGACCAAGCAGGGAGAGGTGATTTTCTCCGAGCTATCGCCCCGCCCGCATGATACAGGGATGGTGACCCTTGCCCACACGACCAACTTCAGCGAGTTTGAGCTGCACTTCCGTGCCATGATGGGGCTGCCCATCCCCGCCATCCACCTGGAGCATGCAGGTTGCTCGGCAGTGATTCTGTCACCTGTCGAGTCCGACGGACCACTTGACTACAACCTGGCGGATGCCTGCAAGGAGGACCGCACACGCCTGCGCATCTTCGGCAAGCCCGTTGCACATGTTGGCAGACGCATGGGTGTGGCTCTCTGCTACGGCGAGACCGGCACCGACATGGATGCCTTGCGTGACAAGGCAAAACGTGTGGCGGCAACCGTCCTGGGCACTGACCCGTACATGAAGAAGTGAGAAGATGGCTGAAAAGAAGCAATGGCAAGTGCCATCAGGTGCCACGCAGCCCATCATGGGCAGGATGATTCCACTGACAAAGATTGTCGATCCACGGGGCAACCTCACCGTGGCTGAAGGCATGAAGGACATCCCCTTCCATGTCTCGCGGGTCTATTGGGTCTACGATGTCCCCTCGGGGATTGGCCGTGGCGGACATGCCCACAGGCATTGCCGGGAATTCATCATCGCCGTGAGCGGTTCGTTCACCGTCACGCTCGACAATGGAACCGACAGGAAGGCTTTTCTGCTGAACCATCCCTACCAAGGCTTGTTGGTCAATACTGACACCTGGCGCACACTTGACGACTTCTCGTCAGGTGCCGTCTGCCTTGTCCTGGCGGAGGATGCCTTTGATGAAGCCGACTACATCCGTGACTATGACGAGTATCTTCAACACATGCGCAGCAAGTAAAACATGGGAGAGCGGTTCTATTCCAAGGTTGATACATGGCTGATAGCTCTCCTTGCCACAGTAATGGCAGGTATAGGGGGAATTATGGGCATAGAAGCAGGATGGGAATCCTTGCTCATCATCATTCCGCTCTGCCTTGTTCTGCTGGCTTCCATATTTCCTTGCCATTACACGGTAGTCGGTAAGGAGCTATACATAAAAGATGGAGCTTTTCACCATCTGATCATTCCTGTCAGCAAAATCATTCATCTCTCATTGACCACTGACCCTCTGTCAGCCCCAGCTCTGTCATTGAAGCGAATAGAGATACGCATGAATGATGGCAGGCGAGTACTCGTCTCACCCAAGGACAGGGAAGCCTTCATCAGACTTCTCGTCAGACTCAATCCCAATATAGAATGTTTGAAATAAGGCAATACACCACCAATCAGGCAGCTGCATGGAACCAGTTTGTGGAGCAGTCCCGCCAGGGTACGTTTCTCCTCAACCGTTCCTATATGGACTACCATGCCGACCGTTTCCATGACCACTCCCTGATGGTCTACCGCAAAGGCCGTCTCCATGCCCTCCTGCCCGCCAACCGTGCAGGTGACACGCTCTGGTCGCATCAGGGGCTGACCTACGGGGGACTCATCACTGACAGCAGGGCCACGGCAGCCGAGACATGCGAGGTGTTCCGACTGATCAATGCCCATGCCCATTCCGCAGGCATCAGGCACATCATCTACAAAGCCATCCCCTGGATTTACCATCAGCTTCCCGCTGAGGAAGACCTCTATGCCCTCACCACCCTCTGCCATGCCCGCCTGACGGTGCGTGAGATCTCATCCACCATTCCTCTGCCGCACCGCATGAGGTTCGCCGAGAGCCGACGGAGCGGCATGAGAAAAGCCATCCAGGCAGGGGTGACGGTCAGGGAAAGCGCTGATCTGGCTGCCTTCTGGAATATCCTGAATGACAATCTGGAAAGAAAATACAACACACATCCCGTCCACACCCTCGCCGAACTGGAACTGCTCCGCAGCCGTTTCCCCAAGGCCATACGCCTGTTCATGGCTCATGACGGCAAAGGAAAGCCACTCGGCGGGACAGTGATTTACGAGACACCGCAGGTTATCCACACACAGTATATCTCTGCCTCTCCCGAGGGAAAAGCCACAGGCGCACTCGACCTGCTCTTCGACCATCTAATCAACAAGGTCTATGCAGACAGAAAAGCCTTTTTCGACTTCGGAAAGAGTACAGAGGACAATGGGCAGACACTCAACACGGCCCTCATCTTCCAGAAGGAAGGCTTCGGCGGACGTGGTGTCTGCTATGACCGATACGAGTGGGATGTATAAGGCAAAGCACAGCAGCCGTCTCATAGCAGCCAGCCAATGGGGCTTGCCTGGCTCGTCTGCGGTATCCGCCAAAGCCCAAGGGACCTGCCGAAACATTCAAAGAGAAGAAAGCCTATGATAAATTATCTCCCTCTTCAGCAAATCACCGCCCTGCATGCCAGTGAGATCTCCGCTGCCGTCGACCGCGTCGTGCGCTCCGGATGGTATCTGCAAGGCAAGGAGGTGCGGCAGTTTGAGACCGGCTATGGCCGCTTCATCGGCACCCGGCACTGCGTCAGCTGCGGCAACGGGCTGGATGCGCTCTGGCTTATCCTCCGTGCCTACATGGAGATGGGCATCATGAAAGAGGGGGATGAGGTCATCGTCCCAGCCAACACCTATATTGCCACTATCCTCGCCATCACCGAGAACCGCCTTGTCCCTGTGCTGGTTGAGCCTGACATCCGCACCCTTGAGATAGATGGGCGGCTCATAGAGCCAGCCATAACGTCCCGCACCCGTGCCGTCATGCTCGTCCACCTATACGGCCGCTGCGCCTATACAGAGCAGATTGGCAGCATCTGCCGGCAGCATGGTCTCCTCCTCCTGGAGGACAACGCCCAGGCACATGGCTGCCGGTTCAGGAGCCGCCGCACGGGAAGTCTCGGCAATGCTGCCGCCCACAGCTTCTATCCAGGCAAGAATCTTGGTGCATTGGGCGATGCCGGAGCCGTGACAACCGATGATGACTGCCTGGCCAATACCATACGCACCTTGGCAAACTACGGTTCCAGCCGCAAATACGTGTTCACCTGTAAAGGAAAGAACAGCCGCATGGACGAGCTGCAGGCCGCCGTGCTGAACGTGAAGCTGCGCTATCTTGATGAGGAGAACCGCCGCCGCCGTGCCATCGCCTCGCTCTACCGCACCACCGTCCACAACCCCTTGATAACCATCACCGCTGATGCTGACCGTGACAACGTATGCCACATCTTCCCCATCCTCTGCCCCACCCGTGACCGCCTGCAGCAATACCTGCATGAGCAGGGCATTGAGACCGTGATTCACTACCCCATCCCCCCCCACCAGCAACAGGCTTACCATGAATGGAACGCCCGTCACTACCCCATCACCGAGACCATACACCAGCAGGAGCTCTCCCTGCCCTGCCATCCTGCCCTCACCCCATCAGCGTGTCAGCAGATCATTGACACGCTGAACAGCTATCGGTAATTCAGATTGTCAGGTTTGCAGACGGGACAACCCGTAAGGTTATTGTAAGATAAGTCCGGTTTTGTTCCATCGCACAGCCAGTAAAAGACATCTCTCCCATGTCCCTGTCAGCCTGAATAGCGGCAGATGGTGTGCGGAGGGTTGCCTTTGCCGGCTGTCCCATGCCTGCCGGGATTTCAACAGATGACTTCCTGCGCAGTACTTCAGCTGGAGTATTCGGGTATTGCCCGTGAAGTATTCAAGTACTCCGGCTAAAGTAGTGAATTGATTGTGCATTATGCGTCATGCTACTGACAAGGTCTTGATAATAA
>JAILEG010000025.1 GCA_024688365.1 Prevotella sp.
TTCTGTACGCAATCTTTGGTATATGAAACAATGGTATTTGTTTTATACTCAAGGAGAGGAAGAAATTCTGCACCAAGCTGGTGCAGAATTGCAAAGGATTGAAAATCAATATGTAGCATAAATGCACCAGGTTGGTGCAGAATCGAGTTCAGAGAAACTCCACCAGGTTGGTGGAGAATTTCCATTGCCTTTTGCACTTGTTCCTTGGCGGCATCATGTTGAGATAACGGCTGAACGGGTACGCTTCTTGCAAAAGGAATTACGGGAGACAAAACACTTGATGAACAAGGTGGAAAATATTGAGAACAAATAAAGCGGAAGGAATAATTCCTACTAAAATATAATGAAGTTGAACAGAATAATGCTTAAGAAAACACATTAAACCATATGTGTCAAAGGTACGTCATATTTACATCATTTCTTATGGAAATTCTGTTAATGTTTTTAAATATTTTAAGATTTTACCCTCTGAAATAACACTATATACCGCATTATGCCTAAATTTGCCATATAACAAATAACAAAAACCAATGATAAGCAGATGTAGAATATGCCACGAAGATATTGATGGAAGGCTCTCTGATGTATATGCCCACTTATTGCAACACGGGAAAATGTGTGATACGATACATGATGCGGAGAAGTATATATGCTTTCCATGGAGCGATGATGCGGCGATATATGCGTTCTTCCCCCCGACAATTTGACTACTCTTGCTAAAAGTCATCAATATAGGAAGTTCTTTGGCGGTACGTTTGAGTGCCCATGTTGTCACAGGATACTGAACGATGGCTTTGAATTTTTACGTCGAGGAAATGTGAAGTTTGCTATATGTTTCGACTGTCTGCGAGATAATATGGGTGCGATGATAGGCGATATGATTGACACGGAAGATATGGAGAGTAGGAACAAACTCACGGTAATGGTTCAGAATGATACCTCCAAATCAAATGGAACTTTTATAGTGACTCCATCATCACCATTTGGTAAAGCATTGCTTGGAAAGAAAATTGGCGATATAGCAGAAATATATACGCTCAAGAGGAAACTTATACTACGGATAGTAGATATTCGTTTCAATTAGTGAAACCTATTGATTCCGCTTTTCTTTTTGCTTAAAAGCGCACAAACAAATATTTATTCATTATATATTGCGTAATTATGCAATAATACATGCCTTTGCAGAATAAGATTGTAAAGATATGAACTACGAGAAGGTATATATTCAAAAGACAAAAGCAGGCTCTACTGTTAAAGAGACAATAGCTGACTTTGACATATACTGTGCCAACATCCCGTTCAAGCTGTTCGTGGAGGCAAAGGAGCCATCAAAGAGTGACTGGATGGACGAGCATGGCGATGATGAATATATACCCGAAAGTGGGCTGAAGCTGAAAGGCTACACGAGGGAGGAGAAGCTCTGCTGCAAGGGCGGCCAGGATTCGTCGAGAGTGAAGATTGACAAATTCCTGAAGTACCTTACCGGTATGGACGGGACTGGTACAGAGATGAAGATATACTGCACGTGGACCGGCATCAGCAGACAGGGCATGCGCTTCGACAAGCTGGATGACAACGCTGAGCTTGCACGGGAGGACAACGAGGAGATACTTGTGCTCAAGGTCACATTCAAGGCCTATAACTCTGTGGGTAATGTCAGCCCGCAGTATGACAACGATAAGCAAGTCACAGGTTTAGTTTGAGATAAACTACAATCCAGGAGAATTCAAGCAGTCGAGGCGAAACCAACACGGTTAGGCCTTTATCTATTTTTGCACTCTCACCTCGATCCCCTCTGCGCACGGCGCAGCCTCTCTGCGTTCCTCTGCGGCTCTGCATGCCCGTTCTGTGTGGGTGCAGCCCCTCCTTACCTCCTTTACTCTGCGTGAGGCTTTCCACCATCCCACAGCGTGCAGCCAAATCTCGCGAGAGCCGCAGGAGCGCGCGGCTGAGCGCGGGCGGCCGGAAATGGGGGAACAGCAGGGGATGGAGACGGAAGAGGGCAAGGGAACGGTTCCCTTGCCCTCAGCTGTTATCTCAATCTTACACTCACTTCCTTTCCGCTGTACTTCACCATCACCCCAGTCTCACCGTCTGGGTCGAGGTCGCCGACCGTCTTTCCCTTCTGCCGGAGGATGACACGGAAGGTGCGGTCACGGAGCATACCGTCAAAGGAGCCCTTGCGGTCGCCGATGGTGAGGCTATGGCTGCTGTCGTCATAGCTGAAGGGGATGGTGGCATAGCTGCCCCGCTCATAGTTGTAGTTCGTCCCCTCGTCCTCATAGAGCGTGAACTCACCGTCACGGCCCTCGAAGACGTACAGGGCTATCTCGCTGGCAGGCTTCTCATCCGTCCACTCGATGGCAGGACCGAGCGGCAGGATGGCCCCTTCGGGCACGAATACCGGAATCTTCTCCAGCGGGGCATCCGCCGTGATGGTCTGCCCGCCAAGGTAGTGCTGATTGGTGTAGAGGTCATACCAGCCCGTCTGCTTGGGCAGGTACACCTCACGGCTGCGTGCCTTGTAATAGCCAACGGGGCAGGCCATGAGCGACGGGCCGAACATCCACTGGTCCTTGATGTCGAGTACACGTGGGTCACCGTTGAAGTCCATCACCAGGCCACGCAGCATGGTGTAGTCCTTGAAGTGTACGGCACCCGCCATACTGTAGATGTAGGGCAGGAGACGATAGCGCAGGCGGTCATACTTCACGATGGTCTGATAGGCTGGATGCGTCTCCGGAGCGATGTTCCACACCTCACGCAGCGGCCACTGCCCGTGCGCACGGTAGAGCGGGATGAAACAGCCAAACTCGTTCCAGCGTGCCTGAAGCTCACGCCACTCCTTGAGGTCGGCGTTCTCCTCGCCCGTGCGGTCGTACAGCTGCTGTGCGGCCACATAGCGGTTCTCCACGCAGAAGCCGCCCTGGTCCATGCCCCACATGGGCAGACCGGCCATCGAGTAGTTCAGTCCGGCCGTCATCTGCGCCCGCATGTCCTCCCACCGGGTACCGATGTCGCCGCTCCAGCTTGCCGTGCTGTAACGCTGCTCACCTGCGAATCCGCTGCGGGTGAGAAGGAAGACACGCTGGTTGGGGTTCACTGCCCGTTGCCCGTTGTAGATGGCATCGGCATTGACGATGCTGTAGGCATTGAAGTACTCGGTCGACGAGCCCAGCGCCGTAGGGCCGGAGAGGGCCTTACGGTACCACATCGGCGTGCAGTCGCGCACGTTCGGCTCCGACGCGTCCATCCACCAGGCATCAATACCGAACTTGTATTTTGAGTAGAGGTTCTCATCCATCTGCCTCCAGAACATCTTGCGTGCCCCGGCATCGTAGGCGTCATAGAACGAGCCCATGAAGCCGAGCCAGTCATAGATGGAGTCCTTCACGGCCTGATGGTAGATCCAGCCCTTGCTGTCAAGCTCCTTATAGTTCTTCACCGAGCAGTAGAACTTGGGCCATACCGAGATCATGAACCGTCCGTGCATGGCATGCACGCTGTCGAGCATGGCCTGCGGGTTGGGATAGCGGGCTGCCTCGAACTCATGTGAGCCCCAGGAGTCGAGCTTCCAGTAGTTCCAGTCCTGTACGATGTTGTCAACGGGGATATGGCGGTCACGGAAGGTCTTGAGCGTCTGCTCTATCTCCTCCGAGCTCTTGTAGCGCTCACGGCTCTGCCAGAAACCGAACGTCCACTTCGGGAACACCTGCGCCTTGCCCGTGAGCGTGCGGTAGCCTGAGATGACCTCATCGAGGTTGTCGCCCGCGATGAAGTAGTAGTCCATGTCGCGCGCCATCTCGCTCCAGATGCTCATCTGTCCCTGCTCGGCTGCCGTGCGTGGCGTGGCGGCCCGCAGACCGCAGTAGGACACGTCGCCATCGGGATACCAGTCAATCTTCAGCCGGGCCCGCTGCCCTGACTGGAGCTGGCAGGTGAACTTATAGGAATTCGGGTTCCATGCCGTGCGCCACCGCTCAGGCACCACCTCCCTGCCGTCAACGTATACCTTCATGTAGCCTGCGTAATAGAGGATGAAGTGATAGAGGTTGGTCACCGGAGCCTCCAGCTCGCCCTCGTAGGTGACATGCGAGCCGTTCAGGCGGAATCCCTTGGGCAGGTTGGTGATGGTCTCCGAGTTCTCAAAGTAGATGCAGTCCTCCTCACGGATGAGCTGACGGCCGTCGCCGTCGGTGTAGGTCCCGGTGAGCGATCCTGCCCGTCCCTCCTTATCATACAGGCGGAAGGCACGGTTGAGCTGCTGGTAGTCGTCAGGGTTGCCCCAGCGGCAGTAGGAATAGGAGTCCCACAGCACACCGTAGTTCCTGCTGGAGATGACGAACGGGACGGAGATCTTCGTGTTATACTGGAAGAGGTCCTCGTTCTTCCCCTTCATGTTCAGCTCCTCGGCCTGGTGCTGCCCCAGCCCGTAGAAGGCCTCATCGGCAGGCGAGTCGAACACGGCATGCCACGTCCAGGCATTGCGCTGCTCCTCGGTGAGCGTGCCCACGCCAATCTCACGCTCGGGCACACGGAAGCGGCGGAAGGTCTTCCCGCCCTGGGCGGCCTCGCTGAGCAGGGAGCGGCCCTGGCTGTCGAGGAAGCTGATGCGCCCCGTGCGTGTGTCGACGACTGCCCGCACCTCATCGGTCCTGACGGTGACGGTGTGCTTCCGCTCGCTCACCTTGAAGTCATCAAAGGCCTTCTGGGGCACGATGATCAGGCTCTGCTTCTCGGCGAAGGCCGTCTCCGGTGTCGACTGCACCCGGATGATGTCGTCGTTGATGACCTGCAGGCGTACCAGGCATGCGCCGCCGGCCACCGGCTGTGTGAGCGGAATGGTGATGAAGTTTCCCTTTACCGTGTAGCCAGCTGCCCAAAGGCTCATGGAGAGGCTGCACAGTGCTGCGGTGAATAGGTTTCTTAAAGTTCTCATTATTTTAGGATTGTCTTGATGATCTGAACCGTCTGGTCACGGAGATAAGCTGCGCCCGGCTGCCTGAGGGGAGACCCTCCTTCTGCACCCGCTTGCATTATCCTCTGCAAAGATACGAAAAAGCAAGTGCATTGCATACACTCTTTTTGCCCACTTCATGTACTATTTTAGCCAAAAACACCCAAGGCTACGGCGGGAAACCGCTGCCAGTATATAATAGGAAAGAATTGGTCAGCAGAGGATTCGGAGATGTCACTAATATTCTATAACCCGGACACAGAATTTTCCAAATGATAAAAACCACATGACAATGAGAAGAACACTGCTTGCAGCAACAGCAGCCCTGGCAATGGTGCTTGCAGGCTGCTCAGAGGACGATGCCTACGATGGCTCATATTATTACAACCGCACTGACACCGTCATCGTCCACGATCGGATCAAACGACTGTGTGTGCGCATAGTCATAATGCCTGCCTATGAGAGCTATTCCCTTGAGACAGGAAGGCTGGTTACGGGCAAGACGGCAGATATCTTTCTTCCTCATTATCGGTCAGTCTGCACCAACCTCGATTTCTCTTCATTTCAGAAATCAGTTGCACATGAAGTACTGCACGCAAAGTACCGGAGTATTGCAGCCAGAGTACCGGAGTATTGCAGCCGGAGTACCCGACCACAGCACAGAAGGATAATTACAAAATATTACCTTACGGGCAAGGAAGTGTGCGAACGGCCGTATATCAGCCCCCGCACTTTGCAGGACTATCGGGACAGGAGGATTATCCCCTACACGCAGTTTGCAGGGAAGATACTCTATAAGGTTTCGGATTTAGAAAAGATGTTGGAGGAAGGTTACAAGAACTTTTGAACGAAATAAAGGCGGAAGCAGATTAAACAAATTGGCTTAGATAATATATTTCTAAGTCAAGTACACCCCAAATTACTGACCTTGCATTAACAAAATAAAAGCGATGTCCTGTGGAAATAAACATACATAGCAAACGCTGTATTATCGAAATAAAATGTTATCTTTGCACTGTAAAGATATAGCATATTCTAAAAGACATATTATGAGTAGAATAAAGATCAAGAATTTCGGTCCACTTAACACTTCCACAGAGACTGATGATGGTTGGATGGAAATCAGAAAAATTACCGTATTTGTTGGTAATCAAGGGAGTGGAAAGAGTACGATAGCTAAACTCATATCTATATGTGTTTGGATTGAGAAAGTTTTGACAAGAGGCGATTTCAAGGAAAAGGAATTCACAGCTTCTAAATTCAGGAACAAGTATTGTGGCTATCATCGGATTTCGAACTATTTTCAGAAAGGGCTTACAGAAATATTTTACGAAGGGGACTCCTATAATTTCACCTATACAAAGGAGGGAAATTTTATCATCAAGGAAAATACGAACGCACTCAGCATATATCCACTGCCACAGATAATGTATGTACCGGCTGAACGCAATTTCATCAGCATAGTAAACAATCCAAGTCTGATAAAAGAACTACCAGATTCTTTGCTTACTTTTCTATCTGAATATGATAAAGCAAAAAGCATTATAAAGGGAGATTTTATTCTCCCTATCAATGAAGCGTCTTTGGAATACAGCAAATCAAATGACACTATTTCAATCAAGGGCAATGGTTACAAGGTAAAATTGCAAGAAGCATCAAGTGGTTTCCAATCTATTGTACCTCTCTATCTCGTTTCTCGTTATCTGTCAGATTCTGTAAGCGAACAAGCCAAACATTCGCACAAAATGAGTAATGATGAAGCGAAACGCTTTGAGGAAGAGGTTTCGAGGATATGGTCGGACAACAACTTTACGGACACACAGAGACGGATAGCACTTTCTGCTCTATCTGCAAAGTTTAATAAATCTGCATTTATCAACATTGTAGAAGAACCCGAGCAAAATCTGTTTCCAAAGTCACAAAGTCTGTTGATGCAGAGTTTGCTGTTGTTTAATAACAAGTTGGATGCCAATAAACTTATAATTACAACACATAGCCCATATCTGATAAATGACTTGACAATGGCGATTAAGGTTGGACAATTGAAGGAAGATAAAAGAATCAATGATAAAATGAAGGACGATATTAACAGTATCTATCCCCTTGCTTCTTCTTTTTCCGCAGAGGATATAGTCATCTACGAGCATAATGAAAGTAATGCTTGTTTTTCTTTATTGGATAATTATAATGGACTTCCGTCAGATGAAAATTTCCTGAACAGCCAACTTGAAGACAGCAACAATCGTTTCGCCAACCTATTAGAAATAGAGCAACAGTTATGATAGATTTCTTTCCCAAAGAACATATCCATATCTCTAAAAAGAAAGTATTTGGATTATGCGACTCTCCTACCTCTTCTGAAAAACCTGCATTTCTTTCAGAGAATAACGGAAAGGAGTGGATTGCTGTCGTACATAATTACAGGCAGGAATCTATTAGCTTTGTACCCATCGACCATTGCATCGAACTGATGAAAGAAGATGGAAGTATGGATAATCGTTGTGATTGTTGCCTATTTCATCATACAACTATCATTTTTGTTGAACTTAAACAGAGAGGGATGAAAGGTAGTGAATGGATAAAGCAAGGCGAAAAGCAATTAC
Source organism: Prevotella sp. (assembly GCA_024688365.1). Lineage (GTDB taxonomy): Bacteria > Bacteroidota > Bacteroidia > Bacteroidales > Bacteroidaceae > Prevotella. The sequence goes on from JAILEG010000025.1 coordinate 7,561, forward strand.
GTTCTACTATATCTCATTTTGAACAAGAAGAGCAGGCTCAATTATTTAATGTCAAAAAGGCATATATAGCCAATAGCAGCAAGCCTTTATTCAGAAGCGGACAAGCTGTTAGGATGCAAAGATTTTTTGATGAAACAGGATATTCTTTACGCATCGAAAATCACATTAAAGATTTATAAACAAAAGGCGCAAGCCCTGCTATCCCAGCAGACCTTGCGCCATACAAATTAGAGAGTTATAAAAATCTTTCGGGTAGGGATTGATGATTGCTCCACCGCCCGAAGAGGAATCATCGGAGGCGACTTCGCCTTTCCATTCCTCCCATTCGATGTCCATGTCGGTCAGGGCACGAACCGCACGGCGACCGCGACCTGTGACTCTTGTGCCACCGCCACGGAATCGGGTTTCGGGAATGAAGCGCACGCGCACCCCATTGATGAGCGCGGCGGTTACTTCCTTTTCTGTTGCCACACCGTTATTATTCGTCGCCGCCGTGAAATAGAAAGAGCCGATACCGTCTAATTTCACCGAGTGGCCCTGCGCCATATAGTAGCCCATTACTCCGCCGAGAGTCGCAAGTACGGCACGCACATCAGCAGGACTTACGGTAGATTCAACTGCCACGTGTTTTGTGATCTGCTCCGTAGTATCGAGACTGGGAAATTTATCTTCTACACGCAGTTTGCTGGGAAGATTCTCTATAAGGCCTCAGATTTGGAGGAAATTTTGAAAGAGCATTATAAAAAATATCTGATTCAATAATGCGAAAATAACAAACTTGTTATTTAAGTGTTACGCAATTTCTCCCACTTGCTAACTATCTTTGCAGCAAAAATGTAGGAAGATGGTAAATACGAAATTAATGAAAAGAATATTATGCAGTCCCTATGAGGATATTGCTGATTTAGATGAGGCTTTGGCGAGATACAAGACTCATGCTTTGAATGTTATGGGTGAGAAAGACGATTCATCATGCTCGTATTTTGCGAAAAGTAATCAAACCAATCGCCTTGGTCATTCAATAAGGCAGCATTGTATGAAGCCGGAGTGTAGTATGGCCGATAAGGAGAAGATATACAAGGCTATGGAGGAACTTATTCAACTTGGTTTTGACAGAGCGTCAGATATATTATTAGACATAGCTATCCAAGAGAGCCTTCCCAATGCTGTCTGCGGCAAGTTCAAGGGGAAGAGTTTTCAGAAGATGATGAATTATGGGTGGTTCAAGAATCTGATAGATACGGATTATTCTGGTAAAATTCGCCCAGACCGTGGCACACCTAACTATAAGCAGGAATCAGAGACTTTGAGCAAGCAGTTGTATATTAGTACTATGTTCTACCACTATCTTAGTATATACAACAGTCCCTTGCTTGATGAAATTGCGCACTATCGTATTTTCACTAAAAAAGATTTGAATATAGCAACTCTCCGTGCTTCTCAATATATAAGGAGTGGAAAGCATAAAGAGGCTTTTAAGATTCTCTCCTTATTTCATATAGATATGACACAATCAGTTATAAGCCCTGGTGAGCGAAAAGCAGCCCTCTTGCTCGCAGAGTTATATGAGTATGGGCAGGGAGTAGTTTCTAATCTTGCGCAGGCACTTAGCTTGTATAACTATTGTTACGAGCGGTTTACTATGGAGGCAGGCTATAAGGCTGGCAGAGTCTGCGAGAAGATGGGAGACTATGGAAAAGCAATGGAGTGGTATCGTAAGGTACTTGATTGGGAAGTGCTTAGTCCTACTTCATGGGAAAGAAACCATAGAAAGGAAGATGAAGTGAAATCTTTGCTTCCCTATCGTCTGGAAATTTCCTTTCGCAACTTGAAGAAACGCATGAATCCCGAAGTGCACGACAAAATATCTATTGCTGTAAAATGTGATGGAAAATTTTCGTTACGATTAAAAGTGCTGATGAATGCTTCCGTTACTATCGCATGGGATAATGGGCACAATGCCAATACGGAAATCATCAAATGGAAAGTGAATGGTTGGAACCGACTGGAACATCAATACAGCAAGTCCGGCAAACATGAGATAGAAATAGATTCAGACGAGGAGAATGTCATCACGGGGATTAAGATAGAGACTGCTTTCTCCGTTACAAAAATGAACCTCGAAGCATGCAAGGGATTGGAGTATCTGCACTGCACGAACCAATGGGCAAGCATCAGTCCCAAAGGGCTTTGCGGTCTGAAATACTTGAATATCAGGAATACGAAAACGAAAAGATTGAATATTCGTGGTATGCACCGACTCGTAGCTCTTGACATATCCGAGAATCCTTCTTTGCGACTGGTTACGGAAGAACACCTCCCGCTGCGCTATCTTGCTATGGACGGCTGGACAGACTTGCCTAAGAAGACGCAGCTTGAAGAAAACGTAAGGTTGAATATGGGCAAAATGGTTCCAACCATTGATATAAAGAGAATGGAAACCGTACACCCAACTGTGTTCTACTATCTGCGAAGCAGCAATTGGACGGAAGTAAGGAAAGCCATTTTAGAAGATGATGAGAATGGGGCTCATGATAAGGAGTATCTCAGAAGGCTTTATAAGATGTATAAAATCTTATGTGCAAAGACTCCCAAACATTGTCCTTACCCTAATGGCTATCTTGAATCTTTGGAAGATTACCTCTATATATGCCGTTGGAAGTGTGAGAAGGACGGAAGACTTATCGAATATGAAGATTGCGAAGAAGATACTTATCTTTGGAATTATTCGTGGAGCATTACGCTGGGTACACCTTTGAGGGATTCCACCAACCGACAACCATTCATGATGTATCCCCCTCGTACCAATGCCTATTTTGCAGCGATGAGCTTGCTGGCTATGACAGAGAATAAAGACGAAATGGAGAATTATGGATTGAGTGATGACCCTTTAAGTATTTACCGGGGAAATAATCAAGCAAAATAAAGGTTGGTAACAAATAATTACCTATATTTGTAATGTTAAACTTAAAATAAAAGAATTATGGCACTAAATGAGCAACTGAGCAACATGTATCAACCACATTTTAATGAGTTGATTGCACATTTGAAGAGTGTCGGGCTAATAGGCAAAGTACAGCCACCATTCCTTTTAGGACTTAATCGGGAAAAAGACGGCAAAGTGTCCGTAGGAGATGAAACATGGTACACACAAGCCGACCTGAAAGTTATGGTATTCGGCAAGGAAGTTCACGAATGGGGGTGGCCTAAACTTAAGGATGGGGCGAAACTCGGTTCGGATGATTTGGTAGAAGCCTACGAGGTGTTCTATTCTGAAAACTATCGTGATACATTTTTCTTGACCGACGGTAATAGCAAACTATCGAAAAGCCCATTCTTTCGCACGGGTTTCAATGGTTTGATGGATGGGATAAATGAACGTTTAAAGAAGGTATATCCAGGAAAGAGACCCGCTTTCCTGTGGAATGAAATCTCAAAACTCTCAATAATGGAAGGAAGAAGCCGCAAGGTGGATGAGCCGATTCATCAATGCGAGTTAAATTATTTCCACGTCATTCCACAAGAGATAGAATTGCTCAAGCCTGATGTCGTTATATTCCTCACAGGGTTTGGCGAGCCGTATGATAGGTATATCCATGAGAACTTTCATATCCAGTCCACATCATCTGTGGGTAATATCTCGATGGATGACGTGGTTAAACTGGAATTGGAAGAAGTTCCATTAGCGTATAAGACCCATCACCCTGGCGCAACTGCCGTTGCGGGGCATGGTCTTAATGATGCGGAAAGATGGAATCACTACAATGCCATTCTTGACGACATTGCCACAAACTTCAACAAGATACAAGGACTGCAATAATTGAGTTTCATGGCAGCAAATCTGATAGCAAGATACATCTGGGAAGTCAATGCGCTCGCAAAGGCGAGGCATGGACTTTCGTTGGAAGAACTCAACGAGCAGTGGAGGGACTGTTATCTATATGATGACAAAGACATTGTCCGCAAGACATGGTGGGAACACCGAAACCAAATAGGCTTGCAGTTTGGCATTGATATAGAGTATGACAAGCAGAACAAACGTTATTTCATCAAGTCGCGAAATGAAATAAACCGCCCTGCAATACAGGAGTGGCTGCTCAATAGTTTCGCCGTGGGTAATATGCTCCTGCAAGGCAAAGACCTGCGTGGCCGTATTCTCTGTGAGCATATTCCCTCCGGTTATGAATATCTCACAGAGATTATCCAAGCCATGCGCGAAGGGAAATGCCTCACCGTCACCTATCAGAGCTTTTGGAAAGAGGAAGCACAGGTTGTTACCCTTGAACCTTATTTCATAAAGGTGTTCAAGCAGCGGTGGTATCTCACAGCCCGACTGGCTGCCCATGAGGAACTGCGCACATACGCTCTCGACCGCATACAGGATTTACATGTTTCCAATCAAAAGTTCAAAATGCCTAAGGACTTTGATGCCGAGGAAATGTATGCGACCGCATACGGTATTGTGATAGGGAAAGAGGAAAAGGTGGAGCGCATAGAAATCAATGTCTATAACAATCAGGCAAAGTATTTCCGTTCGCTTCCATTGCATTCTTCGCAACGAGAGATTGAGAGTACAGAGGACTGCACCGTATTTGAATACTATCTCAAACCAACCTACGACTTTATTCAGGAACTGTTATCACATGGTCCCAATGTAGAAGTTATTCACCCCAACAGCCTTCGTCAGCTTATGAAGCAGCGCATAGAAGAGATGGCTGAACTTTACAAATAAAGATATGGAAAAATCACTCCAACAATTTGACTTTGAGAGTCTCACAGAGAGTTTCTATGCCTATCACTGCTTTGGTGACAAGGCCTCCGGAATTTTAAGTAGCATAGACCAACCTTATAAAGACATCACCCGTTGGAGCGTTGATGACCTACGCTCTAAACATTGCATTGCAATTTTCGTCTTTACCGATGATGCGGAAGTATATGCCTCTGAAATTGATGCCTTTGTCAGGCAATATGAAGATATGGTTAAAGACATCTTTATTCTTGACTTGCATGCGAGCCATCAGTACAAGGAGTTTAAGGAGAGATGGGATTTCTACAATATTCTTACCACTCGTTATTGTATCTTACAAGACAATATACTGCATTATCTGCTGTTCTTCAAGCATTTCATAGAGACTGTGGGACTCATCAGCATGGACTACTCTGATTTTAGAATCTGCATGCGTGCCACAACATTTATTGCAGCCGGGAAAGTGGGTGCGATAAAGGAGGCTATCCAGACTATTCCTCACGAGAATATCCGCACCCTGCTGTTTGGTCTGGAATTGCAAAACAACGAAATGGACAATGCAAAAGAAGATATGGACGCATTAGCTTCCTTCTTTGACCAACTTCCAGACTCTGTAGAAGTGAAATGGCAGCTAAGCCAGAACTTCGGTAATCCTCATGTAGAATATATCGCTGGCTTCGATACAGAGCCCATATGTGGTGCCGCTCAATCTTAAGACCACAGAAATGAGAATACTTCAAATCTCTGATACCCACAACCGACATCAGTTACTGGCTGATTTGCCTGCAGCAGATGTCTTGGTGCATTGCGGCGACTTTACGGATATGGGTACAGAGCAGGAAGTGCTGGACTTCTTGAATTGGCTTATCGAGCTGCCTTATCCCCATAAACTTTTTGTTACAGGCAATCACGACCTTTGCTTATGGGATGCAGAGAATATCGAAGAATTGCCCCATAATGTATATTTCCTGCAAGACAGAGGTTGTGAGATTGACAACGTGAAATTCTTTGGCTTAGGTTATAACCATCAAGAAAGTCTTATCCCCACAGATACAGATATACTTATTACGCATGAACCTCCCATGATGATATTGGACAAATCAAGCGGTAGGCATTGGGGTAATCTGCCTTTGCGAAACCGGGTGTTGGAAGTAAAGCCACAATATCACCTGTTCGGGCATGCCCATGAGTCGTATGGTATGGTAGAGATGGGGCCGACCATCTTTTCAAATGGCTCTGTTCTGGACAATCAGTATCTGTTGTGCCATGCGCCACGATTGATTGAGTTGTAATCTGCGCTGCTGTGCCAAACCGCAAAGTTTTATCCTAACATAATCTCTATTTGCGGTTCAAAATCACGGCAATAGATAAAATCTGTCAGGGCAAAATTGGTGTATTCAAACAAATGATTAAACTGATGAATGAGGTGCAGGTCTTTGGTCAGTTCTCGGTCAAGTCCTTCATTCCAGTTAGGGGGTGGGCAATCCATACCAATGTAAGACTCAAAAGATTCTTTATCCAGCCCTTCTGCCAATCGTAAAGGCATTAACGATACTCCGTCTTCATAGAATTTGTTCCATCCCGAATCTTGTAACGCACAATAGAGTGCCTCACTGTTTTTCCTATGAACAGGGTGCTGGGCTGGATATTGGCTCGGAAGAAAGCAACGCGCAACAAGTTCCTTGCTGCTTCCAAATAAACTGTCGTCTTTTATCTTGTCCCACACCAGATGTGCATGATGGTACATCTGCTGCAAAGCCAAACTTAGGGCTTCGTTGAAAGCAATAATATCCGTAAGGAAAACATCTTGATGCTCCAGCACAATGCCGTCAATAAAATCCTTTCTCACCTTGAGCAAGAAGGAATACCTATCATAATGATTTGCATCTTCATAATGTTGCAGAATCCGTTGTTCCAACTTCACAAGATGTTTCTTGTCGTGGTAGGAGAAAAATTCCAGTAAGTTTCTTCTGTTCTTTTCCATATAACTTCGTTTCTATATCCAAAGATGGTCAAAATAGTCAATAAAAAGTTGCATGCCTTTCCTGACACGCTGTCGGACTTCTATCACATGAGGGTCTGTTATGTCGGCATTACTATCCATTTCTCTGGAGAAAAAATTATCAAAAGCGAATATCATATCGCGAATCATCTGTAACCAGCGCTTGTAGGCTTCATCAGAATCACCACTGACCAAAACACAGGGAACTCCACCATACGGTCCCTTTGCTGCTTTGAGAAAAGCATGGAGATGACGGGCGATGATACTTGCCAAGTGCTCATTTAGATTACAGACATTTTCGTAAGTAGCATCGGCATATCCTTCATTCCACTTGGCAGGCTTTTCAGCCTGCTTACGCCATTTTGCTTGCTGGTTTATCATCATTCGGGCGGTGGCTTTCTTTATTTTCATTCTGTTTTTTATCTATTAAACATTAATAACGTAACCTCGGTCTCATGCACATCGCTTTCAACCTGTCCATAGATAACACTACACGACAACAATTCTTCTACATGCTTCTTAAAGTTGTCTATTTCCAAAGAGCTCGCAACTTGTCCTTTCTTAAAAACAACAAAGGTAATGGCTTCCTTGAATTTGGCCACAGGTGGCAACACGCAATAATCAGCCATAGAGGTATAGATATAGTCCAAAGCATGCTCTATAAGAGGTGAACGAAACCTTATCCTTTCTCCATTTTCGACATGAAGCAGGTAATCGCAACTTCCCTCTGTGAATGAGCTCCCCTCCATAGTGAATTTATCGACGACAGCTTGCCGATTTCCCATCCTTTTAAGAAACTCCTTACGCTTTTCCTGCCTATATGTGCGTTTCCGCTTGCTACGGTTTTTCCTGTCATCACCATTTAAACACTTATGAATCATTCTTTCAGAGAACCCTGCTGGCAGAATTTTACAACGCATTAATCTGTCTTTCTTAAATTTGGGTAGAAATAACTTTGGCGTTTGCCGCTTATATATACTGTTTTCAAGACTTTCCAAAGCAACCTCATATTTGTTGGAAGGTTTGGGTGGATTTAGGGCACGTTCGATGCGACTTTCCTCTTGATAATCAGACCAGTTATCATACGTTAATTGCCAAAGACATAAGGCGGCAAGAGTAGCAAGCGAAATAGTCTTATCTTTTGGCAAGACGAGTTCTAAGGATAAATTATATTCCCAACTACCCTCCAAATCGAAGGAAAGATCGATGTTTCCTTTGTCTGAATCATCATAGCAAATAACCTCCACTTCCTTGTGTACCGCAACTCCATTTTGCTGCATCTTGTCAATGTAGCTGTCTAATTGTCCACTTGGTTTTAGAAGTCTCAATCTGTCGTATGCTTCCCTGAACAAGTATAGATGTTCGACAAGGTCTTTGCCAAAGACATCGTAAGTTTTCACATAAGACTTTAATTGTGGACAAAGTTCCTCAAATGAAACCTGCTTGAATAATTCTTTTATTGTCATATTTTTATTTTTCAGCAAAGTTAGCCTTCAACTGGGCGAGAAAACGTTACACCAATATATAAATTACAAATTTCATTGCATTTGTATATCTTACCATCATAAAAATAGGTTTCTATTTAGTGTTCGCTGAATTAACAAATCGCCATGACAGCAAAGCAGCGGACTCTAAACTTCGCAATGGCATTTGTCCACAAATTGGGCCAAGATTCGAAAAGGTTAAGACAAAGTTCCCTGAGGAACTTCATCACGTTCTTGACAAAGTAGCACATTCCAGTCCAGCATTCTGCTGTTTCCGGAAGCTTGGCTCTGATGTTGTTGGCTCGATATATTCTCTTGCCTGCGCCGAAAGAGTAAAGAGTCAACCAGCAAGTGCAATATTACGGATAATATTTGAAAAACTCCTTTGCCAGTGTGTTAAATTTTTCCCTTGGTCTGCTGTTTATCTCCTGCCTACATCTATACCGAACTCAGATTACGTTAGTATCAACTGCAAGCCTTATACTTCATATCGTCCGGTGACAATTTGGAGCCTTCCCTGTGGCAAATCAAGGACTTCCAAACGGTAATTCAAAGGACTTCCCTGCGGCATATCCGGCGACGTTCCACCGCTTTTCCAGCAGCTTTCCCTGTAATATTGGTAGGGAAAACCTGACAAAAGATAAAGTCCGTCTGAAATTATAGTTGTAATTTTGCACCCTAAAAGCAGCTGACGGGTGTCATTGCGCGCGCAGGGCAGGAAGCTCCGCCTGCCATTATGACCGCCCACGACTTATCTGCCTGCCACGCTGGCATGCCTCCCTCTGCCATCCTGTCCGCCTGACAGAAGCCGATGAGCGGATGGCGCAGGATTTGCTGCTGACAGGAAGAGCCGCCGACAGGCACGGTGTATGAAGATTTTATCTAACAATACATTTATATAAATATAGACTTATGTATATTGAGGACATCAACAGCCCGAAGGATCTCAAGGGCTTGACAACCGACCAGCTGACGGTGCTGGCCAACGAAGTGCGCCAGGGAGTGCTGAACCGTGTGAGCCATCATGGCGGCCACGTGGGCCCGAACCTGGGCTTCACCGAGGGCACCGTGGCCCTGCACTACGTCTTCAACGCACCCGAGGATAAGATTGTATATGACATCTCCCACCAGAGCTATCCGCACAAGATGCTCACCGGGCGCAAGGAGGGATTCCTGGACGTGACAAAAATCGACACCATATCAGGCTACTCCTCACCGCTGGAGAACCCGGAGTATGACAACTTCGAGATCGGCCACACCTCCACCTCCATCGCCCTGGCATCGGGACTGATGAAGGGCCGTGACATCCTCGGCGGGAAGGAGAACGTCATCGCCGTCATCGGCGACGGATCGCTGTCGGGAGGAGAGGCCTTCGAGGGGCTCGACACCGTGAGCGAGATCGGCACGAACATCATCATCGTGGTCAATGACAACGAGATGAGCATCGCCGAGAACCACGGCGGCATCTACCGCAACCTGCGCCTCCTGCGCGAGACGAAGGGCAAGGCGGAGAACAACTACTTCAAGGCCTTCGGATTCGACTATCTCTATGTGGAGGAGGGAAATGACGTGGCAAAGCTTATCGAGGCCTTCCAGAAGGTGAAGGACACGGACCATCCCGTCGTCGTGCATATACACACCGAGAAGGGACACGGCTACGGCCCTGCCACCGAGAACAAGGAGCAGTGGCACTGGCACGCAGCCTTCAACATGGAGGACGGCAGCCCGAAGAGCCAGGAGGGCGGCGAGTACATCCCGGCCATGCTGGGCGACTGGCTCCTGGAGGAGATGAAGCGTGACCCGAAACTCGTCTGCATCGCGGCGGGCGTGCCGGCCAACGTGGGCTTCACACGTGAGAAGCGTGAGCAGGCGGGCAAGCAGTATATTGACGTGGGCATCGCCGAGGAGGAGGCCATCGCTCTGGCCTCAGGCATGGCCAAGCGTGGGGCACACCCCGTTGTCAGCCTCCAGGCCACCTTCCTGCAGCGCACGTATGACCAGCTCTGCCAGGACCTCGCCGTCAACGGCAATCCGGCTGTCATCAACGTCCTCGGCTCCTCCATCTTCGGCATGAACGACTTCACGCACATCTGCTTCTTCGACATCCCGATGCTGAGCCACATCCCGAACCTCGTCTACCTTGCCCCGACAACCTACGAGGAACTCATCGCCATGGAGAGCTGGGCCATCCGCCAGGACAAGCACTCGGTGGCCATCCGCGTGCCGGAGTATGGGGCTGCCCACAGCACCGGGCCTGTCGATACGGACTTCTCTGACATCAACCGCTTCAAGGTGGCGCACCGGGGAAGCAAGGTGGCCATCATCGCCGCAGGCGACTTCTATCAGAAGGGCGAGAACGTTGTCCGCCTGCTTGCCGGCAAGGGTATCGACGCCACGCTCATCAACCCACGGTTCCTCTCCGGACTGGATGAGCAGCTCCTCAACGAGCTGAAGGCCGACCATCAGCTCGTCGTCACCCTGGAGGATGGGTCACTCGATGGCGGATTCGGCGAGCGCATCGCCCGGTTCTATGGCCCGACGGACGTGCGGGTGATGAACTTCGGCGTGAAGAAGCAGCTCTATGACCGCTATGATGTCAACGACCTCCTGCGTGAGAACCATCTCACCGATGAGATGATCACCGAGGATGTCATGAAGGCACTGTAAGGGAAGGCCCACCCCAAACGGGCTCTACCCCAACGGCCTCTACCCCTGCCCCTCCCCGAAGTGGGAGGGGAGTAAACAACGGGATTTCCCTGAGAGGCATGCCGTGGGACGCTTACATGACAGGATTTGCCGCTGATGACGGGATGCAAGCTGATGGCAGACTGGAAGCTGGTGCGTATCGTGCCACAGCGACAAAACAAAATAAAAGCAACAGGACGATTATTCCTTAACACCATTCCCCGATAAAGGGAGGATTGGGGAATGAGCGTCCTGTTACTGCTTTTAGCACTTTATCTGTTATAATATGCGATAACACCTTAATGACAAAACACAAGAAAACAGAAAATGTGATTCTCACCCATCAAGGACGGCAGGATTATGTGAAATTCTTTGCAGATTTTGTGTGGGATTCCGTGAACATAACCATATCCGCACCATATTAAGTACAGATGATTCAGATATGGAACAACTCCGCAGAAGAAAGACAGATGATGATTTGGCTGTAGTGGAACGGAAGTGAAATGTCCCTGCGGAAAATTCCACACATTCCATCTTTCCTGACATTCCTGCTAAGAAAATCTTTATTCCACCATCAACAACGGCAAACCGGTTCTGCCTTCCACTCATATTGCTCCATACCATAAAGACAGGGGCATCCCACTGCTCCCCCTCCTCCCTCTTCGGGGAGGAGCAGGGGGAGAGGCTGTTGGGGGTGGGCCTACCTGCAGAACACCGTTTAGTTAACAACTGATAATTTTCCATTGGAAATTTGGAGGTTCCAAAACTTATATATACCTTTGCATCGTTTTCCACAGGAAACATTATAAACGATAAACAGCAACAGATGAAACGGACAGCAACACTCATCGCAGCCGTAATGGCATTCGCCCTGACGGCATGCACACAGAACAACAAGCCTTCAGGCAACGGGGCTGCCCCAGCCGGCAAGCAGGCGACAAGAACAGAGAAAGAAGTAAGCAACAACAAAAAACAAGGAAAGGAAAAGAATATGAATGTAACTGAGATGACAACCGAGATGTTCAAGCAGCAGGTGATGGACTATGAGAAGAATCCTGACAAATGGGTCTTCAAGGGCGACAAGCCTGCCATCATCGACTTCTATGCCACATGGTGTGGGCCCTGCAAGGCCACCGCTCCCATCCTGGAGGAACTGGCTGGCGAGTACAGCGGCAAGATTGACGTCTACAAGGTGGACGTTGACCAGCAGCAGGAGCTGGCAGCCGTCTTCGGCATCCGCTCCATACCAAGCCTCCTCTTCATCCCCAAGGAGGGCAAGCCGCAGATGCAGACCGGGGCGATGAACAAGCCACAGTTTGAGCAGATCATCAAGGCTGAGCTGCTGAAGTAAGGGAGGAGAGGCGATAAAACGGGCTGGCCCTACGCCTCCCCTCTATTCCATCTCCCCACTCCAGGCATCGCCGCGAGGGGACAGGCAGAATGGCAGAATGACATCATCCACAACAGGATGACTTGTCATTGCGCCATTCTGCCTGGGCATATAAGTAAAGAGACAGTAACGGGCGGCAAAACTGCAAACAGGGCTTTGGGAATGACAGCCCGGAGTGCCGTCCCATTGCTGAGACAAACAGATTCTGACTAAAATTACAATTTCTATGGACAACCATTGCATAACGAAAATACGCGACATCTTCCGTGCCATCTCCACATTCGAGAACGGACTGCAGCAGCAGATTGGGCTGAACATCAATGAGGCAATGCTCCTCTGCCTGCTCTCTGAGCATGAGCATCCGATGCTCGCCGGGGAGATTGCTGACGAGATGGGGCTCACCCGCTCCAATGCCTCAAAGGTCATCGCCGCACTGGAGCGTGACGGACTCATCCGCCGCCGTGCATGCTCGGAGGACGGACGATGCCAGCGGTTCCACATCACCAAGCACGGCCTGGAGAAGCTCGACCAGCTGCACTGTGACTCCATCTGTGTCCCGGAGGAGCTGAAGGATATGGTGTGAACACTGTCCCTGCCCTTCTCTTTCTCCTCTCCCTGCACCTCCCTGCACCTTGGTGCCCACACTTCCTCTCCCTTTTCCCTCTGTTCATTGCCAGCAAGAAGGCTGAAAGCCTGCCAGGGCATGGACAGGGAGTGAAGCCATAGCGGGACTCCTGCCGTTGTGCGACAGGGGGGCAAGAACTCTGAACGAGTGACTGAGACACTCACAGGGGGCACACAGAGCCACGCAGGCTACAAAAAAAGGCCTCGCCCACACAGAGAGATTCGTGGGAGAGGCCCTGAAAGGGGGAAATCCGAAGATTTTCCTCAAGTCATGCTACTCAACGAGTACCGGACGGAGACTCATGCCGTTAGTCTTGTTGGCATACTGGAAATGTCCCCAGTCAACACCATCCTTGTCAAGCGTGATGCCATAATAGCGCATGCCTGGGTCACGGTACTTATCGGCAGGATCATCAACGGCCGTACTCGACATGTAATATGCCTCGGCATTATTGAACTTCAGATTGCCGTACTTCTCATTCCTCACACCGCAAGTCGGCAGGAAGACACCGTTGTCATACTCAGCCTGCGTTATCTCGTTACCGGCCTCGTCACTATCCTCTATCTTACGCCCGTCGAAGAGATAACCATAGACGTAGTAGTCGTTCTTCGTCCTGTAATATCCGAACTTATAGCCTGTCATCGTCAGAGCCTTCATCTCATCCACTGTCGGCATGCGGTACTTGCCCTGCGTGCCCCAGTAGGCAACGTCACCGTACTGCGCCTTCGTGAAATCGGTTGTCGGCTGCGTGCATGCACGGTCCTCATACATCTTCCCGGATATGTCGCCTGCCGTCATGTTGGCATAGTTGTCATGTCCCCACTCAAGGGCATGGTCGCCCAAGACACCCCAGTTGAAGTGGTCACGCATACCGTCAGGCTCACGGAATTCACCGTTTGTCTTAGGATCCTTGAGGACTCCGGCAGTGTACACGTCCTTATAATTCAGGAACTGCCACTGCTCGGGAGCAACACCCCATTTGCCGTTGATATACATGAGATTGCCCAGTCCCCACTTCACACCGCCAATCTCCATGAAGGTCTTGCGCATCTTCAGCTCCGTGTCATAGTAAAGCCCCTTCTCGTACGTCTTCTGCCTCAGCGTGGCTACATAGCCCAGGTTGCCCCGCTTCACGGTCACCGTGGGATGGATGTCGCCCGGGAAAAGCGCAATGTAATAGACATTGCTGGTGCCGTCGCCCTTGAGGTCAATCTCCAGTGTGCCCTTCTCCTGGCTCGGCGTGAGGATGCCCGTATTGAGGTCGAGCGTGGCTGTCGTACTCACATCACTTATGGAGAGGTGGCTGGCATCAGTGATAGCATTGCCGTCAGCATCGTTCAGTACCACCTTGAGAATCATCTCCTGGGTGATCATGTTGTCAATCGTTCCACGGCCCGTCCTGGTCTCAGCATCGGTTATCTTGAGCAATCCCTTTCCCCAGAGGAAGTCGTGGGTCTGCTGCAAGGTAGGCAGCGTGCCGTCCTGCCCGGTGAGGTTATACGTCACTGTAGTGCCCTCAACGGTAGTGGTAGGCACAATACCTGGGCGGGGATAGATGGCGACAATCTCATCATTGTCAGCCCAGGGCGTGCCATAGGCAAAAAGCGTGGCATAATGCCAGTCTGCACCCTCCTGCAAGGTCTGCAGGCGCAGGCCGATGGCAGGAGTGCCTTGGGTCAGGTCATAGCCGCTCAGCTTGTCATCCTGCTTCCAGAGCCGTTCGATCTTGTCACCCTTGTCTGAGAGGGTCGTACGTGTAGCAGCCGCACTCGGAGCCTGACTGATGGAAATTGTCACATCAACGAGGTCTTTCCATACATCAGGACCCTTGACTCCATCAGCCACATCGGATGCACAGCCAGCGGCAAGCACTGCTGCCATCAATCCAAGAACTAAGGATAAATAGTGTTTCATTTCTTTCTCTTCTAATGTTTTATCAGTTAATTTACAAGGCTTTCCTTTCGTGAAGACAGTGACATCATGCTGATCAATCGAAAAGACCACTGCCGAATCCTGGCTCGAATGGACTGTTCCCCCCGCCATTCGGATCATCTTCCTGCTCAACGGTCCCACCAAACTCACTGTCAGTGACAGTAACACCAGCGGGCGGACGGCTCTCACCCAATACATGCCCACCGCTTCCGCTCATGAGCTGACAAACACCCTGCACTTCAATAATCTGAACTGCCGGTACCAAATACGTTTTTTTCTGCATAGTTATATTAATTTAGTTTACTCTCTAAAGCAAAACAACACATACTCCGTTATATCGTTAAGTAGACTGAGCGGCAATGTAGCCGCATGTTTTATAATTATCAATATTATACCTGAAAATAAGAGCCTGAAGCCAGCCCTCAGCCCATAATTAGTCCTTCCTCAGGATTTAAGCATACAAATGTAAAAAAAAATCAAGAGTCAATCAGAATTATTTTACTTTTTGTTGTTTTTTAGTTATTTAACAAAAAGGGCCGCCCAACGTTGCCTTTTCAACTGAAAAGAGCTGCTGAAGCACAAAAAAATTTAGTTTTTCACAACCATTTATCCTTCCCCATCACCGCCCATCACCGCCCATCATCGCCTGTCATTTTCTTCCCCATCACCGCCCATCATCGCCTATTGGTTACTCTCTCCTATCACCGCTTATTATCGCTCATCACCGCCCATCCCCACAACAAA
>JAILEG010000011.1 GCA_024688365.1 Prevotella sp.
GATGTCACGCTGACCCGTCACCCACGGATGCTGAACCGACTGGACTATGACTTCATCAATCAGCCCGACCTTGCGCAGACACTCATTACCCTCTGCCCGATTCTGGGAATACCCTTCCACTTCACCGGACTGGCAAGCCTCAAGATAAAAGAGACTGACCGCATCGTGGCAATGAAAAACGAGATGGCAAAGCTGGGCTATGTGCTGCATGATGCCAACAATGCCGAACTGATCTGGGATGGAGAACGTTGCGAACCGCTGGCACAACCTGCCATTGATACCTATGAGGACCATCGCATGGCAATGTCATTCGCCCCATTGGCGATAAAATTAGGCGAGATACGCATCAACAACCCAGAGGTTGTGTCAAAATCCTACCCCCACTACTGGGATGACCTGCGCAAGGCAGGCTTCAACATTCAACAGGCAGGATAATGCCTCATACATCTTCTTAATATTTCACAAAAGACTTATCCAAATGAGCATATTCATTATCGGCATCGGCGCACTCCTCCTGCTGGGCAGCATCGCTGCGCTGCTAACCCTCCTCACTAAGAAGAAAGAAGGCGAGCCTGACGTAGTCATGCCCACCTCAGGCGACTGTTCATCATGCGATGGACTGGATGACAGCTGCGAGCAGGTGTGCATGATGGAGGCTGCCACCAAAGCCATTGAGTATTACGATGACGAGGAACTCGACCGCTTCCGTGGCCGTCCCTCTGACCAGTACACAGCCGAGGAGGCTGAAGAGTTTGCCACCGTTCTCTACACCATGCAGCCCCAGGAGGCAAAGGGCTGGAACCGCAGCCTCATCCTCCGCGAAATAAACGTTCCTGACCAAATCAAGGATGAGCTGATCACCATGATTGAAGGATGAAAGAAGTGAAGAATAAAGAATGAAGAACGAAGAGTGAAGGATAAAGAATAAAAAGTAAAGAATGAGAAGCTAAGCACAGCCCTCCCCTGGTTCCGTGTCCTGCGACTTAGTCGCAGGGTTCCTTCTCCCCCAACACAGCAACGTGAAGAAAAACCACGCAAGTCATATCGCCCCATTCCTGTTGGCAGTCATCTCCTTGATGATTGCAGGCTGCTCTACGAACAAAAACACCTCACAGTCACGCTGGTGGCATGCCTTCAATGCCCGATACAACACCTATTTCAACGGTGCGCAGGCCTATATTGACGGTTCGCTGGAGAAGGAGAACGGCAATAAAGACAACTTCACCGAGATGCTTCCACTCTACACGGTCGGCAACAAGAGCAGCCGTGAACTGGGAAAGACCAACTTTGACCGTGCCATAGAGAAAGCCGAGAAAGCCATCGCCAAGCACAGCATCAAGAAACGGCCCGAATGGACAAAGAGCAGACGCAAGACGGAACGTGACATCGAATGGCTCTCACGGAGAGAGTACAACCCCTTCCTGTGGAAGGCATGGATGCTCATGGGGAGGTCACAGTTCCACAAAGGAGCCTTTGAGGAGGCTGCCGCCACCTTTGCCTACATGAGCCGTCTCTACAAGGGACAGCCCGCCATCTACGGAAAGGCACGGGCATGGCTGGCCAAATGCTATGTGGAGCAGGACTGGCTCTACGATGCCGAGGACATCATCCGCAACATGCAGCGTGACTCTATGGACTGGCGCGCCATAAAGGAATGGGACTATACCTATGCTGACTATTACCTGCACACGGGCGACCTGGAGAAGGCCGTGCCTTATCTGCAGAAGGTTATCAAGCACGAGATGCGCCGTAAGCAGAAAGCCCGCGAGCTTTATCTCCTGGGGCAGGTGCTTGCCGCACTCGGACGGAACCAGGAGGCATACAAGGCCTTCCAGCGTGTCATCCGTACCAACCCGCCTTACGAGCTGGAGTTCAATGCCCGCATAGCCGAGACCGAGGTGACTGCCACAGGGCAATCGAAGAAGATGGTCAGCAAGCTGAAACGCATGGCGGCCTCTGACAACAACAAGGAATATCTTGACCAGGTCTATTACGCAATGGGCAACATCCACCTGGCAGACCATGACACCCTTGCTGCCATCAATGCCTACGAACAAGGCAACAGGAAAGCTACCCGCAGCGGTATAGAGAAAGGAGTGCTGCTCCTCCACTTAGGCGACCTCTATTGGGCAAGGCAGCGTTTCGGAGATGCCAAACGATGCTATGGTGAGGCTATCGGCTTGCTCGACAAAGACCGCAAAGACTATGCACAGCTCTCCGAACGCTCAAAGATCCTGGACGAGCTGGCACCCTACACGGATGCCGTACAGCTGCAGGACTCGCTCCAACACCTGGCAAGATGTTCTGAGGCTGAGCGAAATGCCGCCATTGACCGTGTCATTGATGCCCTTAAAAAGAAGGAGAAAGAGGAGCGCGACCAGCTGGAAGAACAGAATGCCGGACAGCAGCAGATGACAGGAGGAGGGCCACAGGGCAGCAACATAGCCAACATGAGCCGGAAAGCGGCAGGCAGCAGGCAGCAGGACAACACTTGGTACTTCTACAGCCCGACAGCCGTACAGCAGGGAAAAATCACCTTCCAACAGCTATGGGGCAAGCGACAGAACATTGACAACTGGCAGCGTATCAACCAGACCGTTGTCGGTATGCAGGGCAACAACACGGATATGCCTGACCTGACCGACTCACAACGTGACTCCATCATCCAGGCCGAAGCCAAACAGGACTCCATCAGGCTGATAGCCGACTCCGTAAAGAACGACCCACATAAGCGGGAATACTATCTGGCACAGATTCCTTTCACAACAGAGCAGCTGGAAGCCAGCAACAAGCTGCTGGAAGACGGACTGCATCACTCGGGGGTTATCTTCAAAGACAGACTTGACAACCTGTCATTGGCAGAGAAAGCTCTCCGCCGTGTGAGCGATGACTATCCAGACTACGGGCAGATGGATGATGTCTATTATCATCTCTACCTGCTCTATATGCGCAAGAATGAGCCAGTAAAGGCTGAGGAGTATGTCACCCGTCTGAAGCAGAATCATCCCAAAAGCAAGTGGACCGTACTTCTCTCCGACCCCTATTACAAGGAGAATGCCCGCTTTGGTGTACAGATGGAGGATTCCCTCTATGCCGCCACCTATGAGGCTTTCAAACAGGGGCGCTATAGCGAGGTTTCAGGCAATGCACGCATATCAGAGAGCCGATTTCCTATGGGAGCGAACCGGGACAAGTTCCTCTTCATCGGTGGGCTGGGAAAACTGAACAATGGTGATACCAACGGCTGCATCAGCGACATGAAGAAGGTGGTTGAGAAGTATCCACAAAGCCGGATCAGCGAGATGGCGGGAATGATTGTCAATGGCGTACAGGCTGGCAAGAAGCTGCGTGGCGGAAAATTCGACTTAGGTGATGTGTGGACTTATCGCTCCAGCGTCCTCAATGACAGTGACAGCATCCAACAGGCGAAGTTGTCAACTGAGCGTGACGTAGATTTCAAATTCCTCCTTATCTATCATCCCGACTCGCTGAATGAGAACAAACTGCTCTTTGAGCTGGCACGGTTCAACTTCACAAACTTCCTCGTCAGAAACTTCGAGATTGAGATACAGGACCTCAACGGCATGAACCAGATGCAGGTGGCAGGTTTCCGCAGCTATGATGAGGCCTATCAATATGCCCGGCAACTCTTTGCCGCTACTGCCGTCGTGCAACAGATGGGCAAGACAGCCAAAGGCATCATCATCAGCGACAAGAACCTGCAGCTGGTAGGAACAGTGTTCAGCTATAAGGACTACGAGGACTTCTATGCCAAACACTTTGCTCCCCTGACTGTCACGAAGAGGTATCTGCTCACCGAGCCGGCTGAGATTGCCACACCACGTGAGCGTGACATCCAGCAGGAAATTGAGGACAGACACGCTACTGACCCCGACCTCTATCCTGACACGCAGGATGTACCGGCCAATAACACGATGACCATTCCTCTGGAAGAGCCGAAGCCTGCCCCTATCGGGCCCAAGCCAGCTCCGAAGGATGAAAACACCTTTGAAATCCCGACCGATGAGACTCAAGCCATGCCCGGGTCACAGCCAACCGTGCCGGATACTCAGACAAGCACACCAGCCGTTCAGCAACCAGCTGCAACTGCACCGAGGACAACTACACCAACCAGTCCCAGGCCTCAGCAGCAGCCCGCAACAGAAAAGCCACAGGCAACGGAACTGAAGCAGAGCAATGCGGGACAGAAAGCACAAGCCGCCGAGCCTAAACCAAAGACCACGGGAGAAAACCCCAAGCCAATTCCTGCCAAGAAACCGAACCCTGTGGATGATGGCCCGATCATCTACTTCGGAGACGATGCTCCGACGCAGGACAACAATAGGAACAACAATAAAAACAACACAAAGAAGAATCAGCCCGTACAGAACGACATTGAAGATGAGTATTATGAGCTGGACGGGTTCTAAGAAAGGAAACTACAAATATGAGCAACGGATTATTACTGTGGGTAGATGATGAGATTGAGCTGCTGAAAGCCCACATCATCTTCCTTGAGAAGAAAGGATATGAGGTTATTATGGTCAGCAACGGGACAGATGCCATTGACCAGTGCCGCACACAGACCTTTGACCTCGTCTTGCTTGATGAGCAGATGCCTGGCCTCTCAGGACTGGAGACATTACAGCAGATTAAGGAGATACAGCCAGCCACACCAATCGTCATGGTGACAAAGAGTGAGGAAGAGAACATAATGGACCAAGCCATTGGATCCAAAATTGCCGACTATCTCATCAAACCCGTCAACCCCAGCCAAATTCTTCTCACGCTCAAGAAAAACATACACCAGAAGGAGATCGTGACTGAGGTGACGCAGAGCGGCTACCAACAGAACTACCAGCAGATTGCCATGCAGATCGCAGACTGCCACACCTTCAGCGACTGGACGGAAGTATACCGGAAGGTCGTACACTGGGAACTGGAGCTGAGCAGTGCCGACAGCAGCATGACCGAGATGCTGAAGATGCAAAAAGAGGAGGCCAACAACGGTTTTGCGAAATATATATCAAAGAACTATCTCAGCTGGGTGGCACCACAGCAAGACAGCCTCAGCAGCAGCTTCTCCAAACTGGCTGGGCTCAACAGGAAGCCGGCAGCAAGCAATGAGGCTGACCGCCCGCTGATGAGCCCCGACATTTTCAAGCGTAAGGTGTTCCCACTCATTGACCAAGGCGAGAAGGTGTTTCTCATCGTCATTGACAACTTCCGTCTCGACCAGTGGCGCATGCTCTCACAGGAAATCGGTGACATGTTTGACATTGACGAGGAACTCTACATGAGCATCCTCCCCACAGCGACACAGTATGCCCGAAACGCCATCTTCAGCGGACTCATGCCACAGCAGATTGCCACAATGTTCCCCGACCTATGGGTTGACGAGGATGAGGAAGAGGGAAAGAACCTCAACGAGGCACCGCTCATCCAGACACAGATTGACCGTTATCGCCGGCATGACAAGTTCTCCTACCACAAGATAAACGACTCTGCCGGGGCTGACAAGTTCATGCAGCAATACAAGAACCTGACACAGAATGACCTTAACGTACTTGTGGTCAACTTCATCGACATGCTCTCCCATGCCCGCACCGAGATGAAGATGATACGTGAGCTGGCCAGCAACGAGAGTGCCTACCGCTCCATCACGCTCAGCTGGTTCCAGCACAGCGTACTGGCTGATGTCTTCAAGGAGCTGGCACAGTCAGACTATAAGGTCATCATCACCACTGACCACGGATCCATCCGCACGACAAAGCCTGTCAAGATTATCGGCGACCGCAACACCAACACCAATCTGCGCTACAAGCTGGGTAAGAACCTCAGCTATGACTCACGTGAGGTGTTCACTATAAAGGATCCCCGGCAGGCACAGCTACCCGCCCCGAACCTCAGTACAAGCTACGTCTTCGCTACGGGTGATGCCTTCTTTGCCTATCCGAACAACTACAACTACTACGTATCCTACTACAAAGACACTTTCCAGCATGGCGGCATCTCTCTTGAGGAGATGATTGTCCCGCTTATCACGCTGACACCGAGAAGGCGGTGAGAAATCGCCAACTACCGTTTATCAGATTATCAAAAACAAACAATATGGAAATCAGAATCAATAGCCTCGACAGCATCCACGAGGCTGCAAAGGAATTTATCAATGGTATGGGTGACGGCAAGGTCTTTGCCTTCTACGGCAAGATGGGTGCCGGCAAGACCACGTTCATCAAAGCCCTCTGCGAGGTTCTCGGCGTTGAAGACGTCATAACTTCCCCCACCTTCGCCCTCGTGAACGAATATACCGACGGCAACGACAATCCCATCTACCACTTCGACTTCTACCGCATCAAGAAACTCGACGAAGTCTACGATATGGGCTACGAAGACTACTTCTACAGCGGCAGCCTCTGTCTCCTCGAGTGGCCGGAACTCATCGAAGAAATATTGCCCGAGAATGCCGTCAAGGTAACGATTGAGGAACTGGAAGACGGCACGCGCAGCGTCAGTTTCTGACGGACGGGCAAGAACAGGAATCTTTGTCCACGGCAGGAATTATCCCCTACGACGGATGTCTTAAAACGGAAACAACGATGAAGGCACTCTTTCTGAAAAGCATCGCCACGCTGCTTTTCCTCTCCATTTTCCTTTTCCCCGCAGGCTGTACGAAGCCAGACAACAGGCTTTTCAGCATAGAGAAGAACGACCTGTACGGCTATGCCGACGCACGCGGCGATACGGTCGTCGGCTGCCAATATACGCTCTGCTTCACGGATACGATTACCCGAATCGGCTTTGTTGCCGACCAGCACGGACGCATCAGCTGTCTTGACAATCAAGGCAAATTCCTCTTCTTCGTCTTTGCCTACGACAATGGTCCCGATAATCCATCCGAAGGACTTTTCAGAATCATCGGACAAGACGGCCGTATGGGCTACGCCGACACCCTCGGGCATATCGTCATCGAGCCCAGATACAAATTCGCACATCCTTTTGTGAACGGAAGAGCCAAGGTGGCCGACCGGGGAAGCGTCGTCATTGAAGGCAGTCCGAATGGCGACAGGCACGAGACGTGGGTTTCGGAAAAATGGTATCATATCTCGCGCTGAATACGACAAGGCAAACTTTCAAAAAACCATAGCATATAATTTATGAGACAGAAATTAACTTTAATCACATTAGGAGTAAAAGACTTTCAAAAGGCATTGGGATTCTACGAAGGCTTGGGTTGGAAAAAGTCGGGACAGAGTCAGAAAACCTATGCCCTGTTTCCCTTGGGAGGCATAGTCTTAGGGTTGTACCCGCTGCAAGAGCTGGAAAAAGACACAACATTAAACCATCAGCAGACCGCTTTTTCAGGTATGACCATCAGTTACAACGCCACATCGGAGGAGGAAGTCGATGCCGTGATGCAGGAAGCCGAACGGCTCGGGGCGACCATCGTGAAGCCTGCACAGAAAGTATTCTGGGGAGGTTACAGTGGCTATTTCAAGGACTTGGACGGTTATGTATTCGAGGTGGCCTACAATCCTTTTTGGCAGATTGATAAAGAGGGAAACCTCGTTATGTAATTCGTTTGGTGCAATGCCTAAATGGCAGACGAAAAAATCTTTTATTAGTAGGAAATATGGAATTACAAACAAAACGCCTGATTTTAAGACCGTGGCAGGAAAGCGATGCCGAAGCACTTTACAAGTATGCCGGAAATCCGAATATCGGTCCCATAGCAGGTTGGCCACCGCACACGAGCGTTGAGAATAGCCGTGAAATTATTAAGAGCGTGCTGTCTGCTCCGGAGTCATATGCCGTTGTTCTGAAAACGACAGGCGAGGTGGTTGGCAGCGTGGGAATAATGGCTGCAAGGAGTGAAACGCATACTGCGAGGATAGCTGATTATGAATGTGAGATAGGCTATTGGATTGGCGAGCCGTATTGGGGGCAAGGGTTAATTCCCGAAGCTGTCAACGAATTGCTGCGGTATGCCTTTGAGGAGTTGCGGATGGCTGCTGTTTGGTGCGGATATTACGATGGTAACGAGAAGTCAAAACGAGTGCAGGCGAAATGTGGATTCACTTACAGCCATACGGAATACGACAAGCCTGTTCCATTGATGAATGACATTCGCACAGAGCATTACACCAAACTCACACAGGAAGAATGGAGAAATAATCAAATTCATAAAGGAATTGGCAATTCTCTGAAAGAAGCTATTTTGGAAAGGCTTTGCTACACGGAATCAGTGTATGGTAGAATTAATCGTAAGCTCGGGCTTCATCTCTTGCCTCAGGAGATAGAAAGCTTCGTGTCGGATATCATCAAGGGTGCGGATGAAATGCATATCTTGAAAGAGGGAAAGAATTACTATATTACCAATGATAAAGAGAGTGTGCGTATTACGGTTAATTCCTTTACGTACAGAGTGATTACTGCCGACAGAGTATGATTACTTTTCCGTTTATTCCTACATACCTCTTTGTTGTATCATCGCACCACCAAAACATCGGGGAGAGGAAAGGTTAAACAGGTGGTTTTGGAAGGACTGAAAAAACAGTCGACAGTTTCTCGAAAATCAGTCGACAGTTTTTAAAAATTAGTCGACTGATTTTTTGGTTTGTTGCGACTAATTCCGTATTTTTGCCATATATACCAAGAAAAAATCATCTGACAGAGGGTAAAGCTCCCGACCTCTGTCCGACAAGAAACCCACAGCGGAGCAACCCTTAGAACTATGGCAAACAGACCTTTGGCTTATGTGCTCTCCGAGCGCAAGGCAAATCTCGGACCGATGGAAGGAAAAATTGTGCTTCAGGCACGCCCCACGGGACGCAAGCGCGTCGACCACCGCAGCTTCTGCGACGAGGTGGCACGCGCAACCACATTCACCGGCGCAGAGGTGGAGGCAGTGCTCCGGCTCGCCGCCGAGATAGCAAAACGCCACGTGGAAAACGGCGATATCGTGGAATTTGGCGACATCGGCACGCTCACACCCTCCTTCCAGAGCAAGTTGGTTGAGAAAGGCGCAGTGGAGTTCAATCCCAACATCCACATTACGAAGCCCGTCGTGCGTCTCTCGCCTTCGCGCAAATACTTCACCCTCACCGGCGTAAGCTACGAGCGTGTGGAAGCACCGGCCAAGAAAACGAAGAAGCCGAAGCCATCAGAAGAAAGTGGCGAGGATAATCCGTAACGGCAGATTCACAACGGAGCGATGAACCTCAAGGGCATCGCCCCGTTTTCCTCTTACCATCCTTTTGCATACCAACAAAGAAAAAGCCATATCGGAATCTCGACAAGAGAGAATTTCCGATATGGCTTTTAAAATGTCGGGCAATCTTTCAACAGATTACCAATGTTTAGCTTACAGCAATGCCTTGAACTTCTCCTCCAGAACGTTCTTTGGAGCAGCACCGACAAACTTGTCAACCAGCTGCCCACCCTTGAAGAAGAGGATGGTAGGGATGTTACGTACGCCAAAGTCAATGGCCACATCATCATTTTCCTCCACATCGCACTTACCAACGACTATCTTGCCGTCATACTCCTCTGCCAGTTCAGAGATTATCGGCCCTACCATCTTGCAGGGTCCGCACCATGTTGCCCACAGGTCTACTACCAATGGCAGCTCACCATTCTTATAAGTCTCTAAGTTCTCAGCTGTGATTTCTACTTCCATGTTCTTTTCTTATTTATGATTCTGTTTTATGTTAATACTCACGAATGAGTGTGTTCTATCAAAGAGCGTGCCAAACGACACTGACTGCTAATTGATGTGGAAATCCATCTTCTCGTTGGCAGTAATGAAGTCTATCAGTTTGCGGTCTACGTTCACTCCCTTGTTACGGCGCTGCAACATAATAGATGTGTTCTCCGGGGTACGCAGCTGTATGAAGAGCTGCGTCTCACCCTGATGGGCATCCACAACCGTTGACAGTTCAGAAACCAACTCATCATCTAAGGCTGATGAGTCAACCGTTATAGTGAACCGCTCCAGACGATGTGTCTTCACGTCATAGAGCTGCTCAACGTTCTGCACCTTCAGCTCCAGCAACGATGGGTTATTGCGGTAGCGGGGCTGACACTTGGCGGTTATGTATATGGTATAGTTGAGTTTGAGCAGATTATTCCACCGAGCCCAGTCACTACCGAAGAGAGCCAGTTCGCCCGACCCCTCAAAATCCTCTATCGTAACGAAGCCGAACGGTCTGCCGTCCTTTTGGGAGAAACGCTCATTGACAGCCGTGACAATGCCGCCGAAGGTAACCTCATCACGTTTTGACAGTTCTGTCAGATCAGCATTGCGTCCAATGGCAGAGCAATGGGTGTTACACATGTTGTTCAGGACAACACTGTACTCATCCAACGGATGGGCTGACAGATAGACACCTACCAGTTCACGCTCCTTGTTCAGTTTCTCTATCGTAGGCCATTTATCTGCCTTTGGCACTGCCGGGTGCATCACAGCCACAGCATCCATACCACCGAAGAGCGAGTTCTGCTGCTCTGCTTTCTCCAATTGGAAAAGCTGGCCATAGCGCACTATGGTGTCAAGGAACATATCCCCCTTCCCTCCTATGCCAAAGTATTGCTCACGCTGCAATCCAAAGCCATCGAAGCCACCACTGTAGGCAAGGCTCTCGAATGCCTTGCGGTTGACATTACTGAGGTCTACACGCTCGGCAAAGTCGAAGATATCCTTATACGGACCATTCGCTTCCCGTTCCCGGACAATAGCTTCCGCAGCACCTGTGCCCATTCCCTTGATGGCAGACAGACCGAAACGGATTTCACCCTTCCTGTTGACACCGAATCCAATCTGACTCTCATTGACATCTGGTCCCAACGTGGCAATCTTCATTGCCTTACATTCCTCCATCAACTTGGTGATTTCCGTTATCTGGCTGAATCGGCGCGTCATCAGCGCAGCCATATACTCAGCCGGATAGTGTGCCTTCAGGTAAGCCGTCTGATAGGCCACCCAGGAGTAACAGGTGGCATGCGACTTGTTGAAAGCGTAGCTGGCGAATTTCTCCCAGTCGCTCCATATCTTCTCCAGCACTTTAGGGTCATACCCATTCTCCTGTCCCTGCTTGATGAACTTCGGCTTCATCGCATCAACGATGGCTTTCTTTTTCTTACCCATAGCCTTACGCAAGGCATCGCTCTCACCTCGGGTGAAGTTGGCAAGCTGCCGACTCAGAAGCATAACCTGCTCCTGATAGACCGTAATACCGTAAGTGTCCTTGAGGTATTTCTCCATACAGGGAATGTCATACTTCACCAGCGATGGATCATTCTTACGCTTGATGAAGTCTGGAATATACTCCATAGGTCCCGGACGGTACAGTGCATTCATGGCAATGAGGTCCTCAAACACCGTAGGATGCAGCTCACGCAGATACTTCTGCATACCGGCCGACTCAAACTGAAATGTGCCTATGGTCTGTCCACGCTGGTAAAGCTGGTAAGTCAGCTCATCATCAATAGGGATATTGTCAAGGTCAATGATGTCACCAGTTGTCTGCTTGATGACCTTGCATGCCTCCTTCAGCTCCGACAGCGTCTTCAGTCCGAGGAAGTCCATCTTTATCAGTCCCGTCGACTCAATCACATGCCCGTCATACTGTGTCACGGGCACCTTCTGGTCAGGGAAATCAGGATCAGTAGCAGTTGAGACCGGTACCCAATCATCAATAGGATTACGGCAGATGATGAAGCCACAGGCATGGATACCCGTTCCACGCACCGTTCCCTCAAGCATCTTGGCATACTTGATGGTATTGCGCTCCCTTATATCCTCACTAACCTCGGCATCCTGCAACTGCGGTGTACACTTGATAGCATTGGTGAGATTCATCTTCATTCCGTCAGGCAGACGGTCAGGAATGGCCTTGCACAACTCATTTGAGATTGTCAGCGGCAGCTTCTCCACACGGGCGACATCCTTGATGGAGTTCTTCGTCGCCATCGTCGAGTAAGTGATGATGTGCGCGCAGTTCTCATGCCCGTACTTATCCATAACCCATTGAAGCACACGGCCACGGCCATCATCATCGAAATCAGTATCAATATCAGGGAGGTTGACACGGTCAGGATTCAGGAAACGCTCAAACAGCAAGTCATATTTCAGCGGGTCAATCTTCGTGATTCCCAGGCAATAAGCTACCACCGAGCCAGCAGCCGATCCTCGACCAGGCCCAACCATGACACCCAACTTCTCACGCGCAGCATTGATGAAGTCCTGCACGATGAGGAAGTAACCAGGAAAACCCATAGTCTTCATCACATGCAACTCGAACCGGATGTGGTCTTTCACCTCATCCGACAGCGGATCACCATACAGTTTCCTGGCTCCATCATAGGCCAGCTTTGCCAGATAGTCAGCCTCAAACTTTATGCGGTAAATCTTCTCATAGCCACCCAGCCTGGCTATCACCTTCCGTCCTTCTTCCTCTGACAGCGGATTCTCACCGTTCTCATCTGTCGTGAATTCCCTGTACAGGTCATCCTCAGAGAACTTCCGCCTCCATTCCTCTTCCGTTCCGAAGCTCTCGGGAATCGGGAAGAAAGGCATGATAGGCCCGTGGTCAATACTGTATATCTCAACCTTGTCAAGAATCTCCAGTGTGTTCGCCATCGCTTCCGGTACATCCTGGAAGATGTCGTTCATCTCCTGGCGGGTCTTGAACCACTCCTGCTTGGAGTAGCGCATGCGCTTCGGATCGTCCAAATCCTCATTCGTTGACAGACAGAGCAGATGGTCATGTGCCTCCGCCGTCTCCTTGTCCTCAAAGTGGCAGTCATTCGTGCAGACCAGCTTGATACCATACTCCTTGGCCAGCTGCATCATCACCCTATTGGCTTTCTGCTGTAATGGGAAGGTCTCACGGTTCGCAACCAGCGAGGGGTCTTTCACCTCATGCCGCTGCAACTCCAGATAATAGTCATCGCCGAACACACGATGATACCACTGGCAGGCCTCCCTTGCCCCTTCTATGTCACCATGAAGAATCTTCGATGGCACCTCACCGGCGATACAGGCTGAGCAGACTATCAGGTCCTCGTGATATTTCTCAAGTTCCTCCCGGTCAGTCCGTGGCCTGTAATAATAACCGTCAACCCATGCATGAGAGACGAGCTTGATGAGATTCTTATATCCGTTATAGTTTTTCGCCAACACAATAAGGTGATAGCCCGAATTGTCGTGCATCTCCTTCACCTTATCCGTCATCCTGCGGCGGGCCACATACATCTCGCAGCCGAATATCGGCTTGAAAGGCTCCTCACCCTTCTCCTTCCTGCTCTTATTGATTTTGGCACAATAGTCCGAAAACTCCTTGATGCCAAACATCACACCGTGGTCGGTTATCGCCATACCTTTCATCCCATCGGCAACGGCTTTATCAACCAGGCGCGTCACCTTCGACTGACCGTCAAGAATAGAGTAATTGGTGTGGACGTGTAAATGTACGAAATCTTCCATTAAGCTATGCGTTTTGAGCGGTAAAGTTACTACGAAAAGCCGACATAGCCAAAAGAATGAGAGTGAAAATTTGTGGAAATGACAAAAAAGGAGTACCTTTGCAACAAACAAAAACGTCGTTAATCGACCATGGGAAAAATAAAAAAGAAACTCAAAAAAATAAGAATCCACCGTGAGGGAACCAACACACTGCTCTACGGAGCCATTGGCATCATTCTCGCTGCGCTGATTCTCTGGTTTGCAGTTCCGTCAAAGATACCATTCTGGATTTTTGCTGTTGTCTTCGGTACCATTTATTGTATAGTACTGAACTTCTACCGTTGTCCTATCCGCTACTTCGGAAGTGAGGACACGGAAGGCATTGTCGTTGCGCCTGCCGATGGCCACATTGTCGTCATCGAGGAAGTCGATGAGAATGAATACTTCCATGACCGCCGCCTGATGATTTCCATCTTCATGAGTCTTTGGAACGTACATGCCAACTGGTTTCCGGTTGACGGTGTCGTTAAATCAGTAAAACACTTCAATGGAAACTTCCACAAAGCCTGGCTTCCCAAGGCAAGTGAGGAGAATGAGCATGCTGACATCCTTCTTACCACTCCCGATGGCACTGATGTCCTCTGCCGCCAGATTGCCGGAGCTATGGCACGACGCATCGTCACCTATGCCAAGGAAGGTGAGGACTGCTACATTGACGAGCATCTCGGTTTCATCAAGCTGGGCAGCCGCGTTGACATATTCCTGCCTGTAGGCTCTGAAGTATGCGTCAAGATGGGGCAGACAACCACAGGTGACCAGACCGTCATTGCCAAGTTGAAGGCAAAACCATCAGAACAGGTATGAAGAAACACATTCCCAACAGCATCACTTGCTGTAATCTTATCTCTGGCTGCATTGCCACGGCATTTGCCTTCGGCGGCAACGCTGAGGCTGCACTGATGTGGATCATCATCGGAGCCGTGTTCGACTTCTTCGACGGAATGTCAGCCCGTCTCCTCCACGTCAGTTCCCCCATCGGCAAGGAACTCGACTCACTGGCTGACGACATCACCTTCGGTGTAGCTCCCTCCACCATCATCTTCAGTCAGCTGCAGGTTATGGCTTATCCGGCTTTCATGGAGTCACTGCGTGACTGTCTCCCCTTCGCAGCATTCATCATGGCAGCATTCTCTGCCCTCCGCCTGGCAAAGTTCAATCTTGACGAGCGTCAGGCATTGGGATTCATCGGACTTCCCACACCGGCCAATGCCCTTTTCTGGGGTTCGCTCATTGTTGGCGCAGGCAGCAGGATGGAGAACCACCCGTGGATGCTTTTCATCATCCTTGCTGGCATAGCCATCAGCTCATGGCTGCTTGTATCGGAGATTCCCATGTTCGCCTTGAAATTCAAGCAATGGGGCTGGAAGGGCAATGAAGTCAAGTACATCTTCCTCCTCACCTGTATCCCACTCCTGGTTATTTTCGGCATATCCTCCTTCGCCATCATCATTGCCTGGTACGTCGTACTGTCCGTCATTGTAAAATAGTCTCCCACAGGGAAACCAAGAAATAAAAACGTCAGACTATGACTTTCATTGCATTTCTGCTGAAGTTCGCCTTCTTCATCTTCATCATCTTCCTCGCATTGATAGTGTGGATTGCCTACACATTCTATAAACAGCTGCGCCGCACCCGCCGTCACTTCAATCCCTACGGGCAACAGAACCAGTCTTACAGCTCACAGGAAAAGCCACAGCCAACGGGGAACACCATCACTGACAACCGCCCTATGGAGGAACGCCGTAAGCAGGTCATCCCTGACAGTGAGGGAGAATATGTTGACTTCACTGAGGCTGATGATACTAAAACTGAAACTCTTTAGTACAGAAGGTATTATCCAAGAGTCCTCTCTTCCATTTACGCCACTTATACCCCTATACTTTCCAATATTCTCTCCAGCACACTCCCATTCGTAATAAAGATGGTGGCCCTGCCTGCCATACCCTTTCGGACAAAGTATGTCCCCTTGATTGTGACAGAGATTGTAAACGTGTTCCCCGATGGCGAATTGCGCACAGTCCTGTCTTTCTTTGTGACCAGTCCGTTTACATAGCCGTACATATCAGCCACATATCCCTCAAACTCTATGTGGACTGTCATCCCCTTGCTGACTGTATTCACATATTTATAAGGTATATGAACTTCAGCATGCCCTCCATTCAAGGCAGTGGCTTCAGCCGTGATCGTCTCCGGATAAGGAATGAAGGCCACTGCCGCCAGTAAGCCTGCTAATACCAACGTGATAACTATAATTCCATAACGGACTATCCTGGGTGGAACTTCCCCAACAATATGCCGTACCTTCCTGCTCCTCAGCTCTATCTTCTCAACCTCGTCCATATTACAAACACTTTAGTTACCCAGCTCCAGCTGGTTCTTCACAAGAAGGTAATAAGCACCTCGCATCTCCGTAAGCTGCTGGTGCGTACCGCTCTCCACAACCGTTCCCTTATCAAGCACGACTATCTGGTCAGCATCTCTCACCGTACTCAGCCTGTGAGCTACAACCACCACGGTCCGTCCTTGATAGAACTTGCTTAGATTCTCCACTATCATGCGCTCATTATTGGCATCGAGCGAGTTCGTGGCTTCATCCAGGAAGATATAGTCTGGATTCCTGTAGACTGCCCTGGCTATCAGGATGCGCTGCTTCTGTCCCTGACTGAGTCCCACTCCGTCACGTCCTATCTTCGTGTTGAACTTCAGAGGCAGACCCATCACATACTCCTTGATGCAGGCTATCTCGGAGGCTTTCAACAGCCGATCCTTGTCTATCTCGCCATCGTCCACGGCTATGTTGCGCGCTATGGACTCCGAGAATATCACACCGTCCTGCATCACCACACCACACTGCCTGCGCCACCACTTCTTGTTCAACTGGTCAATGGCTGTTCCTCCCATCCTTATCTCACCGCCTGACACAGGATAATAGCCCAGCATAAGCTTCACCAGTGTGGTCTTTCCACTGCCTGAAGCACCCACAATGGCTGTCACCTTCCCTTTGGGGATATGGATGCTGACATTATCTATGACAGTCTTCAACGCATGAGGGTCATACTTGAAACTCACACCATCTATCTCTATGCCTTTGGATCCATCAGCCAGCGCCATTGCCAGGTCGGACTTTCCGTTCTCGTCATCCATTCTGTGTATCTCATTGATACGCTCCAGGCTTATCCTCACATCCTGCACTGAGTAGAAGAAACCCATCAGCTGTTCTACGGGCGAGTTCAGCTGACCGATGATGTACTGCACCGCGAGCATCATTCCTAACGTAAGCTGCCCGTGGATGACGGCTGTTGCAGCCACCACAGTGATGACAATGTTCTTCAGTTCGTTGATGAAGATGCTGCCCGCCTCCTGTGCCTGATGCAGCTTGAGCGACCTCATCTGTACCCCAAAGAGGTCAGCCTGCGTGTCCTCCCACTCCCAGCGTTTTCGTTGCTCACAGTCCTGCAGCTTTATCTCCTGCATGGAGGTGATGAACTCATAGGTTTTGTTGTTGTTGATGGCCTGCTGCTCGAAGAGTTCATAGTCGAGAACCTTTCTTCGTCTTAGAAACAGTGCAAGCCAACCGCCATAGAGCAGGCTGCCGAGCATGAAGATGGCGAATACAAGCCAATTGTAAGACAGAAGCACAATGCTGAACACGACAAAGGTGAAAAGCGAGAAAATCATGCTGATATGCTATCGGGAAAGACTTAAACATAACATCTTTTCTCAGAATCCGTTTTTCCTGCCAAACCGTCCCATCTCAGAACTCGACGCGCCACCCTTGAACTTACTGCGGTAAGGATTCAGATAATAAGTAAATGACAGCATGAACCCGTGCCATGATTTGGAGTCCTTACTCATATAGATGCCATTAGCTGTCCGCTCCCAGCTCTCCGTATGATTATTGAACACATTATTGAACATGGCAGAAGCATAAAGACGGTTCTTCAGGAACCATCCGCCAAGTGAGGCAGTGGAGCCGAACATAGGCCGGAAGTGAGTAAGACGGGCATCTCCTGCTGATGTGCCATAGACGTTGAAAGTAAACGTAAGGTGCTTGCCGAATTTCACGATATTATTCATCCCATAATTGAAATACGGACGATTATAGCCTACACCTCCATAGCGCATCCATTGCTTGATAAGTCCGACACTGAACGTTGGACTCCAACAGCCAAAGGTCGGACTGTAGGAGAGATTCAGGTCTATATCTTTGTAGCTTCCAATATTTTCCGTCATCGCCATTATGGCATGAGGCATCCTCGCAGGTCTGTATACAAACTCTATAGGGGAATCATGCCATGCCAAGGAGGCATCAAAGCTGAGATCTTTGTAAGAGAGAAGGGCCGATAGCTTGCTCTCATAGGCAGCAACCAATGATGGGTTACCGCCCTGATAGGTATAAGCGTCAATATACTCAACATTATTGCTCAATGCCGAATAATCCGGATGTTGGATAAAACGACTGAAACTAAGAGATGCCGAGAAATCTTTGTCGTACGAAACCTGCACATAAGGGAAAAAATCCCCAAACTTGCGGCTTTGTCCTGGACGATATGTTCCGTCCTCGTAATAGTCGAACTTAGCATGCTCATAACGTCCGCCCAGATCTATGGTAAAATCGCCCATCGTCACATTGTGAGCAAAGAACATTGCCCACATCATCTGTTTCAGCAAATCCTCTGAAGCCGGATACAGACTGGCTATCGCAGCATTGTAAATATCAGAGTTCTGCCTGTTGCGTGTAAAGGACATCTCACTGCCGTAACTGAAAACTCCCCCACAGTATATGATGCTGTAAAGTCAGCTTACCCGTATATAGTTTGTATTTCAGATGGGCATTCGAGCTTACCTCGCTCGCCTCGCCATTCTGCGCCTTGCTGCCACTACTGCTGTTCCCCGCATAATAAGTAAAGTTCAAAGAGAGATCAGTATTGCGGAATGGCTTGGCGGCCAAATAGGCATCTAACTGACGATTATGGCCATTCGAGTATGAGTGGCTATACATGCTTTGACTTTTTGTACCGCTATCTGCTACAAGAGAGGTCTCACCAGTCCGAAGACTACTGCCATAAGGCTTCACTACATATTCGTACTGCGCTCCGAAACTCACATTGGCATCCGTGAAACTCATGCCAGTCGTCTCCCGCCATTTGTCAGTCCATCCTCTACTGGTATAATCATAGTGAAGCCGTTGTGCTGCTCCCCAATCATAGTCTATATCACTCGTTGCATGCGTCTTGCTATTGTCATGCCCATAGCCAAAACGCTGGAAGAAATCCCATTTCCCCGTCCTGTAGTTTACTCTAAGGCTCTCGTCATTGCCATAGCCCGGCATCCACTGCTGGGCAGTTTGGGCAGTCACACTGAGACCTTCAGCCTGTCGGTTAGTCATAATACGGATTACGGCTCTCACACCTGTCCCGTATTGTGGGCCAGGAGACATTATCACATGCACGGCTCTTGACCT
The DNA here is from genome assembly GCA_024688365.1 of Prevotella sp. Taxonomy (GTDB): domain Bacteria; phylum Bacteroidota; class Bacteroidia; order Bacteroidales; family Bacteroidaceae; genus Prevotella. The sequence goes on from JAILEG010000011.1 coordinate 18,990, forward strand.
CCTTGCTGATGATATTGACAAGCTCCTTGGTATCCCGTATTTGCCGGTTATCCACATAAATGACAGGTGTTCCACGTCCAGCCACAGTGAAAGCATCCTCTGTCCGTTCAACAAAGGGCACATGCCCCAGAATCTCCGACAAGCTACCAAGTCGGGACAATACAGAATGTTGCACATCAACCTCAATCTTCCCATTCCTCACCTTCACAGGCTGACGGCTTCCCTTAACAACCACTTCCCCCAGTGTTGTAGCATTCTGATGCAGTGCTATTTTCCCCATCTCCGTCTCTGCAATCAGTTTCCGCTCGTCATAACCCAAACCCGAGATGCGCAGGGTCAGCCGTCTTCCCAGCAAAGAGTCCGGACAATGAAGTATAAACACTCCATCATCTCCTGTCAGTGTCCCATCTACATATTGTTCCGCATAAAGCAACACACTCGTATTGGGCAATGGATGCCCCAGCGAATCAACAACGGCCCCATGAAACGACTGTCCCCACATAAAGGATGGAACAAGCAAGAAAAATATACCTAAAAAAAGATGTTTCATTTGTCTTAAGAATTTATCTGGAACTGGACTCTAAAATTATCAGAGAACAAGACTAAAGAACAATTCCAAACATTTACAACGTTTTTTTTTATCAAAAGCAAAATTACAAATAAATTTTCTAAAAACGATAACTAAATTTACATTTTAAGTTCCACACTTTAATTACCAACCGTCATAAAAGTAAGCCACACTACCCACAATCATCACATACGGTTTAACTCACTTTGCCCAGCGGTCTTGCCCTTGTACTTCGACTTTGAGGGGTTGAAGGAATAGGAGAAGGTCAGATAGAATACCGGATTATAATTATTTACATAATGCGAGGTGAACACATTGGCATATTGAGAATATCCTTTCTCCTTAGCATTGCAGACATTCGTAACACCAGCCCGCAGCCACCAGCTCTTCATTACCTTCTGCAAAGCCACATCCACCCGCATTGAGGCATAAGCCATGTAGGTATTGGCATTTCCCTTCAGATTGCCACTGGCATTGACTATTACCGCCCACTCCTTGGGAAGCGTGATGATGTTCTTCCACTGCAGACCGTACTGAGGGCGATTGTAAGACAGACCACCATAGGTAAGCCACTGCTTATTCATCCAGACATTCCATGAGGGTTTCCATATACGGAACGGTGTAGGAGAATAAGCCACGCTGGCATAAAGACTGGAAAAGGTATGGTTCTCTTCCGTGGAGACTATGGCTGGGACAGCCTCCAGGACATCAAGCCAGGTCATCGCGGCATCCCTTGAGTAAGTGTAATCACAGGTAAGCTGGAGATTACCATAGGATGCCGTGAGCGACACGTCATGGTCGTAGGCTGCCTTCAGCTTTGAGTTGCCCCTATTGTATCGGAAACTGCTGACATACTGCAGCCCTTCATCCAGCTGGCTATAGGACGGGCGAACGGTATATATATTGTAACTCAGCATCAGAGAGAGACGCCCTATATCATACGAGACTGACAATGACGGCAGCACATGATGATAGTTCCTGCTGCTTTCATCCAGATGCTGGCTGCCCACATAGTAATCATAGTTGGCATACTCATACTTGATGCCTGCGTATAGACCTTGCCAAAATTCCTGCTGTAATTGACGAACACATCCAATGCCGACTGTCGCGAGAGGTTGTCACTGTTCCGCAGCACATCGTTTCCCCCGGCTTCCACATCATACTTCTGCCGATAACGGGTGAACGTGGTCTCAAAGCCATATTCCAGCTTGCCGCCAGCAAGAGAGGAGGCTACTACGGTCTTGACTGCTCCCATATCGGCACTGGAACGTGACACTGGGGTAAGAGTCGAATTATCCTCCTCCCGCGTGTCAACTATTGACTGCCGGTTATAATTGGCATAATGGGCATACGAACCGTCTACATTCAGCGAGAGATGGTCGCTGAAAACATTCTCGTAATATACCCCAATATTGTGATTGCTGCTATGGGAGAAGGCATGTATACCCGTCGCGAAATCTGATACGTCAGCCCCCATGCTCAACCGATTCTGATATTCCTGTGACGCATTGCTGGAGAAAACCCGTGTAAACGCATAAGTTGCACCAACCGACTGCTTCGGTGTTATCAGCTCATTGAAACCTACACTGACATAGCCACTCTTGGACGATTCATACCCATCACCATCATAGCTGGCATCGACATCCTTGCCATTATACTCAAAGGCATAAGCATCCTCCCGCCTGTAACGGGAGTTGCTGAAGGCATTGAGCGAACCGCTCAGGAACACATCAAGTCCTTTCCTACGGTAGTTGAGATTCAGCCAGCCTCGGTTGTTCCAGTAATCAGACGCACTTTCCTGTAAGCCTATCTCACCACCCAAGCCCTCACCAACGGGTTTTACTGTGGTGATGAAGATTACCGCCCTGACATCTGAGCTGTATTTTGCCCCTGGATTCATATCAATCCGGATGTCTTTTATCATATCGCTCGCTATTCGGTCCAGCTCATTCCAGTCCCTCATCCGCCTGTTATTGATATAGACCAGAGGAGTTCCCTTGCCCAGCACTGTAGTGCCATCGCTGCTCATCATAGGCAACTGCTGCAACACATTGACGGCCTTGCCCAACTGGCTGAATACCGTTCCCTGAATGTGTGAGACAAACTGCCCCTCCTTCATCTTGAACACCGGTCGGGAAGCCGTTACCGTCACCTCCTTCATGCTCTGCTCTGACGGATGCAACAATATGCTCATATAGGTGGCCGCAGAAAGAATGACCGTCCTGTAGCCCACACCTGACACCTTCACCAGCCGATTATCAGCCTGCCCAGCCATTGTGAAACTTCCGTCATCACCTGCTATCACACCTGTGACAAACGAGGAATCACTTGCCTCAAGCAGCGCAACCGTCACATAAGAGACGGCTGCACCACGCTCATCCACCACTTTCCCACTAATGTTCTGTGCCTCTACACCCACAACAGACGCCACAAGTGACAGAAGCAAAAATACAGTCTTATGCATAGGTTCTTTATTTATCAAATTTAAATCTATCCCCTCAAGGTCTTTCTCCTCATACCAGATATATTCCTCCTCTTATACCTTTAAACCATCACAAAAGCACAAAAAACATAGACAAAAAGAATACATCAGCTTTTCATACGACTGAGACACTTTAGAGCTACAGACGCTTGATTTCCTCGTTTGACACGCTCTTCCCTTTATACTGATGTCTGCCCACATTGAATCTGTAAAGAACCGTAAGCTCTACACAACGGGAATAGGCTTCCTTATCCATATGGAAAGTCCTGTCACCACTATATATAGTGACATCAGTCCTGCGGGCTGTATTAAAGATATCATCACAGGAGAACTTTACATTCCAGTTCTTGTCTATGTTTTTAGTGAAGCCAAGATTTATCTGCCATACCCCCTTAATCCTCATATTCTCTGAGTTACCCGTACTTCTCCATGAGAGGTCAGCATTAATCATCCCATCATGTGGCAGGACAAATGTATTATTCAAGCGGACGATGCCAAGGGGAGTATTCAATTTCTTTGCCTTTCCCATATAGTCAATCGAAAACCATTGCGCTACAATTCCAGCCGTCAGCATCGGATGATACCAACCGAAAGAGGGTGACAGCACTGCCATAGCCTGGAGATTGTCTATCGCATCAGCATTGTCTTTCCTCAGCAAGGAGACATTCGGATGGTCTTTATACTGCACATACGTGGATATAATCTTGTCATGGATATGGCTATAGCTCAACATCAGGACAAACCAGTTGTATTTTAGATTGAAAGTAAGATTATTAGAATACATTGGCTGTAGATACGGATTGCCTGCCTCATAGGTGTACCTATTCACATAAGCAACTGTATTGCTGAGTTGCTGATACAAAGGTCTATCTATCTTGCGTGAATAGCCTAACTGCATGACGGTCTTTCCCACAGGGAGAATAACCGCAGCTGAAGGAAACAGATTGAAGTATTTGCGTGACTGATTGTCATTTCTTATGCCATCCTCATAATACCTGCTGTCTACATATTCACCACGAAGTCCGGCTGTCAGCATCAGTCTACCCAAGTTCTGACTTATCTGGACATACAGCGCATGATTTGCCTCCTCTATCTTGGTCAGGTTATCATCAACGACTCCCTCCGGATTATAGTAGGAGGATTTCCTGCTCACAAAACTGAACTGGTGACCGAATGACAGAGAGCCCTTCCATACAGGATAGCTGAAATTTATTCTCTCGGCAAAAAAGCGTGGGCGGGACTTGCTGGTAGCAGTGACGGTCTGGTCTGTCAAAAGCGCAGAGGTCTCCGCCACATGCGAGTCGCCACAACTATTATCCCACAGCACATCCATATTGGCATCCACGTCCAGTTTTCCCCATGAGCCCTGGTAAAATCCATTCAGCAGATTGTGGTGTTTTCTCGATTTTGCATCAGAGATGCCATTCATACTGTCATGAAGGCTGTCTGCCAACACATCGGTCACGGTTGTTCCTCCAGCTTTCAGAAGACGCTTAGTATGCTCATAGCTTACCCCTACAGTATGGTTTTCTGAGAAGTTGTAAATAAATCCTATCTTCGCCTCAAGTTCCCGTGTCTTGTCAGTTTCCTCCATGAAGTTCTCCTGTCTGTAGGGATGGGACGGTACACCCTGCTGCATCAGGTGGTTACGCACAAGGCTCTTATCATAGTCATAAGAGAACAAAACAAAAGCCTCCACTTTCTTCATCGTATAATTCAAATCCAACACTTCAGAGCCATACCGATATTTCTGAACACCCAAAACTGTCTTGCTGCTTATGCCAAATCCTTCTCCTTCAGCCCTGTATGTCTGGATTTTGATAACAGCCTTCACTTTGGCATCGGCATCATATTCTACCCCAGGATTCATAATGACCGCAACCTCTTTCACCTGATCCGACCTGATTTGCGACAACTCTTCATTATCCCGCAGTTTCCTGCCATTAACATAGATTTCCGGAGTGCCCTTACCCAGTACCTCAATAGTCCCTCTTCTGTCCGAGATGCCTGGAATCCGGTCAAGAACGTCATTGGCATTCCCCATCTTCGCCAAATATGTTCCTCGGACGTTTGTGACCAAGGCATCTTTACGGATTATGGTCTTGGGAGCAGTCGAACCACTTACCACAATCTCATTCAATACCTGCACATCCTCATGAAGAACAATCCTGTTCAGTTCCTGCGCAGGCGCCCTTACATCAGCATATCCTACGGACGAGACATGCAGTAACGCATTGGAGTGTGCCTCCAATTGGAAACTGCCATCTTCCTTTGTTATTGTGCCAGTAATAAAAGAAGAGTCTGAGTTATTTTCAAGGACCACATTCGCAAAAGCCACTGCACTGTCTTTCACATCAACCACCCTACCCATTATTTTCTCCTGCGAGAACACACTGGTAGAAAATAAAAGAAGCAGGATGGACTGAAATATAAATGCTGATTTTTTCATGTTACTATGCTTTTAGCTGATACAAAAGTATAAAAGCACGCAAAAAAGAAGAAGGTAAAAAGCCATTTTAACTTTTACATTTTTTACACAACACATCAGAAAGCATTAACAAACAACAAGTTAGAAGCAACAAGGAATGCTGCTATATTTCCACTAAATGACTATCCTGACATAAACATCAAGGGGCTGAAAGCTGCCAGAGGCATGACTACACAGCCAGTAAAGACGTGCAGTTATACCATATTTATCTGCCTGTTGGCAAACCATGTTCTCCCCAGTTAGGGAGTACTCGGTGGCTGATTACGGAAGTATTGCAGCCAAAGTAGTCAAGTACTTTAGCTGCAATACCCTGGTACTTCACGCAAAGTACCAGACAGTTCCTCACCTGCCAAAAATGAGCAAGCCATCAGAAGGCTGCCAGAGACACAAAGGAAAAGACAAAACAGGTCATTGAGAGCTGAAATCACCGTGCCTGACCTCAGAGTCAAACTGCTTCGCACCACCTCTTTTGTCAAAGAGTTTCTGCAGAAGCCTGGCACGTGTATTGGTAACAGTTTGGGATGAGACATTCAACAGGGTGGAGATTTCAGATGGAAGGAAATGCAGACGGGTAAGGATACAGACGTACCGTTCACGGTCATTCAGCTGGCAGACGTGGCTTTGAAGAAAAGCCATAAAATCAGCATCGGCAGCAGAACAATGATGAATCAGATTCTCCCACACCTCATCATTCGCAGGCTGCGCCTTGCTGGCAAGCTCATGCAGCCGGTCAACAACAGAGGCGTTGAACATTCTGTCATCTCTCTGCCATTCTTCGAGATGCTTCTGTTCTTGCAGTTGTGCCGCCAGTTCCTGCTGCAGGGCTCTTATCTGACCTTGCAGGCTGTCGATGATTTCCGCATGGTGTTCCGCATCCTGTTGCTGCAAAAGTCTCAGTTCCGCTTCCTTGCCACGGAGACGGAGAATCAGGGTGGCATAATTGCGGTTCAAGTCTATCAGACGCTGACGGACAATCTGACGGCGATGGACAACAAAAAGCGTTATCACGAAAAGCAACAGCACAAGGATGATGACCGCACTGACCAGCCTTGCCACCTCTTGTGCCTTCTCTTCGGCTACCCGCACATGCCGTGAATAGTCGTAGACCGCCTGCAAACGCTGGAGCTGGGCTGTGGACTTATGGGCATGAAAGGAATCAACGGCATTGATAGCCAGCTCTGCATATTTGGCAATAGAGTCCGGAATCCTCATCTTGGAATAGAGTTTCAACAGGCCTCTATAGCCTGCCTGCTGGTTGTTATCGTCAAAACGTGTAGCAAGTTCATGGCGGAAACAATACTCCGCAGAGTCAGTTTTGCCAACCTGAAGATAGTAACGTCCTTTCATATAGTTGAAAATTCCACGCACGTGATAGTCAGCCGCATCATTCTTTCTTATGACAAACCTATCCATCCAGTTGACATAACTCTCTACCTGCCGGAACTTTCCTCTCTGCAGGAGTATATGGGCAGCAACATCGAATGCCAAAGCCGCCTGTGCCGTATCGCCTTTTGACAGATAAAAGTCAGATGATTGCTTGCAGATGCTGATTGCCTTGTCATATTGCCCTAAGTCATAATAGGCAGTTGCCATTGCATCATAATTAGCAATCGCAGCCAAGGTGTCTTTTGCCTTGTAAGCATAGCGGATGGCAAGCCGGCTATACAAAATCTCATCCTCAGCAGCCTCCTGCGAACCATAAAGCTCTGCCATCTGTCCATAGACACGTGATAATGTGTAGTGGTCACAGTCAGCCTGGGTGGTGTCGGCAGCAGAGACAGCATCGTGGAAGAATCCCAAAGCCAGTGAAGGCTTGTCCGTGTCTATGCAGACGGCACCAGCAGCATAGAAAGCAAGGAGCTTCTCATTTGGCGTGCCGTGATTACGGTAATAACGTATCACCTCCAGCATCACACTGTCGGACGTTGCAGGGATGAAGTTCTTATATCGTGCCACGGCCAACAGCACCTCATAGCGCATACGCTCGCTGTGGCTGAGCTGTTCCCTGTCGGCTGTCACGCTGTCGATACGGCGGAGTGCCCCCGCAGGATTGTCGCGCATCTCTGCCTGCGCCCTGTCCATCAAGGCACGGGCATGGGGATGAGTGCAGGCCACTGACAGGCAAGCCAGGAGCGCCAGCAGCATTACCGGAAAACATTTGCAGCGTTTCTCCATCAGCTTATTGGTATATCAGCTGCAAAGGTACAACTTTTGACAGACAGAAAGAAAAAGATTACGGACGGAATGTGCGTCCGTAACAATCCGTCTGAAATATGCAACCGATATATCGGAAAAAAGAATTATTTGCTTAACTTTGTAGGCAAGAATCATAATTACAGTATCCATCAGATGAATAAAAGAAAGATTATATCATTCCTTTTCGCCCTGCTGCTCACCCTCACGGCAACGGCACAGCAGCAGCCCGTCCACTTCACCGTACAGCAGAAGCAGGTATCACCAACGGAGGTGGACGTGGTCTTCACGGGCAAGATTGACAAGGGCTGGCATGTCTACTCCACCAATCTGCCGGCTGACGGTCCCATCTCTGCCACCCTGCACACCGAGCGTGCGGAGGGAGCGGAGCCTGTCGGCAAGCTGACGGCGCACGGAGCCGAGCAGAATGTGTATGACAAGGTGTTTGAGATGCGGCTGCGTTACTTCGAGAACAGCGTCACCTTCGTCCAGCGTTACAAGATAACCGCCAAGACCTACAGCCTCAACGGCTATCTGGAATATGGTTCCTGCAACGATGAGATGTGCATGCCACCCATGCAGGAGGAGTTCAGCTTCAAGGGCAACGGACCTGCCACAGCCCCAGCAGCAAAGCCTTCCGAAACCACGCAAGATGCTGACGAGATTGCCGCCGCCACTTCCACCACCGTTGGTGGGCTGGCCGCACTGACCGCCATGACCACCGACACCACAGCCAAGGACACCACAGCCAAGGCAGACTCGGCTGCCACACCCGTGCTGACAGCCCAACAGGCAGCCGACACCGACCTTTGGCAACCCGTTGTCAAGGAACTGAAAACCTTTGACAAGGGACAAGACGCTGACAGCCATTCACTCTGGTATATTTTCATCATGGGTATAGCTGGAGGGTTGGTGGCCCTGCTCACACCCTGCGTCTGGCCTATTATTCCAATGACAGTCAGCTTCTTCCTCAAACGTGCCAAGGACGACCGCAAGAAAGGAATACGTGATGCGGTCACCTATGGCATCTCCATCATCGTCATCTACATGGCACTTGCACTGCTCATCACGGCAGCCTTCGGACCGCAGAAACTGAACGAGCTGGCGACAAATGCCCCGTTCAACATCTTCTTCTTCCTGCTCTTAGTGGTGTTCGCCCTGAGCTTCTTCGGATGGTTTGAGCTGCGCCTGCCCTCCTCATGGGGCAATGCGGTTGACGACAAGGCTTCAGCGACGACAGGGCTGCTCTCAATCTTCCTCATGGCCTTCACCCTCTCACTGGTCAGCTTCTCCTGCACGGCACCCGTCGTAGGCCTGCTGCTGGTGCAGGGTGCGACAAGCGGCGATTGGGCTGCCCCCACGGTGGGCATGTTCGGTTTTGCCCTGGCATTGGCACTTCCCTTCACGCTCTTCGCCCTCTTCCCCTCCTGGCTGAAACAGGCACCCAAGTCGGGGGCATGGATGAACATGGTCAAGGTGGTACTGGGCTTCATCGAGCTGGCTTTCTCGCTGAAGTTCCTCTCTGTCGCCGACCTGGCATACGGCTGGCATCTGCTGGACCGTGAGACATTCCTATCCCTGTGGATTGTCATCTTCGGCCTCTTGGGACTTTATCTCATTGGTAGGCTGAAGTTCCCACATGATGACCTGAAGCAAAGAGCCATGCCCGTTCCTGCCATCATGCTGGGACTGTGTTCACTGGCGTTTGCCGTCTACATGGTGCCGGGACTGTGGGGCGCACCCTGCAAGGCAGTCAGTGCCTTTGCGCCACCCATCAACACACAGGACTTCAACCTCTCCCCACAGGCCGTCCATGCCCCATACACTGATTACGATGAGGGAATGAGGGCCGCAGCAGCGGCTGGCAAGCCCGTGCTGATCGACTTCACCGGCTTTGGCTGCGTCAACTGCCGCAAGATGGAGGCCGCCGTGTGGACCGACTCCCGTGTGGCTGACAAGCTGATGAAGGACTATGTGCTTATCTCCCTCTATGTGGACGACAGGACTCCGCTGAAATCTCCTGTCAAGGTGAAGCGGCCTGACGGCACCACCCGCACACTCCGCACCATCGGCGACAAATGGAGCTACTTACAGGAGACAAAGTTCGGATACCTTGCCCAGCCGTTCTATGTGCCGCTCGACAACATGGGCAAGCCCCTGAACGGCAGTTTCAGCTACAAGGAGGACATCCCTGCCTACCTTGACTTCCTTGACAAGGGACTTGAAAGATACAAGGGGCAACGGTAAAACCGTCAGCCTACGTATAAGACAAGGGCTTTGTCTGTCACTGTATTCACAGAAAGGATGACTTCCAACGAAACAGACGACAGGCAAAGCCCATGTTTTTTCCTATAGCGGCAGAGTCAGACAAAAATGCCTGCCCTACCCTTGCAGAACCGTGATAAGAGAGGGGGTATCAGTTATGCACCAGTGTCCCGATTTCCTCACCGTCCATCACCTTCTTCAGATTGCCTACCACATCCATGTTGAAGACGTAGATGGGAAGGTCATTCTCCTTGCACATGGTGGTGGCCGTGAGATCCATCACCTTTAGCCCACGGTTGTAAATCTCATCGTAGGTAATCTCCTTGAACTTCGTCGCAGAAGGATCTTTCTCAGGGTCAGCCGTATAGATACCATCAACACGGGTACCCTTCAGCATGACATCAGCCTCAATCTCGATGCCACGCAGGCTGGAGCCAGTATCGGTGGTGAAATATGGGTTGCCTGTCCCGGCTGAGAAAACGCAGACATAGCCTGCCTCCATTGCCTCAATGGCTTTCCACTTGCTGTAGAACTCTCCAATAGGCTCCATGCGGATAGCCGTCAGCACCTTGGCCTTCACGCCAATAGCCTCAAGGGCAGAGCTGAGTGCAAGTGAGTTGATGACCGTCGCACACATACCCATCTGGTCGCCTTTCACACGGTCAAAGCCTTTCTGGCTGCCGCTCAACCCACGGAAGATGTTGCCGCCACCTATCACAATACCTATCTGCACACCCATGTCATGCACTTCTTTAATCTGCCTGGCATAGTCGCCAAGACGCTCCGGATCGATGCCGAAGCCTTGCTTGCCCATCAGGCTCTCGCCCGAGAGCTTGAGGAGAATACGTTTGAATCTTGCCATTTTACAAGGAATTAAATAATAAACTCTACTTCTTTAAACTGATAGCTGCGTATCACCCCGCTGCGGTCACGGAGGACGAGATGTCCGTCATCCTCCACTTCGATGATGGAGCCCTCGAAGTCTCCGTCAGCATCACGGAACGTGTGAAAGCCGCCACGGCGGTATAATGCCTCATGATACATCGCACTGATGTCAGCATATCCGCCCATCTCAAGCAGGCGATAAAGCCCGGTGAACTTCGTGATGATCTTGCAGAGCAGCTCGTCACGGTCCACCTCATGTCCTGATATCTGACAAAGAGAGACGGGATTGGGCGCATCGCTGCGGAAAACCGTCTGGTTGACATTCAGCCCGACACCGAAGACGCAATCCTTGATATGGCCGCCTCCCAACTTGGTCTCTATCAGCGTACCACTCAGCTTCCTGTCCTTCCAATAGATGTCGTTCGGCCATTTCAGCCGTATATCGTCCTGCACATAGTCGGCCAGGGCTTCCTTCAGAGCAAGCGCACCAGCCTCAGCGAGCAGGAACTGACTGCGGACAGGCAGCATCACCGGATGGACGAGGATGGAGAAAAGGAGATTCTTCCCAGCCTCACTCTCCCAGGTGTTCGTACCTTGCCCACGTCCAGCCTGCTGGAAGTCGGCAACGGCAACGGTCATTGTCTCCCCCTCAGCCGGGATATAGGTACGGAGAAAGGTGTTGGTGCTGTCAGTCTGATCCAGACGGATGACCTTCACATCAGGCTTCTTCACAGCCGATGACTTGAAAAGGCTCTTTACGGTGTCTATGATTTTCATTTATCAGTGTGTACGATTACGGTTTCATACGAAAGGAAGGAAAGCATCCTTGACGTGTCTCAGCTCATGACCGCCGCCCGGATGCCCCACAATGGTGATAATGTCAAAACGGATATCGAGGCTGATGCCATACTGCTTGACATAAGCATTGGCAGCTATCGAGACTGAGCGTATCTTCTGTGGTGTGACTGCCTCATCAGCATCGGCGAAGCGTTCGTCACGCCGTGTCTTCACCTCAATGATGACCAGCACACCATTATCCACCGCAACGATGTCAAGGTCACGGTGACGGTAGCTCCAGTCACGATGTAGGATGGCATAACCTTTCTGCTCAAGATAGCTCACTGCTACGTCCTCTCCCCATTTCCCTAAGTCATTGTGATAGGCCACGGGCTTTACCTTCTTTTTGTTTACACCACAAAGTTAGGACAATCTTTCGTAAAATCAAAATAAAACCTGTATTTTTGCAGCATGAGTACAGAAGAACAGAAGAAGAAGGACGAATACTTCATGCAGCGGGCACTTGCCGAGGCTGAGGCTGCCTACAAGGAGGGCGAGATTCCCGTAGGGGCTGTCATAGTGTGCCGGGACCGTATCATCGCAAGGGCACACAACCTCACCGAGACCCTCAACGATGTGACAGCCCACGCCGAGATGCAGGCCATCACTATGGCTGCCAACGAGTTGGGTGGGAAATACCTACAGGAATGTATGCTCTATGTCACCGTGGAACCATGCATCATGTGCGCCGGAGCCATTGGCTGGGCACAGGTGCGGCGCATCGTCTACGGCTGCCAGGATGAGAAACGGGGCTACCACGAATATGCGCCCAAGGCTCTGCACCCCAAGGCTGATATCACTTATGGTGTGCTGGAGGACAAGTGCAGGGCTCTCATGCAGCGTTTCTTCAAAGAGAGACGGTAAGAAAAAGATAACTGATTGGAGGGAGCAGGATGCCTGTTTGGGATAGGCTCCGCCCAATGACAGAGCTAAAAAAAAGAGACATTCCCCCAACAGAGGAATGTCTCGCTTCTTTTTATCTTACTTGACTCAGTCGTGCTTACTTCACCTGCACAACCAGATACTTGCTGGTACTCCAGAATGTCTGTGGATCAGTGATGCGGAGAACGTACTGACCGTTCGTGTCGGTTGACAGGGTATAGCTGCTGCTGGGATGAGCGGTCAGCAGTTTGGCACTCTTACTGTAGAGTTTGATTTCCTTATTGACACGGATATCAATCTTCGTGAAGTAGTTCTTGTTGAAGCTCCCCTGCAGCACCTTCCCTCCGGAGAGGATGTTCTGTCCCTTCAGCTCGCTCTTTGTGCCGAACACATACCAGCCCGTGTTAAGCTGTTTGTCCTGCGTGCTGATGGTCTCACTCTTCTGGTTGCTCTCTGCCTGGAGGTTCTGTTTCTCTGTCGTAAGAGTCTGCTTCTCGGCAGTAAGATTCTCCTTGTCGGTCTTGAGGGCAGCGACATCAGTGTTCAGCCCAGTAATGGTCTCGTCAAGTTCCTTGATGTGGATGTTCTTCGACTCCAGTTCGGCACGCAGCTTCTTCAGGTCAGCATCCTTCTGTGTGAGCTGATTGGTCAGCTGAGCCAATGTCTTGCGCATAGCGTCACCCTTGAATCCCGTCTCACGGAGCTGCTGCTGCAACTTCTTGATCAGCTCACGGTTCTCCTTCATGCGCTGGGCAATGTACTGGATGTTCTCCTTGATCTGCACAGCCTTGTCAGCCCGCTCGCCGTCCTTGGCTATCGTAACGCGGTTCTCGGCCTCGTTAATGTCGGCAAAACCCTGCTGAATGTCATTCAGCGTGCCCATCATATCGTTGATTTCATTATCACGTGCATCAATGATGGCACGCAAAGAGTCGTTCTGAATCTCGGCCGGATTTAGCGCCGACTTCTTGTCCTGATTGCAGGATGCCAGTGCCAATACACCGCAGGCTGCCAAAATTAACAGTTTCTTCATACTTTATTCATTTTTATCAGTTCTTTTCTTCTTATCTGAAGATTTAAGTCTCTCCTTTCCTGCCACTACGATGACGAACTCGCCACGTGGCTCCGTCTCCTTGAAATGGGCTATGACCTCCGCCAATGTTCCCCGCACGCTTTCCTCATGCAGCTTGGAAATCTCACGGCAGCAGCTCACATGCCTGTCCGGTCCGAATACCTCAGCAAACTGCTCAAGCGTCTTCACCACCCTGTATGGCGACTCATAGAAAATCATTGTGCGACACTCGTCAGCCAAACTCTCCAAGTGGGTCTTCCGACCTTTCTTCTGTGGGAGGAATCCCTCAAAGCAGAAGCGGTCGCAAGGCAGTCCGCTGGAGACCAATGCCGGCACAAATGCCGTTGGGCCAGGCAGCGTCTGGACGGTGATGCCATGAGCTGCCGCCTCCCGGGCAAGATAGAATCCAGGGTCGCTGATACCCGGTGTGCCCGCATCAGAGATGAGGGCAATGGTCTCACCCGCCTTCAGCCGACCGACGATACCGGCAGTGGTACCATGCTCATTGAACTTGTGATGCGCCATGAGATGGTTCTTTATCTCAAAGTGCTTCAGCAGGATACCCGATGTGCGGGTGTCCTCACAGAGGACAAGGTCAGCCTCCTTCAGGATTCTGATGGCGCGGAGCGTCATATCCTCCATGTTCCCGACTGGTGTCGGCACAAGATACAATATACCCATATTGTGTGCAAATGTAAACCAAAACAATGGAAGGGCAAAATAAATTAGGATTTTTTAGTCAGAAAGAAAGTCTAATCTTACCTTTACAAATATATGTTAATTATGCCCATAAATGCCCTTATCAGAAAAAGAGTGGAGACCAGATTCCGACGAAACCAGCCTCCACGAACAGATAGTATTACTTAATTACAGATATCATGAAAGATTATTAAGTCAAGACATTAGTCCTCCCATACGCTCACACCACTGTACCACTTGGCGCCGGTGGGCTCCTCGGGGTCATTAGTATTGGCTTCCTTAATGGGAATCTTCGGGCCATCATCAACACTCCAAGTAGAGGGTTTGCACAAATGACATTCTATCCTTACGGACACAACATCAAGTTCAGGTTTGATATATACTTGTTTCATTCTTGCTTTTCCTTTTAAGACATTACGTTAAATTCTTTTCATGCAGATCTCTGCCTGGAACAGTTCTGCCACATGAAGCTCATAAGGCACTCAACACTAATACACAGCCACTTTCTTCCCGTCAATGACATAGAATCCCGCTGGCAATCCTTCGGCTGAGTTGCTGTCAGCTATCTTCCGGCCATCAAGACTGAACACTCCCTTGTGACGACGTGGCGCAGAGGTCGGGTCAGCCAACGGAAGCACATCTATGCCTGATGTCGTGCCCACGTAACTCCTATCCATCACGCTCAACTTGGCTCCGGCAGAAGGTGCCTCGCTATATTCAAGGTACCAGCGAGTGCCTTTCAGTCCAAACGGCTTCTTATAACGGGTCAACGCACCCTTGTTCATCACATAGGTATAGGTGTCCTCGCCAGCCTGTATGCCGCCACTCCCGTCTGGCTGCTTCACCCGCCAGTAGTAATTAGGCTTCAGCGTGATGGTCTCTCCTTTGGCTGTCCGGAAGGATACCTCGCTGTTGTCATTGATGTCAGATACCTTGATTGATGCCGCAGGAACAACATAGTGCGGGCCGACTGTCGTGTAAACACCTTCATGAGTCCGTATTTTCCCCCATTCAATGGGGAATATACGGCCTTCATTGAAAGGCATGATCAAGTAAGGCTCATTCTTCACAATAGCATCCTCAGTCCACGAGAGTTTCGACAGGTCAACCGACTCAAAGGCTATGTTATTCCCATCATTGTCAAGCCCTTTGAGCTTGGCAAGTCTCACATCTGCACCGAAGGCTGTCAGCACCTGATCCTTGTTCATCGTCACAGGAATCATAAATGAGTTCCACTTACCCAGCTGGAACGTACGCAGCAGCTCCATCGTGGTGAACGTCTGGTCACCATAGTAATCGTAAGCCCCACGATCACCGAAGGTCTCCAGCACGGGGAATTCCTCTCCAAGGTACTTCAGCTGGAAATTATCCACAGCCATCCAGTCCTCCGAGGGATTCCCGCTTACACCCTCGACCGTGGCTCCAAGCTCAATGCTCTCATTCTCATTCAGCCACACGATAACCTTTGCCGAGTAGTTCTCCCAGTTCTTGCAGAAGGCCATCCCACTCTCGGTCATGTCCTTGGGCTGCGCCGGAATACTGTTCCACAAAGGTAGTTTGGCCTTAGCCCAGGCATCACTGTTGAGTGTCGCCCCCTGACGGGAAGTCTTTGCATAGAGATAGGCATTATACGAGCTGCTGCCATCTCCCGGACGATAGAATCCCTGGCAGGTAACCATGTACCATCCTGCCTTTCCTATTGTTCTTGTTGTCTGCTTGATAACACCTTTACCTCCTCTGATCTCTGCATTGAAGAACTGGCCATACAGCAGGTTATAATAGTTCTTCTCTCCTGTCGGCACATCGCTGTAATGTTCATCCAAGGGTGACGTGCCCATTACGTAGCTATAGTCATCACCCTGTTCCTGGTCATAGAGGTTGCCGATTCTCACCTTGGCACCACCCTCAGCCTCAAGCTGCCATGCGTCCTTATGCCCACTGTTACGTGAGAAGTTCTGGTTTTCAATGTAGAAGGTCGCATCAGCAATGTGGTTGTAATCAGCAGGAGTCTTCTCAAAATTATTGATAAGGTCCCTGCGGCTGACGAGAATCCATTGAGAGTTCTCACTCCATTGCACATCTTTTCCCTCACGGGCGGTGATGACATCGTGTCGCCATTCTGGGAAGTCTCCAGGATGGCAAAGGTAGGCCCATCTCGTACGTTTCAGGTTCCGGCATATCCAATAAACATTTTTCATCCCCCTTACAGGAGAGAACTGCCATTCTGACACGGCGGTTATCTTACTCTTCTCCAACTCACCTTTTTCCGTCAAGCGATCAGTGAAGATACCCTTCGCGTCCTCGTTCTTGACACCATCCTGGATCCATGCCAAACGGTTCTGCACACTCTCTGATGGATCAGGCGATGTGAGGATCTCACAAATGGGCTGCAAGGCTGCTTTTGTATAGGTGCTTTTGATATAGACGGGTATACCAATCTCGAACGTAGCTCCTTCCACACCCCAATGTCCTGCCGCATTGAAGAAAGTCCGCAGTCCGTTACGGTCCTTACTTGCCCCCACATTATATAAATAAAGTGTATTGTCATCAGTGGGAACTCCACCATTATAGAACACAGGGGAATCAGGAGCCACACTCAGGTCATGACCCTCCCACGCATAACCATTAGCGGTCTGCGCACAGATACCTTGCCCCAGCACCGATGCGGATGCCAGCAACAGGACTTTACGGAAACTAATCATTAAATTCATTGTCATCTAAACTATTCTGTACTAATACTCTTCTAAGTGCTATTGGATGCCTCTTCCAAGACAGCCTAATGGTTAATGTCACACCAGGAAAAAAGAAAATACTCTCCAATTATCAGGCGCAGGGACTCAACTGTAAACAACTCTCCACAACACTGTACTTTTTCCAATGCTTTGCAAAATTACATATTGCGGGCTGGATGCGTGGTCAATGCAGAACGAAAGTTAGCCACGTGATTGAAAATCCCCCAAAATAACACACTAAAATACCATAAACTAACCCTAAAACACCCTAAAACACGGCCATAAAAGCATAAAAATGCAGAAAAAAGACATAGTAGATAAAAAAAAGAAATACAAGAATTTGTTGTCTGAAAACAAAAGATTGCATACCTTTGCGGAAACTTTAAAGACCTTAACAGCATGAACATTATAAAGACAGCAGAAGAATTCCTGATCAGATTTGACGGAAAAACCTTTGACACAGGCAACGAGGTCATCAACAAACAACGCAAACTCGCCCTGCGTACAGCCACCGGAATCATAACCGTCGGGGCTGCACTCAACCTGGCTGGAGTGACCGGGACTGATGATTTCAGAATACCCAACATTGTCTTTATCACCATCACGCTACTCATATACATCCTTGTCAGCAAAAAGACAATAACACTGCGCTGCGGACTGTACATGACCTTCATGGTGGCACTGGCTGACCTGTCAGGAGAAATGCTGCACCTGGGCATCCTCAATGACCGGGAAACCATCTACTACATACTTGCCGACTGCATCCTCTATGCCGCACTGATGACCATGACCATCATCACCTATATGCCCTGGACAACCGCCACGGGCTTCTTTATGGGCGGCATCTGCTATGCGACAGCCTGTGCCTATTCCGGATCGGAAAAACTAACTGACATCTTCATCATCCTATTGCTGCTCAACATCACAACTGTAACATTCTCCTTCTATCTCAAACGGAACATAAGAAAAATGATGGAGGAGACACAACGCCTAAAGGAAGAAGAGAAAACCATGCTCGACTTCTTCAAGATGGACAAGGACCAGCTGCTCAGCTACATCCGCCTTGCCAACAGGAAGGGGCTCTCCACTCATGAGACAAACCTGCTTCTCAACAGTTTCTCGGAGGAAGCCAAACAGGGAATAATTGACAATATTGCCACCATCATACACCAGCGTGAGGCACGGGTTGAGAGCCTCAGAGCCGTACTGCCAGAACTGTCGACCTCTGAGATTGAGATTGCCGCCTTGATTGTCAGCGGGAAAAAGCTCAAGGACATCTGCCTGCAACTGCAGAAATCTGAAAGCAACATAACATGCCAGCGCAGCAACATACGCAAGAAATTAGGACTCAGACCAGGTGACGACCTCTATACCGCACTCACACAGCGGGCAAGGACATAGACAGGCACGCTGACCGCCAAGAAACTGAAAAGACTATTAAAAAGGACACACCGCCATCCCATATTCTGATAAAAACCACTATCTTTGCAAACGATATGACAACGATAGACAATCTCAACGGTGAAAGGCGCCGACAGGGGCGCATAGAGGTGATATGCGGAAGCATGTTCTCCGGCAAGACCGAGGAACTCATCCGACGTATGAAACGGGCGAAGTTCGCCAAGCAGAAGGTGGAAATCTTCAAACCCTCCATCGACACCCGGTACTCTGACGAGGACGTGGTCAGCCATGACCAGAACTCCATCCACTCCACACCCATTGACTCCTCCGGCAACATCCTCCTGCTCGCATCCGACATTGATGTCGTAGGCATTGACGAGGCACAGTTCCTTGACGAGGGGCTGGTAGATGTCTGCAACCAGCTTGCCAACAACGGCATACGGGTTATCGTTGCCGGACTCGACATGGACTACAAGGGCGTTCCCTTCGGCCCCATTCCAGCCCTCTGCGCCATCGCCGATGAGGTGACCAAGGTGCATGCCATCTGCGTGAAGTGCGGCGCACTGGCCTATGTGAGCCACCGCCTCATAGCCGACGAGCGCCGCGTCATGCTCGGCGAGCAGCATGAATACGAGCCGCTGTGCAGGGACTGCTACCAGAAAGCCGTCAGCCTGGAGGCCGAGAACCGCAACCAAAAATGACATAACCCCAACAACGCAAACCGCTATGGCACAACCCATCACTTTCGACAAGTTCATCCGCTGGGCACTCATCGCCCTGGCTTCCCTGGCTGTGTTCCTCATTGTCAAAGGACTGTCAGGTGTACTGCTGCCCTTCTTCATTGCGTGGCTCCTTGCCTACCTGCTCTATCCCATCGTGAAATTCGTGCAGTACAGGCTGCACGTCCCGGGACGCGCACTGAGCATCGTGGTGACACTCTTCTTCGTCATAGCCATCCTCACAGGCATCTTCCTCTTCATCATCCCCCCGATGATTGACCAGTTTGACAAGCTCATGCACATCGCCAACCGATATGTCCATGAGACTGCCCACACCAATGACATATCGGCTATGGTCCAGCAATGGATTGCCGAGAACCAGGCACAGATAGAGAAGTTCCTCAAGAGCCCCGACTTCACTGATGCCATCAAGACCGCCATGCCAAAGGTGTTCTCTGTCATCGGGCAGACGGCAAGCATCGTCATATCCATCATTGCCTCCTGCATCACCTTATTATATATGTTCTTCATCCTGCTCGACTACGAGACACTGACCTCAAAATGGATAAAGATATTCCCCAAGAAGGCACGCCCCTTCTGGAGCGGACTGGCACAGGACGTTGAGCGCGAGCTGAACAACTACATCCGCGGGCAAGGCCTCGTGGCACTCTGCATGGGCATCATGTTCTGCATCGGATTCACCATCATCGGTTTCCCAATGGCTATCGGTATGGGCATACTCATCGGCATACTCGACCTCGTCCCATACCTACACACCTTCGCCCTTATCCCTACGGCATTCCTCGCCCTGCTCAAGGCCGCAGACACCGATCAGAACTTCTGGATCATCTTTGCCTCGGCACTGGCGGTGTTCGTCATCGTCCAGATAATCACTGACATGGTTGTAACCCCTAAAATTATGGGGAAGGCGATGGGCCTGAATCCTGCCATCCTGCTCCTCTCCCTCTCAGTATGGGGTGCCCTCTTGGGCTTCATCGGGCTCATCATAGCTCTGCCCCTCACCACTCTCATCATAGCCTACTGGCAACGGTACGTGACCAGGGAACACGAAGAGGAGGAAGAGGAGGATCGGCTTCTGCCCTCCGAACACGACTTCCTCAGTTCCCCCCAAGCATAGGCTGGAAGACACTATACCGGCCTTTCAGGATGGAATACATGCCCTCTTGCACCTCAAGACCTGCCCTTTTGCACCGCAAAAGGGCAGGTCTTTTATTTGAAAATAAATTATTTCAGATGTATTTTCAACTTATTTCCTATTATTTTTTAACTTATTTCCTATTATTTTTTAACTTATTTCCAATACATTTTTAAACTAAAAACAATTTATTTATAATTTATTTTTAATATAAAAATAAATTGTTTTATAGACCAAAAGGGCATCTCTCACAATACGAAAGGTGCCCTTCAGCATTGCCAAAGGGCACCTTTTACATTCTCCAATGAGTGCATAGAGCAGAAAAAAAGAACTCATTATGCAGGCAGATCATCCAAACACATATAGGGATGGCACATAACCTTGTGCCATACAGGCATCTCTGCCCATCGCATTTCTTCCGAATACAGGGAACTACCTATTGGACAAAGACTACAACAACGGTCAAATCCGGCCCTATAATCCTCCTGGACAGGCTGTCATAAATACCGAAAAGCCCCGGCAAACAGTTTGAGCATGCTTGCCGGGGCTTGTGTCTAATCATTCACGCAGCGAGTGTCACACGTAAGACTCCAGGAACTTAATGGTGCCTGCCACCTTCACCACACCTGCCGTGGCTGGCAGAAGAATACTCTCCCCGGCACGAAAAGACACCGTATTTCCCTCTGAATCGGCAATCTCGCCCTCACCTTCCAATCCTACGAAGATGACAAACGAGTCCAAATCACTGTAGTCAAGGGTCATAGGCTCAGTGAGGTCATAGACCGATGTGGTGAAATAAGGACAGCTGACCAGCTCTACCGGTTCATCCTGACGTGGCTCATAGCTGGTGCGGTAGTCGGGATAGACGGTATAGTCAATGCACTCGGCAGCCTCCTTGGTATGCAGCTGGCGGAAGTTACCCTCCTTGTCCTTGCGCTTGAAATCGTAGATGCGATAGGTCACGTCGCTCGTCTCCTGTATCTCTGCAAGGAGACAGCCTGTACCGATGGAGTGGATGCGCCCTGCGGGAAGGAAGAACACATCGCCCTCCTTCACGTCATATTCTGCCAAGGCATCAGTAATGGTGTCATTCTCCACCATTTCCTTATACTGCTCAGGGGTTATCTGCTGCTTCAGGCCACTGCGCAGGGAGGCATCAGCATCACTCTTCATGATGTACCACATCTCGGTCTTGCCACGTCCCAAACCCATCTCCTGCGCCTGCTCATCAGTAGGATGTACCTGGATGGAGAGCTGCTGCCGCGCGTCAATGAACTTCACGAGCAAGGGAAACTCATTGCCGAAGCGGGCATAGTTGTCTGTTCCCACGAGCTTCTCCTTTAGATGGCTGACAAGGTCATTGAGCTTCCAGCCAGCATACTCGCCTTCAGCCACAATGCTCTCGTTATCCTTCACGCCAGAGATTTCCCAGCTTTCACCCACACGTTCCGCATCGCTGTCAAGATGCTTGAAAGGCACTATCTTCTCTCCTCCCCAAATGGTTGATTTCAGGAGTGGGTTAAATTTAAACATGTTCATTTCTTCTCGTTGATATTTGGTTGTTGATTAAGAAAAGGACAGAGCCTACCCTGCCCTGTCCTGATTAGATGATAATCTTTATCTTACGGTAATTCTCACGGAACTCACTTGGCGAACAGCCTTTCTTGCGCTTGAAGATGCGGTTGAAGTTGCTGAGATTGTTGTATCCGCAGTTGAAGCTGATGTTGGCTATACTGTCCTGAGAGTTGAGCAGCATACGGGTGGCAAAGCCCAGGCGGATGTCAATGATGTAGTCACTCAGCGTTCTGCCAGTATGCAGCTTGAAGAACCGGCTGAAGGAACTCTGGCTCATATTTGCCAGATCAGCCAGCGTCTCCAGCTTCAGCTCGTACATATAGTTCTTGTTGATGTAGTTCTTCACCTTCAGGATTCGCTTCGAATCATCCTCAATCTGCACCTTGGCATAAGCCGATGATGCCAGCGTATGCCCGCCCTTGGAATGGGAAAGGATATTGAGGATGCGCAGGAACTGCATCAGTGCATCAAAAGGCTCCTTTGCCTGTGAGAGCGTGTCAATCTCATGATACACCTTCATGATGGCATCGGTGGAGAAAGCAAGCCCCTTCTGCGCCTCCTTCAGCATCTGCCGGATGGAGACAAAGGGGTTCTTGTCGAAGAAACCATCATCAAGCCCGAACTTGAAATGGACGGTTATCTCACGAATATTCTCACTCTTACACTCATATTGTTCCCAGACATGCTCCAGATTGCCACTGGTAATCAGCGCAAGGTCATAGTCGCCAATCACCTCAGAGCTGTCACCTACTACACGGCGCACGCCTGGCGCATGCTCAATGAAATTCAGTTCATAAACCTCATGGTTATGAATGGGGTAGTCAAACTCCTTCTTATGACGCTCTGCAATGTAGAGGGCATCGTGCTCTTCGAGGAGAGTGATCTCGTGCATTACGTGAAATTCGTTCATGTCTGCAAAGATACACTTTATTCTTCAAACTACGGACAATTCACTGAAATAATTACAACATCACCACAGTGCGCCTCAGATGTCACGCTCTATCATTTCCAAGCACATACGGCTGTTGTGATAGGGGCATTTCCAGAAGCCAGCCTTATCATTCTCACGGTCGATGCTCCCATCAGCCAGAACAGCCCAATGCCACTCTCCCTGCTCCTTGTCGAGGAGGTTAGCCTGAATGAACTTCCAGGCCCGGATGGCATCACCCAATGCCTTGGCATCACCAAAATGCTCATAGAGGTTGGCATGTCCGATGACACTCTCACAGAGAACCCACCACTGACGCTGCCCATCTGTCGCACCACTGTCCGTCCACCGCTCGTAAATCATGCCGCCGTCAGGCTGTAGTCCCTCATCAGCCGCAGCCGCAATATGACGGATGACCGGACTGAGACGCTTGAGCACCTCATCATCACCTAACACGAGAGCCGTCTCATGGAGCAGCCAGCTTGCCTCAATGTCATGCCCGAACGACTGGATATTGCGTTTACCTTCCCATCGGTCATTGAAAAAGAGGTCAAGATGCCAAGTCTGCCTGTTGAGCAGTTTCCCAGTGAAGATGTCAAGCAAGTTGCGGACTGCCATCTCCACCTCCTTCTCCACGGCAGCCAGGTCCTCGCCATCAAGACTCAGCCCCAAGTCGGTTCTTGCCTTCAGCACGCGAAGGAGATTGGTGTAAGGCTCAATGACATGCAGGTGCGTGTTCATAGTCCGCGATCCATTCTCATCCTTGTCTGACAGGCGCATGTCAGCTATCGGCTGCCATGAGCGTGTGAGTGCCTCGATATATCCGTTATTCTCACGGTCAAAAGCATGATGCTCAATATCATGGAACAGGCCAATTGCGACACGCAGGGCTTCGCTGTCACCTGTGGCACGGGCAAACTCACTCAGTCCGTAAATGGCAAAGCCTATGGCATAGGTCTGCTTTTTTGTGTCGACAGGACAGCCCTTATAGTCTAAACTCCAGTAGACACCTCCCTGCTCTCTGTCGAGGAAATGCTCAAGCAGGTAATCCTTGGCACGCATGGCAGCAACAAGATAAGCCGGATTGTGCAGCACCCGGTAAGCAGCCGAGAATGCCCAAAGGATGCGGGCATTGAGGACAGCGCCCTTATCAGCAGTGGCATCCACCCTGTCATGACCATCCACACGTCCATAATATCCTCCATTCTCCTTGTCAGTGACACGCTCTATCCAGTAATTGAGAATATTGTTCTCAAGCGTCTGGCGCATCTGTCTCTTCAATTCGTCCATTTGTCAAGACTTCTGTTTGATTGATTATTTCTTTATCGGATACTTGGCAATCAGCAACAGCATTATTGCCACAATGAATGCAGGAATCAATGAGAACAGGCACCATACCATATTCTGCACTGAGTCCATATCAGATATACTCACAACGGTTCTCCCCATATCGTCCGTTCCCGACACAAAGCCGGACAAGCCGAGCAGCAATGCCACAAGAGAGCCGGATATTGCCGTACCGAACTTCTGCGACATAGTGCCGGATGAGAAGATAAGTCCCGTGGATGACACGCCATTCTTCTCAGTAGCCCAGTCGGCAACATCAGCATACATTGACCACAGGAGCGGAGAATAGAATCCTATTCCGACGGAAGTGAGTACCACCATGACTATCATCAGCCATATATAAGCTGGATCCATCGGGATAAAGAAGAAACCCACTGATGTCACACCGCAGATGATTGCCGCCACAGAGAATGCCTTGCGCTTGGAGCCCATCCACTCAGTGAACTTTGGTGAAAGCCCACCGAATACCATGCAGGTGACCTCGCCGAAAGTCATGAACACCGTGTAGTTGATGATAAGGCTGCCCACGGTGATGTCACCGCCGAGACAGTAGGTTATCATGTATCCCGCAACGGCATAACGGAAGCCATTGAAGAAGTTGGTACAGATGCCTATCAGCGTCAGATAGATCCAGGGCTTGTTCCTGAACAGGTCAGCAAAAGGCTTGAAGGAGAACTTCTCCGCACGGACCGGCTTGAGCCGCTCCTTGGTGAGCAGGCCGCAGGCCAGTGTCATTGCCGCAGCCACAACACCGAAGCAGACACCTAAGACTGCATACTGATGAGCCTCCGTTCCACCCACCATCTTCTGCAAGTAAGGAAATGACATGAGCGTGATGAAGCCCATAGCATAGGCTCCCACCATACGGAAAGAGGAGAATTGGTTCTTCTCATTGTCGTCATCAGTCATGACTCCCAAAAGAGAACCGTAAGGAACATTGACCGCCGTATAGATAGCCATCATGAGAAGATAGAGGCTATAAGCCCAGATGCGCTTGCCGACCGGGCCGAAGTCAGGTGTATAGAGCAACAATGCAAAGACCAGCCCGAACGGTATCGCACCATATATGAGCCAGGGCCGGTAAGTTCCCCAACGGCTCCGGGTACGGTCAGCCAGGGCTCCCATGATAGGATCGGTCACCACATCAAAGAGGCGTGCCACCAGCATCAGCGCAGCAGCATCGGCTACGGTGAGTCCAAAGACATTCGTAAAGAACAGCGGGAACGCTATGGACATTATCTTCCACGTGATTCCACCAGCTGCGGCATCGCCTAAGGCATAGCCTATCTTTTCTTTTATACTTGCCATTTCTTTTTCGGTTTACATCTGCACATCACATGGCAGATAAGTGAACACTACTTGTTGTTACGGTTCTTTGCAATCAGACGCTTGATGGTCTCAACTGACGCTGAGGTGGTGAAACCGTCCTCGGGTGTATTCATACAATAGTCCACCAGCCTGTCAACAGTGGACGTAGCCACGTGCATACGGGTGTCGGATGACGCATAATAGATGAACACTTTTCCGTCCTCATCGGCTATCCAGCCATTGGAGAATACCACGTTCATCACATCGCCGATATACTCACCTCCCTGCGGGACAAGGAAATAGCCACCAGGCTGCGCTATGACGCGCGTAGGGTCATCCAGAGCAGTCATATACATATAGAGGACATAGCGCAGACCACTGGCACAGCCACGCACACCGTGTGCCAGATGAAGCCAGCCACGGGAGGTCTTGATGGGATGAGGCCCCTCACCATTCTTCACCTCCATGATGGTGTGATAATGGCGCAGGTTGATAATCTGCTCCTCTTTAACCTCGGCATGCTCAATGTCGTCAACCAAAGCCCAGCCGATGCCACCCCCCGAGCCGGCATCAATGAAGCCATCCTGAGGACGGGTGTAGAACGCATACTTACCATTGACAAACTCCGGATGCAGCACTACATTGCGCTGCTGCGACTTTGTCCTCAGGTCAGGCAGGCGGTCCCAGTGGATGAGATCCTTCGTGCGGGCTATGCCGGCAGTAGCCGTTGCCGCCGAGAGATCACCGGGCAGACTGTCGTCATGACGCTCGGCACAGAACACACCATAGACCCATCCGTCCTCATGTGCCGTGAGACGCATGTCATAGATATTGGTTGCCGGGATGACATCATCGGGCATCGTGACAGGTTCGTCCCAGAAGCGGAAGTTGTCAATCCCGTTCGGGCTCTCAGCCACGGCGAAGAAACTCTTGCGGTCAGCTCCCTCCACACGTACCATAATGACATACTTTCCGTTCCATTTGATGGCACCACTGTTAAGCGTGGCATTCATCATGATGCGCTGCATCAGGTAAGGATTATCCTGCTCATTGAAGTCATAACGCCACTCCAGCGGTGTATGTTCAGCAGTTACTATCGGGTTCTTATAACGGGTATAGATACCGTTTCCCCACTCCTCCGGCTCATTTTTCCGGCAGAGCAGTTCTTCATGGTGGCTGCACAGAGCCTTTACTCTTTCATTGAAATCTGACATAGTATGATTGTTTTTGTTGTTTTCACTTTGCATTCCAGGTGACAGGCAAACGTCCTGGCCTTACAGGCTGATGCTTGCCGGCACACTTGCCATACACCTTATTTCACGTCGTTGAGAAAAAGTGCCTCCGGCTCTTCGGCCAGCTTGCGGAAGTCATCAGCACAGCTTTTCTCCGGTGCCGGTCCGAAGTTCTCCTCCGGCTGGTCCCAGGCATTGCGCCAAAGCAGGACATAGCTGGCCCCACTGCCCTTCACGGCAGCCCACATTCCTGTGGTAAACCAGTCAGCCTGCGGCGTGTTGCGATAGCCAGTCTCCGTCAAGGCATAGAGTTTTCTGCGCTCACGGGCTATCTTCCGCATCACATCCAGCTCTTTTTTAGTCCGTGCGACATAGTCGGCCGTTGAGGAAGAGTTGTAGACATCCACACCCAGCATATCGACATATCTGTCGCCAGGATAAAACTTCATGTAGTTTGCCTCCGTCTCGCCAACTGTTCCGCCAGGGCAATAGCAGTAAAGCAGGTTGCTCACTCCCGCAGCCTTCAGCTGGTCAACGGTGTAACGGAACAGCTGCTGGTACTCGTCCGGTGTACAGGAGTCCTTTCCCCACCAGAACCAGCCACCGCTCATCTCATGCCAAGGGCGGAAGATGACTGGCACAGCCTTGCCTCCATCCGTCTTCAGAGACTTCATGAAAGCTGCCACCGTCAGCAGCCAGCCTTTGAACTTGGCATTCTGTGCCCCACCGGGCAGAACGCCGGCCACTGCCT
The DNA here is from genome assembly GCA_024688365.1 of Prevotella sp. GTDB lineage: Bacteria > Bacteroidota > Bacteroidia > Bacteroidales > Bacteroidaceae > Prevotella. Next base: position 46,510 of record JAILEG010000011.1, read on the forward strand.
TTCCCTTTGGGTCCCAGGCATTGTTTCCCGTCACGGGGTTCCAGGGGTGCCATGATATGGTCACGATGCCACCCCGATTGTGGTGTAGGACAATCTCCTTGCGGATACGGTCAAAAGGCACACCGTCCAGGCTCTTGTCTCCTCCATTCTCAATGCCGCCCAGCTCAAAGCCCATCACGGCTGGATAATCGCCACAGGTCTCCTTGACATCCGACCGCCCCACATCCCATTTCCATGTTGTTCCGTAGAGCGGGTCGTCCTGGTGTCCTATCATTACTCCTTTCTTCTCCAGCTTCAGCAGCCGTTTGTACAGTTTCTTCACAGGCGACTTGGCACCAGCCACTGTCGCTATCATCAATGCTGCCATTGTAAGGATAAATTTGTTCATCGTCTGTTTAAGGATAGATAATTTATAGTTTCTGTTTGTTGGTTGAGAGTTCTGATACTTACAGTCCCATCTGTTTGGTGAGCCATGCCTGCCATTCGTCCCACTGCTCCTGATACCAGAAGTGCCCTGTCATGGGATAAACAGAGAGTTGCTTGGCTGCGGGATAGATATTGTAGACACCATAGGATGATGTCGGTGGCACCACTTCGTCATTCAGACCGAAGGAGAACCATGCTGGCTGTGTGCAGCGGCGGGCAAAATTGACACCGTCATAGTAACGGGCCCCTGCCACACGGGCCTGCAGAAGGGGTGATTTCATGTCATTGTCAGTGTATTTCCTGCCTTTATCATAGAAATAGTGTGGCCAGCCACCAGCCACTCCATGCAGCTCAGCCTCGTAGTCGCACATGGCATCATGCACAACACCAAGGAAGGTGACACGCTTGTCAAGTGCAGCCGTTGCCAAGGAAAGGAATCCGCCCTGGGAGGAGCCTGTCACACCAAGCGACTGCCCGTTCCACTTTTCCTGCGAGGCGATGAAATCCACAGCCCGCACAGCCCCTGTGACAACACGGCGGTAGTAATTCTGCCCAGGCCTGTCAAGGTTGGTCTCCCAATAGCCATTCAGCGATCCGCCAAGCAAGCGGTCGTACACATCCTGGCGCAGGGTCACAGGGATGCCATGAATGCCTATCTCCAGGACTATGCAGCGTCCTGCCGCCGTATAGGTATCACCACCGTAAGGACGCACACCAGCACCGGGCACTCGCAGCAAAGCCGGATACTTTCCTGCCTTGCGGGGGACGGATAGGATGCCATAGATGCGGGATGACGGACCGTCATTGACAAAGCTCACCTCATAGACATCATCGTCCTTCGTGCAGCGGTCAGGCAGAAGCGTCATTGTCGGGTTCAGGTCCTGTGCGCGTGCCGCGTCCAGCGCACGCTTCCAGAAGGCATCAAAGTCATCGGGGCATTGTGCCATCGGGCGGACCCTCTCAGGTGAGAAAGCCGCCGTACAGAGCCCCTCATAATCTTTTCCTCCCGAATGGGCTGTCACCTTCAGCCGATAGAAACCAGGCATGGCCATCTTTCCCTTCCATGTCATTGTACCGTCCTTCAGTGTGAGAGATTTCTTTACATCTGGATACATTACAGGACCAGCCTCCATGTCAATCCTCACATCCTCCATCAGCGTACCGGAACGTCTCACGTTGACAGTAAAGGTCGCCGTCTGACCGACATTGTAATTCCAATCCTTGTGGTCAGGCGTCACGCTCACCACGATATTGTTTCCCCTGATTTGCCCATAAAAAGGCAAAGTAAGGAAGAGTATCAACAGGCTTAAAATGATTCGCTTGTTCATTGTTTAGCAGGCTTTAGTGTTACTTGATCGTTTTCACTGGCAAAGTTACGGCAAATAAACCCAAAAACATAATACTTTTTTGTCTGATTGTTAGCCTAAATTATCTTGTTGGAGGACTGGCGATAAATAGCAGGTGCCATGCTATGGGAAATCGTGAGCAGCCGCCTTACGGGATCGGTGATGACTTATTGCCCAATACTCCACGAGAAGTACTCCAGTATTGCACGTAAAGTAATGAAGTATTGCAGCTGAAGTATTCGGAATATCAAGCACTGCGGCCTCCCCCTCACAGGGCCTCCGTCATGCCGGCAGGTGAGGGACTGCAGGCAAAACAAGTAATGGCCATCAACAAAGAACCCTGCACACAGCCTATAGGGAACTGCGCACAGGGCTCCAAAAAGTATGAAAACCTTAGTAATAACTATATACCCAAGCCTGACTTCAGGGCATCAACGATACGCTGGTCATACCAGACCTTCGTCTCACGGTTGTAAAGTCCCATCCACCAAAGTCCAGTGGTCTTGTAAGCCTTCAGCTTCGTTGCGACATAGGAGGCATACTTCACACGCTCATCCACGCTCTTCTTCTCATCAATAGCGCCGAACTCACCAAAGACGAACGGCATGCCCAGCTCAGAGAAGCGGCTGCTGACCATAGAGAATACATTGTCAATGGTCGCCTTGCAGTCGTCATCGAAGACGTTGATGTTATAGTCATACTCGTTACCAGCATCGTCCTTGCCCGCATTATAGTTGCAGAAGTTATACGGGTCATAGCTGTGGATGGTGGCATAGAGATGATTAGGATGCTTGTCAGCAGGCTTCCGGAACTCAGCCAGTGGAACGGCATTATTACCTGTGGCAGCGTATGTTGTGACAGCAAGGTTGCGATACTCGTTATTTCCACCTGTGGAGCGGACCACGTCAACGAAGTCCTGCTGCAGTTTGTTGATGGCCGTGTAAGCCGCATTGCCAGCCGCAGGTGCCGTCCAGCTGAAGTTCTTGTCGAGAATCTCATTGAACGACTCAAAGATCAGATGCTGGTCATAGTCCTTGAACCGCTCGGCTATCTGCTTCCATATAGCCTGATACTTCACGGTCTGGGCAGGATAGCTGTCCATGTCAGCATAGAGCCATGCGCCGCTGGCACCAGTATCATGCATGACGTTGATGATACAATAGCCATCATCCTTGAGAGCCATCTTCACCACTTCCTCCACACGGTTCATCCAGGCCTCGTCAATCTTGTTGCTGGCATCCATGTGGATACCCCATGTCACAGGGACACGGATGACGTTGAACCCTTCATTGTGGATAGAGTCGATGAGTGCCTGCGTCACAGCGGGCTGTCCCCATGCTGTCTCATAGTCGGTAGGTGTCTTGCCGACAGGATTCCACCAGTCGCCGGCAGGATTGGATTCGAGGGTGTTGCCGAGGTTATAACCCAGCTTCATATTCTTCACCATGTCCCAAGCACTCTCAAACGGATCATTCGGATCCACTTCCGTTCCACTTTGACTGACGGTGATGACCTGGCTGAGACTGCCAGCTGTGAGCGTGATGGCCGACTGACGGGCTGCGCCATCGTTCGTTGTCACTTCAACACGGATGTAGGAACGTGAGTTGGTGGCTGTGGAGTCTTTGTAGTTCCATCCATAGCCTGCGTGCGGTGAGATTTTCACCCATGCCGTGTCAGCATCAGGGACGGAGGCTGTCCAGTCACCATCGGTCACGACACCAATCATCGTGCTTGCCTCTGCCGCATTGAACTTCAGTTCAGTAATGGCCTTGCCATCTTTCGTGACCGACAAGCCTGTTGCAGCCACAGCGTCCTCGCTGTCGCTACAGCTCTGTGAGAACAGAGCCGTAACGAAGAGGAGCGCGTAGATGAATATTTGTCTTGTTTTCATTGTCATTCTGTGTTAGAATTGAAATCGGATTACTTGTTTGGGACATAGATGACACGCACGTTGTCAACCTTGATGTCAACATGTCCCTTGGTTGCACCTTCATTGTACTCCATGAAGCGGAACTGGTTGATACCAGTCTTGACTATATCAGCGTAGGTCATGCCTTTGAAGCAAGCGAAATTGTCAAGTGGAATAACGACACGGTACCACTGTCCCTTGTGTGGTTTGCCGTTGATGTCAGCCAGCACGGCTGGTGTGAACTCCCAGCTGACATTCATTTCCTTCCATGCAAAGCCGAAGCCTTGACCGCCCCAATAGTTCTCAGCATCACCGATTGGCTGGATAAGATAACGAATCATGCCCGAGAAGGTTGAACTGTTGAAGTCTGAATTATTGTCATATACGTTGTAGGCAAGGTAAACTTCCTTTGACGATGCCGTTGAAGGAATGTTGGCGGAGAGCGGGAAGCTGTTGCCGTTCCAGTCCTTACGGAAGTAAATCATCGTGCCCCAATAATTGCTGCCATTATCATCCACATTGATATGTGCGAACTTGCCATCTGCATTGCCTGCATCCTCATAGAGGGCATTCGGTCCCCAGCCATTGTCGGTGGCATCACCATCAAACGTGGTCAGAATAGTTGTGTAGTCATAGAAATTGCTGACCACAGCTGTGCCGCCTGGCGTTGTGACCGTCAGCTTGGTAGCACTGCCCACCGCTGGCTTCTTGGCAAACGGAATGGTAATGGTGTCCTGTGTGGCAGAGACAGTGAAATCCTTGTCGGACAAGGTCACATCGCCATAGGTGATGCTGCTTACCTGTACGAACTCACGACCTGTCAGGATGAGGTTCTCACCTATCTGAGGCATGTCTGATGAGACAGAGAGAACGGTTGGCTTGCCAGGGAGTACGGAGAACGGTACGTAAGCCGTGCCGGCAGCACACTCAACGACCAGAGAGCCTGAATCAGGAAGATTGGCTGGAAGCTCAAGACTGATGACGGATGTAGTCTCATAGGCCTGTGTGGCATCGTTCAAATGGTGATCCATCGTCAGAGTCGTGTACTTCGTCACATCCACCTTATTGCCGGGAACCTCAGTCCAGGTGGTGGTGTCCAGCTGTGCAGCCTGCACGTCTGAGACAAAAATCTTCTGAATGTCTACGAGATTCAAGCCATACAGCTTCACCATGTCACCGGCCTTGCGCGGATACTCGCCTTCCAGTCGCTGAATCTGCGGACCGGGAGCTGTTATCTTGAAGCTGAATACAGCCGAGCCATGAGTGGTCTCAACACGTATCTCGTCAGGAATTGTACTGTCGAATGCTGAGAGCTTGAATCCGTCAGCCTCTGAAGGAATGGTGACTATGATACTGTGGTCAGTATTCATCGTCGGGTTGAAGTAAACCTCCTGGTTGTTGACATACACCTTCAAGGCTCCGTCCAGGCTTTTACCCATGATGGCTATCATGGTTCCTGGGCTTGCCTTGGTGTAAGTCAGGTCATAACTGTAGTTAGCCGTGTCGGAAGACAGAATCTTCACACTGGTAATCTCCGGCTGACCACCACCCGTTGAGTCGTCATCGCTGCAGGCAGCCAGGGCAAAGGAGAACACCATAGCCAACAGGACGAGCAGCAGACTCTTATGTTGATTTATTGTTTTCATCTTGGTTGATTGTTATAGTTTCTTTACTCCCCAAAGTCATAAGCCTGTGGAGCCTCATTAAGATAATGGTTCTGTATGACATCACTCTCGGGGTAAGGCATGAAGATATTAGCCTCACTCAGCACGATGGGCTGGAATCCAGTCACGTAGCTGTTGACGAGCGTATTATAATCATAAGTGTAGGGCACGTTGGTTCCCTTCCCGGCAACAGGGGTGTTGTCAGTCTCAGAGGTTGCAATGTGGTCATTCCAATAGACATTGCCATTATCAGGATTACTGATGTACCAGGTGTTCACCCCAGGAGGAACGCAGCGATAGCTGAAGGTTCCGTCACTATTGCGCAGGATGTCACCCTCACGCATCTCATTGGCACGATGCTGGCGGTTGTTGAAGAAGTCGAGCATGGTCTGTGGCTTCCAGCGGTACCATGTCACCATATCCCACCAGTTGCTGTACTCCATACAGAACTCTATCCTGCGCTCACGCATGAGTTTGTCGAAAGTAAGTGACGTGTAAGGAGCTACTTTTGCACGGCTGCGGACAGCGTTGATGGCCGCCAGCGCCTCGGGATTGGTAGTCTGCTCACTGTTGCCCAACAGCGCCTCAGCCTTGATAAGATAGACATCAGCCAGTCGCTGGATATAAGTGTTCAGTGGTGATGCCATCTGTGCCAAATGGCCTCCTGCATCGGCCTTTGTCCCAAGAATGCCCTTCTTGAGCTGCATCCAGTTGTGCTTATAGGTGTAGCCACCATCGCTCTGAAGCAGGTAAGAATAGTGACGGGAAGGTGTGAAGAACGTTCCACGGACACGGAAAGAGTCAGCAGGCTCCTCATTGTAGAGGTCAATCATGTCAGTTGAAGCCACAAGGCTTCCACCCCACACGTTGACATCGGTCACCTCCGGGAAAGCAAGGTCAGAATAGGTTGCATTGACCGCCCCCCAGCCATCCGATGAGCCAAGGTTGGCATCAGCCCAGCGCATGGCAAGGATAGTCTCACTGTTATCGTTGTTCTGCGCCTTGAAGAGGTCCTCATATTCCGGCAGCAAAGTGTACTGACCACTGTTGATGACCTCATCACAGAGTGCCACGACCTCCTTCAGAACGGCCTCATCACGTGAATGGTCGCCTTTAGCACTGGCATTCCATCCGCTCTGGGCCAGCAATGCCTTGGCAAGAGCAGCCTTGGCTGCGTAGCGAGAGGGATGGTGGTCGCTTCCACGCTCAGGAAGCAATGACTCAGCCTTACGGAAGTCACGCACAATGAACTTCAGCACATCGCTCTCCGGATTAAGCGGACGGACCGGGTTATCCACCATTGTCTGGTTATCCTCAAAGAGGACGTTATCACCCCAACCACGGAGAAGATAGAAGTAAGCCCAGCCACGCATCAGATAACATTCACCCTCTGCCGCATGTTTCGCAGTCTCAGTCACCTCCGGGCCGCAGTGGTTCTGTATGTTCAGCAGCGTGGCATTCGACATAGTCACCACATTATAGAGAGCTGACCATGCCAGCCCCATGTCCTCAGTCTGAGCCGTCACCTGGAAGCGTGCGAACTCGGCACTGACGTATGGGTTCCAGGCATCATTGGCACGATAGGAGCCCATGCCGATGAGCGCACGGCGGTTGAAGTCGAACCATGCTTTGTTATACAGCGGCTCAACACCCTTCTGCACTGCCTTGTCCGAGGCATAGAAAGTCTCAGCAGTATAGTTGCCCTTTGGCTTCTGATCAAGGAAGTCGTCGCTGCAGCTGGCTGTCATGAGCGTCAGTCCAGCAAGGGCGGAAAGGATATATAGATTTCTCTTTTTCATTGTCTTTAGCTTTTAAATATCAGGTCTTGTTAGAACTTAACCTTCAAACCTACCGTATAGATACGCTGTGAAGGATAGCGGTAATTGTCAATTCCCTGCAGGAAGACACTCTGTCCCTGTGCGCCGACCTCTGGATCGTAACCGTCATAACCACAGATAGTAAAGAGGTTCTGAATGTTCCCATAGAGCTGTACCCATTCCAGGTTAAGCGGCGACAGCCACTTCTTAGGCAGGTTCCAGGCAAGGGAAATGGTCTTCAGACGGAGGTAGGAGCCACTCTCCACGAAACGGTCGCTTACACGGTTGTTATCGTTCAGTGAGGTCCCGGCAGCACTGATACGCTGCACACTGGCTGATGGATTGGACACATAGACGTTGGAGATGTCAGTAGCCGACCCGGCAGGGTCAATCAGATCCACCCGTGCATAATTGGCAACACGGCTCATCTTGTTTCCATATCCCTGGGTATTGGTATGCTCCATTGCCACGAGGTTGTAAATGTCGCCACCTACAGAGCCATTAAGGAAGAAGCTGAACTCAAAGTTCTTCCAGGTGATAGTATTGTTCAGACCGAAAGTGAAGTCAGGGTTAGGGTCACCGATATAGGTACGGTCAGCCTCAGTAATCTTTCCATCCTTATTGACATCATCATAGATGAAGTCACCGGCCCAAATAGAGTTCTGGGCAATAGGCTGGAGATTTCCGTTCGTGTCAACCGGACGAGCCACCGGCACCTTGTTGCCTGATGCGTCAAGGAGGAACTCACCCAAGCTGTTCTTCTGATAGAAGTCACTCTCATTCCTGAACATTCCGATGACCTTGTAGCCATAGAAGCGACCTACCGGGCCGCCCACCTCAGAGAGTGTGTAGGTATTGGTTCCGATGGTTCCTGTAAGAGTGGAATTCTCACTGTTCAGCCTCGTGACACGGTTGCGGTTGAAGGAAAGGGTTGCCCCTGTGCGCCACTGAAGGTTCGGTTTGGAGATATTGACGGTGTTCAGCGTGAACTCGACACCAGTGTTCCTAAGGGCACCTGTGTTCACCCAGGGAGCTGTCATTCCCAGCCAGTCGTTGTTGATGACGTATGACGGTAATGCAGCCTGCATGAGAAGGTTCTTCGTCTGCTTGTAGTACCAGTCAACGATGAACTCCAGACGGTTCTGGAAAGCAGCGAAGTCGAGACCGATATTCCATGAGTTGGTACTCTCCCACTTCAGGTTGGCATTGGCGAAGTTGCCTGGATAGTAACCAGTTCCCCATGCAGTCGGCGTGTTTGCCATTGTCGCCCCATAAGCATAGGACGCAGAACTCTGGTTGCCGACGAGACCCCATCCCAGACGGAGCTTCAGGTTGTTGAGCCAGTGAACGTCCTTGAGGAATTTCTCATTGTTGATACGCCATGCGAGAGCCACTGATGGGAACCAGCCCCAGCGGTTGTTCTCACCAAAGCTTGACGAACCGTCAGTACGCAGCGTTGCGGTAAGAAGGTAACGGTCAGCGAAGTTATAGTTCAGACGGCCGAAATAGGACTCGATACTCCACTGTGTACCGTCATCACCGCTGTTGGTTGACGATGAGCTGTCACCCGCATTGAGCGAGTGGATGGCATCAGAGATATATCCCTTGCGGGTACCGGACAGACTCTCCCAGTTGCCCCACTGTGCCTCATGGCCAAGCATAGCCTGGAAATGGTGATCCCTGTTTATATCGAAATTGTAAGTAGCATACTGCTTGAAAGAATTGTATTTACTCAGAGTCTTCGTGCGCGTACTCTGGCTTTCATTACGGATGTTGCCATAAGCATACTCCGGTGTGAAGTAGTAAGTGTTGTTCCATCCACGGTTGCCACCATACTCAACGCGGATGTTCAGCCCCTTCAGCGGCATGATATTGGCGAAGACGTTGTAATCCAGCTGATAGTTATTCGTCTTGTTCTCCTTCATCTGCGCCTCAAAGAGCGGGTTGCTGTAGTAGGTGGAGTTCGTATCCATCTGAGGGAAGCCGTACGTTCCGTCCGGATTGCGTGGCGCAACGTCAGGGAACTGGCTGAGGGCTGTCGAGATGACATTCCCCTCGGTGAAGGTAATGAGTTGCTTGGTGTTGGCATAGGCCGTGTTCACACCCACCTGCAGCCATTTGGTTATGTTCGTGTCAAAGTTGGCACGGAAGCTGGCACGGGTAAATCCGGAGCCGATACCGACACCGTCCTGGTCAAGATACCCACCACTCAGAGAATAGTGCATGTCCCTTGAGCCACCATTGATGTTCACGTTATGATTGTGCATGAATGCCGTCTGGAACAACTCACGCTGCCAGTCGGTACCATTGGTGAGCAGTTCAGGATGGGCATAGTCCTCACGCTCGCCCCATCCTTGGATAGCCGCACGTACATTATAGAAGTCGGCATACTGCGGAAGATTCATCACGTCAAGATACTTCGGCATTTCCTGCCATCCCACGTATCCCTCGTACTGAATCTTGGCCTTGCCTTCCTCACCGCGCTTGGTCGTAATCATGACGACACCATTGTTGGCACGTGAGCCATAGATAGCCGTTGCTGAAGCATCCTTCAGCACCTCGATGCTGGTGATGTCCGATGGGTTGATACTTGACAGCACTGACGTGTTGGAGGAGGTGTTGCCGCTCATGGCGATACCATCGACCACATAGAGCGGCTCATTGCCGTTCAGCGAGTTGATACCACGAATCTGGACGGAGATTCCACCGCCCGGCGCACCGGAGTTCTGCATGACCTGCACACCGGCAATACGTCCCTGCATTGCCTGCTCCAAAGAGGTATTCACACCTTCTTTGATGGTTTTCTCGTCAATAGACGATACCGAGCCCGTCAGGTCAGAGCGTTTCATCGTACCGTAGCCGACAACGACAACCTCATCCAGATTGCTGGCGCTGCTGCGCAGCACCACATCCAGACGTGACTTGCCTGTCACATCAATCGTCTGTGACTTGTAGCCCACATACGAGATGGTGACGGTTTTCTTACCCGCAGGCACCTGAATGGTGAAGTTACCGTCCAAGTCGGTGACCCCACCACTATTCGTACCTGTGACCTGCACTGTTGCTCCGATAATAGGCTCACCGTTGGCATCACCGTCTGAGACGGTTCCGGTCAACGTTTTCTGAGCATAGAGCTGGCACGTCGCTAAGACGGCCATGAATAGCATCAATAACTTTTTCATCCGAAGTTTTTAGGTCTTAGTGTTTATTATTATACATTTCTATATCAGCATTCGGTCCTCGGAATTTTATAAAATGCAGTCCGTGTCCCAGATGCTGACAGGTTACGGTTGCAAAGTTAAGGCATAATTATCAAAAAGTATTATGAAATATTTTGTGATACTAATACTATTCAGGCAACATGCCTTTTCCTTCTGTCACAAGGACTAGGACAACCTGCCTTTTCACATGAAGCTGACCAGCCTTAAAAGGCAAGCTATCCCGTTTTCAAATACGTGGACTTGCCCGACCTGGAAGAATACTGTATCATTTTTGTCCGAAATCCGCTCAAACGGCATCCCTGACTATGCCTGCAAAAACAAGCCGCTCTCCTCCAGGCAGACCTAATCAGAACAATCGTCCTGCCGGGGCCCGCGGTGTTTACAATCATACATCATAGCAGCATCTGCCCTACACCGGTCACCGAAAACAATGGGAAGAAGGCCACAAGCCTGTCAGCCATCTGTGTAAAGACCAACTTTAGCCAAACTGAACACACCGGAAAAAGGGCTATCCTCACGGACGGCCCTTCTGCTTGTCAAATGTTTCAAATGACTGCTATTTAACCAAATACTTTCTTCTAACTTATATCTCAATTGCGACCTTGCTGACATACAGCGGAAACTCACCCCTGTCATACATGCCAGGCAAAGCCGGAAACCGTTCATTATCTGCTTGCAAAGATAGCCTTTATTTACGAAAAGAGATAATACTTTTTTGTTAGGTCTTTGCATTATTTGGGAAATCAGCCCCCGAAAGGACTGATTACAAGCCAGTCTTACTTTATCTTCGCCATACGCCTCACCTGCTGACGGACAACCTTCAGCGTCGACTTGTCAGACAGGAACACACTGTTCAGCCCCTGCTGCTCCTGCGCCGGATCACCCGTATAGTCATCGCCTGGCTGCCAGCGCTCATGGCGTGGCTTGGCATAACCTCCCCAGCCCCAGAAGTTGCAGCCGGCAAAAAGGCCTCCCTGCTCTGCATTGTCAGCCACCAGGCTGAACACATACTTATAATAGCCGTCACGAGCCTTCGTCTGACTCTTCAGCGAGAAGGAGAATCCATCACGGGGATAACCGAACTCCTCCATTACCAGCGGCTTCTGCAGGCGGCTGCAGATGGCCAGGTGGCGGTTGATGTAGTTGCGGGTGCTGTCACAGCTGCGGTCAAGATCCTCACTGAGGTGGTCCTTCCTGGCCCATGACCAGTTGTAAGGCCAAAGGTGAACATTGCAATAATCTATGTTCCTGTCAGCACAGATACGCTCGTAGGCTGCATAATCTCCCTCGCATCCCCAGGCTCCCTCGCTGCCCACGCTGATGAGGTGGTTGCCGTCCAGGCTGCGGATGAGCGCACTTGCCTCTGCAAGCCACTTCTCAAAATCGGGCAAAGCCTCGGTGGAGAAGGCACGTGGCTCATTGCCTATCTGCCATGACATGATGGCTGGGTCGTCGGCATATCGCTTCCCTGTGTAGCGGTTGGTACGGCCAAGGATGAAGCGTACGTAGTCATAGAACAGCAGGTGGGCCTTCTGATTGGAGGCGAACTTGCTGGCATAGTTGATATAGGTGCTGTAACCATCCCTGTTCGGACGGGGACAAGGGCCCTCGCCCGCCCACTCCAGGTAAGTGCCATAGCCGCCGCTCCATTCCCAGGAGTTGTTCAGATACAGCACCGCCACCATCTTCCGCTTGCCCATCTCCATGAGCAGATAGTCGAGCCCGGCAAGGATGGTGTCATTATAGACACCGGGACGCTGCTGAAGCGTCGGCTCTACCTTGTCCGACACACCTGGCAACCCATCCGAGCCAACCAGGATACGCAGGTTGTCAATCCCTGTCGCCTTCATCGCATCCAGCTCCCGGCAGAGCCTCTTTCGGTCGCCACCCTGTCCTTCCGAGCCGAGGATTGCCCCATACCAGAAGTTCGTACCCACATAATAATAAGGTTTCCCGTCACGCATGAAGCGCCCATTCACCACTTTCACAAAGTCACCTGCCATCAGGTTCATTGTCATTGCCATAGCCACAATAGCTAAAATTATTCTTCTCATTTTCTGCCATTTATAGTTTTCGTTCATATTTCGTCACCATCCTGCACCCATTATCCTTCACTGCATCTCCACAGCTGCGTCATGTCCTCGAGGCTTTTCCCCTTCGTCTCCGGCACAAGCCGCCAGACAAACAGGGCCGCCAGCACGCAAATGACACCATAAAGCCCATAAGTGAACCAGTGACCGAAGTCATCACCAGGTGCCAGGTGCATGTTGAACATCGGCACAAAGGTTGAGCTGACGATGAAGTTGAATATCCACTGGAACGCCACAGCAACAGCTACCGCCGCTCCACGGATGGTATTGGGAAATATCTCAGCTATCAGCACCCAGCAGACAGGCCCCCAAGAGAACATGAAGCTGGCTGAGTAGACCATGATAGAGAGCATTGTCACGATGCTGAGAGAGGTGTTTCCAAAGGTGACAGCCACACCAAAGGCTCCCACAGCCATTCCTATGGATCCCCATACGAGCAGCGGCTTGCGTCCCAGCCGCTCAACAGTGAACACGGCAACCAGCGTGAAAAGGATATTCACCACACCCATCATCACGGTCTGCATCATCGGATTATCCATACCCATGTCGGCAAAAATACGCGGTGCGTAGTAGAGGACGGCATTGATGCCCACCGCCTGCTGGAACACACTGAGCATGATACCCACAAATATGCAGAGGAAACCGTAAGCGAAAAGCCGCTCGGTCTTCACGGTGATGGTGTTCTTGATCTCGGCAAGTGTCTCCTGTGCCACGCTCAAGCCATTGATACGAGCAAGAACGCCAAGAGCCTTCTTGTCCTGCCCGGTCATGACCAGGTAACGTGGGGTCTCGGGGACAAAGCAGATGAGGACCGTGAACAGCCCTGCCGGCACACACTCTGACCCGAACATATATCGCCATCCCGTCTCAACGGTCCACTGCGCATCGGCCCAGTTGGCAATGGCTCCGGCTGCATCGTACACGGGATTGGCATGATGGCCAAGAATAATCAGGTTGACGAAGTAAACCACCAACTGACCGAAGATGATGGCAAACTGATTCCAGCTGACCAACATTCCACGGATATTGCTCGGTGCCACCTCGCCAATATACATCGGGCAGATGGCCGATGCCATACCAACACCTATACCGCCCAACACCCTGTAAAGGTTGAACACCACAAGCAGCGTCCACGTAGCCTGCCCCTTTGGCAGGATTCCGAAAGTCTCCGGCTGCATGCTTCCCCAGGCGGAGACAAAGAAGCAGACACCGGCGAACACCAGTGACCGCTTACGGCCCAGCCGGCTGGCGAAGAATCCGGACACTGCCGAGCCGACGATACAGCCTATCAGCGCACTGGACGAGGTGAAACCATGCAGGAAATCGGTGTACTCAAAGTCGCCTGCTCCCCTGAAGAAAGCCTGCAGGCCTTTCTCCGCACCCGATATGACAGCCGTGTCATATCCAAAAAGCAGCCCGCCCAGCACGGCCACCATGACTATTGAGATAAGGTAGGGACGACTGCCCTGTTCTTTCTTTTTCATATTTAGGTTCTGTTCTATGATCATAGTTTCAAGTTTTAATTATTATTGCCAGGCATATCCACCTCGGCACATTTTTTCAATACTCTCTTTTATATTACGTTTTACCATGCGTTTTCCCTAAATCATCCACTATTTTTCCCTTCATCCTATGGTCATAGCCTCTTGTCCAAGCCTGGTTGCACTCCTGGTGTCCCCCAATCAGCCAGTACTCCACCTAAAGTACCCGAATACTCCACCTAAAGTAGTTGAATACTTTGCCTAAAGTATTGTACAAGAGGCCATGAGCCAGGTTATAGTCGGCAGCTTTCACATGGGGAGGCAAAGACCCATTTAGGATGAATATGTACAAGATATTGCAGCTATTCAGCAAAACAGCCATTGCCGAATAACTATCAAAAGACCATTAAACAATAAATTTATATTAATAACAAAATAAATATTTGGTTTATTTACTACGAATTGTTATTTTTTGCAATACGAATTAGCTAACAATCCGAACTAATCCGCATAAAACAAGGGATTTAAATTTTTTCGTATGAAAAAGCTATTTTTGTTAGCCGCGCTGATCTGCAGCATGTCACTAACCGCAAAAAACGATAGACAATGAATAGACTCACCACACTGATATTTCTTCTGTCATTCTACCTGTGCGGTTTTGCCCAACAGCGGGATTATGTCAAGGAAATGGAAGAAAACGACCTACAGATTCGCCAAGAGCCCTCTACGGAAGAGTTCTTGGCGAACTACTTAAAAGCAGCAGGCATCCAGGAGGACACTGTATATGCCATACTTTTCACCCCTAACTCATGCCCACGATGCGAGGTTGCCATACCGAACCTTTACAGACTGCTGAAGAGCAACTCTCCCCAAAACAAGATGCTCCTTATCACCGTCTATGAGGACTCCATTGCAGCAAAACGCTACAACAGAAAGATGAAGCATGTCGCAGACTACTATTTGTACGATGTTAAAAATGAATATAAGAAGATTTTCAGTTTTAACTCAGATGACATGATGGGGCTTTACGTGATGAAACTTTATCCCAAAAGCGGAATCATGGTCACAGGTGGGCACTACACGGTGTTAGGAAAAGACTTTGTACGGCAGCTGAGAGCCCGCAAGGAAAGACTTGCGCCCCACATTTACGAAAGCACACTCATTCATCATGAGGTGAAGGACTCTGTCAAGGTATCAGGCATCCACAGGAATTGGAAATACCAGGACATGGCGATAGACGCTCCTGCTGACCAGATCATGTCTACCGTCTACGATGCCCCAAGGTTTGAGAAAGGCTACTTCTTCTATTCTGACATGCTGAACAACGGCATCATGCTCTTCAAGGAAGAGGGAAACCGCCTGAAGTTCAAGGCTCTTGTCGAGGCTGACAGTATAGAGAAAGAACGCTTTGTCGACATCCCAAGGGACCTATACCTTCAGCAGAAGCGGCAGGGAAACGTCTTCTACATAGCTCTATCCCCTATCATAACCGATGACGGGAAACTGGCCGTGTCCTATTCCCTCCCTCACATCACAGGCGTGAAAGAGGGGGATGATTATTCGTTCTCTTTCTACAATGCACCAGCCATCATCATCAGAGACCTGAACACCCTTCAGCCCTCTCCGATGATCAGCCTGGACTTTGATCTGGAACACTCCAAGTTTTTCTATCAGCATTTCACCTTCGACATCTTCAACCATAAGGTATGGTTGGGGTGCATGAAGCTGACATGGCCTATGGACGGCTACACGAAGGAGGATCTGGCTGACGACATAGAGTTAAACTCATTCGACGACCGTTTCTACACTACATCCAACCCCATCATGGCCGCTTTCGATTCCAGGACAGGCAAGCTGCACGGACGATACGGAAAGATGGAGGAAAGCCAGCGCAGGAGCAAGACGGGCTATTTCTTCAAGAACACCGTCTACACCCACTGCGGCAAGGACTTTCTCTATGGGAATGGCTATACAGGCATCCTCTACCTGAACGACAGCGCACATGTCGGGAACAGGGACAGGATGTACAAGGTGTTTGACATTGACCTGAACGACATTCCGGCACCCGACTCCACAAAGTTCTTCACCTACGAGTATGGCACTTATTACGACCGTGTGTTCTGCCGTAACATCATGACCATGCAAATGGATGGGCAGCACATCTACTGCCTCGTCAGATATGGCATGCCAAAGGATGTGTCCGTAGCTGGCAACAGGTACACGTTCGTGGTCATCGACCGGAAAGACGGAGAGCGGAAGGAATATATCCTCCCCAACTATACTGATGCCAAGAGCCTGGGATATGGGCTGACCAACAATGACGGGAAGGTGACACCGTTCGTCTTTATGAAAGACGGACAATCGCACTTCCTCAGACTATTGAACTGACACGATTCCACTTCCTGCCGCAAGCGCGGAAGCGGAGCCACCACGGCAAAGCCTGTTCCCGACACGTGCTTTTTGCCATGATGGCTTTCCTTTTCTATCTTCCTTGGCCCGTTTTCTCACATTTATTTGCTAACTTTGTAGCCAAATGTACAGTAGCGCATGGATATAAAGAAACTTCTGAGCGATGGGACCGGGGGGAGACATTTCTCCTTTGAGGTGCTGCCGCCGCTGAAAGGCAATGGGACGGCTGCTCTTTTCCGCACCATTGACCAGCTGACGGAATTCAACCCTCTCTTCATCAATATCACTACACACCACAGCGAGTTCGTCTACCATGAGCGGGAGGACGGACTGCTGGAACGGCAGAGCATACGCCGCCGCCCTGGGACTGTTGCCATCGCCGCCGCCATACAACAGCGATACGGTATTCCCGTCATTCCACACATCATCTGCTCAGGAGCCACAAAAGAGGATATAGAATACGAACTGCTCGATCTGCAGTTCCTCGGTATTGACACGCTCATGCTGCTGCGCGGCGACAAGGCACGGGAAGACCGCCATTTCACCCCCACCAAAGGAGGGCACAGCCACACCACGGAGCTGATGGAACAGGTGAGAACGTTCAACAAGGGCATATTCACTGACGGGTCTATGATGAAGCATCCAGGCAATCCCTTCACCTATGGAGTGGCATGCTATCCCGAGAAACACGAGGAAGCCCCCAACATGGAGCAGGACTTGCGCTATCTGAAACTGAAGCAGGACTTGGGTGCTTCCTTCGCCGTCACCCAGCTCTTCTATGACAACAGGAAATTCTATGACTTCCTGCAGCGTGCCCGCAACATAGGCATCACCATGCCCATCATCCCAGGCATCAAGCCGTTTGCCAAACTGTCACAGCTGAACATCGTGCCCAAAACATTCCACTGTGACATTCCAGAGGAGCTTGCCGGACTGGCACAACACTGCAAAACCGATGAAGAAGCAAGGGAATTGGGCATTGAGTGGACCATGCGGCAGGTGAAAGACCTCTATGCACATGGTATCAACAACGTACACTTCTACACCGTGTCAGCCGTCAGCAGCGTGCATGAGGTGGTAAAGCGGCTCTTATAGACAAGAGCAAGGCTGCCGGAAACAGAACTAAGCAGAACTATAGAAGATGGACTTTTCAGAAGTTATAGGACAGGAGGACGCTAAGCAACGGCTCATGCAGATGGTGAAGGAGGACCGTGTGCCCCACGCCCTGCTCTTCTGCGGACCGGAAGGAACAGGGAAAATGGCCCTGGCAATGGCTTTCGCCAGTTACCTGATTGCCGGTGACAGGACTGATGCAGCCGCAACGGCCAATACCCTTGCTATGCTACGGAAGTGGGAACATCCTGACCTCCACTTCTCCTATCCCACCATCAAGCTTCCCAGCATGGGCAGCGACCACCAGCCCGTCAGCAGCGACTTCGCAAAGGAATGGCACGGGATGCTCCAGCAGGGGGCTTACTTCACCATGAGCCAATGGATGGGACAGATGGGAGCCACCACTCAGCAAGCCATCATCACGGGTGCCGAGAGCGATGAGCTATCACGGGTGCTGGCACTGAAGTCGAGCCAGGGAGGCTATAAGGTGGCTGTCATCTGGCGGCCTGAGCGCATGAACCTCACTTCAGCCAACAAGCTGCTGAAGCTGCTGGAGGAACCACCACTGGGGACGGTGTTCCTCATGGTGTGCGAGGAGCCGGAGAAGCTCCTGGAAACCATCATCAGCCGGACACAGCGCATCGACGTGAAGCGCATCGACGACGCAGCCATTGAGCAGGCACTTGTCAGCCAGAGGGGCATTGACGCTGATGCCGCCCACCGTGTCGCCCGTATCGCCCACGGCAGCTGGCTGAAAGCATTGGAATCACTTGACACCGGAAATGAGAACCGAGAGTTCCTCAGCATGTTCCAAATGCTCATGCGCCTCTGCTACATGCGAAACGTGAAGGACCTGAAACGCTGGAGCGAGGTGGTGGCTGGATACGGACGTGAGAAGGAACGCCGCATGCTGACTTACTTCCAGCAGCAGGTGCGGGAGAATTTCATGTTCAACTTCCGCAATCCCGAGCTTATCTACATGACACTGGAGGAGGAGAACTTCGCCAAGAACTTTGCCCGGTTCATCAATGAGGCGAACGTCATTGAGATTAATGAACTCTTTGAGCGTGCCAGCCGGGACATCGGACAGAATGCCAACTCAAAGGTTGTCTTCTACGATGTGGCACTGAAGCTGATAGTCCTGCTGTTGAAGAAATAGCGAGCGGACAATCACCGCTCATTCTCGTGGTACCCTATCACTGCTTATCATCGCTCGTCCCTCTATCGTTACCTATCATTAT
The DNA here is from genome assembly GCA_024688365.1 of Prevotella sp. GTDB lineage: Bacteria > Bacteroidota > Bacteroidia > Bacteroidales > Bacteroidaceae > Prevotella. Next base: position 65,227 of record JAILEG010000011.1, read on the forward strand.
CCATCATCATTTATCATTGCCTATCATCGCTTATCATTGCCCAAAAGCAATAAACATAAATAAAAAACAAAAATCAATGGATTATAAAGATATGAAGTTCAAGGTCTGGCACGGTTGCGACCGTGGCCTGTGCCATCAAGGATGCGGCAGACAGGACCGACAGCTGAACACGTTTGACTGGCTGGCTGATGTCCCCGGCAACAACCAGACCACTGACCTTGTTGAGGTGCAGTTCAAGAACACCCGAAAGGGTTATTATCACAACGTCAACAACCTCGACCTCAAGAAAGGTGACGTAGTGGCTGTGGAAGCCAACCCGGGACATGACATCGGTGTGGTCACACTGACAGGACGGCTGGTGAGGCTACAGATAAAGAAATCATCATGCGTGAAGTCGCCTGACGATATCAAGCGTGTCTACCGGCTTGCCAAGGAGGTCGACATGCAGAAGTTCCATGAGGCTAAGGCTCGCGAGCATACAACGATGATTGAGAGCCGACAGATTGCCAAAGGCCTGGGACTGAAAATGAAAATCGGTGACGTGGAGTACCAAGGCGACGGCAACAAAGCCATCTTCTATTACATAGCCGATGAACGTGTCGACTTCCGGCAGCTTATCAAAGACCTTGCCGCTGCTTTCCACGTACGCATCGAGATGAAGCAGATTGGTGCCCGACAGGAGGCAGGACGCATTGGCGGAACGGGGCCCTGCGGCCGCGAGCTGTGCTGTGCCACCTGGATGAAGAACTTCTCAAGCGTTTCCACTACTGCTGCGCGCTTTCAGGACATCTCACTCAACCCGACGAAGCTCGCCGGCATGTGTGCCAAGCTGAAGTGCTGCCTGAACTACGAGGTGGACAACTATGTGGAAGCAAGCCGAAAGCTGCCCAGCAGAGAGGTCATTCTGCAGACCATGGACGGTGAGTATCATCTCTTCAAGACAGATATTCTCAGCGGGCAATGCACCTACTCCACCGACAAGAACCTTGCCTCCAACCTTGAGACCATCAGTGCTGAACGTGCCAAGGAGATTATCGACATGAACCGCCGTGGAGAGAAGCCGCTCTCACTCATGGAAGACGGTAAGGCTAAACCCGTGAAACAGTCCGCTGACCTGTTGGCTGGTGCTGACATCAGCCGTTTTGACAAGACAAAGAAACACCGGAAGAATAACCAGCCACGTGGCAATGGCGGCCAACAGACTGGCCGGCCGACACGTGACAATCGCCGTAACCAGCGTGAGCAGCGGGGCGCGCAGGAGGGCAGACGGCCGCAATATCCCAACCGCCGGACCAACGGCAATGGTTCCCGTCCAACGCAACAACGGCAGGATCACGGCACTGCCAGACACAACAATGAGATAAAACAACCACAGCAAACGGGGAAATCACAGGAATGAGAAGTAAGGTTTGCACCTTATTATATACAATAGCACTCATGGCCACAGTCATTGGGGCTGGTTCATGTTCTGACCCACGCACCTATGACCACTACGAGAGTGTGCCGATGAAGGGATGGGAGCGGAATGACACACTCTCATTCAATGTTCCCCGCCAGTGGGAAGGACTTTATCAGCTCGACCTGGGCTTACGTGCCTCACAGGCTTTCCCTTACAAGGAAATCACGCTGATCATGGAACGCACCGTCATCAACTACCGTCACCGCATGAAACAAGAGAAGCGGTTTCAGGACACGGTACGATGCGAGATCATCAACGACAAGGGGATGCTGATGGGAAAAGATGGGGTCAGCAGCAGCGAGATACGCTATCACATCACTGATTTCCGTCTCATCCGCAGCGATTCTCTCCACATCACTCTCCGCCACGTCATGAGCCGGGATGCCGTGCCAGGAATCAGTAATGTGGGAATAAGGCTGACCAAGCTCCAATAACCCCACATTACTCTATCGAAATCATGCCAGTGCCCCTACATTCTTCTGAGAATATAGGGGCACTGGCATGATAACATGTATTATTGCCGGATAAGATTTCTGCCCGCATCTATGCGCAGGAAGATGAACAGCAGCAATGTGAACCCCCAAAGGGAAGAACCACCATAACTGAAGAACGGCAACGGGATACCGATAACTGGTGTTAAGCCCAGCACCATCCCCACATTGATAAACACATGGAAGAGAAATATACTCGCCACACAATAACCATAGACTCGGCCGAACTTGAAGGGCTGCCGTTCGGCAAGATACATCAGTCTGAGAATAAGACAAAGGAAGAGTACCAACACTGAGGCGGATCCTAAGAAGCCCTCCTCCTCACCTACCGTGCAGAAGATGAAGTCGGTGTCCTGTTCTGGGACAAATTTCAACTTGGTCTGTGTGCCGTTCAGGAATCCTTTGCCTTGCAAGCCGCCCGAGCCTATGGCTATCTCACTCTGATGCACATTATAACCAGCTCCGGCCAAGTCCTCATCAAGTCCCAACAGCACGTTGATACGCACACGCTGATGGGGCTGCATGACATCATTCAGCACGTAGTCGGCCGAATAGAAAAAGGCAATTGAGCCTAAGGCAAACAGTGCGATATAGTAGTAATGGACAAAACGAGTGTTCATGGCATTATAGACCAGATAGCCTATGACACCAGCCGACAGCACAAGCTGAACCCATACTATATCGAACGGGATGACATACTCGGAGAAGAGCAAGGCAATCCCCGTGAGGCCAAGGACATAAGTCAGCAGCAGGCGGGTCTTCGGCCTGTCGCCAACATAAACCCACACCATCGCTGAGGTGAATATCTGGACAAGGAGCAGGACGACAAACTTACCCACAGAAGTAGGTGTGTCCCACAGAAGAACTTCCTCATATTTAATTCCGACGACGAAGTAGATGACCATTGCCAGTCCTGTAAAAAGAAACGAGCCTGGCATGCCCTCGCGGTACAGCATCAGAAAGAAAGATAGATAAACCAATGCAGATCCTGTCTCACGCTGCCCCACGATACAGAGCATCGGCAGAAAGATGATGCCACAAGCTCCAGCAAAATGCTTCCAGTTCTGCATGGTAAAACCATACGCTGACATGAATTTAGCTATAGCCAATGCTGTGGCGAACTTGGCGAACTCTGCTGGCTGCAGGCGCAGCGGTCCAAGCACAAGCCACGATCGGGAACCTTTGATTGAATGAGGATTGAAGATGGTGGCAAAGAGCAACAGCACCAGCAGACCATAAATAACGTAGGCAAAAGTATCATAGAAACGGTCATCCATCATCAGCAGCACAAAACCCAGGCAGATAGAGGTGCCTATCCAGACCACCTGCATCCCCGAACGGCTGGACAGGGAGAATATCTCTGTATCACCATACGTGTAGCTGGCACCACACACGCTTACCCATCCGAAGATGAGTAATGCCAGATAGATTCCTATTGTCCACCAGTCCAATGAGCGGAGGACACCCGGTTGCCTGTCGGCTGTATAATTACTTGACACAGTTATGTCTCCTTGCTTTAATTCTTTTCCCTGGACTTCCCTGAAGGCTTGTCCTTACCTTTATCTTTATTCTCTTTGCTATTGTCCTTATTCTCTCCTCCCTTACCCTTGTCCTTATCTTTCTCCCTTCGGTCCGGCTTGACAAGATCCTCATCTTCCACACGGATGGCAGGGTCATTCTGTGGCTGTTTTTTCTTCTCCTTCTCCTCTGCATCTTTCCTTTTCTGAGCTTCCTTGACTTTCTCTGCCTCAGCCATATCCTGCTTATCCTTGACCATACGCAGCGAGTCCTTGATTTGGTTCACCCGCTTGATGGAATCGAGACGTAGAGAATCGGCATGGGAAAGCGGACGTTTGAATGGATAGGATATGTGCCGTTTCTGAATCTGATCCGCCTTTGCGGCATCACCAGGTGTAAGTTTTCCGTTGATGTACTGCTCTATCATCAAGGAACCGATAGGCACACCATACACAGCACCGAAGCCTCCATTCTCTACATAGACAGCAATGGCTATCTTGGGAGTGTCGACAGGGGCAAAACCCATGAACACGGAATGATCCTTGCCACGGTTCTGTGCTGTACCCGTCTTGCCAGCCAGCGTATAACCCGGATGAACAGCCTGCGCACAGGTTCCTCCACGGACTGACGAGACCATACCCGCCACCACCTCCTGATAAGCACGTACACTTCCCTTCGTGCGGTGATGCTCTGTATACGCACGGTCAAGACGCTTTCCCTGAATGCGCCGCACCACATGAGGCGTGACATAATATCCACGATTGGCTATAGTAGCACCGAGATTGGCTATCTGCAACGGTGTGAGGTTGACCTCTCCCTGACCGATGGATATGGAGATGACAGAGAGCGGATTCCATGTCTTGAATGCATGATCATAGAACTGTGCATTGGGAATCATTCCGCGCTTCTCCCCTGGCAGGTCAACGCCTAACTTATACCCGAAGCCCATTGACACCATGTAGTCACGCCACACGTTCATGGCTTCCTCCAGTGTCTTGTATTTTCTGCGGTTGGAAAGCATGTGATAGAGTCCCCAACAGAAGTAGGCATTGCATGAGGTACTCAGTGCCGGGACAAGAGAGAGAGGAGACGAATGAGCATGGCAACCTACATGCAGGCCATGATAGGTAAAGCCATGATAGCAGGCATAGCGGGTTGAATCGGATATGATGCTCTCCGTATAATAAGTAACAGCCTGTCCCGTCTTGAACGTTGAGCCTGGGGGATACTGTCCCATAATAGCCCTATTGAGCAGTGGCTTTGCCGGATCAAGCGTCATATCATGCTGATGCTTACCCCGAAGCTTGCCTATCATTGAGCGGGGATCAAAGGTTGGTGAGGAGACCATTGCCAGAATCTGCCCAGTCTTAGGCTCTATGGCAACAACAGCACCCAGCTTCCCCTCCATAAGACGCTCGCCCAAAGCCTGCAGGTCGGCATCAATGCCCAGCTGGAGGTCACGTCCTGGACGCGGTTTCTGGTCATACTTACCGTTCTGATAGCGTCCCTGTATCCGTCCATGAGCATCACGCAACAGAATCTGCACACCTTTACGCCCCCGGAGGTCTTTCTCATACTCACGCTCAATGCCCATCTTACCGATATAGTCACCCGGCTGATAGTAATCGTCCTCCTCCACATCACTCTGATTTACCTCAGCTACATCTCCCAGGACATGACCTCCTATGGGACGCTGGTACTGGCGAATGCTCCGTTTCTGGATATAGAAGCCGGGGAAACGGTACAGTTTCTCCTGGAAGGCACTGAACTCCTTGTTACTCAACTGGCTGAGAAATAGCTGCTGGGTGAAGCGGGAATAACCTGGATTCCTGTTCCTGTCCTTGATTTCCTGCATACGCCTGTTGAAGAAAAGACGGGTGATATTCAATGCCTTGCAGAACTCAAGCGTATCAAGGTGTCCTGCCATCTCATTGGTGACGACCATGATGTCATATGCCGGCTGGTTATAGACGAGCAGCTTGCCCTTCCTGTCGGTTATGATACCACGCGAAGGATATTCTATCTTCTTCAGAAAGGCATTGGAATCAGCACTCTTCCGATAGTCGTCACTGGCTATCTGCAGGGCAAAAAGGCGTATAATATAAATCACCACGATGCCTACTGCAACAGCACTAAGCACAAGGCGACGTTTCTCAAGGTCGTAATTCTTCATCTCCTACTGCCTCCTTACATTCTCTACAACAAGGATAAGGACAAGTGTGAGCAGCGAGCTGCCGCCTATACACTCTAACCACTCCACCACATTGAAGAAACTGAACATCTCCAAGGAAAAGAACGCCACATTATATATGAGGGTCAGTATGGCAGCATACCACGTGTACTGCGGCACTCCCAGCGTATCCATGCCAGGCTGGAAGTCATCACTGCTGTCACGGGGGATAAACGGCTGAAGGATGAAAGGCTGCAGGGCAGCTGTCAGAGTGAGGGAACCTGCCGCCACACCTGGTGTGTTGGAGAAAGTGTCAATGATGACCCCCATGAAGAATCCCCACAGCAGGATGCCCCACTGGGGATAGTTCCGGCGGAACTGGAGAATAAAATAGATGTAAAGAAGCGGTGTGGCAACAGCAAACAGATGGATGTGATTGAGGACAAACACCTGTGCCAATGTCAAGACAGCAAACCAAAGCAAACTTTTAAGGAAATCTACATTCATTCTATTCACCTGTAATCCAAAGGGCAGCCCAGCTCACTCGTACTGTGACATGCCTGTTATCGTAAAAATCTTCTTGTGCGTGAAAGGTTACTGTCCCTGACCACCATTCTGCCTCTCCAACGGCTTGATGGAATCCTGTGCTGCCTTGATGACCTGACGCTGCTCACGGATAGAGGCATCATCAATGACACAGACATCACGCAGGTTGCCAAAGTCTGTAGACAACTGGACAGCAAGACGGTAAGAAAGTCCATCCTCCGAGTTGTAGACATGCTTGATTTTGCCAACCAACACCCCTTCAGGGAACACGGAGGAGTAACCGCTCGTGACAATGCGGTCGCCCAGCTTGAACTTCGCATGGCGCGGCACATCATCAAGGTAAGCCACATTGCTCGCCCCACCATTCCAGTGCAGGTAGCCGAAGTAGTCACGCCCCTGGATGGAACAGCTGATATTCGACTTAGAGTTGAGTACGGGAATAACCACCGCATAGTGAATACCCGCCATATAGACAATCCCCACAACACCATTGCCACAGGCTACACCCATGTCCTTCCTCACACCGTCCCACGTACCTCTGTTTATCGTGATGAAATTGTCAGGCCTGTCAAGTGAATTCGCAACCACCTTTGCCTGTATCAGCTTGAAACGGGACAGGAAACGGTACTGTCCACGATGGAGGAAGGCCGAGTCCTTCGTCTTGTCATAAAGCTGGGCCGAGAGTTCCTTCACCTGGCGCTCCAGCAGAAGGTTGCGCCTGGTAAGAGCCTCGTTAGCCTTGCCCATAGTGAGGTAAGATGTAACCTTGGAGCTTGCCTCGTATGCCGTTCCAGCCACGTAATTCGCCGAGGTGAACCACACACTGCCCTGATAGTCATTGAAACGGAACAGGAGAACCATACTCAAGACTTCCAGGGCAACGAACAGGAACCAGTGCTTGTACTTAGCAAGGAACTCAGTTAGATTGTGCATGCACCGACACTTGTTATCTCATCAAGAACGAGAAACGGTCCACGTTCTTCAATGCTATGCCGGCACCCTTGGCCACACTGTGCAAAGGATCCTCAGCTATATGGAACGGAATATTGATCTTATCGGTCAGACGCTTGTCAATACCGCGCAGCAAAGCTCCACCACCACTGAGATAGATACCATTCTTCACGATGTCGGCATAAAGCTCTGGTGGGGTGTTCTCCAATGCCGAGAGAACCGCATTCTCAATCTTGGCAACAGTCTTGTCAAGACAATGGGCAATCTCCTGATAGCACACAGGTACCTCCATAGGCAGGGCCGTGATACGGTTAGGGCCATGAACGATATAGTCCTCAGGAGCCTCATCGCCCAGATCGGTCAGGGCAGAGCCTACGTGGAGCTTGATACGCTCAGCCATACGCTCGCTGACCTTCACATTGTGCTGACGGCTCATATATTCCTGAATATCTGCAGTGAGGTCATCACCCGCCACACGGATAGAGTTGTTGCAGACGATGCCACCTAAGGAGATGACAGCAATCTCAGTACTGCCACCACCAATGTCGACAATCATGTTTCCTTCCGGAGCCTCAACGTCGAGCCCCATACCGAGGGCTGCCGCCATTGGCTCAAAGATAAGGTAGACATCACGCCCGTCAGCATGCTCGGCTGAGTCGCGGACGGCACGCAGCTCCACCTCAGTAGACCCTGATGGCACTCCAATGACCATACGCAGGGAGGGAGAGAAGAAACGGTTGCCGCTGTGTACCATCTTGATAAGCCCACGCATCATCTGCTCGCAGGCAGTGAAGTCGGCAATCACACCATCACGCAGCGGGCGTATGGTGCGGATATTAGGATGTTCCTTCTCGTACATCATCTTGGCGTCACCACCCACGGCAATCATCTTGTCGGTGCGGCGGTCCAACGCTACGACTGACGGCTCATCAACCACGATCTTGTCATCACTGATAATAATCGTGTTGGCCGTTCCCAGGTCCATAGCAATTTCCTGGATAAATGAAAATAATCCCATTAATATATTAATTTGTAAGTGTAAATTCCTAATTAGAGAGCGGACACAGCAACTGCCTACTCAGCTGCAAACCAGCTGTGGATGGCCGTGTCATAGTGGCTGCTGACACCGAAGGCGCGCTCGGCAAACATCTTGCGGTCCTCAACCTCGGTCTGTGCGCCTTTGGTGTTGAGAATCTGGAGGAGTACTGGGTACTCTGCCTTACTTGGAACGATGACAACATCGTTGAAGTTCTTGGCTCCGGCACGGATAAGAGAGATGCCGCCTATATCAATCTTCTCTATGATGTCGGCTGCGCTGGCACCACTTGCCACCGTCTGCTCAAACGGATAGAGGTCGACAATGACGAGGTCGATGGCCGGAATGGCATATTCCTGCATCTGAGCCTGGTCGCCCTCATTGGCACGGCGGGCAAGGATTCCTCCGAAAATCTTCGGGTGAAGGGTCTTCACGCGGCCTCCGAGGATTGAGGGATAGGATGTGACATCCTCCACCTTCTGACATTCGTAACCTAAGGACTCGATGAACTCCTGTGTGCCGCCCGTACTGAGAAACTTCACACCCTCATCATTCAACTTCTTGAGCAAATCCTCAAGTCCATCCTTGTGAAAGACCGAGATAAGCGCGGTCTTGATTTGTTTTGTACCAGCCATTGTAAAACGTTTTATGGATTTGAGCTGCAAAGTTACTAATTATAAGCGACTAAACAACATTTTTAACTCAAAAAAAGGCAAATGACCGCCAAGTAATTGTGCAAGGTCAATCCAGCCCTGTCAGCACATTCTATGCCTGGCCTTACTTCTTGATGCCCAAGGCATCCAGGATGCCCTGTATCTCGCTGCCCAGTCCCAGCACCTGATCCATCACTCCCTCTTTGACACCCCGTGCCATGTAACGGGCACAGTCACCCTCCAGCCTTCCAATACGCTGACGCTCAGCCACCGTATAGTCATAACGGGAGATGCGGTTGCGGATACGTCCGAACCTGTCCACGGCTTTCTTCCACTTCGCCGGTGTGTAATACTGACTGTGGTCACGCAGCTCATACGAGAAATCCTGCAAATCGTTGACAGCTGTCTCACGTGTCGCACAGGAGCTGACCGTGAGGGTTGCCACAGCCAAGGTTATCCCCAATAACACATTCTTCATCTTGCTCATCATCTTTCTTTTATAATATTTTATTCTAAAACATCCCCTTTTCTCAAAAGGCAATAATCGGGACAAATATAGGAAATAATAATGACTTTGACAACTCTGAATACAATTCCACACCTTGCTTTTCATTCTTTTTCCACTTTTTAACTACCTTTGTCCCATGAATTTTGCAGCAACACTTCTTGAATGGTTCAAAGAGAACGGCAGGGCATTACCCTGGCGGGAGACCAATGACCCGTATGCGGTATGGCTCAGCGAGGTCATCCTGCAACAGACCCGCATCGCGCAGGGACAAAGCTACTGGGAACGCTTCATGGCGCAATGGCACACCGTGGCCGACCTCGCCGCAGCATCCGAGGACGAGGTGCTGAAGGCCTGGCAGGGACTGGGCTATTACTCACGGGCAAGAAACCTGCACGCGGCGGCAAGGCAGGTGGTGGAACGGGGAGGGTTCCCCACGACCTACAAGGAGCTGAAGACGCTCAAGGGTGTAGGCGACTATACTGCCGCAGCCATTGCATCCATCTCGTTTAGAGAGCCCGTAGCCGTAGTCGATGGCAATGTCTACCGTGTCCTCTCCCGTTACTTAGGCATCACGACTCCCATCGACTCCACACAAGGGAAGAAGGAGTTCCACACCATTGCCCAGTCACTCCTGCCCCTCAAACGGCCCGCTGACTACAACCAAGCCATCATGGACTTCGGTGCCTTGCAGTGTACTCCCACCTCACCGCGCTGTCTCACCTGCCCGCTCAGCGAGACCTGCACAGCCTTCCGGGAGCAAAGCACTGACCGCCTGCCCGTAAAAAGCAAGAAGGTGAAGCAACGGGAACGACATTTCACCTACATATACATCCAGCACCAGGACTCCATCGCCCTACACCAGCGAGGCGCAGGCGACATCTGGCAGGGACTGTGGGAGCTTCCGCAGGCGGAGCATATCACTGACCCCACATGGGAGCAGGAGGCACGGCTCATTGCCAAGGGTGTCAGGCATGTCCTTACCCATCAGATCATCCTTGCCGACCTCTATTGCTGGCAACCCACCAGACGGCCCGAACTTCCCGAAGGCTTTGTCTGGATTCCTGCCGACAGGCTTGACGGCTATGCCCTGCCACGGCTGATGGAAATCCTGCTGCAGATCAAGGAAAAAGAGTCATAACACACAACAATGAACATCAACGATAAGATAAAGCGTCTCATGGATGAGGGAAAGGCAAGGGAGGCACGCGACTTCACGCAGGAAAAACTGCACTGCTCGCATACCGAAGCAGAAGAATACATCGCCACCCTGCTCCATCCGAGACCATCAGACGAGCCACTCTCACCATTCTCCCGGATGTTATTGGCCTTCCCGCACCTGCCCGATTGGCTGTTACGCCTCCTGCTGGCAATAGCCGCCTTGCTGGGCATATCGCTCTTTGTGGGATTCATCGCACTGATTTTCTTTGGCAACAATATGGAAGAAGGGTATGTCGGGTTTGTCTTTTATCTTACAGTGCGGTTGGGATGCCTGACTGCCGCAGCCATATTATACTATGGTGAATACAAGAAAGCTGGCAGAATAATAAGCCGCATCCTATATCTGACACTGAGTATGTTTCTGGGAGTGTATGCTTGCATAGGCCTTGGAGCTTTCGGCATGGATGTCATACAAGGCATGCCGAAGCAGTACACAGGACGGATATATGTATCCCGTACTACTGGCAGAGGAGCCCACTGGTATGTGAGACTATGCAATGAACGCAGCTATTTTTGGCAAGGTGACCATCGCATCAACCGCTCCACCTACAAACAAATGAGAGAAACCGAAACGGCAACGGTAGTCTACTGGCCGCATACAGGTGTGGTAAAGAGCATAGAACCAGCAGATTAGTAAGAAGTCAAGGGAGTATGCCCAGCTTTGGCAAACCTATTCCCGTCCTTTCGACCAGTACTTCACGAGAAGTACTGGAATATTGCTGCTAAAGTATTACGGTACTTCTCATGAAGTACTACAGCCATCAGGTACTGGATTCTATCCAGTTGCAGGAGTCCGCATGCCAACAACGAAACCGCCACATTCAACATGTGCCTCCTACAACCGGAAACTGCGGACTTCACCAACTGAAGTACTGTCTCAGTCCCGGAAAGTCATGACAACACTGCCAATATCCCTGCCATATCTTGTTTTTTCAAAGAGGATTTTTATGTTCTTATACGCCACACCCTCAGCCTCTTCCTGTTCCGTCCTCGGCTGATGAATGCCGAGCTTTCGATAAGGGTCAACCCATTGTCTGCGCATATCATATTTGAGGTCTATACCCACACCGTCAATAATGATATATTCAGAATTTCTCACAACAGCTTTCACTATTGTGGCATTGAGAACCGGAGAAGGTTCCCTACCCATATTCCTACCCTGCAACTCGATAGTAACAAACTTGTAGGGGTCTTCGCTTTTCAGCGTTATGGGGTAACTCGTCTGCCCAGGCAGCAGCACATCGTTCTTAAGCATTTCGGGAGTCCCTGATGCCAACACAAGACATTTGTACAGACAGTCATCAAAGGTATCACTGCCAAGGTCGAATGACCGTGAGGCATCGGCATGAAACACCAGCCTTTTGGGATTCTCAGCATGCGTCCTCACTTGTGGGGCAAGCTCCCGATAAATATCCTCATAGGACTTGGCTATCAGCCTGCCACCTTCCACTTTTGCTATGTGAAGATATTGCCAGGTGTCGTCTTCCGTTCCACCTTTCATCCTGATACCCTCCACGTCCATCCTCATTCCAAAGACACCAGTGCTTATGAGAATAGGATATTTTTCTTTCACAAAGCTGATAAAGCGGGTCATGCAATCATAATGAGGCTTCAATTCCGCAAGAGAACGTGCCTTGGTATTGAATACAAAGGGAATCGGGTCAAGATAAGATATATCGTCTTTACCCATACTGTGCGTCTGCCGGAACTGTTTAATGGCATGCTTACAGAATACTTCATCAAAATTGTCCCATACGAATGGACCTGACATGGATAGCGGATCGTCGCTCACGGAACAATAAAAGGGAACGTCAGGGTAAGCCTTCAGCCTTACTATCCACAAGTACGGGCTCTTCGGACTTTCCTGCATGATATAGCTATTCTCACCATACCAACTATTCAACCACTTTATTATTTTCTCTTTATCCTCCTTGGCACGGTTACATCCTGACAATAATGCAGCACAACCCACAAAGGCAAGCAGGACAAGAATATATTTCGACCCCTTCATAATCAAGATTAATCATTTCTACTTCCACATAGGCTCACCACCAACCTTGCCTAATGTTTCTTTCCGAAGTCGCCCTCTATCCGCAACAGCCGCGCCATGACAAACGGCAGGACACAGGACACCATCACGATAACGAAGAACAGCTTATAGCCCACAGCCTCAGCCAAAGCCCCGGCAAACAGGCCGGGAATCATCATCGACAGGGCCATGAAGCCTGTGCAGAGTGCATAATGGCTCGTCTTATGCTCTCCCTGGCTGAAATAAATCATGAAAAGCATATAGGCACTGAAACCAAAGCCATAGCCGAGATTCTCAATGAAAACCGCAGCACTGATGGCATATACACTCTCAGGCAGCTCATAGGCAAGATAGACGTAAGCAATGTTGGGCAGCGTTATGGCAGCCGTCATGGGCCAGAGCCAGCGCTTCAGACCGTCACGGCTTATCATCATGCCGCCAATGATTCCTCCCAACAACAGTCCGGCTACTCCTACGACACCGTTCACTGCCCCATACTCCACCTCCGAGAGAGCCAGGCCTCCCTTCCTCAACGGTGCCTGCAGAAAGAGCTGGGAGATAGGTGTTATCAGGGCCTCGGGCAGACGGAAGAACAAGAGGAAGAGGATTGTTGTCAGTGCCTGCTTCTTCCCGAAAAAGGAGACAAAGGTCTGGCAAAAGTCGTGCAGCAGCTGACTGGCAGATGCCTGCTGCCTGTCGGCATCCTCCACCGGACGGGGAAGGATGAGCCGATGATAGAGCGACAGTCCTATGAACAGGGCCATAAGTCCGTAAAACACCAATGACCACGTGAGCTGAATGTCCAGCATCTTATGCAGAAGTCCCGCCAAGGCTATCAGCGCACCCTTGCCGACGACCATCGAGATGCGGTAGAACGTTGACCGGATGCCCACAAAGAAAGCCTGCTCATGCTCATCGAGCCCCATCATGTAGAACCCATCGGCCGCCACATCATGCGTGGCACTGCCGAAAGCCAGAAGCCAGAAGAAGCAGATGGTGCCCTGCAGCCACCAAGAGGTGCTGACCGTAAATGCCACCCCGGCAAAGGCCGCCCCCAGGAACATCTGCATGACGGTTATCCACCACCGCTTGGTCCTCACCAAATCAAGGAACGGGCTCCACAGCGGCTTGATGACCCACGGCAGGTAAAGCCATGACGTATAGAAAGTGACCTCCGCATCCGAGAGGCCTAACTGCATATATACCTGTATTGACAGTACCGTGACGGCTATAAAGGGCAGCCCTTCAGCAAAATATAGTGACGGTATCCATGCCCAGGGACTTGTCTTCCTTCCAATTTTCAATTCGCTCATTACTTCTGTTATTAGATATTCGCCCACAGCTGCAAAGCATGCTGGAAAATGCAAACGAGGACAAAGATACACAAATTCTGTGAGAAAAGCCAAGCATACACACAGAATTGCCCACAGAAGCAAACAACACTAACGCTATGAAAGGCTCTCACTGCTATTTCCTTGACCGACATACCACATTAATGAAACAACCATCTCACAGAGATTTTTCTTAAATAACACTAAACAGAATCCGTATAATAATCTGAAAATGAGCATCACTGTCTTTTAGTTAGTTAATAACATCCAAATACCTATCTTGCATATTCTACATATTTAGATTATTTTTGCACACATAAGTAACATACAGCAAGTTACCAACACATGGTAATATGCTGCCAGAAACAAAAATGAAAGCTATCGTCATAGACAGATGCTGTAAGGCAGAAGAACTCAAGCTGAGCGAGGTTCCTGTGCCCAAGGTCATTCCAGGATGGGTACTGGTGAGGATTCATGCCGTGGGACTGAACCACTCTGAGGCTATCCTGCGGATGTATGAGGCCGACCGGGAGTATATCCACACTCCCATCATACCCGGTATAGAATGTGCTGGCGAGATAGCCGATGCCTCTGACTCATCATTCCGGACGGGCGACCGGGTTGTGGCACTCATGGGAGGCATGGGGCGCTCGTTCAATGGGAGCTATGCCGAATACGCACTGCTGCCAGCAAGAAATGTTATGAAGGCGGACACTGACCTCGACTGGCTCTCACTTGCCGCCGTCCCGGAGACCTATTTCACGGCTTACGGCTCACTGAAGGAGTGCCTGATGCTCAACTTGGGCGACACGCTGCTGGTAAGAGGGGCAACAAGCACGGTCGGACAGGCTGCCATACAATTAGGCAAGGCGATGGGTGCATGGGTGATTGCTGCCTGCCGCCGGGAGAGTTCCTTTCAGGAAATGATGCAGATTGGCGCAGACGAATGTGTGAAAGACGATGGAAATCTCGCCAGCACCACTTTCCGGCACCGGCCCAACAAACTGCTGGAGCTTGTAGGTCCAAAGACACTTCCTGACAGTCTTATGACAGTTGAGCATCCCGGTTACGTCTGCAACACGGGCATATTGGGCAACCAGTTCACCGTGGAGCATTTCGATCCTATCAAATACATTCCCAATGGTGTGTTCCTCTCGGGCTTTTTCAGCAACTATCCCACACAAGCTACGATGGACGAGATTTTCTCCCTCATCGCTGTCCACCATCTGAAGCCTCTATATAAAAAGGTGTTTGCGCTTAACGAAATCGTGGCTGCACACACACTGCTCGAAAAAGGCGGTGCTGGTGGCAAGATTCTGCTGAACATGGACTGAATTTCAATTACATTATGACAAGAGATTTCATCACCGACCCGCTCTTCCCGGAATGTCCGATAAGGAACATCCTCGCCCGTATCGGCGAGAAATGGTCATTGCTCGTACTGCTCACCTTGTCACAAAAAGCTGACAGCATGCGCTTCAACGAGCTTTGCAAAGCCATTCCCGACATCTCACAGCGTATGCTCACGGCGACGCTGCGCTCGCTAGAGGTCGATGGACTGGTTCATCGCAGGCAGTATGCCGAGATACCACCCCGAGTGGAATATTCGCTCACGGAGCGGGCCATGACGCTCTTACCCCTGCTCCATCCTTTGGTGGACTGGGCCATCAGCAACTATAGGGGCATTGTAACCGACAGAAAAAGAATTTTGGGTAAACCAAAAAAATAAACATTTTATTCACATTTAAAATCAAAACAACTATGTTGAAGAATCAATTTGCCTTACATCAGGAGCAGAACGCTGGTTCTGCATGTGGCACAGCTTGTGGTGCAGGTGACAAACCGACAGAGAAGCCATCAGCATGTGGCACGGCTTGCGGAGCTGGCGACAAGCCTGAGGAGAAACCCGCCGAGGAAAAACCATCCGCATGCGGAAGTGCATGTGGTGCTGGCGACAAGTAATTTCTTTCCAAGAAAATCAGTACAAATGGAATATTTCGCTTTTCAATGGCACATCACCGAGGCATGCGACCAGCGGTGCAAGCATTGCTACATCTATGCCTTGGGCTCTCATGCCAAGTTCAAGCAGATGGCAGTGGATGATATGAGACGTGTCCTCGACAACATAGAGGATTTCGGCAGGCAGGCCAACCGCAAGCCTTATCTCTATGTGACGGGTGGCGACCCTATCCTCCATCCTCGGTTCTGGACGCTGGCAGGTATGCTTCGGGAGCGGGATATTCCATTTGCCTTGCTGGGTAATCCCTTCCATCTCTCGGATGAGGTGTGCCACCGTCTCAAGGAACATGGCTGCCAGAAATACCAGCTGTCGATAGACGGACTGGAGGAGACTCACGACCGCATCCGCCGTCCCGGCAGCTATCGGGAGACATGGGCCGCCATTCCTCCCCTGCAACGAGCGGGCATCAAGGTAGCCATCATGACCACGGTGTCAAAATGGAACTGCAAGGAGGTGCCACGGATTGTTGATGAGGTGGTCAGACATAAGGCTGACATCTTCGCCTTTGCCCGTTACTGTCCCGACTCCGATTCCAAAGACGTGTGCTGTTCGCCCGAAGAGTATCGCCAGATGATGAGTGAGTGTTGGGAAAAGTTTCAGCAATATAAAGACACTGACACTTATTTCAGCCTGAAAGACCATCTGTGGACGCTCTTCCAATACGAACACGGGCTGTTCCATCCCGAAGACTATCCTGATGACGAGGTGGTTTACGGAGGTTGTAACTGCGGCAATGCCCACTTCACTATCCTAAGCGATGGTGCCTGCTATGCCTGTCGGAGGATGGAGAGTAAGGTAGGTAATGCCCTCCATGATAACCTTTTCGACCTCTTTACCGGCCCTGATATGGACAAATACAGGGAATACGAGAAGTTTGAAAAGTGTGCCAAGTGCGAGCTGCTACGCTTCTGTCGAGGCTGTCCTGCTGTGGCCAAGGGCTACTACGGCAGCATGTATGCCCCTGATCCCGAATGTTGGAAAGCCGTCTGACACCATTATCTGCATTTAAAACATTATTAAAACCATTCCATCATACCACACCTCAATATCAAGTGTTATCCAAAACACCTGACAGAACAGGAGTTCAATACCTTCAGCCATGACCTCACTGCCCTTGTCAAGCAACATCTGAAGGCAAGCGAGGACGACATCTCCATCAACTAAACGGAGATTCCCGCAGAACAATGGAAAGCCGTGTATGACAATGACATCAAGCCCAACATGGAGCAGCTGGCCAAGAAACCCGGCTACACGATGTAAAGGGCAGAAGAACGTCCCCGCCTTCTCCCATTTTTTTCTTTTACTTACCACTTAGGCAACTCATTCCGCAGACGTGACTATCAGCCTAAGGCTGTCGGCTTTCGTGCGGGCCTTCAGCCACTCCTTCAGCTGCCTGCGCTCATTGAGGCTCACCCCCCGGCGGACTCCCGCCACTGCCATGACATACTGACGGGTTGCGGTAGTGTCAGTCCTTGCCTCCGTTATACGTGAGAGACTGATGCTGGTCACAGCCGGGCTGATGGCCTTCACCTCCTCACGTATGCTCTTCCCCATATCGGCATAGCGGGTATAACTGCCCAGCTGCGTCTCCAGCTGACTTATCTGCTCTGCCTGCTCAATCAGCCTGCGGCTGCTCGCCTCTGAGTTTGCCGCTGCCGTGGTGAGAGACTGGCTGAGCAGCAAGCTGTCCGACTGCGAGCCCTGGATAATACTCAGTTTGTAGTCGCCAAGCTGATAGTCGTCCAGAAGACTCCGTGCCTGGTCAATGGCCTTCGGCGTGATGCTCCTTCCCACGGCAACCACCCGCAGCGTCTTAGTGTCCTCATCCCTGTTCTGCGAGATAATCTGCGTTCCCTTGAACGTCAGCTCGTTCTTGACGAACTTCCTCGTATTGTTATCCAGCACACTCCGGCGAATAATCTGCACCGTCATGTAAGAGGCTGGCAGCATCGTCAGCACCACGATGCCTATGATATATCTGTTCACCTTTGCCAGTCGCGCCGGGTCAACGAAACTCTTGTGCCCGAAGCGCAGCATCCTTACCCCCACAAAGGTTGACAAGGCGATGAAGACGGTATTGATAAAGAAGAGGTAGAAAGCACCGAAAAAGAACGACAGATTGCCGACTGCCAATCCGTAACCAGCCGTACACAGGGGAGGCATGAGTGCCGTGGCTATGGCCACACCAGGAATAACGTTTCCCTTGCCTTTCGTTGCCAGTGCCAAGATGCCTGCCGCACCACCACAAAGGGCTATCAGCACATCATACAGCGTTGGCGATGTCCGGGCAAGCAGCTCCGACTGTGCCTCCGTCAGCGGTGTGATGAGGAAGTAGAGCGTTGCCGTCAGCACACTGATGACCGTCGCCACGAGGTAATTCTTGATGGAACGCTTCAGCAGTTCCAGGTCGCTCACACCAATGGCAAGTCCCATTCCGATGATAGGCCCCATCAACGGAGAGATAAGCATGGCACCGATGATGACTGCCGTAGAGTTCACATTCAGTCCGAGCGAGGCTATGAAGATAGCAAAAACCAGTACCCAAAGGTTGGCTCCGTGGAATACAATACTATTACTTATCTGCTTTATAGTTTCTTCTTCATCCTCCTTATCCGGCAAGGCATTGAAATATCCCTTCACAACCTGCCAGAGTGATTTGTCGTTCTGCTCCATATCTTAGTCTGTTTTGCCTACAAAAATACAACATTTTCTTGATTTACAATTTCTTTCCTATTGAATATATAGACAACAGGGGGATATTCATGACAAAACCACAAAAGAGTAAAAGGGAATGTTAAAAACAACAAAGAACAGTCAGCTCCTCTCGGTTTTCTGACTTTTTTAACGTATCTTTGTAAATATAGGAATTTTCCGTTTTCGTTTTTTACTTTAATTTATATTAAACTTCAACGTATAAAACATTATGAGAATACGCAAAATAGCTTTGTCACTGAGTGTAACAATGGCCCTATGCTGTATGACTGTACAGGCACAGGATAAACGGACTTATAATTACCGCACCATGCCTAAAGCCCAGCTAACCAACAGGGTCAACAATGCCAAGATTGAATATAAACGTGCAAAAAATCGCACCAAACAGGCAAAAGCCTCTTACAAACATGCCCAGCAGGCTTATCAACAGTCAAGAAAGAACTATCAGGCCGCACAGCAGAATGAGAAGATGAAGCGACAGGCACTGCGGGATGCACAGAACGCACTTAAATACAGACAGAAGCTGCGCAAGATGAGTAAATAAGCCCATCACTCCACTAACTGACACAAAGAAGAGAAAGAGTACATCAAAAAAGACTGAAACATGTGGTTTTTGATTTACTCTTTATATTTGTAATATAAATAAATGTGCAAAAGTCTCATCAAACACTTAAAAAGGACAAGAAGAAATGAGACTGCACTCCATCACTTGCGATTCAAAAAACTATGACATTACAGAAATCGACCTTCACACGAAATGTAGCATATCCAGGGCTGCTGGCCTTGATTGCCCTCTCACTGGTATGCGCCATCTTTCCCGACTGGACAAACAATATGCTGACCAACATTCAGACAGCCATTTACAAGAACCTGAGCTGGTCATACATCCTTTTAGTTTCTGTCTTTTTCATATTTCTGATGGTATTGGCTTTCAGTAAGCTCGGCAATATCCGCCTGGGTGCTGACAACTCTGCCCCCCAATACAGCTTCTTCTCATGGATAGCAATGCTCTTTGCCGCCGGAATGGGCATCGGACTGATGTACTTCGGTGTCGCTGAGCCTATGTCACACTATGTGAACCCCGCCCTCCCTGATGTCGCCAACCCAGCCAAGGAAGCGCAGCTCGCCACCTTCTTCCACTGGGGCATTCATGCCTGGAGCATCTTTGCCATCATGGGGCTTATATTGGCTTACTTCTCTTTCCGCTACAAGCTGCCGTTGGCCATCCGAAGTGGTCTTTACCCCCTGATCGGTGAGCGTATCAATGGGCGCATCGGCAACATTGTCGATATCTTCGCATTAGTCAGCACCTTCTTCGGCATTGCCACGTCATTGGGGTTCGGAGTGGTACAGCTCAATGCCGGATTGGTTCATCTCGGTATTCTCAACGAATCGAGCTTCCTCTTCCAGTGCGTCATCATCACATTAGTGAGCAGTGTTGCCATAGCCTCGGCTGTGGCTGGCGTGAACAAGGGGGTGAAACGGCTGAGCGAGATAAACCTCACTATGGCTGTCCTGCTGATGCTACTCATGTTGATACTGGGCCCTACGAACTTCCTCCTCAGCGCATTCAGTGAGGGGGTGGGCTACTATATCAACCAGTTTGCTGACCTTACCTTCAACACTTTCGCCTTTGAGAAAGACGGACGCAGCTGGTTCACCGGCTGGACAGTTATGTATTGGGCCTGGTGGATAAGCTGGGCACCGTTTGTTGGGCTCTTCATTGCACGCATCTCAAAGGGAAGGACAATCCGAGAATACATTGTCGCCGTGCTGCTGGTTCCCTCACTCTTCATCTTCCTGTGGATGACAGTTTTCGGCAATGGAGCCATCTGGATTGACAAGAACGTAGCCCACGGGGCTCTGTCGGCACTGGCAGGGAACCCAGATGTACTGCTTTTCAGCTTCTTCGAGCAGTTTCCTCTCGCCACACCGCTCTGTGTGCTGGCACTGATGATGATTGCCGTATTCTTCGTGACATCTGCCGACTCTGGCATCCTTGTGATGAACAGCATTGCATCGGGTAACCAGCCCAGCCCTCCAAAATGGCAGAATGCCTTTTGGGGCATACTACTTGCCCTCATTTCAATGGCAATGCTCTATGCAGGAGGTCTGGACTCACTTCAGACGATGACGCTTGTCTCAGCTCTCCCGTTCGGCATCATCATGTTCGTCCTGTGCATCGGGCTGCTGAAAGCACTGCGTGCTGACGACCTCTATCACGGGACAAAGATACCATACGGCAGCCGTAACTGGGATGGCAATAACTGGCATGAACGGCTCGACCAAATTCTTACCTTCGCACAGAAGACCGACATACAACGGTTCTTTGCCGAGAAAGTGCGTCCGGCCTTCACTGAGCTGTCCGAGGAACTTGCCAAACGGGGCATAACGGCAGAGATAAGAACGGGTAAACGGGGCAAGCTCTCCATCGAGATGCTTATCGCACATGACCAGATATGGAACTTCCGCTATGGTGTGACAGCCGAGAAGCGAAGCATATCCGATTATCTTATCGATGAGGACAACACGCCTGATGCTGATTCCAACCAGCAGTACATCCCCGTCACCTATTACAGTGACGGACGGACCGGTAATGATATCCAATATCTGAACAAAGAAGAAATCATAGCCGATGTCCTGCGCGAGTATGAGCGATACCTCAGTGTCATCTCAGATGAAGAGAAAGCCATGATGTTTGTAGACAAGGAGAAATACAAGTCATAACCCACTGGCGAAAATCCAGCATGACATTATGCATGGATATGTTTGGAAGAATAGGGATTTTGGCGTAACTTTGCCATCAACTCAATAATGACATAATACAAATAAGGAAATGAAGCATAAGACTATCATATGCCTCCTTTCGCTGTTCATACCCTGCATTGGGATGCAAGCACAAGACATCACGGAATTCTCACCTGACAGCCCCGGGGCTACAACAGGGCCTGGCATCATGCCACAGTGGAAAGTCGACTGGGAAACAGGAACAGCGCACGAATGGAACCGTAGGAACGGAGTACACGAACGTACCTGGCTCATCAACACATCCACCCTTCGCCTGGGTCTCACGGACAATACGGAACTCAGGCTCCAGATGGATGAAAGCGCCACGCACACACCAGAGAATCATTACACGGGTATATCCACCGCTGCCATTGGGACAAAAATAAAGATTGCCGAAGGTAAGGGTGCGATGCCTGCAATCTCATTCCTCGGCACACTACTCCTTCCCGGCGGCAGCCATTCCCACTACCTACCGCAGCATGTAGGAATACAGACACATTTGCTTTTTGAGAACACTCTTAACAACAGCCTTACCTTGGGCTACGACATAGGTGCCGAATGGAGCGGTGACACTGATAATCCAGATGTGTTCTTCGGAGCATGTCTCACCTACGAGGCTACCGACAAGTTAAGCCTTTTCGCAGAGAGCTACAATCTGTACAACTCACAGCAGCAAGACGATTGGGCTAAGCCTGGACACAGCAGCCACTTCAACTGTATGTCTGAAATAGGAGCAGCATACATAGTATCGCCACGACTGCAAGTAAACCTATATGGTGACTTCAATCTTAACGAACCCTCGAAATATGCCAATCTTGGGTTTGGGCTTGCCTGGCTGTTGAATTAATCATAAAGAGCTTCATCTATGCCGTATGTACGGAGACAAAGAAAAGGCATATCTCTGCACTGAGTAAAAGAAAAGCAGATTATTAGCCGATTATTATCCAGCCTCCCACATCCTTGTATTCGAACTCCATCCAAGGTCAACAAAGCAATGCCGGTTGATAATCTTATATTATCAACCGGCATTTGTTCTTCGCACTCCATCCAAAGCCAACAAAGCAATATCGGCTGATAATCATTAGATTATCAACCGATATTTGTAGCGGGGGTGGGACCCGAACCCACGACCTCCGGATTATGAATCCGACGCTCTAACCAGCTGAGCTATCCCGCCATCATCCAGCTTTCATCTTGGAAAGCGGGTGCAAAGGTATGAAAAAAAAACTGAACGTACAAATATTATCGGGACTTTTATCGCATCTTTTAGAAAAAAGTCCTATATTTGCAGCCGACAACACCCCTAAACTGACAAATTAAACGAGCTGAAGTGACAAAGAGGCCCCCCAACAAAGGACTCTTGACACGAGAAGCCGACACTATCAAAACGTAAGAATCTGACGATGACAGGACAATTTAAAGCAGAATACGAGCTGAAGACCCGCTCTGGCAACTCTGTCTGGACCCTCATCAGCACACCTGTGGGGATGAAGAAGTGGCTGGCCGATGATGTCACTACTGATGGGCACAGCATGACCTTCACCTGGGGTGACCCACTCAGGGAACATGAGATGCGTACTGCCACCATTATTGAACAGGCAAAGAACAGCCATATCCGCCTACGCTGGGAGGATGAGGACGAGGACTGCTATTGGGAAATAAAAATGTTTCTCAGCGAACTGGTTGGCAACTATCATCTCGTCATCACCGACTTTGCTGAGGAGGATGAGGTAAATGACCTCAGACAGATCTGGGACAAGAATATCAAGAGACTCCAGTATGTCACGGGCATATAGGGTGCATAACGCACGCAAGTAAGCGGACTACGGACTGGGTGTGGACCTCGCGGGGCATCAGCTGGACACATTGATTTTGGCTCGCCAAGTTTGGTTATACTGAAATCCGTGTGGCTTCCACCCCAAGGCCACTTACGGTAGAGACGACATGCCCGCACGAAGTTGATGCGCCGCAAGCGAATAAACCTAATCAAATCGTCCCTAATCAAACACTGACACAGCCCTGTTTTAAGACCGCCAGACCATCCCAGAACAGCCGCTAACCTGAGAGAGGATAAATAAAAATACTAAAAAAGGAGCTTTCTCTGATATTTTTATGTACTTTTGCACATAAAATAATGAGAGAAGCCTCTTCCAGCGTGGTTCCATGTTTCATATCAAGAAGTTAGACATATTCATTGCCAAGCAGTTTGGCATGCTCTTCGCAGGAACATTCTTCATCAGTCTGTTCGTACTGATGATGCAGTTCTTGTGGCGTTATGTGGATGAGCTTATCGGCAAGGGACTGTCATTAGAGGTGCTGGGGCAGTTCTTCTGGTACATGAGCCTGATGATGGTACCCCAGGCCTTGCCACTCGCCATCCTGCTTTCCTCACTCATCTCATACGGTAACCTTGGTGAGAGTTCTGAGCTTACCGCCATAAAATCGGCCGGAATATCCCTTATCCAGTCATTCAGAGGACTGATTGTCATCAGCTTCCTCGTTGCTCTCGGCTCCTTCTTTTTCCAGAACAATGTGGGACCAAGCGCACAGAAACACATTGCCCAACTGCTTATTTCCATGAAACAGAAGAGCCCCGAGCTGGAGATACCGGAGGGAATCTTCTACGATGGCATTCCGCAGACCAACCTCTACGTGGAGAAGAAAGACCTCAAGACAGGACATCTATATAACATCATGGTCTACCGCATGACCGACAGCTACGAGGACCAGGCCATCATCCTGGCCGATTCGGGCATGCTTCAGTCTACGGCAGAAAAGAAGCACCTCGTGCTGAACCTGTGGAACGGGGAGTGGTTTGAGAACATGCGCTCACAGGAAATGGGCAACAGTGCCAGTGTCCCCTATCGGCGGGAGACTTTCGCCCACAAGCACATCGTGCTTGACTTTGACGGCGACTTCAATCTGACGGACATGGCAGGCATTTCCAACGATGCCCGGACAAAAAGCATCAGCAAAATCACACATGACAAGGACTCTCTCATCCACGTCTATGACAGCGTGGGACGAGCTTACTACAAGGATGCACAGACCGTCTACTACCCTGCCCCAAGACTTCAGCGCGCACAACTGAAAGAGGCGGAGAAGATTGCCTCCGGAAAGAACTTCAACATTGACACCCTCTTCAGTAAACTGACACCCGACCAGCGCCGCATGGCGGTCGACCAGGCCCTGTCGACCGTACAGCAGGAGGTGAGCGACCTCGAATTCAAAAGCATGATTACCAGCGATGGCGACAAACTCATCCGCCAGCACGACATTGAGACCATCAACAAGTTCACGCTGGCACTCACTTGCCTCATATTCTTCTTCATCGGTGCGCCGCTCGGTGCCATTATCCGCAAGGGCGGATTGGGTGTGCCTATCATCGTCAGCGTCATCGTCTTCATCATCTACTACATTCTTGACAACACCGGCTACCGCATGGCGCGCCAGGGCGATTGGGCTATATGGTTCGGCAAAGGCCTTTCGCCTGCCGTGCTCATCCCTATGGCGATTTTCTTCACCTATAAGGCCAACAACGACTCCACCGTCTTCAATGCCGACATGTACAGGAACATGCTGATGAAGATGCTGGGCTTGCGCATACAACGCAGCATTGCAGGCAAAGAGGTCATCATCAACAACCCTGACTATGCCAAGGATGCGGATGCACTCAGCCGGATGAGCCAGCAGATAGCAGAATACTCACGGTCACACAACCTGAAGTCACCGCCCAATATAATAAAGGTATTCTTCCGCTATCATGCCGACCACACCGTAGAGAACATCAACGATGAACTGGAGAACATCATAGAAGACCTGGGCAACACACGCAACAAGGTCATCATGACCGAGCTGAACAAATACCCGGTACTTGCCGTCAAGGCACACACCCGCCCGTTCGACCGGAAATGGCTGAATATTCTCGCAGCCCTCATCGTCCCGGCAGGTATCTTCTTCTATTTCCGCATGTGGCGTTTCCGCCTGCGGCTCAACCGTGACCTCCGCACGATAGTCTCCTGCAATGAGACCATTACCAACGAGATACATCAGCTGCTGGGACATACGGCCATTGCTAAAGAACAAGTAACAACAAACAAGCAATAATATGGAAGATTTCAAACTCAATAGCATCGAGGAGGCAATCAAGGACTTTCAGGAAGGAAAGTTCGTTATTGTCGTTGACGATGAAGACCGTGAGAATGAGGGCGACCTCATCATGGCGGCTGAGAAAATAACACCGGAGAAAGTGAACTTCATGCTGAAGAATGCCCGCGGTGTACTCTGCGTGCCCATCACCCTGTCAAGGGCTGACGAACTGGACCTGCCGCACCAGGTATCCGACAACACATCCATGCTCGGAACACCGTTCACCATAACGGTTGACAAACTGGAAGGATGCACCACAGGTGTCTCTGCCCACGACCGAGCCGAGACAATCAAAGCCCTTGCCGACCCCACAGCCACCCCGCAGACCTTTGGCCGTCCTGGGCATGTCAACCCGCTCTATGCCCAGGACAACGGTGTCCTCCGACGCTCAGGACACACCGAGGCTGCCGTAGACCTCTGCAAGCTGGCAGGGTGCTATCCGGCCGGCGTACTCATGGAAATCATGAATGAGGACGGGACAATGGCACGCATGCCCGACTTACAGGTGAAGGCAAAGGAGTGGGGCATGAAAATCATCAGCATCAAGGACATCATCGCCTACAGGCTGGAGAAGGAGTCCAGCATAGAAGTGGGTGAGGAAGTGGAACTGCCCACAGAATACGGCACCTTCCATCTCATTCCTTTCCGACAGACCAGCAACGGTCTGGAGCACATGGCCCTCATCAAGGGAACATGGGATAAAGACGAGCCAGTCCTCGTCCGCGTGCATTCGTCATGCGCCACGGGCGATATCCTTGGCAGCCAACGCTGCGACTGTGGCGAGCAGCTCCACAAAGCCATGCAGATGATTGAGAAGGAAGGCAAGGGAGTAGTCATCTATATGCAGCAGGAAGGACGTGGCATCGGGCTGATGAACAAGATAGCCGCCTACAAACTGCAGGACGAAGGGCTTGACACCGTCGAGGCCAACATCCACTTAGGCTTCCGTCCTGATGAGCGTGACTACGGCTGTGGCGCACAGATGCTGCGCCATCTCGGTGTCCACAAAATGCGCCTGATCACCAACAATCCTACCAAGCGCGTGGGGCTGGAGGCCTATGGACTGCAGATTGAGGAGAACGTGCCTATCGAGATAACACCAAACAAGTACGACTACCGCTATCTGAAGACCAAGCGTGACCGTATGGGGCACGACCTTCACCTCTGAAACATATTCCAAAACAGAGACCACTCCGGGCAACATCAGTTGTCCGGAGTTTTTTTCTCAGAAATCAGCTCAATCAAGAATACACTCCCCCCGACTGCTTCCCCTTCCCCCACACAGCCCCCAGAGTTCCATCCGCTGAGAATACTTATTCCCCGCCTTGCACAGGCAGCACACCTGCCCGTCATCATCCTAAAGACAGCCTGTCAGCCACACAGAAGCATAGCTTTACACCCGTCATACACAGCAACTTACAGCTTCAACACATATAAAAGACAAATTTCCATACCTGTAAGAAAGAATTTCTCTACATGTATGGAAATGCGTCTTTACATGTATAGAAATTCGTCTCTACACGATGAGGATTTAAGACCACACCTGCTGAGAATACCATAAAACAGCAGGACCAAAGACTGAAACAGCTCATTCTCCCCCACGATTACACCCCTGCAATCCCCATGCTGCAAAGCCTACCACCACAACATCTATACGCAAAGAGGGAGGAGAACAGCCTATAAGACCTGACAATCAGACGGAAAAATATGCCTATGGCATAAAATAAAGAAAGAAAAAATGCGATATGAAAGTAAAAATGAGTATTTTTGCAGTTGAAAGTTATTCATATAGAAAAGGAAGTTTAACATGGCACAACTATCAGACCGTCTGAACCGGCTGGCACCATCGGCTACGCTGGCGATGTCACAGAAAAGTAGCGAAATGAAAGCGCAGGGAATTGATGTTATCAACATGAGTGTCGGCGAACCCGACTTCATGACCCCCGACCACATCAAGGAAGCTGGCAAGAAAGCTATTGATGACAATTTCTCAAAGTACTCCCCCGTCCCCGGCTACCCGGCTCTGAGGAAAGCCATCTCTGACAAACTCAAGCAGGAGAACGGGCTCAGCTACAGCCCAGCGGAGATTATCGTCGGGACCGGTGGCAAACAGGGTGTCTGCAACGCCATCATGGCACTGGTCAATCCTGGAGACGAGGTAATCATTCCTGCACCCTACTGGGTTAGCTATCCGCAGATGGTGAAACTTGCCGGCGGCACACCGGTAATCATCCCCGCAGGCATTGAGCAGGACTTCAAGATCACAGCCCAGCAGCTTTCTGACCACATCACACCCAAGACCAAGATGATCATACTCTGCTCGCCCAGCAATCCTACGGGAAGCGTATACAGCAAGGAAGAACTGGAGGACTTGGCTGAAGTTATCACCGCACATGACGGTCTCTTCGTCCTATCAGATGAGATTTATGAACATATCAACTACATTGGCAGCCATGCCAGCATCGCCGCCTGCAAGGGCATGAGGGAGCAGACCATCATCTGCAACGGTGTCAGCAAGGCATATGCCATGACCGGATGGAGATTAGGATGGGTGGCAGCTCCGGAATGGATTATCAAGGGCATCAACAAGCTGCAGGGCCAATACACCTCCGGAACCAGCAGCGTGAGCCAGATGGCAGCCGTGGCAGCCTACGAGGGACAGCAGGACTGCGTGGCAGAGTTCCGTGAGGCATTCCGCCGCCGCCGCGACCTCATCGTCAGCCTTGCCAAGGAAATTCCCGGCCTGGAGGTGAACGTACCAGAGGGAGCCTTCTACCTTTTCCCGAAATGCTCCAGCTTCTTCGGCAAGACCGATGGCAGACACACCATCAGCAACTCAACCGACTTCGCCATGTATCTCCTTGAGGAAGGCCGTGTGGCAACCGTTGGCGGCGACGCCTTCGGCTCACCAGAGTGCTTCCGCATGAGCTATGCCACCAGCGATGACAACATCAGGGAGGCCCTTAGACGCATCAAGGACGTATTATCAAAATTAAAATAAAGAAACCGTGAGATAATCCACAGGAAAGCAAGGGCAGAAAACTATATATTTTTAACTGTTAAATGTTATTAATCATAGTTTTAGTTGCCCATTAATTGCTATCTTTGCGGAAATAAGATGCTATACTTGTATGCCCATTATGGGAAAGTTGCGTCCAAACACTTAGAAATCAGAAAGATATTAACAATTTAATTCATTAATAACTAAAAATTAAAATTTCAACAAATTATGGCAACTACACAACAAAAAGCAGCCCCAAAGAAAAAGTCTGAGGGCTTCACAGGAGTTAGAGGTGCATTCTGGATTATCGTCGTTTGCGGTATCGTTGCGTTCACACTGTTCTTCACATGGTTCGCAAATGACATGCACTTTCAGGATCCAGGTACCAACGAGAACCCAGCTGACGTATGGGGTACCATCTACAAGGGTGGTGTTGTCGTTCCTGTCATCCACACTCTGTTGCTTACCGTACTCGCTATGTCAATCGAGCGTTGGCTGGCTCTGAAGACCGCTTTCGGCAAGGGTGCGCTTCCTAAGTTCGTTGCAAACATCAAGGCAGCCCTGAACGCAAACGACATGGCTAAGGCAAACCAGCTCTGCGACCAGCAGAAGGGTTCTGTTGCAAACGTTGTAAAGGCATCCCTGAACGCTTACAAGGACATGGAAGTTGGTGCTAACGCAAACTTGAAGAAGGCTCAGAAGATTGCAAAGATCCAGCAGGCTCACGAGGAGGCTACTCAGCTTGAGATGCCTACACTGACGATGAACCTCCCAATCATCGCAACCCTCGTAACTCTGGGTACACTTACTGGTCTTCTCGGTACTGTAACGGGTATGATCAAGTCATTCTCCGCTCTGTCTGCAGGTGGTGGTGCTGACTCAGCTGCACTTTCCGCAGGTATTTCTGAGGCGTTGATCAACACCGCATTCGGTATCGCAACATCTTGGTGTGCAGTAGTTTCTTACAACTACTTCTCAAACAAGGTTGACAAGTTGACATACGCACTTGACGAGGTTGGTTATTCTATCGCTCAGACATACGAAGTAAACCACACAGAAGAAGCTTAATTTTTGCTAACCCTCTTTAAAACATTATCGCTATGGGTAAAGTAAAAATTGAGAAGAAAGACACATGGATCGACATGACGCCTATGTCAGACGTTATGACCCTGTTGCTCACCTTCTTCATGCTGACATCAACGTTCGTAAAGAACGAGCCAGTGAAGGTGAACACACCAGGTTCTGTGTCTGAGACAAAGGTGCCTGAGAACGGTGTCCTTACCATTCTCGTCAGCCCCGAAAAGGGAGCTAACGGGAAACCGACTGGCGAAGGCCAGGTATTTTTGAGCTACGACAACACGAACGAGTTGGGGCAGATCGTTGACCAGATCACATCCCTTACTCCGAAGCAGAAGGAGACCTTCAAGGCTGAAGCAACCTTCGGCGCGCCAATCGACAAGCTGGCAGACTATCTGTCAAAGCCGGCAGCTGTCCGTAGCAAGGAACTCCCAACAATGGGTATACCTCTCGACAGTATCCAGGGACAGGAGATGACGGAATTCCAACAGTGGGTCAACGCAGCCCGCCAGGTGAACCCGAAAGTCAGACTGGCTATCAAGTCAGACGCCGACTCTCCTTATGGAACAGTTAAGAAAGTAATGAGCGAACTCCAGGACATGGACGAGAGCCATTACTACATGATCACACAGTTGGACGCTAAAAAGGCTGCTCAGGCAGCAGCTGGGGGGGCTAAATAATGGCAAAAGAAGTAAAAAGCAAACAGAAGAAGATGACAGTCCGCGTGGACTTCACTCCTATGGTTGATATGCTCATGTTGCTTATCACATTCTTTATGCTGTGTACGTCTCTCAGTAAGCCTTCAACTATGGAGCTGACCATGCCGAGTAACGATACGAACCAACCGGAGGCCCAGAAGCATGAGGCCAAGGAGTCACACTCTATCACGATTTACATTGCCGATGGCGACAAGATGTTCTACGGCAACGGTAAACCAGAGTATGATAACGCTAATTGGCTGAAGCCTGCTGACTGGAGCAACACTGCCAACGGTATCCGCTATGTCCTGCAGCACAAGCAGGTGGGCGATCCGTCAGCCGGAGAGGCAATCTCACTTCCTTACCAGGATATGGACATTGCCATGAAGGAACTGAACAAGAAGAAGAAGGCTAACCCTAACCAGTGGCCTGACAGTGTTTACCAGGCTGAGGTGGCAACAATTAAGACCGGTATGATCAACGGTAAGAAAGTGCCGACGATGACCGTCATTATCAAGCCAACCGACCAGGCTTCTTATCGTCATCTCGTAGACATCCTCGATGAAATGCAGATTTCATACATTGGAACTTACGTCATTGACAAGCTTAGTGACCAGGACAAGGCTCTCTTGGCCAAGAAGGGCATCAAAGCTTAATCACTGATTCGTAAACAATTAAAGAAAGAGAAACAATGGCAAAAATAGATCTATACGATCCGAAATGGGTCGATATGGTGTTCGCTGACAAGAACAAGGAATACGGTGCGTACAAGCTTCGTAAGACTGTCTCCCAGCGTAACGTCAAAGCATTGGCTATTCTGCTTGTTGCTGCATTCCTCGGTGGTGGGTATCTGGCTTACCAGATCAAGAAGCACAATGACGAGTTGGCTGCCCAGGCAGCGTATCAGGCAAAGATGGAGCTTGCCATGCTTGCTGAGCAGAAGAAAGCACAGGAAGAGCGCAAGAAACAGCAGAAGAAACCTGAACCGAAGAAGATTGAACCGGAGAAGGTTGTCCCTGAGACCCGTGCAACAGTGAAGTTCACGGCTCCTGTCATCAAGGATGACAAGGATGTGAAGGAAGAAATGCCACCTATGGTCAAGATGAACAAGGAGACCAAGGCTATCGGTACCGAGAACAAGGAAGGTACGGAAGACCGTACTGAGACCGCAGCTCGCAGCACCGTTGCTACTCCCGAGCAGATTGTACCAAAGATAGAGAAACCTGTAGAAGAGGCTCCGAAACCGGAACCAAAGGAAGAGGTTGAGAACAAGATTTTCACCGTAGCTGAACAGATGCCTTCATTCAAGGGCAACGTGAACGCTTGGTTGAGTTCTCACATCTCCTACCCAGCTGTTGCAGCTGAGAATGGTATCCAGGGACGTGTCATCGTCAAGTTCGTCGTAGGACGTGACGGTAGCGTCAGCCAGGCACAGGTTCTCCGTGGCGTTGACCCATCACTTGACCGTGAGGCTCTCCGCGTGGTGAACAGCATGCCGAAGTGGAATCCAGGTATGAACAATGGCCAGGCTGCAAACGTCTGGTTCACTCTGCCTATCACCTTCAAACTGCAGTAACGCAATTTTATATGAAAAGAACCAGATTCTACATCACAGTAGGATTGATGCTATCCCTCAACTTTCTTCTGTCCGCATGTGGGCAGAAGAAAGCCAAGGATGGCAGAACAGATACACCGACGTCAGGGACGATTAAGTTCGCCTCTGACGAAAGTTTTAGTCCTATTATTGAGGAAGAGCTACAGACATACCAGTATCGCTTCCCTCACACGCACCTGCTGCCAATCTATACAGATGACAATACTGGCATGCAAATGCTCCTCGACCAGAAAGTAAACCTCTTCTTCACATCTCACGCTTTGAAGAAGGGAGAAGATGCACTCCTCAGAAGTAAAGGACCTATCCCCGAAGTATTCCCGATAGGCTATGACGGAATCGCATTCATCATCAACCGCTCCAACATCGACTCATGTATCACGGTCAATGATGTAAAGAAGATTCTCAACGGACAGATTGCTACATGGAAACAACTGAATCCAAAGAACAGCAAAGGCGATATTGAGGTTGTCTTTGACAACAAGGCTTCAGCTACACTCCACTACGTGGTCGACTCCATCTTAGGCGGAAAGAACATCAAGAGCAAGAATATCGTCGCTGCCAACAACAGCAAGTCGGTTATCGACTATGTTCACAAGACTCCCAACGCAATAGGTGTCATTGGGTCAAACTGGTTGAATGACCACCGTGACTCCACCAATACCACATTCAAGAAAGACATTACTGTCGTAGCCATCTCCAAGACTACCGTGGCTGCAGTAAGCAACAGCTGGCAGCCTTACCAGGCATATCTGCTTGATGGCAGATACCCTTTCGTAAGGACAATCTATGCCATAGTTGCCGACCCACATAAGGCATTGCCTTGGGCATTTGCCAACTTCATCACCAACCCAATCGGGCAGAAGATAATCTTCAAGGCAGGCTTACTCCCCTACCGCGGTGAGATAAACATACGCGAGGTAGAGGTGAAGACTCAATAGAAAAAGAAAGTTAAACTCATGTATGAGATGATTTCCCCATTAAACGATAGCCTGTGGCAATCATCATAAAGAACAAAACTGATAACTTGAATTGAACTTTTAAAAGCAGAGAATTATGAAGACAATGAAATATTTGATAGCAGGAGCATTGATGTTGGGAATGTCAACTCCAGCAATGGCACAGGAAGTAAGCTATGCAGAGGCACTGAAGCCAATTGTATCAGCAATTGAGGCAGCTCCAAATGACCCGAAGGCTGCCAAGGATCTTATCAAAGTCTACCAGAAGACCTTTAAGAAGAATGAAGAGGCCATAGTGGCTTTGGGCAATGTCTACCTGTTGCAGCACAACTACACAATGGCGACCGATGTGGCCAATAGTGTCATCAACAACAAGAAAATGAACGGCAGCAAGGCATACGTACTTCTTGGTGACATCGCAGCCCTTCAGGACTCTATCGGCAATGCTGGCGCAGCAGCCACGCAATATCAGACTGCAATCAGTCTTGACCCACACAACATCGCTGCTTACGAGCGCTATGCAAAGGTTTACCGCCACGTCAACTCAAAGGTTGCCGTACAGAAGCTTGAGGAACTTCGCAAGGTTGAGCCCAATTATCCGGTAGAGGCAACTGCAGCTGAGATTATGCTGAACGATGGCAAGTATTCTGAGGCTCTCTCATGGTATGACAAGGCTGACCCCGCCAACATGTCTGAGGATAACTTCTACAACTATGGCTTTGCATCTTACATTTCAAAGAAGTATGACAAGGCATTGGATGTTGTCAAGAAGGGACTGCAGAAGTTCCCTGGCAGCGAATACCTCAGCCGTATCGGTATGATGGCAGCCGTTGAGCAGAAGAGCTACACCGATGCCATCAACTTCGCCAACGTGATGTTTGCAGGTAAAGGTAAGAAGGTGTCCAACGACTATGATGTCTACGCAAAGGCACTTCTCGGCAACAAGCAGTATGACGAGGCTGTTACCAATGTGAACAAGGCTCTTGAGCTTGACCAGAAGAATATTGAGCCTCTGAAGACCCTTGCAGCCATCTATACCGCACAGGGCAACGAGGACAAGGCTTTGGAGGCACAGCAGGAGTACCTGATGAAGAGCAAGAAGGCCACATCTAACGACTGGGCCACACTTGCCAACACCTACATTGCCAAGGCTGAGGGCATTACCGACCGTGCAGCCAAGAACGAGGTTCTTGCCAAGGCCGTAGAGGTATATGAGACTATGGTAACAAAATTCCCATCCATCTCTGACTGGATTTGGCTGAACGAGTCAAACGTTGCCAACATGATGAACGACCCGGACAAGGTAGCTGAGATTTATCAGAAGGTTGCAGCTTTTGAGGAGGCAAAACCAAGTCTGAACGAGGACAGCAAGAGCTATCTTGAGAATGTCTACTATGGATTGGGCTACTACAATTCAAAGAAGGGCAACAAGGAATTGGCAGACGAATACTACAACAAGGTGCTGAAGGTCAATCCTAACAATGAGAATGCAAAGAAAGCATTAGGCATGTAATCTTAAAAACAATCATTACATATAATCCAAGAGGGCGTTGGTCACATGACCACCGCCCTCTTCAGTTTCCACACAACAGACTCTCTTTGGAACAATAACCATTACAGGCGAGAGTCCGACCCGTTACTTTCTGCCAGCACCGGACCAAACTGGTAGGAAAGACTATATACTATCAAGAACTGACAAACAGAACATCACACAGAAACAAGGACTGGCCTGCACACAAACTGTCATCATTAATAAGTATCTGAAAGCGAAAAGGAAACGAAAATATAGCAAAATCAAGGTATTGTGAGAATGAAGGAAAAAAACTAATTTTGCAGGCAAATAAACAGATAAGTTCATTCAAGATAACACAATAATATGCTGGACAAGAAAAAGACCTCGGCCTGCTTGCTGATAAGCGGATTAGCCATGATTGCAAACGCACAAGAACATGACTCTATTTTCATGGAGTCACAGCATCTGAAGGAGATACAGGTCACAGCCAAGTCAAAGGCACGCAAGCTGCTGGAGCAAGCTTACACATTGTCGGTCATCGACCTCACGAAAGCCTACACTTCCAATCCCACTCTAAACAAGATGCTCAACAATGTCACCAGCGTGCGGGTACGTGAGGAAGGGGGTGTGGGTAGCAGCTACACGTTCTCGATGAATGGCTTTTCTGGCAATCAGGTGAAATTTTTTCTCGATGGCATTCCGATGGATAACTTCGGCTCCAGCTTCAACCTCGCCACACTTTCCTCCAACATTGCTGACCGCATTGAGGTGTACAAGGGAGTCCTTCCCGTCTATTTAGGTGGTGATGCCCTGGGCGGAGCTGTGAATATCGTCAGCCGTGTCAATGCCAATTATCTTGATGCAAGCTATTCCGTCGGATCTTTCGGAACCCACAAAATAAGCCTCAACAGTGCCTATACCAATCTGAAGTCAGGCTTCACCCTCCGCACCAATGCCTTCTACAACTACTCTAAAAATGACTACAAGATTTTAGCTCCCATTGTTGATCTGTCAACAGGACTGAACACGGGTGACCGCTGGGTGAAGCGGTTCAATGACCGTTATAACTCTGCTGGAGTGAGGATTGAGACAGGAATTGTCAATAAGTCCTGGGCAAACTACCTTCTTTTGGGGCTGATTGCCTCCGAAAACCACAAGCAAATCCAGACCGGTGCCACAATGGATGCAGTCTATGGCAACGTGAAGCAGAGGAGTTTCTCAATTATCCCAAGCATCAGATACCGCAAGGCCGATCTCTTCATACCAGGCCTTGACCTCTCTGTCTACACCACATACAACATTGTAAACACTCATAATATTGATACCGCAGCCGTCAACTATAACTGGCTCGGCGAGAAAGCTGTATCAGCAAGCCGCGGAGAGGGCTATCTCACCAATGCAGCCATCCATGAACGACAGTGGCAGGGGAACGTGAAGCTCAACTATCTCATTGACGAGCATCAGAACCTGACACTCAACCACATACTGACATCCATGCGCCGCAAGTCGGATGATTCAGAGCATAAGGACTACATCATGAATAATATTCCCCAGACGCTGACCAAGAACATCACCGGCTTAGGTTACCAGGTACGCTTCAACCACTGGAACGCCAATATATTCAGCAAACTCTACTTCCTAAGCACGTCAAGCCACAAGCTCTTTGACCAGTTCCTTAGCACTGAACATTACGAGAAGGTGAAAGCTCACCAGCATAATATCGGGTACGGCACGGCTTTCACTTATTTCCTACTCCAAGGCTTACAGGTAAAAGCAAGTTTTGAACAGGCTTACCGTATGCCGGAAGCAAATGAGCTTTTCGGTGATGGCTTCATTCAGAAAAGCAACACTGACCTAAGACCTGAAAACTCAAAGAACCTCAATATAGGTATGAACTATGACCGACAGCTTGGCAATCATCATATCATGGCCGAGGCCAGCTATATCTACCGTTACACAAAGGACTTCATCTACAAAGGTGTGAACTTGACCAGTGACCCTACGACTGCCTACCAGAACGTGGGCAAAGCCATTACTAATGGCATAGAGGGCAGCCTACTGTACGAATTCCGCAATGACATACATCTTGGATTCAATATTACTTATCAGGACATCAAGGACAAGCAGAAGACCGAGACAACAGCCAACACCTATGTAGGCGGCGGAACTGCCGACAATATAACCTACGGGCAGCGCATACCGAACATACCCTACTTCTTCTTCAACGGGGATGCATCATGGAACTTCCATGACCTTTTCGCCAAAGGCAATACGCTAACCGTGGAATATGGCTGCGACTATGTATATAAATATTACCTCAGTTTCCCTGGTCTGGGCAGAACAACCAGCAAGAAATATATCCCAACACAGTTCTCCCACAACGCCTCCCTCACCTATCAGATGGCAGAGGGGAGATACAGCATAGGACTGGAATGTAGCAACCTCACCAACCAGAAGCTCTATGACAACTATCGGCTGCAGAAGCCTGGCAGGGCTTTCATGATGAAGTTCCGCATTTATCTGTCAAAGATGTAGAGACGTTCCAATCACTTGCAACTACTCATAAACACATCAATCCTCAAACATAGAAACATGAAATCAAGATACACAAACATCGGAAAAACAGTTCTCATCAGCATGACGACAGTCCTTACTTTCGCAGCATGTGATGATGACATGGGGAACACTGAGGTAGCCCATCAACCGTATGTACTCGCATTGGGCATCACTTCAAGTGGAACAACCACATATTACGCCGTCACTACCGACAACCTGACCGACTCCACCCACAACATCAGTGCCATAGGCCAGGGTATTGAGCAGAACGGTTATCGCGACTACCAACAGGGCGGGCAGACTATATTCTCCATTGGTGGACTCGGAGTGACCAGTGCGACAGGCATACAACGGGATGCTGACGGATTCATCCAGGAGCATGGCAACTTCGTCTTCAACACCACACCTGCTGGGTTCTGCCAAATTGATGACAAGACAATGGCAGCGATGGAACTGCCAACATCCACCAACAAGGGGGGAAGCCTCACCTTCTATACGGCAGACATCAACACACTTGCCCTCAACAACAAGGTTACAGGCACCACAGTCGCTCCAATGGATGAACATGAATGGCCCTACGTCACAGGTATGGCGCATGCGGGCAAGTATCTCTACGTCAGCTATGAGCCAATGAACCCAAACACCTTCACATCTGATTACGCTGACACATCGTTCGTGGCTGTCTATTCTTATCCGGAATGTCAGTTTGTCAAACTGATGAAAGATACCCGATTTGGCAACATCGGCTCATGGAATGCCTTCAACGGATTCCAAAAAGATGAGAATGGCGACATCTATGCTATGTCGAACACATCAACAGCCAATGGCTTCACACAGTCGCCCAAGCACAGTGGCTTTCTCAGAATCAAGGCAGGGCAGCTGGATTTCGATCCGTCCTACAGCTTCGACTATGAGGCACTCACAGGACAGAAAGTCATCCACTGGACTTATGTGGGCAATGGCAAGGTGTTTGCCGAAGTCACCACACGTCTTGATGCACCCGCCTGGAGTGATGCCGACCTGAAGTGCTGTATAATCGACCTCATCAATAAGACCTCAATTGACGTTGCCGGCATACCCGTCCACAACGGCAACGGTGGCAGACGCTTTTCATGCCTTGCTGAGGGAAGTTCCGTCTACCTTCCCATCGCCACCCCATCGGGAGTAAACATCTACCATACTGACATCACCACCGCCAAAGCCACCAAGGGAGCAAAGGTGTCGGCCAGCTTTGTTGCCGGAATATTCAGGATGAAATAAGCAAACAAAAAAGGCGAGCCTTTCGGACTCGCCTTATGAATTTAATCAGTAACAGGTTTGAACCTTATGGAAGGCTGATAGCCTCATTAGGACAAACTGATGCGCATGTACCGCACTCGGTGCAGGCATCTGCGTCAATCTTGTAGATGTCACCCTCAGAGATAGCTCCTACAGGACACTCATCAATACATGTACCGCAAGCGATACAGTCATTGCCAATTACGTAAGCCATAATATAATATACTTTATAATGTTAATAATGTTTTTGTATTATAGCAGGTCTCATACCTACTTTTGATGGCACAAAGATAAGAAGAAAATCTCTAATACCTAAACATAATGAGGAAAATCATAAATATTTAGACGGCATAAAAATAGTTGGTGAAGCTAACGGCCAAGGGGCAACGGGTAAACAAAGAAACCTGTGGCTGGCAGGCTGACAATCTAAACAGAGGAACATACGCATGAAAGACAATAAAAGACAGAAAGAGACGTTATAAGACAGATTATGAAACGAATAATAACAGCCCTTACCCTGCTGACCCTCACCCTTGTCGGCCAAGCTCAGGAACGAACCGTACAGAACCGTCCTTACACGGATTTGCGCGACTTCCACTTTGGTGTACTTGTAGGGACGCATCTGCAAGACCTTGAGCTGACGAATGTCGGGCCACAAATGATTGACCTTGATGATGGTAACGGATTGGTTGAAAAGGTCATCTCAGCGGACCAGGACCGATGGGATGCCGGCTTCACTGTCGGCGTGCTGGGCGAGCTGCGCCTCAACACCACCCTACAGCTACGCGTGGCGCCTGCCATGTACTTTGGTACACGGCACATAACTTTCCACAATCTGACAGATCTCAATGCCAATGGCGAGCCAACCGAGCAGATACAGGAAATGAAGACGGCCTACATCTCCTGTGCCTTCGACCTTATCGCCGCCGCTCCCCGGTTCAACAACCACCGCCCCTACGCAATGTTAGGCATCAACCCGATGCTTAATCTCTCTGGGAAGGACAATGAGTATATCAAATTGAAGAAGAGTGATGTGTTCTTAGAGGTAGGCCTGGGCTGTGACTTCTATCTGCCCTACTTCAAACTGCGCCCCGAGCTGAAGTTCATGTACAGCCTCAGCAACAGCCTTGACAAGAACCACGCCAAGAACCTTCGTGACAAGAACATGCTCATGTACACCAACTCCGTCAGCGAGGCACGGTCGAAGATTATTGCCCTCACGTTCTACTTTGAGTAATGGAGAGGCTCACCCAAACTGAAATCCAACATTATAATCAGGAAAGTCCTCTGCCAGAAGAAAGCCAGCCATAGAGAAACTTTGGAATTACACCCCACACCCGGTTATCCCTACCAATAAAAACAAACATTCCTGCCTTCCGTCTTTTGCAAAGAGCTTTAGACTGAAGGCAGGAATATCTGTTATAAATTCGCCAAGCATAAAGACTTGACGGGCAACCTACTTTTTCTTACTCAGATTCAACACCATCTTGCCCACAAAGATAGCATGCTTGCCATTCTGGTCATCACCTACAGCCTTACCGTCAAGATCCTTCACATACTCCAGCTTCGTAAGGTAAGTATGCGAATGGCCTCCAAGGACAAGGTCGAGCCCGTGGGTGCCAGCTATCAGTTCCTCATCACTGATGCCCTCAACGTCCCAACCAAGGTGAGACAGGCAGATGATGACGTCACATTTCTTGGCCTTCAGGGCGTAGACAACCTGCTGGGCTGTCTGAATAGGGTCATTGTAGACTATCTTGCCATAGTTGTTCTTCGCAACCAGGCCCTCCAGTTGTGGCCCTATTCCAAAGACTCCCACCCTCACACCATTGCGTTTCAGAATGATGTAAGGCTTCACTAATCCCTCCAAGGGAGTACCAGTGAAATCATAGTTGGCACAGACGATGGGGAAGTTGGCCATCTTGAAGAGACGTGCCATGTTGTCGAGTCCGAAGTCGAACTCATGATTGCCGATGGTCACGGCATCATAGTGCATCTGGTTCATCAGTCCCACCTCAACGTCACCCTTGAACATTGTATAATAAGGAGAGCCCTGGGAGAAGTCGCCGCTGTCAAAGAGCAGCAGGTCAGGTGTCTTGGCCCGTTCCTCTTTCAGCATGGATATACGGCGGATGAATCCTCCACGTCCCGCCTTCATCGTGTCGGCAAGGTTCGGATTAAGCGGATAAATCTGACTGTGCGCATCATTCGTATGCAGGATGGTCAGCTGTTTGGTCTGTCCGAAGGCCAGCACAGCCATCAGGCAGAAAGTCATCAGTAATATGTTTCTTTTCATTGTTCTAAGTCTTTATGCCCCGCTACCGGGGAGAAGGTATTTATAATCAGCATTTCTCGTTTCTATTACTCCACACGGATGCGCCCTTCTGTATGTGAGTTGACCACTTTCCCCTGAGCGGTCTGCTCCTTGAAATAATTCATGATAATGAAACGGGTATTGTTGCTCTCCTCCTGCGGAGACACAACCTTGGTTCCAGCCTTGAAAGCCTCCATCTTGTCATTGCCCTGTGCCAGATAGTCGAGTGTGGCAATGCGGTAAGATGCCTTCGGATCAACCTCTTTTCCATTCAGTCGTGCCGACTTCAATTGGCCATCATGGGTAAAGACCAACTCAACACCATGACTGACAGCCTCACCACCGGTATGCGCCATCTCGCTGAACAGCTGCAGTACCTTCTCACCCGTGAGCGTGAGGAAGCAGATTTTGTTCTCAAACGGAGCAATGTCAAGCACGTCACCGTAGGTTACCTTACCTTTCGACAGGGCAGCACGGATACCTCCCATGTTATAAACGCCGAAGTCGACAGTCTCATGATAATCACGTGCGCCCCACACCATGATGTCAGCCAAAAGATTGGAGAGGTCACTTTCCGGGCGATGGGCAGCCATGTCATGAGCCACCTCGCCAACAACAGGCCCCATCACCGAGTCTACTTTTTGCTTGAATGGAATCATGAACTGTGTAGCCTCTGCATCGGGGACTGCATCATAATGGCTGTCAACCAGCACACGGCTGCGCTGCACTCCTGCCAACTGATAGTGGGAGGTACATCCCACACCTGTGAGCAAAACTGACAAGCCAAACAGATAAATTGTTTTTCTATACATAATATTACGGCTTTGTTTGTTGCAAAAGTAAGAAAAAAAACTGAATAAAACCAGACCTATTGAGAAAAGAGCCTGTTTTCCGCACATCCCTTCCCTGCCTCTGGCCATCCGGATTCTCCTCTTCCTTTCTTTGCTGCTTCTTTCCTGTAAGCCCAGCTAAGGTACAGAAAACATTGCAGCTTTACCTGCAAAGCCATTTTCCATAAGATGCGAGGCACTCATCTCAATGACACATGCACAATCAAATCTCTTTTAAGGAATGGCAAACAACTGGAAACGAAGATCTTACGGCAAACATTTAAAACAGCAACTGGCAATAATAAAAGCAATTTCAATGCGATTTTGCTTGGCGGGTTGAGAAAAAAGCAGTAACTTTGCACCGCTTTTCGGCGTAACCGCTGATCGTGGAAGAGTCATGAGTCATGTTACGTTGGAACGACAAACAATATTTAATTAATAAAAGCAAATGGATTTAATTAAAGTTGCTGAGGAAGCATTTGCAACCGGCAAGCAGTTCCCAGAGTTCAGAGCTGGTGACACTGTAACAGTCGCTTACAAAATCGTCGAGGGTAACAAGCAGCGTATTCAGCTCTACCGTGGCGTAGTCATCAAGATCTCCGGTCATGGCGAGAAGAAGCGTTTCACTGTCCGCAAGATGTCTGGCACCGTAGGTGTTGAGCGTATCTTCCCTATTGAGTCACCGAACATCGATTCTATCGAGGTGAACAAGCGTGGTAAGGTTCGCCGTGCCAAGCTCTACTATCTGCGTAAGCTCACTGGTAAGGCTGCACGTATCAAGGAAAAGAGAAACATTACTGCAAAGTAAACCCTTGGGAATTCCCAGAAATAAAAAGTCCGAAACCACTACAGTTTCGGACTTTTTCAATCCTCATAATTCAGTTTTGCATCGTTCTCAC
This sequence comes from Prevotella sp., assembly GCA_024688365.1. GTDB lineage: Bacteria > Bacteroidota > Bacteroidia > Bacteroidales > Bacteroidaceae > Prevotella. Next base: position 107,542 of record JAILEG010000011.1, read on the forward strand.
CATGCAGGGCAGCACGCAGATCCGTCCAGTTCTGGAAGCCGGCAAACAGAGCCAGACGGTCAAGTGTCTTCTTGGATGGCTTCTCCTTGCCAATGAAATAGCCTGTCAGTTTTTTCAATGACTTGGAATCAAGGTGGATATGATGCCGGGCAAGACCAGCCGACAACCTATCCAAGTCGGATGCCAGTTCCTTACGCATCTGCGTCTTGCGTCCCAGCTCCTCAATGATGGTTCTAAGATTCTTTTTCATTCTCTTTTTTCAACATATACTAACGTAGATGCAAAAGTAATAAAAGATTAGATAACCAGATAGAATAAAGTCTTTTTTCTTATCAACCGACTCTTAAAAACACATAAGCAAACAGAAATTCCATCACAACGAAGCTGATACTTCCCTGTGATGAAATGTTCTCATACCCTGACACGCTTCACTTTACCGCAATACATTCTATCTCCACCAATGCCCCTTTCGGCAACGTCTTGACAGCCACAGCAGAACGTGCTGGGTAAGGCTCGCTGAAGAATTCGGCATACACCTCATTCATTGCTGCAAAATTATCCATATCCGACAGGAACACCGTTGTCTTGACCACATGGCTAAGGTTAATGCCTGCTGCCTCCAGCACATTGCGGGCATTGGTAAGTGACTGGCGCGTCTGCTCCTTGATGCCTCCTTCTACAAACATGTTGGTTGCCGGGTCAATAGGAACCTGGCCTGATGCGAATACAAATCCATTGGCTTCAATAGCCTGACTGTAAGGTCCGAGAGCTTTCGGAGCCTTGTCTGTGTGTAATGCGTGCATATTTTTTTATTTTTAGGAGTCAAGGATTTAAGGGAATAGTGGAGTTCTGACAACACTGTTTTCCCCTACCTCAACTCAGGATGAATATTAATTTTAGGGAAATTTACCGACAGTAGGAGTTTGGATGTGAGTACACACACCATGCACCTATCCCATCAATGAAAGTCAGGGGAGAGGCTGCTTGAAGCCTTTCCGAAACAGTTCATCTCTTATCTCCTGCACATGTGCCTCGTTACGTGTCTCCACCACCAGCCGGAGCAGACAAGAATTCACTTTCTCACTGGAGCTATTACGGTCATGGTGTACCTCTATGATATTGCCACCCAACTGAGCGACAACCTTACTGACTGCCACCAGCTGTCCTGGCCTGTCATCCAGTTCTATGACGATACTGCAAATGCGACCACTCTTACTCAGTCCACGATTGATGACACGGCTCAGGATGGTCACGTCAATGTTGCCACCGCTCACTACACACACCGTTTTCTTGCCCTTCACCGGTACCTTATTGTACATTGCGGCCGCAACACTGGCAGCCCCTGCCCCCTCTGCTATCATTTTCTCTTCCTCCACAAGCTTCAGGATAGCAGCACATATCTCATCCTCACTCACGGTCACAATGTCATCAACATACTTTGTGCAAGTGTCAAACGTGATAGATCCAGGTGCCTTCACAGCTATGCCGTCAGCAATGGTAGACACAGAGGCAAGCACTTCCTGCCTGTGGTCATGCAGACTCTGTACCATACTGGCTGCACCCTCAGCCTGAACACCATAGACCTTCACATTAGGATTGAGTGATTTCACCGCAAAAGCGATTCCCGATATAAGCCCACCGCCGCCAACGGGAACGATAATCGCCTCCACACCCGGCAACTGACGGAGAATCTCCAGTCCGATGGTACCCTGCCCCGCTATGACATCTTCATCATCAAACGGGTGAATCAATGTGTAGCCAAAATTATCACGCATCTGCAAGGCACGTTGATAGGCATCATCATAGACTCCCGGAACAAGGCAGACCTCAGCTCCAAGCCGCTTCGTGGCCTCCACTTTACTGATTGGCGCACCATCAGGCAAGCAGATGATCGACTTGATACCCATAGCAGTGGCTCCCAAAGCCACCCCTTGTGCATGATTGCCAGCCGAACAGGCTATGACCCCTTTCGCACGCTCGGCTTCACTCAATTGTGAAATCTTATAATAAGCCCCACGCACCTTGAATGAGCCTGTTTTCTGCAGGCACTCTGGCTTCAGGTAAATATCACTTTCCTCATTTACCCGCCTGGCATGGATGAGATCGGTCTTTCTCACTATCTTCTCCAGCGTGTACAATGCCTTGTAAAAGTTGTCTAACTGCAACATTCCTCTTATAGTTTTTACGAGTGTAAAAGTACTCATTTTTCTGTAATGGGACAAGACCTGACGGCTATTTTGCCTAAAAACAATAAGCCTGAACACGTATTCCATTATTTTTCGCTATCTTTGCACCACCATTTACATATACCACATAAGTTATATGAACGAATTAGCTCTCAAGTACGGATGCAATCCGAACCAAAAGCCTTCACGCATTTATATGGAGGAAGGCGAACTCCCTATCGAAGTAATTAACGGTCGTCCTGGCTACATCAACTTTATGGACGCACTCAACAGCTGGCAGCTTGTCAAGGAGCTGAAAGCTGCGACAGGCCTGCCTGCTGCGGCATCATTCAAGCATGTCAGCCCGGCAGGTGCGGCAGTGGGGCTTCCGCTGACCGACACACTGAAGAAGATTTACTTTGTTGATGATGTCGATTTTGAACTCACACCGCTCGCCAGTGCCTATGCCCGTGCCCGTGGTGCCGACCGCATGTGTTCGTATGGCGATTTCTGCGCCCTCAGCGACACCTGTGACAGGGAGACAGCTCTGCTCATCAAACGTGAGGTAAGCGATGGGGTGATTGCCCCCGACTTTACCCCCGAGGCATTGGAGATTCTCAAGGCTAAGCGCAAGGGCACTTACAATGTCATCAAGATTGATCCGGACTATGTTCCCGCACCCATCGAACACAAGCAGGTGTTCGGCATCACCTTTGAGCAGGGACGCAACGAGGTGAAACTGGACGATCCAAAACTCTTCGAGAACATCCCGACAAAGAACAAGACCTTTACCAAGGAGGCTAAGCGTGACCTGATCATCTCGCTCATCACGTTGAAATACACCCAGAGCAATTCCGTCTGCTACACCAAGGACGGACAGGCCATCGGCATCGGTGCCGGACAGCAGAGCCGCATCCACTGCACCCGCCTCGCAGGCAGCAAGGCTGATGAGTGGTGGCTGCGCCAATGCCCGAAGGTCATGAACCTTCCGTTCAAGGAGAACATCCGCCGTGCTGACCGTGACAACACCATCAACGTCTACATCTCTGACGAATATGAGGACGTGCTGCAAGACGGCACCTGGCAGCAGTTCTTTACCCGTCAGCCCGAGCCACTCACTCGTGAGGAGCGCAAGGACTGGATTGCAAAGAACACAGGCGTATCCCTCGGATCTGACGCTTTCTTCCCCTTCGGCGACAATATTGAGCGGGCACACAAGAGTGGTGTGGAATACATAGCACAGGCTGGCGGCAGCATCCGTGATGACCATGTCATTGATACCTGCGATAAGTACGGCATCGCCATGACATTCACCGGTGTGCGACTTTTCCACCATTAATAACCTTGGAATTTGAGGTTTACACCTACGGAATAAAGACAAAATCTCAAATATCAAAAACCAAACCCCAATGGATGATTTTCAGAATATATTAGAGAATGGCATCAGCTTCAAAGGCTCCTCCGGGCCGAAGAAGGAAGATGACAAGGTGAAGACCAAAGCCAAGAAAAAGAAGTACATCACCGGCGCACACGGCTCCGGCAGTGCCAAGCAGAAGGCAAAGTACCGCCAGCAGCGTGCCAACAGGCACAAGTAGTGACTGTCTTTCCTCAAGACAACCAAAAGTCAACCCCTGCTGTTTGTCCTTACGACAAACAGCAGGGAACAGCCTCCAACGTACTCAACTTTCAGATATTGTTTACATTATTCTTATCTGTGGTAAAATTTTATCTTTCAACCACAGATAAAAACAATTAGGAACAATTATTACCTTTGAAGTTTGAACTCTATGCGACAACTATTCATAGAAGTTCAAATCTCAAAGTGCAAAGTTTATGAAATGAGGTGTTTATAACGGAAGCCTATCCATTATGCTGACTCCCTTTTCAAGGGCTTGACAGTCGTCTGTGATGTCTATGTAAAACAGCAACTCGTCAAAGGCAAGGTAGCGCTGACTGCCCAAGCAGATGATGCCGATGGCATCGTTCAGCGTACAGTCTTCCAGTCCCTCATACAATTGAGTGGGCACCTTATAGTATCTGTCCCGTTCCTCATCCTTTACGTAGATGGCATCGTGGGTGATGGCCTCAATACTGGTCACGAACTGATAGGCGTATTTGTCAAGGCTGTCAACATCGCTCCATCCCTTATCGAACAGACCTTTTGTATTCTCCGCCTGTTCCGCACTCATCCGCCGAAGGCTTTTTACGGGAAACCAGCTTCCTGTAAAGGCATATGGCGAGAAGACTATCAGCGTGGGACGGTCGGGGTTGTCGAACAGAACCGTACGATAGGTAATATCCTCCTCCGACAGTTTCTTGCCCGCCAGCCATTTCCTCACGGAACGGGGATGCTGGACAGAGGCAAGGACCCACTGCTCTCGCTGCCTAAAGGTTAGGTTATAGGCAGCATATTCCAAGACTTTCTTCTCGGCATTGAAACCATGATAATGCTTGAGTTGATAAGCGTTCCGCATTTCCACTATCTCCCAAAAGTCATAGTCGCCCTCATGGTGATCGTCGTCAATCCAATAGCCGTTGAGGTCGGTAAAAAGACTATTGGCTTGGTCCGCCCTCGCTTGCAGAACGAAATTGTCCTTGGTAGCAAATATGACAAGGCTTTGGATAATCTCACCGGCCAGTCCGATGAGCCTTATCCTTGTTTTCTCCGTTTTCTTATTTCCGATGGCTTGCTGCAGACGGCTCATTGCAGGTATTTGTTCGTAGAGAACGTTGCGTGCTGCCAATTGTTGGAAAAAGCGGTAGACCGTCTTGTATTCCTCTTCTATACTCTCGACATCACCACCTTTGCTGCCCATGCCCAAAGGAAGTATGCCCAAAAACATCCGCAACAGCAGTGCAGCCATTTCTGCCTGCGTATCGTAAAGGACGGAACCGAGCCATTGCCCCATCTGGCGATAGCCCGTGGCAGTGTATTCAGGCAGCTCGGTATCAAATATCATTTGTTCCAACAGCTTCTCAGCCAGTGCGGAAACATTCTTCCGATGTTTTCTCAATGTGGGCAGATGTTCCTCTATCTTCTGCATCGCCTCATAGTAGTTGTCGAGACATGCGTCCAGATCCAGCCCTGTCCGCTCTCCGCAGTCATACACCAGTTCATGGTACACCGCCTGCACGATGAACTCATTTCTGCCGCCAATCCTCTTCAGTTGGTTATGGTGCCCAGGAGTCCAGCGCACATGGCGCATCAGCTCCTCGTCCGTATTGAAGAGCAACCGTGCGTTCTGAATAGTCTGTAGTCTCTGCCTGATGCTGTCTGTGTCCATATCGCCTGTTCGTTTTGCCTGCAAAAATACAAATTACTCTCCTTTTATCATCATAACAGCTGCCCTAATTCGTCATAGAATACGAATAAAGGCACAAAAACCTGCAACGGGCAAAAACTCGTGGATTATCATTTCCGCTTCTCGACTTTCTTTGCTTACTTTGCCGTCATATCCCGTAAGTCGAACAAAAATAACAGATATGACAGCATACGAAATAATTAAGAAAAGATTTCTTTTGCTCATTCAAAATAATTCCTTACTTTTGCGCTATACTTGGCTGACGGGCGCAGCAATGTGCCCAACGCCGAAGCGCAAAACTTGCAAACGAGGTTATCGACCCGGTTAAATCTGGAAAATTCAACTATGGAGTCGTCTATAATCTGGTTTAGGCAGGTTCTGTGTCCCCGTATCATACTGGGGGCATGGACTGTCTTTACTTTATTTAGACTCCAGGTGTTTTCCAGAACCTTACCGGATAAATAAGGATAAAGCGGGACATGTCCCCTTTCTTCTGTTTCCTCGTTTCATCCGTATAAACAACTAACAACCTAACATTATGGCATTATTTAGAATCACCGTGAAAATGTCGAAGCATGCCGAGGGAATGGTTATCGAACCTGGCATGAGTGTGCAGCTCGCCACCATGCTGCCCAATGTTCTCTCCAACGACAGGGAAAGAGAGAAAGTGAACAACCTCTTTATCAACAACTTCGGTGTTGATTTGAAGAAGATGGGTGCGCTGGGGCCAGCGTATCTGAAAGTGGAGAAAGTTTAATCAATTTATCAATAAATATGAATCAAGTCGTAATCATCGCAAAAAAACTTGCAGTAAAACTACTTCCTGCCCTAAAAGAAATGTTTCGGGATTTTCTTTTAGGGAAAGTAGATGAGTTCAAGAATGCACTGAACAACAAGTACATTCAAAAAGAATTTCTCAATCAACAAACTCTTGTTGATATTGCACGTGAAAACATCGTGCCTGGTTCTAATGAGGTCTGTGCATGGCTCAAAAAGAATGACACAACGTATACAGTGTTTCTTGCCTACTCACAGAACAGAGAATTGCTTCCCAAAGATAAAAACAAATTCATTGCTATTGAAGCAGGAGGAATTTCGAGAGACGTTGAAAAACTTTTTGGTGATAATGAACTAATAATCTTACAATAAACAAAAATCTATGAGCGTAGTATCATCAATATGGGAAGGAGTCAAAAACTTTTTCCAGAGTGTAGTAAACTTTATACGTAAAGTTATTAATGGAGTTCTGAATTTCTACACTCACGTTTTGCAATGGTATAAAAGGCTAAAATTAAGACAGGATAGAGACATTCCATTTTTGATGTTTGGACCCACCTTGAAGGAAATGCTGAAAGGGGCTCCTAAAAAGGATGTTGGAATCTTTAAAGCGGTATATAACGAGGAGACAGAAACCATAACACATCATGAATTTGTTGAAGCTGATGCTTTAGATGAAAAAACAAGAGAGGTTTTGGGTGATGAAGAACTAGTAGTTTTAAGTTAATGAAAATGAATACAGGGTTATTTGCCGCTATTGCTGCGATTGCAGCTGGTAGCATTTTCTATTTCTTGAAAAAGAATAGAAAAGAGAGTGTGATAGACTTGTCTTCTGTTGCGCAAGAGACAGTGGATTCGGTCTTGCAGTTTGACGATGTTGTCGGATGGTTCAAGGGGCTTAATTTAAAAGAAGGGGAAGAGATGCCATTCATTGCACAATCTTTGGATAGTCTCTTTGGCAAAAGGGCAGAAGGGATAAAGGCAAAGGAAGGGTACAAGACAATTCTCCTTGGAGTGTACACCGAAAGAACGGAAGTCTTGAGCCATTCTAAGATTCTCTTTGTCAAAGATATTGATTCTCAGTTGAAAGAGACTTTGGGCAAGGAGAAATTCGTAGTACTTTCATGATATAACCTCAGGAAACTTTTTCGGAAGTTTCCTGAAAATATGTGTTTAAAATGTTTTGGTTTATCCCCATTATATTCTGGTCAGGTTTGGCCGGTGGTTTGGCTGGCAGGTTAGTTGGCTTTATCTTAGATTGTCTTATTGATGAAGAAACCATTGATAAAGAAGTTCTAAAGGTAGACGATGCTTTCAAATATCAAATACATAGCCCTGACACAAGGCATGTCGATGTTGGTATTTATGATAAAGATACAAACCATCTTGAAACAATACGCTTAGAATCGGAGCAAGGTATAAGTAGCGAATTGAAAGAAAATCATTGGTATTATCTGTAGATATGAATTACATAGCTTGTAAGGTGAGCAAAGAGACTATACTCTTTATGCAAGGCTTTGAGAAGGACTTGAAAGATAAACTTAAACATCTTTTAAGTACGCCGGACTTTAAAAAATTAAAAGTCAATGTGGTCTTGTCCTTAACAGAAAGAGATAACAAGAACAAGGAAACTATCAAAATTGATAGTAATGCTGGCTTTTCCATTCCATCAAGTAATAACTTTTTGCAAAAAGCAAATGAGTACATCTATCATCACCAAAATGAAATAGATGCATTTATAGACACCAATCAGTGCTTGGAGATAAAGTTTGAATTCATGGAAAATAGTAAAGAAGAAATTAAACAAGAAGAATTTACTTTTCTCCCGGTAACTGCACGTTATTCCTTCAAACAGGTTATTATCTCAGAAGCAATAAAGCAAGAAATATTTGATGCCCTTAATATTATCAAGTATAAGGACATTATTTATAAGGAATGGGGATTTGAAGAAATTGACCCAATTCCAAAAAGTGTTTTGAACTTCTATGGTCCTCCTGGTACAGGAAAGACTATGTGTGCGCATGCTGTTGCAAATGAAATGGAAAAGAAGTTGCTTGCATTGAATTATGCAGAAATTGAGTCAAAGTATGTAGGTGAGGCTCCTAAAAACTTGATGAAAGCTTTCGAGTGTGCAAAACAAAATGATTGCGTTCTCTTCTTTGATGAAGCAGATTCCTTTCTTGGCAAGAGAATCCAAAATGTAACGCAAGGAGCAGAACAAGCTCTCAACTCCTTGCGAAGCCAAATGCTCATCTTGTTGGAGGAATTCTCTGGCATTGTCATATTTGCAACGAATCTCGTTTCAAATTTTGATAAGGCTTTTGAATCTCGCATTCTGAAACATATCAAATTTGAATTGCCAAACGAAGAAGCCAGAGTTCAAATAATTAAGAAAATGATACCGTCAAAGTTACCATTAGACAAGACTTTGACCGATGATAATTATATGGCTCTAAGTAAACTTGCAGACGGTTTATCTGGGCGTGAAATCAAATCCTGTATTTTAGAATGTATGCTATCTAAGATTTCTTTGGAAGGCCCCGATTCTGTTTTCAACTTCCAAGATTTCTCAGAATCCTTTACCAAAAAGCAAGAATCTCTCAAAAATTTGAAAGAAGAAGCTGATAGGATAAAGAAGGAAAAAATAATCAAAGCTATTCAAAAGTCAAAGGATACAATCGTTAACGAAGAAACCAAAGAAGAAAATGGAAAAGAAAGTTAGCTATTTAATCAAGTTGTTATTGCAGATGGGATATTTCTTCTCCGCTTGTGATGGCTATATTGATGAACGAGAGACACAATTCGTCAATCAGTTTATAGAACGTGTACAGGAAAATCACAAGATATCGAATGAGAAAGTAGAAGAACTTAGAAACATAGTTGATGAGAACATTGATATTGATGTTATTATTGGAAATACAAAAGAACTTCTAACCTTGGTGGATGAACAGGAAAAGCAGCCCTTGCTTCGCAGCCTTTCCTATTTCATCTATCAGATTATACGGGCTGATGGAATTATCTTGCCTGTTGAAGATGCGTACTATGCTCGTTGGAAGGAGTATTTTATGTTAGACGACAATACTGATATTGCAGATTTGATGGAATAAACCATATATCATTGTGAATACTACAACAACATTGTCCTTTTATGACCTGTTAAACTATGGGGGCATAGGTGCTATCATTTACGCAATTTGCACAATGAGCGCATCACCTATAGCTTTTAGCACAAGTGAACTCGTGCCAATATTCTTGATAGGCTTTATCTATAGCAAAATTTGCGAGATGTCACTTGGTCGTATTGTAAGAAATAATGAAAGAATGCTTTTGCAAGCAGATAAACAGAAAAAGACTTCTCAAGTAGAGTTTAAATATTCATTTTTGTACGATTCACATTTGTATGATTACGTAAAATCGACTATAGTTCTTCTAGAGGCTTCGCTGGCATTTGTAAGAAATCTATGGCCTATAAGTATTGGTTTAACACTAATGGCAGTAACACAGGAGCCAGATAGTAATTCCACATCAGTTTTTGACATTGAATTTCTTATTTGGATTATATCTATACTTTTGCTAATTTCAATGTTCCAAACCATCTTTGTTGCTAAAAGGGGCCATTACCTGATATACTGCCTTATAATATTAGCTTTAATCCTATGTCCCATAATTGTCCTATTCTATATTGACAAAGGCTATATAACAATATATGGACACAATATCTTAAAAGCTGATTTTGTTTACTTCTTAATGATGATGGATTTTATTATACCTTTTTTATGGTACAATATTCAAGTGAAAATATTTAGCTTAGTATTTGAACTAAAGTATATTCAACACAAGTAACAACAAAGTAACCAAAATCAACGTGCTATATTAATCAATAAAATTGTTTTGCATTATGCAATTTATTTGAAAAGTTATTAATTGATTTTCTCCTACCTATTGGTGAGACTAAGTTAAAACGCAAGTGTCCTAAATGCAGTACTAAATGTATCGGATATAGGGGGATATTTTTGCTTGAGTATTTTATAAATATCCAAAATGTGGCCATGAGTTCTATAAAATATGGTAGTACATGCTTCAATGGTTATCACGGCGAAGAGGATGACAAATACAGAATAACGAAACTGAAACAAACAGAATTATGACTTTAAGCAATAGCGAAATCTGCATCGTTTCCGACTCAGATGTCCCATCCGGTTCGGGGGGCATCAACGGGGAAGGATATACCTATGGACAACTGCGCCGTCAACCCATCATCCCTGAGGTGATGAGGCGGATAACGAACGCTACCATCAGGAAGATGGCTGAAGAATGTAACGCACGGAACAAGGAAGGATTTGTGATGCGAAAGGTGGGCGGGGAATATTGCTTTGACGGCCTGCGGGTAGGGCCGAAGGTCAAGACACCCTCGCGAGACGAAATCCTGCACCTGATGGACGGGCAGCCGCTCACCGCAGCAGCCATAAGGAGCATTACCTACAACATTCTCCGTGAGGCATTAGCCCGAGAATGTGGAATGAGCCTGCGTGAAGCCGCTGATGCCATTGGCAACCAACTGGACTGCGCACCCCATGAGGATATATCCGGCTATATCTTCATGGTGCCGAACTGGGCCCACAAGTGGTTCCGCCACAACGGTTTCGTGTCCCGAACCTTGACAAGATGAATGAACACCATCGCTTCCGAAACGGAAAGTTCCCGAAGCCTGCCACCAGACAGTGACAAATAAATATCCGTCCCATCCCCGTACATACGTAACCGGAAATGGGACGAATTATTTTGTTGCCTTATCCGAGAAACCTACATTCCCAAGATACCGTCCTCGGTATCACGGTTATTCACTCGTCTCTCCTTAGCATGGTAAGCCTTCCCGAACTCAAAATGGTAGTTCAGACGGAGAAGGAAGAGATTGCCTGACTCCCTGGCATATGTCCACGACTGGTAAGGAGCGATGGCCGACAGCCTCTCCTTACCCGTACGGTAATTGTTGACGAAAGGAAAGAGAATGCCTGCACCAAGCTGTAGCCGCTTATGGTTCCAGACAGCCATCAACACGGTCATGTTCTCCCCCTTATAGACGGTCTCTCCCAAAAGATAATCACGGTTCTTACGCATCTGTCCCATCAGGGCAAACTCCTTATAGTTGAGGGAAAACAAAGCATTATAATAGAAATTATTATATATGTGCCTATAAGACTTTCCGCTACTCCAATACCGATTGTAACCTAACTCCAGACTCAATGTCAGAAAGTTTTTAAAGCCAAAGCAGTCAATTCCTCTGATGGCTATCATAGGCGCTACACCCAGCACTTGATAGGACCGCTGATTATCCTGCCCGATGAGGAGCTTGCCCTCCTCTACTGACAGGCTCTCCATTATCGGACGGTGGTGGTAAGCGTATGTCGCAGTCATCATGGCCATGACCTTACCTACAGAATAGGAATAACTCAGTGACTGGTCATAGACATTATAGGTGCGGAGCTGCGGATTGCCAGTGACAATCTGAATCGTATCCAAAGCCTGCCGCACATCAGTGAGGTCAGACAAGGAGGGTATCTGCGGGTCAGTAGAGAAACGATAGCTGAGATAGCCATTCCTGTGTGGCACAACCGTAAGGCGCACTGTTGGCATAAAGGTCACATAGGCATGGCTCTCGCCATTCTCCTTGAACCATGCCCGCATTGCACCGGCACTGATGCCGTAGCCCAACTTTTTCCACTGTCCCTGCAACTCGGCGAAAAAGGATGATCTCGACTGTCTCATCTCTGATACCACAGGCATGGATCCAGCGTACTTGTTGCGGTCCAGCATCTGATAGTGACGCAATCCGGCACTCAGTGAGACGTTCCCTAACCTCCTGTCATAGACAGCCTCAGCGATTACACTACGCTTCCTGCCCGCTACATTGGCTACAACATCGGCCAACCTACTGCCCTGCACGGAAGTCTCCGTATAGTTGCGTTCACGTGCCGAACGGATAAGCGTACCCGTAAGATTGAATGTCAGCGTCTGACCATGTGCCATGTTGCGTTGGAAATAAAGGTCGATCGAGGGAGTGTAATTACGATGACTCATGACGGTATGGGCAAGTACATTGCCGTTGAACAAGCCTGTCTCATCTTGATGCGGCTGCCGCTTATAATAGTTACGCAGCACAGCATTGAACACATAACGGTCAGCCTGCATATAATTATAGGACAGCTCTACTGAATGGTCATTCCAGTCGGAACGATCATCTACACCCTTCTGCACACGATGGACAGTCGTCTCACCCAAGCAGAATTCCTCCTCTCTGTCTGTGTGTAGATGCCGCAATCCTCGATAGTTCATGGCATAGCTCACACCCCATTGCGAGTGACCACGGTTATACTTGGCTGTCAGCATATTCTCGCCAAAAGGCACAATAGGAGAATTGGTGGTCTGCACGTTGACCAATCCTCCAGCTTCCCGGTTGCGCACAATAAGGTCTACCACTGCTCCAAGCTGACTGTCGCCATATCGCATACCAGGATTCTCTATCAGCTCTATGCGCACAATATCCCTGGGCAGCAGTGCGGACACCTCCGCCTGCGATGCCTTGACACCATTGATACGCAGCTGCACTGCGCCTCCATTAGCCGACAGCGATTTCGTCAATGGGTCAACCAGTACATGTGGCATGGCCATGTTGAACATCAGCTCATAAGGATTGGAGGCATTCCGCCTCGTCTCACGGGTGGGCAGGAAGAGCGTGCGGTCGAGTTTATGGATTATCGTCCGCGACTTCACCGTCACTTCCTGCAACGTCACCGTGGTATCAGTTTGGTTCTGTGCCTGCATCCGCCCCAAAAATGCCATAAGCGGCATGGCCAGCAGGAGGGGTTTTCTCAATAGTATGCTCATATCACTCTTCCTTTAAACTTTGCTCTATCGTCCTGCTGACCAACTCTTTTATAGCCCTTTCCGTCATTCGTGGATACGGCATGATGCGCTCATCGCACTGGCGGGATACATTCAGCAGCCGTCTACAGTTCTCAGAGAGCAGCAGGTAAAGCGTGTCCTGCCGCTCCTGTCCGTTCTGTTGCGACACGTTGAATATGACCTGGGCATATTCGCAATGCCTGCCCGCATAGCTGACTCCGTTCTTCATCTGCGCCACCTTGTTCCAATGATAGGTCTCGCCAGGTTGGGCATGTGCAGCCACATAGTCAGTGGCAAGTCTCCGCACCCTTGTCCGTTCCAGGTTGCAACCCGTCAGAAACGGGCAGAACAGCAGTACATAAATGATTCTCTTCGCTTTCATATTTATCTTGTTTTAGTTGTAAGCCATACTTTGCATGCCTCCGCAGACAGGCGCATCTGATGCCAGGGACTGCCCTATCTTAAATTCTCTACATGTAGAGAAATATTTCTCTACGTGTAAAGAAGAATTTCCATACACGTATGGAAATCTTTTCCTACACGGTAAGAATCCCATAGGGATAAGGAATCCGGAATCAAAAGCCCCAGTTTTTCAGTGCCATCTCTATGCAGTAAGAACTGGCAGAAGGCTGTCCGCTGTCTTTTCTTACAATGCAAAGTTAGACATAAACAACACCTTACAACGACTAAACGGCTGAGAAAAAAGTCTTAATAGAAGAAGCATAACTATCAGACTGTCAACAGTTATGCTTCAAAAAAATCTTAATATGACTCGTTTGCACCTTAATGTAGGCTAAAGGGCATTGACATATGCCACAATGTCCTCGCCTTCTGCCACACCAATCTTCTTGCGGACTGAAGTCTTGCGGACATAAATGGTCGCACTGGTCTGCTGGGTGACCACTCCAATTTCCTTGGTGGAGAATCCTGCACAGAGCAGGCAGCAGATCTGCGTCTCTTTCTCCGTGAGCAGATGGCCATAACGTTGTGTCAACCGGGTGTAGAATTGGTTGTAAAGACGGTCTATGATGGGGTAAAGATCAGTCCAGACCAAGAGATCATGCGTGGGGAGTCCGCCACCACTGATGGCAGAGATACGCTTGAGCAGTGCTTGGTTCTGATTGGTCGGCGTACTGGCGACAAGGCGGATAATACCCAGCTGTTGCAAGAGTACCTTACGGAAGAAACCGTCATCATGGTCATCTGCCTGCCCAGCCTCCGGCTGCGATTGTGCCTTACGGAGCATATCGGTAAGCACATCTATACGTTCCTCTGCCTCAGCAAGACGCTGGTATTTCCGCTGATAAAGCCAGTAGACAAGTACGCCTCCGCCCAGCAGGAGTAGGGAGAGCAGCACGAGCCCCAAAAGCAAGAGAAGACGGGAACGGTGCAGGTCATAATTGGCAGCCTGCAAGCGGTTGCGCGTCTCCAGGCGGCGGAGGGATGTATTCTCTTTCTCCATCATAGCCGTGGTTACAGAGTCACAATAGCGTTGGAAAGCATGAGAGGATACAGAACGGCCACGGCTGAAATTCAGCACATTGCGCAACTGCTCGATGCCAGCCTTGCGGTTGAGGTCTCCCTGTCCAGCCTGTTCCAGCTCACGCTCACTCGCATCAGCCCTGTCAAGGCAAATCTGGGCAGAGTCCAAACGGCGCATATTGGCATAATTGCTGGCAAGTGAGAGTTGGATGACAGAGAACCCGGCATATCGGGGGACAAGCTGCTGGAAACGGTGCAGGTACCTGTTTGACTGCACATAATCGCCCCTCACGGCCAGCACATCGGCATAGTTACGGATGCGTTCGGCAGCCACTTCCTTCTCCTTGTCATCCAGTGCCTGCTGGATGCTCTCCTGAAAATACCGGTCACCATCTCTGTCGCCAAGAAGGGAGAGATTAGTGCCAAGGGCATAGAGCAGCTGACCACGTGCGGCATTATCCAGATGGTGATGCGAATGGAGCAGTGTCCGCGCCGCTGTGGCTGCCGAGGCATAGTCTCCCGAACGGTAAAGCAAGTCAATCTTCTGCCCTGCCAGTTGCACTAACTTTCCAGCATCACCTTGCTGACGGGCAGTGCTGATACCAGTCTCCAGTTCGTTCAAGGCATCCTTCCGCAGTCCTGCCCATCGCAGGTAGGAGGCCTTCAACAGGTAACCATCAAGCAGTCTTGCCGTATCATTACGCTTGCGGTAATAATCCACGGCATTGGGAGTAAGGCTGTCCTCCTCCAACGACATCCCCATCAACTGATGTGCCATAGCATGATTCCAAGCATAGTGCATCACATCCTCCTCATTCATCTGGCCCACGTTACGCATCCCATCCAACAGTCTCAGCGCACTGTCGGGACGATTGGTGAGTAGTGAGTCAGTAGCCGCGAGTGTCTCCTTCCCATCACGAACTGAACAGGAGAACAGGGACAGTAGGAGAAAAAAATATAAGAGTTGTTTCATTATATCTATATAGAGTGCTGCAAAGTCCGCCAACATCAAAGGCTGTTTAGCCTTTGCCTAAAATTTTATTATCTACAAAAATAGTAATTTTCAGATAGAATGCCAAACTTACAGGAGGATATTTGGAAAAGAAAGCCAATGGGACAAGACGACCACGGCTGCAGCCATCCATACCCGGACTGGTAGTCCCCGCAAAGAATGTACGCTGCAACATCTTTGATACCATATCTGCTAAACGGGGAGATAACGGTATTCCAGACACTAATAAAACCAATAGAGCCATTGTCAAGCGATAAGGTATGAATCTCTATTCATTCCAAAACGGATATAGTTACAAGAGGAAACCACCCCACTTTCCAAGGATGATTAAAGGTAGGATCATAGAAAGTAAATACCATAACAGAGCAATAGGAATGGCAATATAGCTCTTCGACCACGGTGACGTTATGAAATGATGACGCACGGCCATTCTGCGATTATGGCGTCGATAAAAGCGACCCACTAAAAAGCAGACTCCAAAGAAAAACAGCAGAGGCAACAAAAGCAAGTGGAATGTTCCGTTGCCTATGACCTCGTGGCAGAAGAATATTAAAACAGGAATACAGGGCGTGGAAAGCAATACAGGCCCGGTCATTCTCATGTTCTTAAACTCCCCGATGAAATAAATATAGTCGAAGAACGTGTAGCAAAAGTCATCATACCTCAGCTGATTTTTATCGTACCTCATAGCCATTTACTGCTTATACTGAAGACTTCGGAGACAAGTAAGCACACTCGCCAGTCATTCAATTCCCTTCACCTCTGGGAAAGAATCAGAGCCAGGCAGCATAATTCCTGTATAGATGGTTCCAAAACCTTCCTTGAGTATGCGGGCTGAGAAAAAGTCGGTAGAATTGTCATAGGTACAGATTCCAGACTGGTGGATATGCCCGGTAGCGACACCCATCTCCTCCAACTGGAGCTGATTGCAGAGGGGCAGGTCGATATGCCATTTCTCGTGCATCCGTGCAATACGGTCCATCGGGAAACCTGCGGCAGCAAAGGCATCATAAACCTCCTGCCCCACCTCAAAGTTCTTCTCGGAGATAGCAGGCCCGATAACAACCTTCAAATCTTTCGCATCCGTACCATAACACGCTGCCATCCGCTGCACAGTATGCTGAACGATACGTTTCACTGTTCCTCTCCAGCCGGCATGGGCTGCACCGATGGCATGGTGGACAGGGTCGTAAAAGAGTACGGGGACACAGTCGGCTGTGTGGACTCCGATGCAGACGTTACGACAATCGGTAACAACAGCATCCTTACCCTCCTCCTGCCCAGATTGCCCGGCAGCTGGCAGACGGAAGAAAGCATCCGTTACCTGCAAGCAATGTGTCTCGTGAATCTGATGCAGGCGGACCACTCTGTCCGCCCGAGTGCCAATCTCTGCGGCAACGGCTCGCAGGTTGGCAGCTACCGATGCTGCATCATCGCCACGGTAGGGATTGATGTTCAGCGTGGCAAGCTTTCCCTTGCTCACACCGCCATGCCGGGTCGTGCTGAACGCCACAACCCCATCAGGCATCGGGTAATAGTGCAGTACGGGCTCAATCATCCGTATATTCAAAGTCGTCAAGGTCATCGACCTCATCAAGATCGTCCACACCAACCTCCTCAACATCATCTATATCAGCTCCCTCAGCATGGAGTTCCTCTACAAAGCGGCTCATGTCCTTGTCGCGATGCACCAAGGTGTCCTCGGAAGTTATCTCCTGCAGCTTATTGCTCTCAGAGTTGAGTTCCTTCCACAGCACGTCCTTCAGCTCATCAATGCCCTGCCCCGTCACGGCAGAGATGAATACCACCGGAAGGTCATCAGGCAATCCCTCACGCAGCATCTCTATCAGTTCCTCATCCAAGAGGTCGCACTTTGTGACAGCCAGCACCCGGTGCTTGTCAATCATCTCGGGATTGAACTGCCGAAGCTCATTGAGCAGCACCTCATACTCATGCTTTATGTCATCCGTATCGCCAGGAACCATGAAGAGAAGCAGAGAGTTGCGCTCTATATGACGGAGGAAACGCAGCCCCAGCCCCCGGCCTTCGCTCGCGCCCTCGATGATACCCGGGATGTCAGCCATGACAAAACTCTGATTGTCACGATAGCTGACGATGCCCAAAGAAGGTTCCATCGTCGTGAAAGGATAGTTGGCAATCTTCGGCTTGGCACTGGAGAGGGAGGAGAGAAGCGTAGACTTGCCCGCATTGGGGAAGCCCACGAGCCCGACATCCGCCAGGAGCTTCAGTTCCAGGATAGCCGTCATCTCCTGCATTGGCTCACCAGGCTGTGCATAGCGTGGAGCCTGATTGGTGGAGGTGCGGAACTGAAAATTACCTAAACCGCCCCGCCCCCCCTTGAGCAGCAGGACCGTCTGTCCGTCGTGCATGACATCGCAGACATACTTACCCGTCTCCGCATCGTAGACCACCGTCCCGCAAGGCACGTCAATATAGACATCCTTGCCATCCGTACCATGACACTTGTCGCGTCCACCGTTGCCTCCATGCTCAGCATAGACGTGCCGCTGGAACTTCAGATGGAGCAGCGTCCAGTAGTTATGGTTACCACGCAGATAGACGCTTCCACCCTTACCACCGTCACCGCCGTCTGGCCCGCCATTGGGATTGTACTTCACGTGGCGAAGGTGCATGGAACCTCTGCCGCCCTTACCTGAGCGACAGTAAATCTTTACATAGTCTACGAAATTGGAATCAGCCATTGGAGAGTTGGGTGATGAGTGATAAATGATGGGTGGTGATGAATGACTTGTACAAAAACATTCAGAACGACCAGCCGTTTATATAAAGAAAGGCTGACAGGCTCTGGGAGACAGAACGGACAAGGCATCCGCCACCCCCAACACCTGTCAGCCTGTATCTTACAGTGAATCAATTACGTTTTCAATTCTTGAGAAGATTTCCTCAACAGTACCAAGACCCTCTACGTGGTGATGAATCCCCTCACCCTCATACCAGTCAATCAACGGAGAGGTCTGGGTGTGGTAAACGTTCAGACGCTTCTTGATGGTCTCTTCATTGTCGTCAGAGCGTCCGCTCTGCTGACCACGGAGAAGGAGACGCTTCATCAGCTCCTCCTCAGGAACAAACAACTCTATCATGGCAGCCACGTTGTGCCCGCGCTCGGCAAGCATCTTCTTCAAAGCCTCTGCCTGCGGGATGGTACGTGGAAAGCCATCGAAGATAACCCCCTTATGCTCCTTGCCGAAGCTGTCATAGACGCTGGCAAGAATGTCAATCATCAGCTCATCAGGAATGAGCTGACCGTTGTCAATGTATCCCTTGGCAGTCTTTCCCAGCTCCGTGCCATTCTTTATCTCATTACGGAGGACATCCCCCGTAGAGATATGACCGAAGCCATACTTCTCAATCATCTTGTCGCTCTGGGTACCCTTACCAGCACCCGGCGCACCGAAAATCACAATATTCTTCATTATTCTTTCACTAAAGTATAAATATCTCTCAAATTACGTCCCTGCTGGTCATAGTCGAGCCCATAGCCCACGATGAAGTCATTAGGGATTTCCATTGCCGCATACTCTATGTTCAAAGGGACTGTCAGCTTTCCCGGCTTCAGCAGCAGCGTGCAGATGTGCAGACCAGCCGGCTCACGTGTTCCTAAGGTCTCAAGCATACGCTTCATCGTGGCACCCGTGTCGACGATGTCTTCCACGATAATCACCTCACGTCCCCGAATATCCTCATTCAGGCCGATGACCTCACGTATCTTGCCCGTCGAGGTAGTCCCTTGATAGGATGCCAGCTTCACGAACGAGATCTCACAGGGAATGGTGACATACTTCATTAAGTCGGCAGCAAACATGAACGAGCCGTTCAGCACAGCCAGGAGCAGGGGATTCTTCCCATCCATGTCCTTGTTAATACGGTCGGCTACACTCTTCACACGCTTCAGTATCTCAGCCTCTGGTATTGAAGTCTCAAATGTTTTGTCCTTAATTGTTACTCGGCTCATTACTCTTAATTCTTTATTTTGCGCAAAATTACGAAAATTATAGCAAACAATCCCATGTGATTACCATTTATTTTGTAAATTTGCGTTCGTTATGAAGATATTTACAAGTGCCCAGATTCACGAGCTGGACAGATACACCATAGAGCATGAGCCAGTCAAGTCGATTGACCTGATGGAGCGCGCCGCAAAAGCAATCACACATGCCATCACAGAGGAATGGACCAGCCACACCCCCGTTGTCGTATTTGCCGGCCCCGGCAACAATGGAGGCGATGCCCTTGCCGTAGCACGGCTTCTGATAAATGAAGGGTACAAAGTAAGGATATTCCTCTTCAATATCACCAACCATCTGTCAGAAGACTGCGTGACCAATCGCCAGCGCATCATTGACAGCAAGCATGCGAAGGACTTTACGGAGGTCACCGCAAAATTCGATCCGCCCGAACTGACGGCTGACACGCTTGTCGTTGACGGTCTTTTCGGCTCTGGACTGAACAAGCCACTCGCCGGGGGATTTGCATCACTGGTGAAATACATCAACCAAAGCCCCGCAAAAGTGGTCAGTATTGATGTACCGTCAGGACTGATGGCTGAAGACAACTCCTATAATGTGCGCGCCAACATTATCCATGCCACGCTGACACTGACGCTCCATCAGAAGAAGCTGTCCTTCCTCTTCGGTGATACGCAGCAGTTTATAGGGCGACTGAAAGTACTTGACATCAGGCTGAGCCAAGAATACATCCAGAAGACCGAGGCTCAATATTCAGTATTGGAGGAAATGGATGTACGTTCCCGACTGCTTCACCGGGATGACTTTGCACACAAGGGTGACATGGGCAATGCCCTCATCATCGCAGGAAGCTACGGCATGTCAGGCGCAGCGATTCTCGCCACCCGGGCCTGCCTGCGAAGTGGTGCCGGCAAGGTGACAGTACACACACCGAGAAAGAACTATGATATCATGCAGATTTCCATCCCCGAGGCTGTCATGCAGATGGACCACGAGGAGACTTCTTTCTCTGAGGCTGTAGATACTGACGGCTTTGACGCGCTGGGTATCGGCCCCGGCCTCGGCCAGCAAGAACCGACAGCCATCGCAATGATAGCGCAGATAAGGCGGGCACAATGCCCCATCGTGGCTGATGCCGATGCGCTCAACATACTCGCCAACCACCGTGCATGGATGCAGCAGCTGCCTAAAGGCATCATCATGACCCCCCATCCCAAAGAACTGGATCGGCTCACAGGGTCTCCGGCCAATGCCGATTTCGAGAGGCTGCACCGTGCAGCGGAACTGGCACAGTCCCTCCAAGCGTATATCATTCTGAAGGGCCACAACAGCGCGCTCTGCCTACCTAACGGACACGTCATCTTCAACTCAACAGGAAACAGCGGTATGGCTACCGCAGGCAGTGGAGATGTGCTTACAGGCATCATCACCGCCCTACTGGCACGTGGCTATCATCAGATGAATGCCTGCATTGTGGGAATGTATCTTCACGGGCTTGCCGGCGACTTGGCTGTCAAGGATTTAGGGAAAGAAAGCCTTGTGGCCAGTGACATCATCAGCTATCTTCCGCAAGCATTCAAACACCTGAACGATTGACCGCGGGCTATATCAGGACGTGGCTGCCTCACACATATCCGCACCGAGCCTTCACCTATCTATAAGCAATTCACCCTTTGCTTCACTGGCATACAGTCACAGGAGAGAACTGCCAAGCCATGTATAGTTGACTTACTTACACGTAAAGACGAATTTCCATACACGTAAAGACGAATTTCCATGCACGTATGGAAATTCGTCTTTACGTGTAAGCAACATTACGAGTAACGAGAGTCAACAGGATAAGTGCAGAACTGTCAGGGTTCTTGATCCTATCTGACAAAGGGACAATAGTGCCCTTGTAAAAGCTGCTGCTGGTTTCCTCCTAACTGCACGAGACTGTATACAACTAAAAAGCGGTGGCTCCCACAGGGAAAGCCACCGCTATAACTTTATCATGTCTTGCTGACCCGAACTGAAAATCAGTCAAGGTTAGCGAGCTTACCATCAGAGCCAAGCACATCGGTAATCTTGTGCTTGTACAGATCCTCCATGTACTCACGAGCCTTACCGCAGTACTGACGTGGGTCGAAGTACTCAGGATGCTCATCAAATGTCTGACGCACACCAGCAGTGAAAGCAAGACGGGAGTCAGAGTCGATGTTGATCTTGCAGACAGCACTCTTGGAAGCCGTACGGAGCTGATCCTCTGGAATACCAACAGCGTTAGGCAACTTACCGCCATGCTCATTGATGATGTCAACATACTCCTGTGGTACTGAAGAAGAACCGTGGAGAACGATTGGGAAACCAGGGAGCTGCTTCTCTATAGCCTCCAGCACGTCGAATGCCAATGGAGGAGGAACGAGGCGGCCTGTCTTCGGGTCACGTGTACACTGTTCTGGGGTGAACTTGTAAGCACCATGAGAAGTACCGATAGAGATAGCGAGAGAATCGCAACCCGTACGTGTGGCGAAATCAACAACCTCCTCAGGCTTTGTATAGTGAGAAACCTCAGCAACAACATCATCCTCAACACCAGCGAGGACACCGAGCTCAGCCTCAACAGTCACATCGAACTGGTGAGCGTACTCAACAACCTTCTTGGTCAGAGCGATGTTCTCCTCATATGGAAGAGCAGAGCCGTCAATCATCACTGATGAGAAACCGAAGTCAACACAGCTCTTGCAGGTCTCGAAGCTGTCACCGTGGTCGAGGTGCAGAACAATCTCCGGGTGGTTGCAGCCCAACTCCTTGGCATACTCAACAGCACCCTCAGCAAGGTAGCGGAGCAGTGTCTGGTTAGCATACTTGCGGGCGCCCTTAGACACCTGAAGGATAACCGGAGACTTCAGCTCGGAAGAGGCCTTGATGATAGCCTGAAGCTGCTCAAGGTTGTTGAAGTTGAATGCAGGAATAGCGTAACCGCCATCGATTGCTCTCTTGAACATATCGCGCGTGTTCACGAGACCTAATTTCTTGTAATCTACTGCCATAATTTTTATTATGTTTTAAATAATGAATAAGTCAATACCTATTTTACACTTGCAAAAGTAGTATTTTATTTTCTGACTACCAAAGTAAGATACCTATTAAATGTTGCCCAAATGTTAAATTGCGTGATTTTCCGTTCCAGCAGCCGACTTGTCCTTGCCTATTGACAGTTACAGGTTGCAAATCCCATGAATGGCCCGCCAGCTTTACTTTCTCACCAGCACCATATTCGCCTGGCACTGTGCCTTCACCTGTTTCATAAACGCAACCAACCGAGGATAGAGTGCCTTGTCAAAGAGCCCATTACGGAGAAGCATGCGGTAGGAAAAGACTACCTTGTCGCCCTCCACGCTTGCACTGCCGGTGAACGTACCAAACTCACACTCAGCATTCAGCGGCTTTGGCAAGGACTCCACTGTATATCCTTCAGGCAGGCTGAACGTGACATGCAGCTGACGGAACACACCGTCATCCAACTGTACATCATATCTGCGAAGGTTCATCTCCGGTGGAACATCAGCAGTCTCGTCAAAGGGATCAAGGCGCACAAAGAGCCTGTTGCCTACTTTCCTGCAGTAAGTTGCGCTGGCAGCCGTAACTTGCAGGTGCATATCCGGCTGCTGTCGCAAGCTGTCAGCTGAAAAGCGGACAGATCCAAATGTGGCAGAAGGCAGATAGCAGACGGAATAGAAATACCGTTCAAGCTGTTCACGCGACAGCTGGCTCAAAGCTGACATGTGTTCGTATATGCGATTGACTCCGTGACAGCCGAACCTGATATCCGCACTTCCATCTCCTTCCAGTTTTATGGCTGCATCAATTTCCTGAACATTCTGCCCACAAGCATATTCGGGCAGCGTCACCAGCTCACCTCCATTATCCT
This sequence comes from Prevotella sp., assembly GCA_024688365.1. Taxonomy (GTDB): domain Bacteria; phylum Bacteroidota; class Bacteroidia; order Bacteroidales; family Bacteroidaceae; genus Prevotella. The sequence continues at coordinate 131,103 of JAILEG010000011.1, forward strand.
TTACAACAACAGCATCATGCCCTGCTATTCCCGCATGGACGTAGCCCAAGGCATAACAGGGATTCGTACATTCCAACCAAAGTGTATCTTCTGGAAGCGGAACTTGCAGGACAACATGATTGAACTGACCTATGGTGATGAAGTCTCTCTGCAATTTCTTCCTGTCTGTATTGATTACCGTATAGAAGGATGGAATGCTTACCTCGCGCAGCATTGCCCGCATGTAATTAGACAAGCCCTTACAATCCCCCATGCCCAACTGACACACCCTGCTGGCAAAGGCTGGCTTCCATCCACCAATACCAAGCTGGACACTGTTATAACGAGTGGTACGACGGAGAAAGCCTAACAAGGCTGCCACCTTCTCCCGTTTCGTCCGACAAGTGTCAGTCAGTTGATGAATCGTTACTTTCAATGACTCTGGCAGTTCATCTGTCCCTGCAAGCAGGCCAGCTTGCCACCTGCCAAAGTCATCTATAGTCTTCATATCCCCTGACGATCCATAAAACCTGAAGGTTTCCGGGGCAAAGAAGGCAACAGGAAACAGCAGACTCTTCTCAGGCATATAAGGCTCATCAAAAATCGCAGGCAGCTCGCTCACTTCTACATCAAATTGGGTTTTCCCTTTGGGAAGTACATGCGTACGTACGGGAACTTCCATATTTACAACTGCCTGTCTCACCTTCATTCCTGCCGGCACGATGAGACGGTAAGAGGCATGCTTGACCGCCATACCCAGCCTGTGCTGTGGAGCGAATGGAGGAAAAGAGACTATACCCTTTGAGTAAGTGATATCATATTGGTATTCAACAGTGAGAGGATAGGTGGGCGGTGTGTATTCATAATACATCATATAGTTATCCGTCACCTCCCCCGGAGCATATTCTGTCTTTTTCAGCCCCCCCTGCTTAACAGTCTTCAGCTCCTTGCCGGCCCCGTCCTTATAGACGGCTTTAAAACCAGAGAGTGATAATGTCCCATCTAATATCTGCTGGAAATTGGCACAGTCCTTTCCTTTTTCATCCAAGATACGATAAATCAGTACAGCATGCTTTACTGCTTTATCCTGGCTGACACACTCTACCACTTCACTGTCTTTCTCAACAACAACATGCGGAGCCTGGGCCAGACTCTCCACAAGACCAGCCAACAGACATACTGACAATACGATTATCCGTCTCATCCTACTTTCTTTATTACCACCAGTTTCTGACATTCATCCACTATTCTGTCGAAGATCGCCTTTACCGAAGGATACTCTTCCATAACATACTGCGTCTCATTAATAGAGATACGATAATTCACCCGCAAGATACTGCCTTCCCCTACCACCTGGATCAGTACAAGAATTCCCCTCTGGCCGGTTGCCACCTGCACCGGAGCAGGCACTTCCTCAACTGTATATCCCTCCGGGAGACGAATCATCACTGAAGATAAATGGGTCATCTTGTAAGGAAACTCTATGGGGATATTACGCATCGGTGCAGGGAAGGGTGACTTATTGACAGGAGCAAACAGAAACGGGTTAAGATATATGTGGGTTCCATCACCGTCACAGTGCCGTGAAAAGGAGGCTACAGTACTTACCCGATCGGAGAAATCTGTCTTTCCCTTTACCGAATAGGCAGTTATCGCAACCCCATTTTCCTTTGCCATCTCGCTGACATAACTGGAACTGTCTTTGGCTGCCTTAAGCGCCTCCCTTTTGGCAAGAGCCGCAAGTCCTGTGTAAAGAGAGCTTATATTGCCCGTGAGTAGCCCCTCTGCCGACAGACTTGCCTGTACGACATCTGTTTCCTTGCCCACCGCATACTCTGTAAGGTCAACCTCTTTTATCCCCATTGTCAGCGGAATCACACCCTTATCAACGTACAACCGAGCAGGCATCACGTTGACAGCTCCCATCTCGGCCGATGCATCATAAAAAAGAAGGCTGGAATCATTCTCCTCCACACTAACGATGAATGTGTTCAGAAACTTCTCGCTGGGATGTGTCAGTGGCATTCTGCCCCTGTCACGTGAACGCATTACGACTGGCTCAGCCTTCAGTCCGGCCTCCCTCAGCATACTCATCAAAACGAAATTCAGCTCAGCATTATCTCCCGTACCCTCTTCTGCCACTTGCTTCAGACTCTTACCCCAGAAACCGTATTTGCCATTCCACTTGAGTTTTCTCCGCAACAGGGCACACACTGCTTCCATTTTCTTTCTCACATTCATCGACGACAACGGCAGTGCTGCGATCTCATCCTTATAAGGACAGGCTTGGCCCAGCCTTCCGCCAAAGTCTTTCTCAGCCAAAAGAGTCTTACTAATTTCACCCCACGTTGTCGTATAGTTCTTTATTAATTCCCCAGGAATCTGTACGCTTGACAGCTCAGCTGTCACTTTGGCCCTGAAGTCACCCACATTCCACACATACGCATCACCTTTCATGGCAGGAATATTCGACCCAACAAACATGTATTCCGTCATAGTGACAGAGGAAGGCAAACCAGGAATCCTCAGATTAGAACTGGTTTTCCGTTGAGAGCCTTGTAAAGTATAAAAGCCACTGTACTCTACCTGAAACTTGAAAAAATCAGGAATCGTCAGCCGATAGCCTGCAAACCTGACAGGAAATGCCCCTTGAGCATACCAGGTATCAATATTATCATAGAAATCGCTTGTCATCTTATATTGGACTTCCAAGACCGTCCCGACCTTCACCTGTGGCACCGCGAACTTCATCACCATCATGTTTTTATCTGCACGTTCCCGATGAATCAAGCTCCCATCCATCCTCGTCCTCGTCACTTTTCCTCCATCTAGATTGTATGCAACAGCCTTGATGCCACTGACAAATTCCTCCATCGTCCGGTTACCAGGAATTGACAAATAAGGAATCTCCACATTAGCCACCTTTGTCCCATCCTCTTTGAGAACTTTGTAGCGTATCTTCCGCTCTTTTATCACCTGAAGTCCCTTGCTGTTATAATCATAGTAAATATCCATCCACGAGTAAAGCACAACCGCTTCAGCATCAGGATCCGGAGAATAATTTTTCATACTCAGCTCTTCATCCGTAGGTTGGTCAAACTTGGGATTGACAAGATTATCCTGTGCCCTCACCCGCACACATGAAAGTAAAAAGAGAAAAGCCCATAACAGACTTGCACAGGAGAGGCTTAGATGGCTTGAGAGTTTCATTATCATATAAATTTAGGTTCTAACAATGCCACAAAATTAACAAATAAAAAAGAGAAAAGCAAGTGACAAAAGTTAAAATTGTCCGGCACAAACCTTACATGAGCTTATATGGGGATAATTTTTCGGCATTACCAATATTGCCGTCACAGGAACCGCCCAACCGCAATAAAGCCTCAGCTGTCTCACACATCTATTCAGGCATGCCTTCCAGAAAACGTAGCCCCAACCGGAAGAGAGAGAATACGATGGAAAAAGAAAGGGTGGATCAAATTCACTCGTGAGAGCTAATTTGACACACCCTTTCTTATGACCAACGAAGCTTGTCAGCTCCTGTGATTTTTCTGTTAATCCACCTTCTCCGCAGGCTCAATCACCCTCCAGATGACAGAAGCCAAGGCTCCGCCTACGAATGGGCCAACAATGAAAATCCAAAGATTGCTCAGTGCTGTCACAGGACCGCCTACAACCTGCGCAAAGATAGCCGGACCTATGGAACGTGCTGGGTTGACTGACGTACCTGTATAACGGATACATGCCAGGTGAACGAGAACCAATGACAGACCGATAGCCAGGCCTGCGAAATTGTTGGTAGCTCCATTGGTCTTAGATGTTGCGCCAAGAACAACAAGTACAAACACACAGGTAAAGATAATCTCTGCCAGCAGACCACCCGTAGCACTGATTCCTTCCTGCAAGCCATTTGCTCCCAGACCTGCACCCGATACGGCAAACTCAGTACCTGAACTGATTACAAGCAGGCAAAGCAGAGCTGCGCCAATCAGACCGCCAATAATCTGGAAGAGCATGTACATGCCACAGTCCTTGGCACTCATTCGCCCACTAAGAAATACGCCCAAGGTAATGGCTGGATTGATATGACACCCGGAGATGCCCCCAATGGCATAAGCCATTGCCACAACGGAAAGGCCAAATGCCATAGCCGTACCAACGACAGAAGCCTGGTCGTTCACAGAATCACACCCCAATGACACGGCTGCCCCACAGCCCATCAAAACCAGCACCATAGTGCCAATCATTTCAGCTAAATACTTCTTCATACTATATTTAAATTAAAATTAAATGCAAACTCTCCGAAGGTGTTTTTAAAGCACTTTAAACAGTTAATTCGTTATAACAACGCAAAATTAGATAATTTATTTTTCTCTTCCAACTTTTTCACTCTTTATTATGTTTCAAGTCCTGAAAAAACAGAAAACAAGACACAGTCTATTCTTGCCGAGTACCTGCATAAGAGATATTGCTGAACACACATGAGGAGACACTGTCACCATTGCAGAACATTCCCAGCGTCACTCCAGTAAAGCCACCTGCGACCTCAGTTGAGAGCAGGCTTGTGTTCAATGAGCCCAAGGATTGCCACGCACCGTTTTCCTGCCTTGTGAAGAAATGATACAGCAGGCCATCAGATGAGACGCGAAGCAAGTTGACAGCAGATGCCGATCTTACCGAACCGACAATATAGTCTATGGACTTCAGCCGACAGCGCAGACGGATATCATACCCATCCCCAGCTGGTGTAGCAAACAGGTCAAAATGGCCATCATTAATCTGGAACACGCTCAATCCGGCACGTCCTCCCTGTCTCAGCGCACTGGCATCAACCTTGGCTTCAACGGCCATCTCAGCCGATGTCTGGCGCAACCCAACATATGTGTTGGGCAACAACTCATCAAGTGTGGCTACGGAAGCCTTCAGTCGAAGTTGCCCTTCCGAGAGCAGGTAGTCCTCAGCCACAGGCTGCCCCAAATGAACCCACTCCATGCCGAGACGGTTGCCCAGCAACTTGCCCCCCTCCTCTTTTGCAAAGGGCTGCAAAGGCAGCGTGCGGGCTGACATGACCGTATCTATCGGCTCACCATCATACACGACGGGCCATTCGCCCTTCTCCCATGCCACTGGAGCAAGAAAGGTCTCCCGACCCAAATGATGATAGTCGCCACCAAAAGTCCGATAAGCAAGAAAAACAACCCACCAGTTGCCCTCCGTGTCCTGCACGAAATCGCCATGTCCACATCCTTGAACCTGTTTTTTCTGCCCTTTACGGCTGCAGTTTGTGAGGATGGGATTGGCAGGGTTGGCTACATAAGGACCCGTAATCTTCTTCGAACGGGCTATGGTAAGATGGTGTGCCAGCTCTGTCCCACCCTCGGATATGAGCAGATAGTAATAACCATCTTTCTTATAAAGATGCGGACCTTCAGGGTAGCGTCCTCCCTCTCCGCTCCACAGTGGAACGCTCTCCGTAAGCTGATGCCCCGTCTTTGGATCTATCTCGCAGAGCCAAATGGCATCACCAGGATTGCTTACCATGTAGCATTTCCCATTCTCAAAATAGAGTGACGGGTCAATCCCCTGCTGTTCCAGCCACACAGGCTCACTCCAGGGACCACGGGGATCACGTGCCGTAACCATGAAATTACCACCGTTTCCCACATTCGTGGTTATCATATAAAAGATTCCATCATTGTAACGGATGGTAGGGGCATAGATTCCCAGCCACGATGTGGCATCTTTCAAAGGAAGCTGTGATGGGCGGGTAAGCACATTGCCTATCTGCTCCCAGTTGACAAGGTCCCTGCTATGATAAATAGGTACACCGGGGAAATACTGGAAAGAAGAGTTGACCACATAATAGTCGTCACCCACACGGCAGACGCTGGGATCCGGATGCATTCCAGGCAGGACAGGATTACAGTACTGGGCTGCACGCTGGGCATTTGCCGCTGCGACCACCATCAGGAGAAGAAAGAGGGAAAGAAGTCTGTTCACGAATCTTTTATCCATAGGGTTTTGATTGGTTGTTTTATCTTAAATACGTTAACCGCAGCCAATTCCCTAAAAATTAGTACCTTTGCAACCTATTATTTACAGAATATAAAGACAAGAGAGATGACTAAATATAAAATGATTGTGCTGGATCTTGACGGAACACTGACCAATGACAAGAAGGAGATTACCCCAAAGACCAAGCACGCTCTCATGCAGGCACAGGCAGCCGGTATACGGGTTGTCCTTGCCTCAGGCCGCCCCACCTACGGCATTACAGCCTTGGCTGACGAACTGGAACTGGCAAAAAACGGAGGCTTTATCCTTGCATTCAACGGCGGCAAGATAACCGATTGCAGCAATGGAGAAGTTCTCTTTGAGCAGAAACTGGATGAGAGCCTGGTGCCACGGCTCTATCACGAAGCCATCAATGCCGGCATGGCTATCCTTACTTACCAAGGAGAAGGTATTGCTTCCACGGAAAAGAACAACAAGTACGTGCTGCATGAGGCATTCATCAACAAGATGCCGGTGGAGCAGTATGACGATTTCCTGCACCAGGTGGTCTACCCTGTCAATAAGTGCCTGATAGTAGGCGACCCTACCCCACTTCGCGCACTTGAGCAGAGACTCTCAACGCTGCTGGATGGCAGAATGAGTGTCTACCGCTCGGCAGGCTTCTTCCTTGAGTGCGTGCCGCTGGGTATCGACAAGGCACATTCGCTCGACCGTCTCATCTCCTCACTCGGTATTCTCCGTGAGGAAATCATCGCCTGCGGTGACGGATATAATGACCAGAGCATGATCCGCTTTGCCGGACTTGGTGTTGCTATGGCTAATGCTCCCCGTGACATCCAGGACACAGCCGACTACATCACCTATTCCAATGAGGAGGACGGTGTGGCACATGTGGTAGAGAAGTTCATCCTTGCAGAATGACTCTTGCTGCAAAACGACTCTCTAAAAAGATTACTTGCACCAGATCAAAAGTATTTGACGAAAACATTTCGCCTGTCGTACAAAATATGTATATTTGCAGCAAACAAATCAAACCGCCATGCTGTACACTGAAGAAAGATACCTCAACCCTTACACCGACTTTGGCTTCAAGAAGCTCTTCGGCACACCACTCAACAAGGATCTGCTGATCAGTTTTCTCAATGCACTCCTTGATGGAAAAGAAGTGGTGAGCGACCTTACCTACCTCAACGGTGAACAACTTGGCGCAGGTATAGAGGACAGACGTGCTATTTTTGATGTCTATTGTGAGAATGAGAAGGGGGAGAAATTCATTGTTGAGATGCAGAAAGCCGAGCAACAGTACTTTAAGGACCGTAGTGTATTCTATGCCTCCTTTCCCATTCAGGAACAAGGCAAGAGAGGCAACGGCTGGGACTTTGAGCTGAAGGGGGTCTACACGGTGGGAATCCTCAACTTCGTCTTTCCTGATGATGAATATTCAGAAGATTGCTATCATCATGAAATCAAGCTGATGGATACAGAAGACAAGCACGTTTTCTATGATAAGCTGACCTTCATCTACCTTGAGATGCCGAAGTTCAACAAGACTGAGGCGCAATTGGAAACCATGATGGACAAATGGCTGTTCGTTCTCCGTAACCTGTCCCGACTCATGGAACGCCCGGCAGCTCTTCAGGAAAGGGTCTTCAAACGACTTTTTGAACAGGCAGAAATCGGACGCTTCACACAGGAAGAACGCCGGGGATATGAAGACAGTGTGAAGGTCTACCGTGACCTGATCAATGTCATGAACACCGCCACACGGAAAGGTATAACCCAAGGACGTGAGGAAGGTCGCGAGCAAGGATTAAAAGAAGGATTGAAAGAGGGACTGAAAATGGGCCGGGAGGCCGTCTCTCATGAAATAGCTGAGAGAATGAAGCTACAAGGATTCAGAAGTGATGACATCCGGAGGCTCACCGGGCTGCCCATAGAAGAGGTTGAGCAGTTGTGACATCAACCCCAGCTAATCGGTTTCCACGGGATTTAAATCCTCTGCCAGCCATTTATGTCAACCTGACACCCACTGCCACCACATGCTCCGCTCTGCCCCCGCCCACTTCACCTCCTCACCCGTGGTGAGGAGGTGAAGTGGGCATTAATATTCCTTTCAGCAAATACGTGGCATTCTGATTACGCGCCACACCACGTGTAATCTTATAAGAATAGGTGATATGCTCCCCCAACTCTATCTCAAAACAATAATTGTGGAAGCGGGCAGGCAGCTCCTCCTCCATCTTAGAAAGCTCAAGGTCGTGGGTGGCTATGACACCCGTAACGTTCTGCTCAGCAATATGCTGCAGGAAGAGACGGGATCCGTTGAGCTTATCGAGCGAGTTGGTTCCTTTCAGTATCTCGTCAAGGATTATCAGACTCGGAACATCTGGGCGCAGAGAGCCCAAAAGCTGCTGCAGCCGCAGCAGCTCGGCATTGAAATACGAGATGCCATGCGTGAGGTCATCAGTCGTCCGCATGCTCGTGAAGAGATGGAAGGCAGACACCTTCAGAGAACGGGCAAAGACCGGTAGACCATTCATGGCCAGCAGGTAATTGATGCCCAACGAGCGAAGGAAGGTACTCTTGCCTGCCATATTGGCTCCCGTAATGATATAGTATTCATGATCTGTGATGCTGAAGTCATTGGTCACGGCTTTTTCACCAAGGAAAGGATGATACAGTCCGGTGGCCTCATAGACCACCTTTCCGGCTTCCGTCACCTCAGCCTGCACGGCCCTGTCCTCATTCAGCCGGAAGTTGCCCATTGACACCAGGGCATCAAACAGGCTCAGCGTGTCAATCCATTCGTCCGTATGTTGCTTGTAGGTCAGCTGCCAGCGACGGAAATGACGGACTATGGTTATATCAAGCAAGCCAAAACAGTTGAAGATGAAGATACCTATCTCATTGCTCCGGTTGTCTATCTTCTGCAAAATACGGTCCAGCTGTGCCAGCGACTCCTCCGCACCTGACAGTCTTCCCTTCAGTTCCTGCAATTCCGCAGCCCTGAAATCCGTCATGCTCAACAGCCTTAACACCTGTAGATAACCTTCCACCTGTACATGCACCTTGGCGATAAGCCCGGATATGACACGGATGTACTTATGTGAGCAGAGGAAAGCCAACATGAAATTGAACATTCCCCACCACACTGGCAACAACGAGGGCAACCAGCCACCAACTGAAAGGAAGATGCTGAGGTAGAAGCCCACAAGGTCAGCATAGCACAGATAACGGAACAGCCGGCCAGAGAAGAAAGCCGGCAGACATAGCTGATGCACATCAGCCAGGGCCTTCCGCACAGCAGCAGTATCAATCCGTTCCCTGATACCCAACGATTTGAAACGGGAGAGGAAATCCTCTTTCTGCCCCAACTCGCCAACGGCTTCCATTCGTCTGTGAACCTGCCTGACCATTTCCTTCTCAGAGACATCCTCCCACACTGCTGACAGGCAGCTGGCCAGACTGTCACTTCCTCCCACAGAAACAGTCCGGTTCAGCCGTTGAAAGAGCGAGCCTGCCCCGAACACGTCAAGGTCATAGGTATAGGGATGCTGCGGATTGACATATCGGTCTCCCCCATCAAAGCCTGCATACTTTCCCTCCTGATAATCCATCTCCAGCCGATAGACTTTCAGCAATGCTTCTCCATTTTTTATCCGGCAGTCATTGACAACGTCAAGATGCCTGACATACAGATAGACACCCAGCGATGCCAGCGCACCGATAAGCGTCCACCCCCCATCAGCCAGGAAAGTATAGAGAACAACAAATCCGATAGCCAGCAGGAAAAAGGCAATCTCTGCCAGGATGAAACCTCGGTTGCGGCTGCGCAAGCCCGCAAGCATCCTGCCCAGCTCCTCGGCCTTGCGCTGATACAATTTAGTCAGATTCTTATTCATATCTGCAAAATTACGAAAAACTATCGGAGTGGAATTGCCGTTATACATTATTTAGTGTATCTTTGCCTATCTGAACAACTTTACCAAACCATAAGCGATGAAACAGATATTGACTGCATTGGCAGGACTGCTCCTGCTTCCCCTCTTCCTGTCGGCCTCAACAACCCTCCCCATCAAAGGCACCGTCATCACACCCACTGACAGCTGCATCCGTTACATTGGGCGTTTCAGCTGGAGAAACCCCTCCCGTCCTGCCTTCAACTGGCCGGGCACCGTCATCACTACTGATTTTCAGGGAACTTCAGTCAAGCTGATTGCCAAGCCGAGAAGTGGATACTTCATGTGCTGGATTGACAATGCCGCCCCATTCAAGGTCGGCCTCAACAGTGAGAAGGACTCTGTCGTCACCCTTGCCACAGCCCTTCCAAATGCCCGTCACAGCCTGCGGCTCATGTACATCATCGAGGGACTGGACCGCCGCACCGACTTCCGGGGGCTCGTCCTGGATGAAGGATGCACGCTGCTCCCACCAAGACGGATGCCTGAACGTAGGATTGAGTTCATCGGCAACTCCATCACCTGTGGCTACGGGGTGGAAAGCACCAATGCAAGTGACCCCTTTGAGGATGAGACGGAGAACCATGCACTGACCTTCGCCAACATCGTCAGCGACAGCCTTCATGCGCTTCACACCTCCATCTCACGTAGCGGAATTGGTGTCTATCGCAATTACAACGGCCCGGCAGCCGGCAGCCGTGACCCTATGCCGTGGCAGTATGAGTTCACGCTCTTCAACGACTCAACCGAGCAATGGGATTTCTCACTGTGGACTCCTGACCTCGTGTGCATAAACTTAGGCACAAACGATTTCTCAACAACGGGCTGGAACAAGCGGCTCTATGAGGAGGCCTACAGGAAGTTTATCCTCCAAGTGCGCCGCCATTACCCTCATACACCCATCGTGCTGCTCAACGGGCCTATGCTGGGTGAGAGGGAAGACCGCATTGAGGCTGCCATCCTTGACAGGCTGCAGCGGGAATGTAAGCGCAGAGGAGACAAGGAAGTCCATCGGTTCAGCTTCTCCCGGCAGACCGGCGAGCTGGGGTATGGGGCCAGCTGGCATCCCAGCAAACAACAGCATGAGCGGATGGCAGCTGAACTGCTGCCTTTCCTGAAAACAATCATGCGCTGGGAAGCATCCAACTGATGGGAAACGGCTTGGCATACAAAGCCCGACAGGAACAATACTTCACGTGAAGTAATCAAATACTTCAGCTGAAATACTTGACTACTTCACGTGAAGTACTGCACAGTGTGTTGAGAGGTTAGGCCAGCATCTGCCGTTGCTTCATTTCCAAGTACTTGTTGATGACATCAACGCTGAGCCTCTCTGGGGTGGTAAGGAGGCTGAGAATACCGTGCTGGCGGAGTGTTGAGACGATCAGACGCTTCTCATAGGCGAACTTTTCGGCTATGACATGCTGGTAATAATCCTCAGTTGAGGATTTCGGCGAATGGATGTAACCGCTCATCTCAGCATCCTCAAAGAACACCACCAGCACCCGATGCCACCGGCTGAGCAGCTTCAGGTAAGCCAGCTGGCGGTTGAGAGCCGTCATACCGGAAAAACTGGTATAGACCACAAGCAGGCTGCGCTTGCTCACCTGCTTGTGGACGTTGGCGCAAAGATTGCTGTAGTCGGTCTCTCCGAATGTTGTCTCCTGCGCATAAAGAGCCTCAAGCAGATGTTGCATCTGGCCTGTGTGGCGCGAGGGGGCAATGAACGTATCAAGTCTGTCAGCAAAGGTTATCAGGCCAGCCTTGTCCTCACGGCGCATGGCAACGTAAGAGAGAACGAGCGCGGCGTTTATGCTGTAGTCCAAAAGCGTCATGCCGCGGAACGACTGCTGCATGACACGCCCCTTGTCGATGACCGAGAAAATCTGCTGCGAGCGTTCGTCACGATAGACATTCACCATCAGCTGATGCCGCCGGGCACTTGCCTTCCAGTTTATCGTGCGGTAATCATCCCCCTGCACATAGTCTTTTATCTGCTCGAACTCGGTATTGTTACCCACACGGCGGATACGCTTGATGCCCATCTCCGTGAGGTTGTTGCTCATGGCAAGCAGCTCGTAGCGGTTGAGCATGAGGAAGGAAGGATAAACTTTCACCTTCTCCATCTCTCCGCAGGTATAACGACGCTCCACAAGCCCAACGACCGTGCAGGCAAAGCAGCGGATGCGCCCGAAAGCATACACTCCCCGCTGCACCGGGGTGAGCTGATAGACCACCGTTCCTTGCCCTTTTGCGTCTAAATGGGCGGGATAAGTGATGTCCCGACGCTGGAACACAGCCGGAGCCTCATCCACAATGGTCAGCCTGACCGCAAAAGGATAGCTGCTTTCCAGGCTTATCACCACCTCGTTGGCATCGCCGTTTGAGAATCTCCTGGCGCACTTCCGCTGTGCCTTGATTCCTTTTCTGTGATAAAGCAACAGTCCGTCAGCCACCACAACCAGGACAAAGATGCACAGGAGTGTCTTTGCCACCATGAAAAGCAACGGAAAGATATACCCCAGACCTGTGAGAAGGGTGAGGATAGCGAATATGATATAAAACCTTTTGGTCAGGAACATTGTCTGTCACTAAGGAGTTTGTAAGGAGTTAAAAGGGCGGAGCTACCGTTCCCTTACTTAGGCACTTCCACCTTGTCAATCAGCCTCTGCGCCACTTTCAACGGAGTGTAGCCCTCCATCTCGGCCTCAGCCGTGAGGATAAGGCGGTGCTGGAGTACACTGGGTGTTACGAACTTGATGTCCTCAGGTGTGACATAGTCACGTCCACCCAGCAGGGCACAGGCCTTGGAGGCATTGAGCATGGCCACGGAGGCACGCGGACTGGCACCCAGATAGACAGCCTTTGACGTGCGGGTCTGCTGTACGATGGTTGCAATATAGCGCAGCAGGCTCTCCTCTATGTACACCGTCTCCAGCTTTCCGCGCATCAGGAGCAGCTCACTGACGGTCAGGACCGGCTTCACTTCTTCCAGCTTGACAAGTCTTGTCTTCTCCTGATGGCGTTTGAGGATGTCAACCTCCTCTTCCACCGTGGGATAATCCATCCTTATCTTGAAGAGGAAACGGTCCAGCTGTGCCTCTGGCAGACGGTAGGTACCCTCCTGTTCCACTGGATTTTGCGTGGCAATGATGGTGTAGAGGTCGTCCATATGGCGCGTTATGCCGTCAATGGTCACCTGCCTCTCCTCCATCACCTCAAAGAGAGCGGCCTGCGTCTTGGCTGGCGCACGGTTGATTTCGTCCACGAGGACGAGGTCGGAGAACACGGGACCTTCATGAAAATCAAACTCTGAGGTCTTCATGTTGAACACCGTTGTGCCGAGGACATCACTCGGCATGAGGTCAGGCGTGAACTGGATACGGCTGAAACGGGCATCAATCAGCCGTGACAGCAACCGTGCCAGAAGGGTCTTTGCCACGCCGGGCACCCCTTCAATCAGCACATGTCCATCAGCCAGTATCGCCGTCAGCAACAGGTCGACAGCCTCTTGCTGCCCCACGATGACCTTGCTTATCTCCTTCCGTAACAGCATTACCTTCTCACTGAAGGCGGCGAGGTCGGTTCTTTCCCGTGCAGATTCTTCCATCTTGTGTTTTATTTGCTCTTCCATAACGCTTAAAGGTTATTTAATATCATGTCCATTCCGTCAATCGTCCGCCGCAGGTCGGCATCCGTGAGTTCTTCCTGGCTGGTCAGGTGACGGTGGGTTCTCTCCAATATCATGCGCACGTCAGCCTCAGCCAGACCTGTTCGCTGGGCTATCTGTGCCACATTCTCCCGTAGGACTTCCGTATTCTCCACATCTATCATCAACTGGCGGCGGAGTGACTCGGCGAAGTAGCCATACTTCTTCTGCAGCAGGTCACGGTTGACGTGCCGCTGATGATAGAGCGTACCTATCAGGCGGACAAACTCCAGCGACTTGTTCCCAGGTGCCTTCACCACGGGAACGACACGTTGCCGCCTTCTGGCAAAGAACACGCAGAACAGCAGCAAGCCTGCCAGTGCCATGTAAACAGCCCAACGCAGGGCCTCATGCTGGAGAAAGAAGCGGAGCGGTGTCTCCTGGTTCAGTTCCGACTTGGGGGTGTAGGCTTCCGTGCGGACGATGGGCAGGCCACGGAACTGCGACAGCATGCGGAACAGCAGGACATTGGTTTGCCGGTCAAGGATGCCGTAATTGGTCAGAAGCAAGGGTGTGCAGCAGAAGAATATCTCACCCTTTCCCCTCTTCACTGCGATAAGTTTCCTGCTATGAGCCACAAGACTGCTGTCCACTGTGCCTGTAACGGTATATGGCTCCGCCGTCTCCTCATCTACGTCAGTCACATCCTCGGCCGCATCCCCCACTCTTGGGTACTCATACGTCACCAAGGCCTCATAGTCGACTATGCTGTCGGCATTAACCTCTCCATACACCATTGATGAATAAACACGGAAAGAAGCGTCCGGATAAGGGGCCTGATGCGCCCAAGACAACGTGTCGTATGGCAAGGACTGGGTCTCCAATGACTGTTTCACCCATCGTGGGGAGAATGTGTCAGAGCCATTGATGGTCACCCCAAAGTCTGTACTCAGCGAGTCTCTCTGCATATCGGATGCGGCTATAAGCACCTTATTGCCAGCTTTCAGCAGCCGGTCCATTGCCCGAAGGTCAGTCTCAGTCGGCTGGAAATCAACCGCCTGCACGAGAATGGCATGCGGTCGCCTCCAATGCTCACGCTCCAACTGCGCAAAGGTCTTGTCAGTCACCCGATAACCAGCCGGAACCGATTGCTGAAGAAGCGAGTCGAAAACGGCACAGCCAAAGGGCTGGCGGTCTTTGTGGTTGAAGGTGGGATTCCAGACAAACTTTGCCGGGATTTTCCATTCCAGCAGAAAGACAAACAGGAGGAAGCATCCGATGAAGATAATAAAACGCCTGTTCATGCCTCACCTCCCTTCTTTACCTCGGCTTCCCAAGCCAGCAGCTGCCTTACCAGTCCCTCCGTCGCTGGATAGTTGCCATATCTTACCCGCATGAAGCCATTGGTCTCATGCAGGAAAGCGTCAGAGAGAAACTCACGGGTGTATTGTGTAGGTGTCTTATAAAGCTGCCAGCTTATTTTATTGCGGTCGGCCAGCCAGCGAAGCGTGCGCAGATAGACCATGCGTACAGCCCGGTAATAATCGCCCAGCGCCATTGCCTTGGCATACTCGGCATCGAAGTCAACGCCATAGATATTGTCCTCGTCATCCTTCACCGCATCGACATGTCCCACTCTGCCGAAAAGTCTGGGCTGATAGCGGTAGAGCAGATAGACAATGACAGCCACGAAGACCAGCGCCAAGGCTATATAGATAAGAATACGGAAGTCGCCCCGCCCCTGAACACTGAACACCTCAGAGAGTATATCCGCTATTTTCCGCATCAGCCACTCCAGCAGGTTCAGGTCGGGAGCCTGCAGCTCACGCGCATAGTTGTAAGCCTCATCAGCACGGAACTGGTGAAGCAACGTGCTGTCGCATGACAGGGTATCGGGCAATGGCTGTAACATAAGCGGGAATCAGAGTCTGTCGAAGTTTTCAATATCCTTGTCTTCCTCTGCCAGTTGCTCAAAGTGTTCTATATCGTCCTCCACTGACAGCCCGTCCATCTCCTCTGCGACGCTGCCATATTGGTAAGCCAGTGCGATGGTAGAGAGCGACATGGTGAGATACATACCAAAGCTCATCACGACTGACATCAGATACTCTGCGAAACTGTAGACCGGAGAGCTGACGACAGTGTTGCTTCCCTCGTCCGCAACCGTCATGACCATCTTGACCAAAAACAGCGCATACCAAGGCAGCGTGGTCACCGTCTGGAGGATATTGGCAAGCAACCCGATGACTATCATCAGGCCCAGCAGAGGCCAGAAAGCATGGAAGCCAAGGGAGATGGCGCGGTTGATGGCACCAAAGACGGTCTCATCATCCTCGAAGATATAGACCGGCATCGCCAGGGACAACGGTATCATGAATACGATCAGGGCTATGATGACAAAGAACATCAGTCCCACGGCATAGGTCATCACACTGAACACAATCGAGCCAATGCCGACAACGAGCCATATGCCAAACAGCAGGAAACCCAGCACTAACGCCCGCTTCACACTTTGGATGATGAGGGGTTTCAGGTCATGCAATGACACACCACGGAGCCTGTTGGGGCTCGTCCGGTAATACTTCATCATCGCATAGCAGATGGAGGCCAACAGGACGCTTCCGACTGTCAGGCAAAGAAAGAGGACAAAATAGGACGCACCCAGCCTTACCAACATTCCCGTAGAGGGATCAACCGTACTGGTTCCCATGATACCATCCGTATATAAGCCCATGACACCCCCAATCATGGTCTCCATAGCCAGGCCCTGGAAAAGGCAGAGCGGCAGGATGAGATAGGTACACGCACGCAGCCAGAGACGGAAATTCTCACGGAGGAAGTCGAAAGTGGCGCTGAACTTCTGCCCGAAGTTGCGCACCTGATACAGTTCAATCTTGGGTTTCTCTGTTTGCATGACGGTGATTGCGTTTATAGGGTAAGTAAATAAAATAGAACACGACGAAAGCCAGCGAGCCAAGGATGACCGCAAGGCGGAGATAGTCGTTGATCTCGGTATGCCGTGTGATGAAACTCTCAATGAATCCGGCAAGGATGAACAGCGGAACTGTGCCCACCACTATCTTCATTCCCCTGCGTGCGCCCCGCTGGAAGCTTACCAGCCGGGAGTAAGTGCCGGGGAAAAGCCAGCCGTTGCCCATTGCCAGGCCTGCTGCCCCTGCCACGATGATGGACGACAGCTCAAGCGTGCCGTGCAGCATGGTTGCCAAGAGGCTCTCTCCCAACATCCCATGCTGGAAGAAGAACGTATCGAAGCAGCCCACCATGATGCCGTTCTGGAAAAGCTGGAAGCCAGGCATGAAACTTGTCAGCACACCCGACACAAACATGTTGAACGATACCATGATGTTGTTCAGCGTGATACCCAGGAACATCCGCCCCTCCTCCTCACTGCCATAGACACCCATCGGCTCGCCCTTGGCCATGTTCTCCAATGTCATGTCCATATACCCATCACCAAGGATGAGCCTGGGGAAAGACGCATCGCCTAAGGTGGAGACCACACCTATCAGCACACTCGCCATGAAGATGACGGCCGAGACGAGCAGCAGTCGCCGCTCCTTCCACATCACGTCAGGCACCTCCTGCGTCCAAAAGGTCAGCAGCCGGCTCCATTTCTCCCGTTTGTTACGGTAAATCTCGTTATGCAGGGCAGAGGCAAGGTTATTCAGATAGATCGTGATGCGTGACCGGGGATAATGTGTCTGCGAAAAAGCAAGGTCGGCTGTAAGGTCAGAATAGACATCAGCCAGGCGGTCAGGCGACTCAAAGCTGACATTCTCAATCAGCTCCTCCACTGCCCGCCACTTTTCAATATTATTGCGTATGAAAAGAATCTCTTTCATGAAACCAACGCAAGATAAAGCACATTATCTTTGGATTTGGGAACAAAAGTAGAGTTTTTTTCTTACATTTGCAACTGAAACTGTAAATTATTATCAAGAAAATGCCTGAAGCCAACATCGTCACCGGACAATATGTGGAAATAAGCCAGACCCCGGCAAGCGTCGGCGAGCGCATCCTCGCACAGCTGATAGACTGCTTCCTGCTCTTCTGCTATCTCCTCGGTATCACGTTGCTCATCAGCGAGATGGATTTCAACGGACTGCGGTCGGAAATCTTCTTCACCCTCGGCATCTATCTCCCGGCCCTCTTCTACTCGTTCCTCATGGAGCTGTTCAACCACGGGCAGAGCCTTGGAAAGATGGTCATGCACCTCCGGGTGGTGAAGAAAGACGGCACGACACCTGGTGTAGGCGACTTCTTCATGCGCTGGCTCCTGCAGATTATCGACATGGGATTCTCCTTCATCGGCGTGCTGATTATCCTCCTGACCAGGAACTCGCAGCGGTTGGGTGACCTCGCTGCCGGAACAATGGTCATACGGCTCAACGACTACCGCAAGATACAGGTCTCCCTCGATGAGTTCTCTTACCTCGACCGTAACTACCAGCCCGTCTACCCGCAGGCAGAAAACCTGTCACTGAATCAGATTGATGTCATCCAGCGCACCCTCAATGCCGAGTACAGTGCCGAACGTGACCGCCACATCGCTGCCCTTGCCAAGAAGGTGCGCAACCTCCTCTCCATCTCTGACACCACGACTGCCGACGAGAAGCTCCTCTACACCATCGTCCGTGACTATCAGCACTATACGCTGGAGATAGTGTGAATCCCATCAGTCCTCAGGCAGCAACACGACTCCCTCCTGTCTCTTGCCATCCATCATGATTTTCAACGGACGGGAGAAGCGCACATGACGCACCCATTCCGTCTCCTCAACCGCAGGCAGGGCATCAAGCAGGGCACGCTGATAGAGCCCATCGTCCTTATAAGGGCTGACAGTGAAGTAGCCCACCCCGAAAGAAGTGAGGTTCTGGAAGAAATGTGTGCCCTGGCTCGGGTCTACCCGATAGTTCCTCAGCCCCTCCTCAACGATGACACGGGCCGCCGAGATATGCGGCCACTTGACGGGAATCCCCAGCCAGTAGTCGCTCGATCCCCAACGGCCCGGCCCTATGAGGACGTAGTTCCTGTCCTCGGCAAGGAACTTGCGGTTGATGCGCTCAATGTCGTCAGCAATGGCAGGATTGTTCATTGCCGAGAAAGTATCGTCAGTCTTCACATAGACAACGTCCCGCACATCATCCGATATGCCATGTCCCAAGGAGTTATGACTGCGCAGGAGACACCTCTCGTCAGGAATGGCGGTGAGGTCCTCATCAAGCATCTGCTTGGAGTCGACTATCGGACGTATCTGCAAGAGATAAAGCTCTCCCGTCCGGTCAGCGTTCAGATTGACGGCAAACTCTATCTCAACCGGGCGACGCATGGCATCCGCCCCGTAGCGCATCGACATCTGCAACAGCTCAGGCAACGGGAACACCCCCTGCTGCAGCACGCCGCAGAAAGAGACGATCTTCCGTCCGCCCTCGTAGATTCCGTCATAGATGGCCTGGTCATAAGGCAGGAAGGTGGAGGCAATGAAGTTCAGACTCTGGTCAGCCTCAGCATCCTTCACCTTCAGCTTGAGGATATTGAAGCCGTCATCCACCTTGAAATCCTCCCCCACATGCTTCATGTCGAGTGCGTAGAACTGTGTCTGCGTCTCCCGCAAGGCCATATCCATCTCGCTCATCTGAAGCACCTGCGTGGGATGGTAAGGCGACACACGCAGCGTCTGCCCTCCATCGACTATGTACTTGCCAAGGCCCAAGGCCAAGGAGACGATGCCCTCCTCTGCCGTCTCGTCTCCAATGGGATAATAATTCAGCGAGCGAAGCACACCGGAGATGTTCGGATAGAAGTGGTCGCCATACTGCTTGCCCACAACCTGCTGCAGAATGACGGCCATCTTCTCCTGGTCAATGACATTGCTCGTGGCTGTCATGTAAGCCTTCGAGTCACGGTAGTAGACCGAGGCATAGACCGCCTTGATGGCACAGGCCAGCATCCGGAGCATCTCGTACTTGTCCTCCAGGTAAGGAATCATGTAGGTTGAGTAGATTCCGGCAAAGGGCTGGTAGTGGCTGTCCTCCAGCAACGAGCTGGACCGTATGGCGATGGGCGAGCGTGTGGCATCGAAGAAAGCGAAGAAATCGGCAATCAGCGTGTCGGGCAGCTGGGCATGAAGGAAGGCACGGAGTATCTCCTCGTCACTGGCATCACTCAAGGCAATCTGATAGAGGTTGTTCTGATCCATGAAACTGTCGAACACATCCGTGCAGAGAACCACCGTCTTGGGTATCTGAACCTTGGCATTGGGGAAGCAGTTGAAGTCTGGATGCCGCTTGATGACGTTGTCGAGAAACGCCAGGCCACGTCCCTTGCCGCCCAACGAGCCGTCACCGATACGGGCGAAGTGGGCGTAGCGGTCGAACTTATAGCGGTCGAATACAGCCACGACACCCTCGTTCTTCATGCGCCGGTACTCCACAATGGCATCGAAGATAATCTGCCTGTGCATGTCAACGTCCTGCAGCTTGTGCCAGGTAATGTCCTTCAGGAAGGCCGACACGGGGAAGATGGCCCGGGCTGATAGCCAGCGGCTCATGTGGTTGCGTGAGATATGGTAGAGCATGGAGTCACGGGGAATCTTGAAGATATTGTCCTGCAGCTCCTTCAGCGTGCGCACCCGCATGATCTCCTCATGTGTCTCGGGATTGCGGAAGATGAAATCGCCGAATCCCATGTGCTCCTCCAACAGGTGGCGGAGGTCAACACTCATCTTCTTAGAGTTCTTGTCGACGAAGCGGAAGCCCTCCGCCTCCGCACGCGCACGGTTCTCGCTCTCCGAACTCTCGATAATCAGCGGCACATATTCGTCCTCGGCACGGATGGCATGCAGCAGCTTCAGCCCGGCCTCTGGATCCTTAGCCTCTGAGGCTTGCCGCCCTACGGCGTAGGGTTCGTCTCCCCGCACATTATTAATAGGGAAACGGACATCCGAGATAACCCCCAGACAATTCGACTTATACCGCTTGTAAATCTCCCAAGCCTCCTCATAAGTACGTGCCAGAACCACCTTCGGACGGCCCCGCTGGCGCAGTGAGGCATCATGACGGGTCAGTGCCTCGGTGGCAAAGTTCTGACTCTGCGTGAGGATGTAGCCGTAAAGGTTGGGCAGGATGGACGAGTAGAAGCGGATGGAGTCCTCCACCAGGAGAATCATCTGCACCCCCGCCTCACGGATGTCATTGTCAATGTTCATCTTGTCCTCCATCAGCTTGATGATAGAGAGGATGAGATTGGTGTTGCCCAGCCAGCAGAACACATAGTCGAAAATGCTGAGGTCCTCATGCTGGATGCGCTTGGTGATGCCGTGGGAGAAAGGTGTCAGCACCACACAATGGATATCAGGGAACTCCGCCTTTACGGCACGCGCCACATCAAAGGCATCATTATCGGCATTGCCGGGCATGCAGATGACGAGGTCAATGTCAACCGTCTTCAGCACCTTCGCAGCCTCCTCCGTGGTGGAGACCTGCGTGAAGGTTGGCGGATACCGGAGCCCCAACTCCATATACTCATTGTATATCTTCTCTTCCACCCGCCCGTCATCCTCCAGCATGAAGGCATCATAAGGGTTGGCCACAATGAGGACATTGTAGATGCGGCGCATCATCAGATTGACAAAAGTGACGTCTTTCAGGTAAAAATTACTCCATTTATCGGGTAGTTGCTGCTCCATAGCCAAAAACTTAATTTTCGACAAAAATACAAAATAATTACTTGTCAGCATATCTTTCGGTTGCAAAAGTGATGAAAATTTTATTATTTTGCACACCAAGGCTCATTTTCCGGTTCCGAAAGCGGTTACACCGTGTACGGTAGAAACGAAAGTTTTTGCGGTTTTCATTTGGAGGTTTGATGGATTTTGGATATATTTGCGGTACCATTTTTGACAAAGTGATACTAACATAAACAAATAAAATCAGTTTACTATGGAAGTCGAAAGAATCATGCAGGGACTGGAGCAGAAGCATCCAGGTGAGTCAGAGTATTTACAGGCTGTGCGCGAGGTTCTCACCTCAGTGAAGGATGTATACAACCAGCATCCCGAGTTCGAGCGTGCGAAGATTATCGAGCGCATCGTTGAGCCTGAGCGCATCATCACGTTCCGAGTGCCCTGGGTCGATGACAAGGGCGAGGTGCAGGTGAACCTGGGCTACCGCGTACAGTTCAATGGAGCTATAGGGCCCTACAAGGGAGGCCTGCGTTTCCACGCATCAGTCAACCTCAGCATCCTGAAGTTCCTCGGTTTCGAGCAGACCTTCAAGAATGCGCTCACCACACTGCCTATGGGCGGCGGCAAGGGAGGCTCCGACTTCTCACCACGTGGCAAGAGTGACGCTGAGATCATGCGCTTCTGCCAGGCATTCATGAATGAGCTTTACCGCCACATCGGTCCCGACGAGGACGTGCCTGCAGGCGACATTGGCGTGGGTGGTCGTGAGATCGGTTATCTCTTCGGGCAGTATCGCAAGCTGACCCATCAGTTCCAGGGCATGCTCACGGGCAAAGGCATGGAATGGGGAGGCTCTATCCTCCGCCCCGAGGCTACAGGCTATGGTGCGCTCTACTTCGTCCACCACATGCTCGACACCCGCGGTATCGACATCAAGGATAAGACCATTGCCATCTCCGGATTCGGAAACGTGGCATGGGGTGCCGCCAAGAAGGCTACCCAACTGGGCGGAAAGGTCATCACGCTGAGCGGGCCTGACGGTTACATCTATGACCCGGATGGCATCAGTGGAGAGAAGATTGAGTACATGCTGGAACTGCGCAACAGTGGCAACGACATCTGCCAGCCTTACGCTGACCAGTTCCCCGGATCAACATTCCACGCTGGCAGGAAGCCGTGGGAGCAGAAAGCTGACATCTATCTCACCTGCGCCACACAGAACGAGCTGAACGGTGAGGATGCCGACATGATCCTGGCTGCCCACCCGGTATGCGTGGCTGAGGTCAGCAACATGGGCTGCACGGCAGAGGCTGTCGACAAGTTCGTTGCCGCCAAGCAGCTCTTTGCCCCAGGCAAGGCTGTCAATGCCGGCGGTGTGGCCACATCCGGACTGGAGATGACACAGAACTCCATGCGCCTGCACTGGAGCGCACAGGAGGTGGACGACAAGCTGCACTACATCATGCAGTCCATCCACGAGCAGTGCGTGAAGTACGGCACGCAGCCTGACGGATATATTGATTATGTAAAGGGTGCCAACATCGCAGGCTTCATGAAGGTAGCCAAGGCTATGCTTGCCCAGGGCATCGTATAACAAGACGGTCTTTCTCCCCTCCCCCTGCCCAGCTGGCAGGGAGGAGGGAGCAAACGCTCAGGAGAAGGCTGCATAAGAAAAGAGTATTTATGAACATGAACAGACTTCTCCCGACAGCGTTTTTCTCGCTGATCACATTCATAACCTTATCGGCTCAAAGCTCTTCATCGGGCGGGAAGGCCTCCTATTACAGCAACGGTCTTCATGGGCGGCGCATGAGCAATGGCGAGCGGTATGACCGTAACGGCTACACCTGCGCCCACCGCACACTGCCCTTCGGCACACGCCTGCGCGTGACGAACCCCCGCAACGGCAAATCGGTCATTGTAAGGGTCACTGACCGTGGCCCCTTTGTCCGTGGACGTATCGTCGACCTGTCCTATGCAGCTGCCCGGGAACTCGGCACCATCTCAAGCGGAGTGGCCTATGTCAAGGTTGAGGTTGTGTCCAGGGAGACTGAGATTCCGTTTGCCGCAGAGCCAACAGTCATCGAGATACCTGAGATTGAGTATGGCACGGCGGGGGTATGCTATGAGTTCATCCCTGAATGGGAAAAGGTAGAAGAGGAAAAGCCCAAGGAGATTGAGCGAAAGGTAGACACCCGTCTTAACAGCAGGCGGACTGCATCACAGTCAAGGCCCGCAAAAGAAATCAACGAGGCGCACAGAACACCCAGAACCAAAGCTGCCACAACAGTCCACTCCACCCACACCGCCCACGTTTCCAACAGCCATCAGCCTGGCAGCACACAATCCGCCCAACAGCGAAAGGAGAGCCTCCTCAGGGCTACACAGAAAAGCGAGACGGCCCCTGCGCCATCACCCAAGAAAGAAACGAGCAGCAGCTGGACCAACTTCTTCAAGCGGATCAAAGACGGTGTCACCGGCCTTTTCGAGTAGACACCACCTCCCCCACCCCTATCACTTTGCCTGTCGCCGCAGGCTTTACAGCTGTTCACAACGCAGCACCAGCCTTGCCACTGCCAACATACATAGCCATCTGAGAGCATCTGATGCCCGATAGGCCCGCAACTGGTGACGAATGGGCCAGTACTTCAGCTGAAATACTCAAATACTCTTGCTGCAATACTCTGATACTTCACGTGAAGTACTGCACGAGACTCTCTGCAACCACGGGCATGTCAAGTCCTCTTCACTGACAACCAGGCATTTCTTACACATCCCCTGTCAGGACCATCGCAGCATAGAGACCATCCAACAAGCCGACAAGGCCTTATTGCACATGTGCAATAAGGCCTTGTCGGCTTCATTATTGATGAAGGAGATTATCTCACCCCTGCTGGTGAAGATACACCTTCATACTTATTTCCTCGTCTGTATCTTGAATTCTGTCACCTTGCTGATGCTCTTCTGCCCTTGCAGCACAGTCAGAGCGAATGTAGCCAAACCGTTCTTCAGCTTATTGTCAGCCTTGACCATCGCCGTGTAACGGATGCCCTTACCGGGTGCTATGCTCTCCACATGGACTGACGGACTGATATAGAGATGCACGTTGCCCGTCGTCTCCAGCACGGACGGCTGCACATCATTGATAGGCTTGTCGCCGCGGTTCATCACCTCAAAGATAATCTTCCCCATCTCATTACGTGACAGCACTCCGTCCTGGTTGTCATCAACAAAACGGGCATTGAGAATCTCTATGTCAGGCGCATACTGATAGTTCCCGGCAAGCGTCTCCACACTCGACTCAGCCGGTGTCGTCGTCTTGGGCTGAGCAGCACTGTAGTCGCCCGTGTAGTCGCTGCTCTGGAAATCGTAGATGCGGTCATCACCCGAGTTGGTGGAGTCGAAGCCACTGCTGTCAGCCTGGTCCTGATAAGCACTGCTGTCAGGCATGGCCGATGACCGGGACTCAGCATAAGGATTATAGCCTCTTGCCTTGTTCCGCTGCACCGCCTCATAGTGGTCATGCACACGTTGCTCGTCACGCTGGTCGGTTTTTGCCCCTACCGTGGCACCTATCACCGCACCACCAGCCATGCCGACTATCGTTCCAATGTCTGACCCCCGTGGGCCTCCGGCTATGCCGCCTATGGCACTGCCCAGGATGCTGCCCAACGAACCGCCCGAGAAAGCTCCCGAGCCTGTATATGTCCCACAGCTGCTCAACAGGATGGCTGCGGTAATTGGTAATATAAAAAACCTTCTCATTCTTACAATTTACTTTATCTGCGCAAAAGTAGCAACTATCCGGCACACCGCCAAGGACATTTCCCTACAAGATGTAGGGGAAACCCCTATTCATTTGGGGATTGACATTTGAGATTTCGTATCTTACCCACAATAAAGAAAAAGCTACTGTTTTCTTTGATATGTCACAAACTTCATGTATCTTTGTCGGTGGAAATCCAAAGGGTGCATGCACTTGGCGGAGGACAACATATGATAAATCATAGCGTACGCTATTTATTCTTAACGTCTCAAAGCTTGGCCGCAGAAAAGACCATGAATAGAATAATAGTTTGCGCCTGCGTATATACGTGGGCGTTTAACTTGTCTATTCATGGTAGGTCAGGCCAAGCACCTCGAGACGTGGACGGGTTAATGCGTCCACGTTTTGCGTTTACCGGAGGTGCTTGGCCTGACTTTCGTTATCTGAATATATAGTCCTGCGCATTAAACAGTTTTTTAATGCTATGGCAAAATCTATCATCGAGGAGCTTCCCCGCATCGTGAGCGAAGGGCGGGCTGAGGCACGTCGTATTTTGGAACGTCTCAGCAGCGGAACGAGCATTGGCTTGCAGACCAATGAACTTGTACTCCCCCGCAAGGATGTTTCTGGTCTTTTTCGTGGCGACATGCCCAACATTCCCAACAGTTCTAATGACGCCGGTAACGGTGGACAATGGATGAACCGACTCATCTATGGTGACAATCTACTTGCTATGCAAGCCCTTCTTGCCGGTGATCCACAAACAGGACTGCCCTCCATGCGTGGCAAGGTAGACCTTATTTATATAGACCCACCGTTTGACAGCAAGGCTGACTATCGCACAAATATTACGCTGCCATCGGGTACTGTGCAGCATAAACCTACAGTGTTAGAACAATTCGGCTATGTGGATTTATGGGAAGAGGGTACTATCAGTTACCTCAAATACATCTATCCTCGCTTGGTATTGATGAAAGATTTGTTGTCGGACAGGGGGAGCTTCTATTTGCATATTGATTGGCACATAGCACATTATGTGAAGATTTTACTTGATGATATATTTGGAAAGGACAATCTTCGTAATGAAATTATTTGGTGCTATAAAACAACTCTCCGTACATCCCCAAGTTTTTACGGAAGAGACCATGACACTATTTTCTTTTATTCAAAAGCAAGTAATATAACTTTCCATCCAGATAGAAATGACTTCCCCGCCAGCGAAAGTACACTAAAACGATGGGGGAAATATGCCGATGAGAATGGTTTCGTTAGCAATAAACACTTTGCAGGTAGCAATTCCACAATTATAAATACAGAAGACGAAAGCAAAGGTTTTAGTATCTACTATGGTATTCCTCGTGATTGGTGGGAAATATCCTCTAATGTTTCTAAGGGAAATACAGGGGAAGTATCCGCCGGTAAATATGCCACCCAAAAGCCCGAAGCCCTCTTAGAACGTATTATCAAAGCCTCGTCAAATGAGGGCGACATAGTTTGTGATTTCTTTGGTGGGAGCGGAACTACGGCAGCCGTTGCCGAGCGGTTGGGCAGACGCTGGATTACCTGCGACATCGGCAAGCCTGCCTCGCTCGTGATGCGCAAACGGTTTATCGACCAGAAGGTGAAGCCATTTCTCTATCAGAGTATCGGCGACTATCAGAAAGAAGCGTTCCACAACAATAAGCTCGTAAAGCGTGTGGGCGACCTTAGTCAGGTGGTAATGGGCCTGTATGGCGCCTTGCCGTTTACCGAAGAGCAATGCGCCGACCGCAACTTCGGCTATGTGAAAGGTACGCGCACACTGGTGATGGTGGACAGTCCCAACCGACTGACTACAGCTGCTACCATACGCCGTGCCGTAGAGGCCAAAGCCTCACTGCTGGGCGACGACTGGGATAAGGTGGTTGTGTTGGGGTGGAACTTCGCCTTCGACATTTCGCAAGCCATTCAGAAATATCAGGATGCCGGTGTCGAGGTGCTGGTTATACCGCCCGACCTGCTCGACAAGTTGTCGAAGAAAGGTTATCAGAAACTCATTCGCGACAAAGCCATTCGCTTTTCGTCACTGCAATATCTTGTTGCAAGGCCGGTGGTGTCAACAACAATGGATGAACATGACGAGCTCGACATTGCCTTGGAAAACTATGTGCTGCTATCGCCCGACAACATTCCGCTCGATGATAAGGACAAGGCCAAGCTGCAGCAGGTGATGGACAGCGACCCCCTCTCGCTCATTGAATATTGGAGCATCGACCCCGACTATGACGGCATAACCTTCCGCTCGACGTGGCAGGACTACCGCGAGAATACCGATAACGACAATGACCCGCTGCACTGCGTCTATCAGACACGCTTGCGCGTGCCCCATAAAGAACACCGAACAGTGTGCATCAAAGCCGTGGATGTATTCGGATTTGAAAGTCAAATCATAAAAAAAATCTAAACCTTATGCCTATCAACAGTAATAATGCCTCATTGGAACTTGCCAAGAGGCTGACCGACACAGTCACTGCCGCCATGGAGAGCGGCGAAATGCTCGACAGGGTGACACCCACCACGCGCACACTGCTCGAATATTGGTTTGGCGCAGCTCACTGCGAGCAACGCCAGCGCAACTTTCATATAGGACAGCGGCAAGCTATATTGAATATCATCTATCTGCACGAGATTATTGGTGAACACAAAGTGGCGGATGCTTATGAGTATATAGCACCCGACCTCGTTCCATTACTCGATCTTGCCACAATGGCGCATGAGAAATATGCCTGTCCAAGGTATGCCGTCAAAATGGCTACCGGCACGGGCAAAACGTGGGTGATGCATGCCCTGCTGCTGTGGCAGCTGCTCAATGCCCGCCACGAAGAAGTCGCATCGGGACGCTTTACCCAGCGTTTTCTTATTGTAGCTCCCGGTTTGATAGTCTACGACCGTTTGCTTGATGCCTTCTGCGGACGGATGGAGCGTGGCCATAACATGCGCAACATCGAGACCAACGATTTCTACTTCAATCAGGAGCTATTCATTCCTCAGCAATATCGTCAGAAGGTCTTCTCTTTTATTCAGAACAACACTGTAACGAAAGATGAAGGTATCGGGCGTAAAACTACTGGCGATGGTATGATTGCACTCACCAACTGGCATCTATTTGAAAACCAGTTAAAGGATGATGAAGCTGAAGATGGTGACACACCACCCGATATTGTGCACGACCTGTTGCCTGTGCGCCCTGGCAAAGCCGCAGGAAACGACTTGTCGGTACTCGACCGTCGGCGGCAGCGTGGTGAGGAGCTGGAATACCTGGCTTCGCTCGACGACATCATGGTCATCAACGATGAAGCTCACCATATTCATGAGCTGAAACGTGGTGGCGAGGTAGAGGAAGTGGAATGGCAGCGCGGGCTCAACACTATTGCTGCCACAAAGGGCGAACGTTTCATGCAGGTGGACTTCTCGGCTACTCCATTCGATACACGTGGTGCAGGAAAAAAGCAGGTCAAGTGCTTTTTCCCGCATATCGTTGTTGACTTCAACCTTGCCTCAGCCATGCGCATGGGACTTGTCAAGACGTTGCTGCTCGATAGACGGCAAGAGCTGACCGACCTCGAACATCTTGATTTCCATGCGGTGCGCGACGAGCGCGGCAAGGTGTGCGGACTGAGCGAGGGCCAGCGGCTGATGCTTCGTGCCGGGCTGACAAAGCTGAAGAAACTGGAGGCCGACTTCATCGGGGTAGACAAGACAAAGAATCCAAAGATGCTCGTGATGTGTGAGGACACGACCGTGTCGCCTTTCGTAGAGGAATTCTTGAAAGACGAAGGACTCGCCAACGAAGATGTCGTGAGCATCGACAGCAATGCCAAGGGTGAGGTGAGCGATGCCGAATGGAAAGAAACCAAGGCAAAGCTCTTCGATATAGACCGCTATCCCACTCCTAAGGTCATTGTATCGGTGCTGATGTTGCGTGAAGGGTTTGATGTGAACAACATCTGCGTCATCGTGCCGTTGCGCTCATCGCAGGCTCCCATCCTGCTCGAACAGACTATTGGGCGTGGCCTGCGACTGATGTGGCGCGACCCCGAGTATCGTGACATCAAAGACGAAGACCGCAAGCGGGTACTGGCACTCCACAAAAATCCAACCACTTACCTTGACATGCTTTCCATTATCGAGCATCCCGCTTTTGTAGCTTTCTACGACCAGCTATTCGCCGACAGTCTGGCAGCAGTAGATGCTGGAGACGTTGGCAGCGAAGGCTCTGTAGGCGATATTATCAAGGTGGGGCTGAAAGAGGGTTACGAAGACTATGACTTTATGTGGCCTATCGTTTTGAGAGAAGCCGAGGATGAACTGTCGGCGACAGAGATTGATATCGCAACACTCGAACCGTTCACCATGTTCCCCCTGTCA
Source organism: Prevotella sp. (assembly GCA_024688365.1). GTDB lineage: Bacteria > Bacteroidota > Bacteroidia > Bacteroidales > Bacteroidaceae > Prevotella. Next base: position 160,583 of record JAILEG010000011.1, read on the forward strand.
ATGCTGCGGAAATTTCTTGCCACCGAAGGCGAAACATTTGTCTCGCAGGAGGCAACGACTAAGACGCAGTTTGGACAGTACAAGGTCACGGCAGACCTTTTTACGGCCAATAGCTATAATGAGTATCTGCAAAAAATGCTGCACACCATCACCAACCGGTTTGACAGGCTGACAGCTCATAAGGAAATCAGATTGCCCAATCTGCAGATAAATGAGGCTCAAGTAGTGGGGACTGTCGATACATATATCCGAACCCGACTCTTTGGTGAACCATTCAATCCGTTTGCCAGCAACGATTGGAAAATATTGCTGGCTAAGAACGGTGTCGTGACGAAGCATGTCGTCAGAGAGCTGGCACGTGCTATTTTCGCATTACAAAACGAGGTGACAACGATAGATGCCAAGGTAGAACAAATTTACTTCTCATCAGTAGCAGAAATAAAGATGCGTGAGTCATTCTCCATTCCACAGCAGAAAACAATATACGAACGCACGAGCTACCCCTCGCATAGAGGTGGATTTGAGCGGGCATTTGCCGAATTTCTTGATAAGGATGCGGGAGTGGAGCGGTTTTTGAAGATCAATGAGACGTATCATTCTTTTGCCATTATCTATTATGTGCGCCAGGACGGTCTGATGGCAAGCTATCATCCTGATTTTATTGTCGGAACAGAGAATAAGATCTATCTGATAGAGACAAAAGGACAAGATAAGCTGTTTGATCAAAATGTGCGTCAAAAGCAGACGGCGACAGTGGAATGGACACATAGAATAAATGGGCTGCCAGCAGAAAGTCGTATGAATCGTGTGTGGGAATATGTACTATTGAGCGAAGATAACTTCTATAGTCTATCGGGAAGCAGAGCCTCACTTACTGAGATATGTGACCGTTACAGGGTATCCTTGTCGGCTGCCATGGGTGATTTGTTTGCCTAATCACAATATCGAATACTTATAATCCACAAACCACTTAAGAAAACACATTATAAAAAACTCCCGATACACATTGTGTACCGGGAGTCAATATATAGAGATCTATTGGTCGAATTATTCAGCCTTTGCCTCTTCTGCTGCGTTCTCCTTAACCTCTGCAGCCTCTGCGACAGGAGCTTCCTCGGTCTTCTTGGTAGAACGACGGCTACGACGAGTCTTCTTGACTTCAGCCTTAGGTGTCTTAGCCATGTTCTCATCATAGTCAACCAGCTCTATGAACGCAATCTGAGCAGCATCACCCTGACGGGTACCGAGCTTGATTACACGTGTATAGCCACCTGGACGATCAGCTACCTTTACTGAAATCTCCTTGAAGAGTTCTGTAACTGCATCCTTGTCCTGCAGATAACGGAAAACAACACGACGTGAGTTGGTTGTATCGTTCTTAGAACGGGTAATCAGCGGCTCAACATACTTCTTCAGAGCCTTTGCCTTTGCAAGGGTCGTAGTGATTCTTTTGTGCTTGATCAAAGATACTGCCATGTTAGCGAGCATGGCTGCACGATGATCGGCAGTACGACCCAGATGGTTGAATTTCTTATTATGTCTCATTTTAATTTTTCTTATTGTGGACAAACATGTCTTCGATTGGTTCAAGCAGCGGTGTGCATCAACACCCGACAACCATCAGCCAACACCCAGACTTACTCCTTGTCCAGTTTATACTTTGTAATGTCAGTTCCAAACGACAGATTCAGACTCTCGAGCAAATCATCAAGCTCAGAAAGCGATTTCTTACCAAAGTTGCGGAACTTCAAGAGATCGGTCTTGTTGTACTGTACGAGGTCGCCCAGCGTCTCAACATCAGCTGCCTTCAGGCAGTTGAGCGCACGAACACTCAAGTTGAGACTTGCATCTGTCAACTTGGTCTTCAAAAGCTGGCGCATGTGCAGAACTTCCTCATCAAACTCCTGGTTGCCCTCCTGGTCTGGATTCTCAAGAGTAATCTTCTCATCAGAGAACAACATGAAGTGATAGATGAGGATTTTCGCAGCCTCTTTCAGTGCATCCTTCGGGTGGATGGAACCATCGGTCGTAACCTCAATAACCAGTTTGTCATAGTCGGTCTTCTGCTCGACACGATATGGCTCAACGGCATACTTTACGTTACGGATTGGGGTGTAGATGGAATCGATTGGGAGTACGTTTACATCAGTGCAGAATTCACGATTCTCCTCAGCAGGAACGTAGCCACGTCCCTTGTTGATGGTCAAATCAATCTGCATAGAAGCCTTGGAGTCTAAATGACAAATCACCAAATCAGGGTTTAACACTTCAAATCCAGTCAGATACTTACCGATATCACCAGCTTTGAATTCGGTGGAATTCTCTACGGTGATACTAACTTTCTCATTCTCGAATTCTTCTACTACTTGCTTGAATCGAACTTGCTTGAGATTCAAGATGATGTTGGTAACATCTTCCTTTACACCTGGTACTGAAGAGAATTCGTGCTCTACACCAGCGATACGGATGGTGTTGATAGCAAAACCCTCCAGCGATGAAAGGAGGATGCGGCGAAGGGAGTTACCAATGGTAACACCAAAGCCAGGCTCAAGAGGACGGAATTCGAACTTGCCGAAATGGTCATTGGCCTCCAGCATCACTACTTTATCAGGTTTTTGAAATGCTAATATCGCCATTAATTTAATGATTTTTATTGTTTAGAGTACAACTCAACGATTAACTGCTCCTTAATATTCTCAGGGATGTCAGCACGGTCTGGGCGATGGAGGAACTTACCGCACTTAGCGTTCTCATCCCACTCCAGCCAAGGGTACTTGCTGTGATTGAAGCCAGCCAAAGCTGCCTCGATAACCTCAAGTGACTTAGCCTTCTCGCGAACACCTACCACATCACCAGCCTTTACCTGATAAGAAGCAATGTTTACGACATTACCGTTTACAACAATATGCTTATGACTTACAAGCTGACGGGCAGCTGCACGTGTCGGAGCAATACCGAGACGGTAAACAACGTTGTCCAAACGGCTCTCAAGACTCTGGAGAAGCACCTCACCGGTGATACCCTCAGCCTTTGCAGCCTTGTCGAACAGATTACGGAACTGACGCTCCAAAACACCATAAGTGAACTTAGCCTTCTGCTTCTCAGCAAGCTGGGCACCATACTCAGACACCTTGCGGCGACGGTTGTTACCGTGCTGCCCTGGAGGGAAGTTTCTCTTAGCTAATACCTTATCTGCGCCGAAGATTGGCTCTCCGAAACGGCGTGCGATTCGTGATTTTGGACCTATGTATCTTGCCATAATTAATATGAATTCTTTTAATTGTTATAAGATGTGATTATACACGACGACGCTTAGGAGGACGGCAGCCGTTGTGTGGCAACGGAGTAACGTCAACGATTTCAGTAACCTGAATACCTGCTGCGTTCACCGCACGGATAGCACTCTCACGACCGTTACCCGGGCCCTTGACGTATGCCTTAACCTTGCGGAGGCCGAGATCAAAAGCTACCTTAGCACAATCCTCTGCTGCCATCTGTGCAGCATAAGGAGTGTTCTTCTTTGATCCACGGAATCCCATCTTACCAGCTGAAGACCAGGAGATGACCTGTCCCTCATTGTTAGCCAAAGATACAATGATGTTATTGAATGAGCTATGCACATGGAGCTGTCCAAGTGCATCAACCCTTACATTTCTTTTCTTAGATGTTGCTGATTTCTTTGCCATAATTAATTTCCTCCTTAGAATTACTTAGTAGCCTTCTTCTTATTAGCAACAGTCTTCTTCTTTCCCTTACGGGTACGAGCATTGTTCTTAGTACTCTGACCGCGAACAGGAAGACCATTACGATGTCTTACACCACGATAGCAACCTATATCCATGAGGCGCTTGATGTTCATTTGGATCTCAGAACGGAGATCACCTTCTACTTTGAATTCAGCACCGATAATTTCACGGATCTTGGCTGCCTGGTCGTCAGACCACTCGCTGACCTTCAGGTCACGGCTAATACCAGCCTTATCCAATATCTTTGCTGAACTACTTCGACCTATACCATAGATATAAGTCAATGCGATTTCGCCACGCTTATTCTGGGGCAAATCTACTCCAACAATTCTTATTGCCATTGTTTGATAATTGATTAAAAAATGTCAGTTTGCGCTAAAAAGCATGCAAAGGTAAGCATTATTTGTCAAAGAGCTTACCTTATTATGCTTTTTTAACTTAACCCTGACGCATTTTGTACTTAGGATTTTTCTTGTTGATAACGAACAGGCGACCCTTGCGACGGACTATCTTGCAGTCGGCTGTACGCTTCTTTAATGATGCTCTTGTCTTCATATCTCTATATTGTTTATTTGTATCTGAAAACGATTCGACCTTTGGTCAAGTCATAAGGACTCATCTCAACCTTCACTTTGTCACCAGGAAGAATCTTGATGTAGTGCATTCTCATCTTGCCGGAAATGTGAGCAGTGATATCAACACCATTCTCCAGTTCCACGCGGAACATTGCATTGGAAAGTGCTTCCAAGATTGTCCCATCCTGCTCAATTGCAGTTTGCTTTGCCATATAATTATCTAAAAAATTTGTCCTTCTAAATGTTCTACTTCCTCAAATGAAGATAAAATATCAGCCTTTCCCGCACGAACAGCAATGGTATGCTCAAAATGAGCAGCTGGCTTATGGTCACGTGTAACTATGCTCCAACGGTCAGGCAACATGCCTATCTGCCTATCACCCATCGTAACCATAGGTTCAATAGCAATACACATTCCTGCTTTCAGCAGTGTTCCACTGCCCCTTTTGCCGTAATTAGGTACAGCTGGATCCTCATGCATCTCACGCCCGATACCATGCCCAGTAAGTTCACGGACAATACCATAGCCTTCTGCCTGGCAATAATCCTGGACAGACTGTCCGATGTCACCAACATGGTGACCGGCCTGTGCTGCCTCTATACCCTTATAGAGCGACTCCTTCGTTATACGAAGAAGCTTTCGGACCTCCTCACTGACCTCACCAACGCAGAAAGTATAGCAACTGTCTCCATTGAATCCGTTCAGCAGCGTGCCACAATCAACTGAAATAATATCCCCGTCCCTCAGGACGACATCCTCACTTGGAACACCGTGAACAACGACATCATTGACAGATGTACAGATGCTCCCAGGGAAGGGAGAGCCATAAGGATTAGGAAATCCCTTGAATGTGGGAACTGCTCCATTATCCCGGATAAACTCTTCAGCTATCTTATCAAGCTGCAGAGTAGTCACGCCTGGAATCACATGACGACCAACCTCAGCCAGTGTTCTACCGACCAGCAGGTTGGCCTCACGCATGAGTTCAATTTCATCTTCAGTCTTCAGAAATATGTTCATTTCTCAAGATAAAGATTTAATAGGCAGCAACGCCTCCATTACCACGGGTATGCCCAGAATTGAGAAGCCCGTCATAGTGACGCATCATCAGGTGAGACTCTATCTGCTGGAGAGTGTCAATAACTACACCAACAAGTATCAGCAGTGATGTACCACCAAAGAACTGACCAAAGGCATCCTGGACGTTCAGTAGCCCCGCCAAAGCTGGCATAATGGCTATGAAAGCTATGAACAAAGCACCAGGCCCCGTAAGACGGGACATTACGGTGTCAATGTAGTCAGCAGTATCCTTGCCAGGCTTTACACCTGGAATGAAACCGTTGTTACGCTTCATATCCTCAGCCATCTGGGTCGGATTGATTGTAATGGCAGTATAGAAATATGTAAATGCGACTACAAGAACCACATAAACAAAGTTATACGCCAAGCTCTTCGTATTCATAAGAGACTGGAGAACTGTGCTTGCATTATCAGTTGAATACTGAACGATAGCCAACGGAATGAACATCAATGCCTGAGCAAAGATAATCGGCATCACATTAGCCGCGAAAAGCTTCAAAGGAATATACTGACGAGCACCACCATACTGCTTGTTCCCTACAACACGCTTAGCATACTGAACAGGCACCTTACGTGTCCCCTGCACAAGAAGAATTGATGCACATACAACAGCATAAAGGATGATGATCTCAACGATAAACATCACCAAGCCACCACTCGTGATAGCCGTAAAACGACTGCTGACCTCCTGTATGAAAGCCTGTGGCAGGCGTGCGATGATACCAATCATGATAATAAGAGAGATACCGTTGCCTACACCCTTGTCAGTTATGCGCTCACCCAGCCAGAGGATGAACATGGAACCTGCAGCAAGAATTACTGTTGCAGGAATCATGAAGGCAGTCCAGCTGATACCTGTGGCCAGGGCTCCAGCGGCCTGCATCTTCAAGTTCATCAGGTAAGACGGTGCCTGAAACAGTAGGATTACTACTGTCAGGACACGCGTATACCAATTGATTTTCTTATGACCACTCTCACCTTCACGCTGCATCTTCTGAAAATAAGGCACAGCGACAGCAAGGAGCTGCATAACGATAGAGGCTGAGATGTATGGCATAATTCCTAATGCGAAGATTGACGCATGGGAAAATGCACCACCGGAGAACATGTCCAAAAGCGACATAAGGCCGCCTGCGGTCTGTGACTGCAATTTTTCCAACAGGGTCGGGTTGATGCCTGGAAGCACAACGAACGAACCAAAGCGGTAAATAGCTGTGAACAGAATGGTGATGAGAAGTCGCTGACGCAAATCCTCAACTTTCCAACAGTTCTTCAGTGTCTCAATAAACTTTTTCATTAATTTAGATTATAGTTGTGTTACCACCTACTGCCTTGATAGCTTCCTCAGCTGTCTTAGAGAAAGCATTTGCTGAAACTTCCAGCTTAGCCTTCAACTCACCATTACCGAGAATCTTTACAAGTTCCTTGCCGTTGGTAAGCCCAGCTGCCTTGAGTTCCTCAACACCAATCTTTGTGAGATTGTTCTTCTCGGCAAGAGCCTGAAGCGTAGAGAGGTTTACAGCGAAATACTCCTTGTGGTTGATATTCTTGAAACCGGCCTTCGGAACACGACGCTGCAGAGGCATCTGACCACCCTCGAAGCCAATCTTCTTCTTATAACCAGAGCGAGCCTTGGCACCCTTGTGACCACGGGTAGAAGTACCACCAAGTCCAGAACCTGGACCACGGCCGATACGACGACGTGAATGTGTAGAGCCAGCAGCTGGTTTCAAATTATTTAATTTCATAATTACTGTTTTCTTTTAAAAGATTAATTAATCAATTACTGATACCAGATGGTGTACCTTACGGATCATACCGCGGCTGCTTGGAGTATCCTCTACTTCTACAACCTGAGAGATTTTGTGGAGTCCCAGTGCGAGCAAAGTACTTTTCTGGTCTTTCGGAGCGCCAATACGGCTCTTAATCTGCTTAATCTTAATTGTTGCCATAATTATAATACCTCCAAATGATTAACCGTTAAAAACTTTGTCCATGCTGATACCACGCTCGCCAGCAACCGTATATGCGTCACGCATACTTGCCAACGCTGCAATAGTAGCCTTCACAAGGTTATGAGGGTTGGAAGACCCTTTTGACTTTGCAATCACATCAGTAATACCAGCACTCTCAAGAACGGCACGCATAGCACCACCGGCCTTCAGACCAGTACCAGCCGCAGCCGGCTTAAGAAGCACATAAGCACCACTGAAGCGAGCTTCTGCCTCGTGAGGAACAGTACCCTTCAGCACGGGAACCTTTACAAGATTCTTCTTTGCAGCATCAGTACCCTTCTGGATAGCAGCTGTAACCTCACCAGCCTTACCAAGTCCCCAGCCGATAACGCCTTTACCGTCACCAACAACGACGATAGCAGCGAATGTGAAAGTACGACCACCCTTGGTAACCTTCGTTACACGGTTGATAGCAACCAAGCGGTCTTTCAGTTCTACGTCACTATTTACTTTTACTTTATTCATTGCCATAATCGTTTAGAATTTAAGTCCTCCTTCACGGGCTGCGTCAGCCAAAGCCTGTACACGACCGTGATAGAGATAACCGTTACGGTCAAAAACCACCTGCTCTACACCAGCAGCCTTGGCATGCTCAGCAACGAGCTCACCCACCTTCTTAGCCTGATCAATCTTAGCCATTTTCTCAAGGCCAAGTGAAGAAGCAGAAGCGAGGGTTGTTCCGGTCAGATCATTAATAACCTGTGCATAAATCTGCTTATTGCTGCGGAAAACACTCAGACGTGGGCGCTCTGCAGTACCGTTCACACTCTTACGAATGCGGAACTTTATCTTAAGTCTTCTTTGTTCTTTCTTTGTTGTCATAATCGTAATGAATTATTAAAGTTACTTAGCTGCAGCTGTCTTACCAGACTTTCTGCGAATAACCTCACCCTTGAACAGGATACCCTTACCCTTATAAGGCTCAGGCTTACGGAAAGAACGAATCTTAGCACAGATGAGACCAAGCAGCTGCTTGTCAGCTGATTCAAGAGAGATGATTGGGTTCTGGTTACGCTCACTCTTTGTCTCAACCTTAACCTCAGCAGGAAGCTGGATAAAGATAGGGTGAGTATAACCAAGTGAGAACTCAACCAAGTTGCCCTGGTTAGATACACGATAACCTACACCAACAAGCTCCAGTGTCTTCTGATAGCCCTCACTGACACCAACAACCATGTTGTTAACCAGTGAACGGTAAAGGCCATGGAAAGCCTGCTTCTGCTTGTAGTTTACAGGGCTGTTCTCGTCAACCTCAAATGTTACCTGACCATCCTCAATGACAGTCTTGATAGAAGCGTCAACCTTCTGAGAGAGTTCACCCTTAGGACCCTTAACGGTAACAACACCGTCTTTCAGAGATACTGTAACGCCAGCCGGGATACTAATTGGTAATTTTCCTATTCTTGACATATTCAATCCTCCAATTAATAAATGTAGCAAAGAACCTCACCACCGATCTTCTCGGCAGCAGCCTCCTTGTTGGTCATTACACCTTTAGACGTGGAAAGGATAGCTATTCCAAGTCCGTTAATAACTCTCGGCATGTCTTTATAGCCAGTATACCGGCGAAGACCTGGTGTGGAAACGCGCTTCAAGCTCTTGATAGCGCTTTGCTTCGTTACAGGATCGTACTTCAGTGCGACCTTGATTGAACCTTGGGGACCATCCTCAATGAACTTGTAGTTCAGGATGTAACCCTTCTCGAAGAGAATCTTAGTGATAGACTTCTTCAAGTTAGACGCAGGAACCTCAACAACACGGTGATGAGCCATGATTGCATTTCTGAGTCTTGTCAGATAATCTGCTATTGGATCTGTCATAAAATATAAATGTTTAATTAATCGGGACTACCCCGACAATATTAAAAAAGTCGATAGGAAGCGGACAGTGGACAGGCTGTATCCGTCAGATGCACCCTCTTCACCATCCGCACCGACATATCTGCTTACCAGCTTGCTTTCTTTACTCCAGGAATAAGTCCTTGAGAAGCCATCTCACGGAACTGGATACGAGAGAGACCGAACTGACGGATATAACCCTTTGGACGTCCAGTAATCTTGCAACGATTGTGGAGACGGATTGGGTTGGCGTTCTTTGGAATCTCCTGCAACTTACGTGCAGCCTCATAAGCCTTCTCTGGGTCATTAGAGGTAGCGATAATCTTCTTAAGAGCTGCGCGTTTCTCAGCATAGCGAGCAACAAGCTTTGCACGCTTTACCTCGCGAGCCTTCATTGATTCTTTTGCCATATCAATTAATCGTTTTTAGCATTCTTGAATGGAAGTCCGAAGCCCTTCAGTAAAGCATAGCCCTCTTCGTCAGTCTTAGCTGATGTAACGAAGGTAATGTTCATACCCTGGATGCGGTCAACCTGATCGATATTAATCTCCGGGAAAATTATCTGCTCGGTAATACCGAGAGTGTAGTTTCCACGGCCATCAAACTTGCTCTCAATCCCCTTGAAGTCACGGATACGTGGCAGAGACACGCGGACAAGCTTCTCAAGGAACTCATACATCCGCTCCCTACGCAATGTGACCATAACACCAATAGGCATCTTCTTACGCAGCTTGAAGTTCGCAATATCCTTACGAGAATAAGTTGCGACAGCTTTCTGGCCTGTGATAGAGGAAATCTCATTGACAGCAACCTCGATAATCTTCTTATCCTGTGTTGCATCACCAAGACCTTGATTGATAACAATCTTCTTCAGGACAGGAACCTGCATAGGTGAAGAATAGTTGAACTGCTTCTGCAGAGCAGGAACAATCTGCTCCTTATACTGTTTCTTTAACTGAGCTGTATTCATTACTTGATTTCCTCCCCTGACTTTTTAGCGATACGCTTGACAGTCTTGCCCTCACGCTCAATCTTGATACGTGTGGCCTTGCCGCTCTTCGGATCGATAAGACTTATGTTTGAGATATGAATTGCAGCCTCCTGCTTCACAATACCACCCTGCGGGTTGGCAGCAGAAGGTTTCGTACTCTTTGAGACCATGTTCACGCCCTCAACAATAGCACGCTCCTTATCTGCGATGACCTTGAGCACCTTTCCAGTCTTGCCCTTATCTGCACCAGCAAGGACAATGACCTGATCGTCTTTCTTTATATGGAATTTTGCCATTTTATTATTCAATTTAATAAATTAAAGAACCTCAGGTGCCAAAGAAACGACCTTCATGTTCACTGCACGCAGCTCGCGGGCAACAGGGCCGAAGATACGGCTGCCACGAATTTCACCTGCATTGTTGAGCAATACACATGCGTTGTCATCGAAGCGGATGTATGAACCATCTGCACGGCGGATTTCCTTCTTTGTGCGAACGATCAAAGCCTTTGATACTGCACCCTTTTTCAATTCACTTGATGGGATGACGTCCTGTACAGCAACTACGATAACGTCACCAACACTTGCATAACGACGGCCTGTACCACCCAGTACACGAATGCACTTAGCCTCACGGGCACCGCTGTTATCACATACTGTAAGTTTTGATTCTGTCTGTATCATAATTACTTAGCTTTTTCTACGATTTGAACTAATCTCCATCTCTTTGTCTTAGAAAGAGGACGAGTCTCCATAATCAGCACTGTATCACCTACATTTGCCTCATTCTTCTCGTCATGCGCATGGTATTTCTTCGTCTTCTGGACGAACTTACCATAAATAGGGTGCTTCTCCTTGAACTTAGCTGCAATAACGATGGTTTTATCCATTTTGTTGCTGATAACGACACCCTGTCTTACTTTTCTTAAATTTCTTGTTTCCATCTGGACCATTGTTATTTGTTAAGTTCTCTCTGACGAAGTTCTGTTTTCATACGTGCGATATCACGACGAGCGGCCTTAATCTGAGATGGATTCTCAAGCGGAGTAATCTGATGATTCAGCTTCATCTTAGACAGAGCTGTCTCAGCATTCTCAATCTTCTCAACCAAATCCTTGGTATCGAGTTCCTTTACTTCTTTAATCTTCATCTTTCTTAAGCGTTTTTATCGAAATCACGTCTAACAATAAACTTTGTCTTAACAGGCAGCTTCTGTGCAGCGAGACGAAGCGCCTCCTTTGCGATGTCAAAGCTTACACCTTCTACTTCAAAGAGGACACGACCTGGAGTCACCGGTGCTACCCATCCTGCGGGATCACCCTTACCCTTACCCATGCGGACATCGGCAGGCTTGCGAGTAATCGGCTTATCTGGGAAGATACGGATCCAGACCTGGCCCTGACGGTTCATATAGCGGTTCACTGCTACACGAGCGGCCTCAATCTGACGGCTGTCGATCCACTTGGCCTCAAGGGTCTTGATGCCGAATGAGCCGAAAGCCAGCTGTGTACCTCTGTGGGCGTTGCCTTTATTGCCACGTCCGTCTTGAGGTCTTCTATATTTTACTCTTTTTGGCTGTAACATGATAGCTTCTTCTTTTAACGGTTATTGTTTCTTCTGCGATTACCTCTGCCAGAACGGCCACCACCATTGTTAGAGCGGCTGCTGTTCTTCTCCTGGGCGAAGTTCGGGGTGAGGTCAACCTTGTTGTAGACTTCTCCACGGCAAATCCAAACCTTGATACCCAGCAGACCTACCTTAGTAAGGGCTTCTGTCTGACAATAATCGATGTCTGCGCGGAAAGTGTGCAACGGAGTACGACCCTCCTTGAACATTTCCTTACGTGCCATCTCGGCACCGTTCAGACGACCAGTAATTTGAATCTTGATACCCTCAGCACCAGCACGCATCGTGTTGGCTATGGCCATCTTGATAGCACGACGGTAAGCTATCTTACCCTCAACCTGGCGAGCGATGTTGTTACCAACGATGTTAGCGTCAAGTTCAGGCTTCTTAACCTCGAAGATATTAATCTGAATCTCCTTCTTGAAAAGATTCTTCAATTCTTCCTTCAGCTTATCTACATCCTGACCACCTTTACCGATGACAATACCCGGACGAGCCGTGCAAATAGTAATGGTGACGAGCTTCAATGTGCGCTCAATGACAATACGGGAAACGCTTGCTTTCTCCAGGCGCTTGCTCAGGTACGTACGGATCTTGCGGTCCTCTACGAGGCTGTCCCCGAAATTCTTGCCACCGAACCAATTTGACTCCCAACCGCGGATGATACCAAGACGGTTGCTAATTGGATTAACTTTCTGTCCCATTCTACTATTTATTTATCATCATTATTAGCGTCAGCCTTCGACTCAACGAAGAGAGTGACGTGGTTAGAACGTTTGCGGATTCTGTAGCCACGGCCCTGTGGTGCAGGACGCATGCGCTTCATTGTAACGCCTTCGTCAACGAAGACCTTTGAGATATAAAGTTCACCGTCCTCAGCCTTGCGGTCATTCTTAGCCTCCCAGTTGGCAATAGCTGAACGCAGAAGTTTCTCAACGTTCTGGGCAGCCGCCTTCTTGGAGAATCTCAGCACGCCAAGGGCACGATTGACCTCCATACCACGAACCATGTCAACAACATAGCGCATCTTGCGTGGAGAAGAAGGACAGTCCTTGAGCTTTGCAAAATACTGGCTTTTCAAGGCTTCCTTGCGAGCCTCAGCCTTTATATGTTTTCTTGCTCCCATTATATTTTTCTATTATTCTAAATGGATTATGACCTGATTACTTCTTGTTGTTGCCAGAGTGACCACCGAAACGGCGCGTAGGGCTGAACTCTCCGAGCTTGTGACCTACCATGTTCTCCGTAATGTAAACAGGGATAAATTTGTTTCCGTTATGAACTGCAACAGTGTGACCCACGAAGTCCGGGGAGATCATTGATGCTCTGGCCCATGTCTTGACAACATTCTGCTTACCACTCTCATTCATGGCGAGAATCTTCTTCTCGAGTGATACGTTGATGTATGGACCCTTTTTTAATGAACGACTCATAATTTACTCTTAATTACTTTGATTACTTCTTGTTAGCTCTCTCAATGATGTACTTGTTTGAAAGCTTCTTAGGTGCACGAGTCTTGAGACCCTTAGCGTACAAGCCCTTGCGTGAACGTGGGTGACCACCTGACTGACGGCCCTCACCACCACCCATCGGGTGATCAACAGGGTTCATAACAACACCACGGTTGTGAGGACGACGGCCCAACCAGCGGGAGCGACCAGCCTTACCAGACTGCTCAAGCGCGTGGTCAGAGTTGCCTACACTACCAACAGTTGCCTTACAAGCTGACAGAATCTGGCGTGTCTCACCAGAAGGGAGCTTGATGACACAGTAACTGCCTTCACGAGAAGTAAGCTGAGCAAAGTTACCAGCCGAACGAACGAGCAAAGCACCCTGCCCTGGACGTAACTCAATGTTGTGAATTACGGTACCAACAGGAATGTTAGCCAGTGGGAGGGCATTTCCAACCTCAGGTGCTGCCTCAGCACCTGACATCAGAGTAGCACCTACCTGCAGTCCGTTAGGAGCAATAATGTAACGTTTTTCACCATCAGCATAGTATAACAGCGCAATACGAGCTGAGCGGTTATGGTCATACTCGATTGTTTTCACTACAGCTGGAACACCATCTTTCTCTCGCTTGAAGTCGATAAGACGATACTTCCTCTTATGACCGCCGCCCTTGTAGCGGACAGTCATCTTACCGGTGTTGTTTCGACCACCGGTAGAACGTTTACCGTAAACGAGAGACTTCTCTGGCACGGATGCAGTAATATCCTCGAACGTGCCAATAACCTTGTGTCTTTGTCCCGGTGTGACCGGGTTTAATTTACGTACTGCCATTTTTTATTTAAATATTGCTGTAAAAATCGATTGAATCGCCATTCTTCAAAGTGACGATAGCCTTCTTGAATGCGTTCTTCTGTCCCTTCACGAGACCAGCCTTTGTATAGCGGGCCTGACGCTTGCCTGCATAACGAATCGTATTCACACTCACTACTGTAACGTTGTACAGAGCCTCAACTTCTTTCTTAATCTCAAGCTTGTTTGCCTCAGGCTTCACGATAAAACCATACTTTGGCTGTGCCGGAATGGTTCTCTTCTCACCCTTGTGCTTTACAACCTTATCCTCAGAAGACTTGTCTGTCAACTTGGTCATCTTCTCAGTGACCACTGGTTTAATGATAAATCCCATAATTCTTATCTGTCTCCTAATTATTACTTGGTTAAGATTTCGTCGATGACCTTCAGAGAATTCTCGGTGATAACCAGCACATCAGCATTCAAAACTTTGTACGAATTGACCTGTGCGGCGGTCATCACTTCTGCCTTCTCCAAATTGCGAGCCGACAAATATACATTTTTCTCTACTTCTGGCAAAAGGAGAAGCACTTTCTTGCCGTCAACTTTCAGATTTTTAGCAATATTTACAAAATCTTTAGTCTTTGGAGCATCAAGATTGAAATCCTCAACGACAACAATAGCATTCTCCTGAGCCTTGTAAGCAAAAGCAGACTTGCGTGCAAGAACTTTTACTTTCTTATTCAGCTTAAAGCTATAGTCGCGTGGCTTGGGACCGAAAACACGACCACCACCAACGAGGACAGGTGAATTGATATCACCGCGGCGAGCGCCGCCGCCGCCCTTCTGACGACCTAACTTACGTGTAGAGCCTGCATGCTCACTTCTTTCCTTTGACTTGGCTGTGCCCTGACGCTGGTCAGCGAGATACTGCTTTACAGCGAGGTAAAGGACGTGATCGTTAGGCTCAATACCGAAGATATTCTCGTTAAGAGTTACCTTGCGGCCGGTCTCCTGACCTTTGATATCTAATACGTTAATATCCATTACTTATTAATTATTACGGTTGAACCAATGCATCCAGCCACACTGCCCTTAACAAGAAGGAGATTGTGCTCTGGAATAACCTTTAACACCTGAAGGTTCTGGGTCGTAACCCTGTCACCTCCCATTTGGCCGCCCATGCGCATGCCCTTGAAGACCTTTGCGGGGTAAGAACAAGCACCGATAGATCCCGGCTTGCGCGCACGGTCATCCTGACCGTGAGTAGACTGTCCTACACCACCGAATCCGTGACGCTTCACAACGCCCTGGAAGCCTTTACCCTTTGACGTGCCAACTACATCAACGAACTTCGTGTCGCTGAACAGCTCAACAGTAATAGTGTCACCGAGGTTATACTCCTCATCAAACTTGAACTCGGCCAAGTGCTTCTTTGGTGTTGTACCTGCTTTCTGGAAGTGTCCCTGCTGCGGCTTGGAGGTTCTCTTCTCCTTAGCCTCGCCGAAACCTAACTGAACAGCCTTGTAACCATCTTTCTCAACGGTCTTAACCTGGGTTACAACACAAGGACCAGCTTCGATAACAGTGCACGGTACATTCTTACCGTCGGCACTGAAAACGGATGTCATTCCGATTTTCTTTCCTAATAATCCTGGCATTTCAATTAATTATTTAAAAAATGAATGTAAATGCTTTGTTTGTTAAATTCGATACTCTTGTCAACAAATGACTACACCTTAATCTCTACCTCAACACCTGAAGGCAACTCGAGCTTCATCAGTGCATCAACGGTCTTTGCCGTTGAACTGTAGATATCAATGAGACGCTTGAAATCGGAGAGCTGGAACTGCTCACGTGATTTCTTATTGACGAATGTTGAGCGGTTTACAGTGTAAATACGCTTGTGTGTCGGCAATGGAATAGGTCCGCTGACAATAGCACCAGTGGCCTTTACAGCCTTAACAATCTTCTCTGCTGACTTGTCAACCAACTGGTGGTCGTAAGACTTCAGCTTAATACGAATCTTCTGACTCATGTCTGAAATTTAATTTGTGATTGAAATTATATAAGCCTGCCCTCCCATAAGAGTCATACGCTATGAGAGAGCAGGATTTTGACAGTATCTTTACTTAACGAGGTCTGCATGACCGTTCAGCTCCTCAAGAATCTCCTTTGCGAGACCACTTGATACCGGAGAGTGGTGATCATACTCCATAGAGGAAGTAGCACGACCGGAGGTGATGGTACGCAGAGCTGTCACATAGCCGAACATCTCTGACAATGGAACCATAGCCTTGACAACACGCGCACCGCTGCGAGCCTCTTCCATACCCTGTACGAGGCCACGACGCTTGTTCAGGTCACCGATAACATCACCCATGTTCTCCTCCGGAGTAACAACCTCAACCTTCATGATAGGCTCCATGAGGACAGGTCCTGCCTTCGGGCAAAGCACCTTGAATGCCTGGTGAGCAACAAGCTCGAATGACAACTGGTCAGAGTCTACCGGGTGGAAAGAACCATCCGTAAGTGTAACCTTCAGACCTGTCAGTGGGAAGCCACCCAGCACACCGTTGTTCAGGCAGTCCTTGAATCCCTTCTCTACAGAAGGAATAAACTCCTTAGGCACGTTACCACCCTTGACAACGTTGACAAACTGCAGGTCGCCCTCAGTGTAGTCCTCATCCTTTGGCTCGATAGTAACATCAATACAAGCGAACTTACCACGGCCACCCGACTGCTTCTTGTAAGTCTCACGGCTCTGAGCTGACTTCGTGATGGCCTCCTTATAGTGAACCTGCGGCTTACCCTGATTACACTCAACCTTGAACTCACGCTTCAGACGGTCGATGATAATATCAAGGTGGAGCTCACCCATACCTGAGATAATGGTCTGGCCACTCTGCTCATCAGTACGGACGGTGAAAGTTGGATCCTCCTCTGCAAGTTTGGCAAGACCGTTGTCAAGCTTGGCAACGTCTGCCTGGCTCTTAGGCTCAACAGCGATAGAGATCACAGTATCAGGGAAGGTCATAGACTCCAGTACGATTGGCGCATTCTCATCACAGAGAGTATCACCAGTGCGGATATCCTTGAAACCTACACCTGCGCAGATATCACCAGCGTCGATCGACTCCATAGGAATTTCCTAAGGAGTTCATCCCATCTATCCAGAAGGGATTCGAGAACGCTATGAAGAATGGTATCCTCGGTGGTTACCCAATGGATTCACTGAAGGTAACTGTAATCGACGGTTCGTTCCACCCAGTTGACTCT
>JAILEG010000029.1 GCA_024688365.1 Prevotella sp.
CACACGCGTAAACGTGCAGCCCTATGTGAGTAAATCTTTCGTCAGTCTCATGTAAACGAAAAGCCCCTCGATGTAAACCAAAATTAAACCTATGTAAACGTTTCGTTTTGTGGAGCCTCAACCATCAAACTACGTCTAACTGTTTGTAAACTAACAACTTCACCCATTTTTCGACCCTCTGTCATTCTATACGCTTCGTTTTGTGCCCCTTAATTGCATGCAGGAAATCATCATCTTCCATACCCAACACAAACATTTCTTTTCTCTGCATAGAGAACACAAACTTCCAATCAGGTTCAGGAAAAGAGGAAAGAATACTCTGTGGAAGATTTCTGTCAGAAATCTTGTCCCACAGATCAGACGGCGACTCTATAATAACAGGCAGATGCAATCGTTTCCTCTCTACAGCTTGCCAAAAAGTTGTAACACATTCGTGATAAACTCCTGCAGCATCTTGATAGATTGATATATGATGATTATGACCTGGCTTGACGAACCCTATTGGATTTCTTTCTTGATTATAACGGAGCGGAACGACAACAGAGAGACCTGTCTTACATCTGACAGAATGAATAGGAATTTTGTGTATATCATCCGTGTAGAGAGGACGTTTCGATATGTCCTTAAAATTTTCCAGAGCTTTTGACACGTTGTCCTTATAGCTCTGACCTACTGGACATCCTTCATTCAGCCTTTCAAGAATCCTTCTTCTTATATTTCCGTCCACTACGCTATCAAGGACATCCTTAATTTTATCCGTAATCTTAATATCGGGTACCCCTGTCTTTTTATTTATCTTGATTTCTTCCTTATAAGTTTCTTTCCCATTAAAAAGAAAGCCGACTGCACCTATACCTAATTTATACTTAATGACGTAAGAACCTTTTCCAGTTTCATCTTTTATCTTTCCATAAACGGATTCCTCATGCAGAGCACCACGAGGAATTACAACACCGCGTTGAACAATCTTCCGTTTGCCATGAGGAAAGATAGCACTCCTCCCCGTTGATGCGACCTTACCTTCAGGACGACATGAAACTATCAAACCCGCAACAGACTCCTTTACAATATCCGTTGAAAAATGCTCCTTTTCCCTAAGCCATTCTTGCAAAAGGGAATAATCATGCCTCCACTGCTTATCTTGCACTGATATATCACTGAACATAACATCCCGAGAGGCATTCAGTGTATTCATTCTTTGAATAAAATTTTGTCGTGTCATAGCTACAACAAGTGCATCAATAGCATGATGACGATGGTCAAGACGTTTATTCCAATCTTTGATAACTTCCTTCTCATGTGCTTGTCCACGATGCTCTATGATTCTCATCTCTGTCAACCCGCCCTCCTTATATCGTTGGAAGTTTAATTGGTGCAGTACATCATCGTATCCCCAAGTATGGCGTATAAAGTCTGTAACCCCTCCTGTCGAAGCTGTTACGTCAAAACATATATTCTTCAATATTTCCATTGCCTTTCTGGAAATATATTGTGTCAGTCTTAAATCCCTATTGATAAAATCCTGAGGAATATCCGAAGCACAGGTAAGCAACCTATCACGCTTAGTCTTGCTGATTTTTCCGCCTGAGAACATATCGTTCACTCTCCTTACATAATCATCAAATTCATCTTTATGAGACATGAAGTCGAAGGCAGTCTGATTGTCTTTCTCTTTATTGCACTTCCGACATGAGCAGACCTTATTTGAGAAGCTATTGTCAAACAGTAAAGATTTAGGGATAATATGCTCCGTCTCTACTTCACCTCCCTCTAGGAAGGCTTTCTCTCCGATAGGCTGACCACAATAGAAACAACACCGGCCAGACTCACACCATAGTTTGTATCGCTCTATCTTATTTCTAGTTGCCCTAATCCCTTCTTCTTTCAAATGCTTGGCTATCCTATTATTCTCCCTTTCGCGCTCATTGATACGCTTGGAAGTTGCATACCGCTCTTCACGACTTTGCTTCAGTTCTCTCGCCAACTCCACCCTTATAGTGTCTGGTCTTCCATACAGAAGCATAACACGATTAACTATATTCACCATCTGATTGAGAACCTTTTCCACCATTGGCTGACGAAGTTCATTCTTTTGCAGCTGCGGTAAGCTGTCCAACAGATTTCTATTCAGATTTTCTTCTTTCGTAAGACTATTCGAGTGATTATAGCCTGCACACTTGCAGGCATCGCTATACTTCAGTCCTTCTTGCAGATAAGGCAAGATTCGTCGAATTGCACGTACAGACTTATTACCGTATCCGTCCTTTCCAAAATCAATGTCATATAACCTATTAATGATTCCTGGGTCTGATATGCCCAGTTGCTTCCTTAGCGTCTGCGCTAGATTTTCCTTGTCCTTTATGGAATAAACAATATGCCAGAGTTTATAAAGAGGTTCCTCCATGCAGCTTGGGGCTATCTCCAACAAAGGTTCGCCAGTCTCTTCTTTTAGCTCGCGCTCCTTATAGGTTAGATTGAATCTTAAGAGACGGTCAGCCTCAGCAGTGTCTCCCAATGCCTCGCGCAATTGTACAACCGTCGTATTCCCTTGTAGTCCTTTCTTTAAGGAAGCATTTGAGTACCACTCACTCTTGTTTATTTTAAGTATCTTATACAGTTCTGTAAGCTTTAAGACTGGCTTCTTGTTCAGAAGCTGAACAATCTCATTCTTTTGCTCTTGAGATATGAACAGCTCATGACCATATTTGTCTGTGATACTGATATTATTGACTTCCTCCCATAATTTATCTAACTGAAATAGCGGATTAGATGTGGCAGCAACGCGTGGTCCCGATGTGACAATTTTCCCATTTCCATTATCACAGAGATGTTTCTCCAATTCGCAGATTCCGATAAGGTGCTTACAGGATTTAAGGTCTCTCTGATAGAAGATTATATAATTGCGAAGTCTATCTATTTCCCCGTCCGTCAGAATATCAGGATAATATTTTCTCTGAGAATCCATTATCCGGTCAAACTCTTCCTCATAGGCTGCTCTTGGAAAAACC
Source organism: Prevotella sp. (assembly GCA_024688365.1). Taxonomy (GTDB): domain Bacteria; phylum Bacteroidota; class Bacteroidia; order Bacteroidales; family Bacteroidaceae; genus Prevotella. The sequence goes on from JAILEG010000029.1 coordinate 3,009, forward strand.
TGTTCCTTTGTACGGAACGTATAGAAAACTCCCTTGTCCGTTTTTACAGCGGTTTCTTCCAACTTCGAGGCAAAATACTGCCCAATCGTCATACCCAGACTACGGATAGTTTCGTAGCGGCCATTAACCTGGGCAACATACTCTTTTTCCTTTGCTTCTTTCGACACATCTGCCTTAGAATGTTTATAGCCTCGCTTCTGATTAATATGATACAGGACACGACCAATCTCAGCTAAAGATAATTTCTCCGTTTCTTTAGCAGCGTTCGCCCGCAGACGCCATAAATCCAATACCGGAAGTTTAATCAGAGACTCATCGGGAAGCATTCCCAATCTTCTAAGCTCCTCCGTTAGTCTTTCACGCCGCTGCTTATATCGTTCATACCCCTTGCGGGCAGTCCTAGATTTCGTACGATTCTGATTTTTTGTAAAAGCACTACCCGTGGTAAATTGCTTTATATCATCAGGGGTTACCGGTATGCGACGGACACCTAAACGTATAATTTTAACAGGCTTATAATCATCCGTAACAAGTATGAGTGCCCATCCTATTGATGCAACACCCAAATCCAAACCTAAGATTGTTTTCATTAGCTTTTAATTATTTATTCAATTGCAAATATAATAAAAATCTCTAAAACATTTGTCCATACAATTATTTTTTGTATATTTGCATCATAATTTTCAAGCAAATCACAATAAGGATAATTCCGTTGTGAGAACATTTGAGGTGGGATATCCTATTTTTTAGGATGTCTCGCCTTTTTCCTACTGAGCCGTCCTCATGCCTGGTTCGCAGTGCCCAACCTGCCGGATACTTCATGTGAAGTACCTGAGAACTTCTGCTGAAATACTCTGATACTTCTCGAGAAGTACTGAACAGCCGCATAGCAGATGAAATCCGCAATTATATGCCAATGGGCTACAGATAAGGCCGCAGACCACGGCAACCTGTTGCTGACCGATGGAAATCAAGAGAGAATAAAACGCCTGTCGGCCATGTTGACAGAGGCACGATATGGATATTCTCCTTGCAAGCCGCGCCCTTCCCACTGAAGAATCCTGACGCGAGGCGCATCCGCCGTGCTGCCTCAAGTTCTCAACCAGCCTTTTCAGGAATGGTCAGGTAATATATTTTGTTATACCACAACAGGACAAGTGGGAGGAAAGGAAAAATAACCGAAACGGAAATAAATCCCAAATTATTTCACCATTTACGATAAATTGATTAATTTTGCGCCGTATTTAAAGCAAAAACGAATAAAAACACCGAAGAACAATTCATATTAATCATATCAAAGCAAATCACGCATGAGAACAACTTTACGCAAAACGCTGCTCTGGGCAGCACTCTCGCTCACTGCCAACATGACCGCACAGGCACAGTCAGCAGCCGACATGACGCTCACCTTCCCCGACTCGCTCATAGGCCAGAACGTCGAGATAGCCATAGGAGGCTCTGCGGGCAACAAATTCCAGATAGACTGGGGAGACGGAGTGCTGAAAGAATACTCGTCGGCCAACTACTACAGCAACCAACTGCAAGGGAACACCGTCAAGGTGTATGGCAGCCAGATCCTGCTTCTCTATGCCAACAGCTGTGGCCTCACCGCACTTGACATAGACAATGAGCCCGACATCTACATGCTCCGATTACAGGACAATGCCATCACTACCCTTGACCTCACGAATTGCGGGCGGCTCAGAGGTGTGTATGCCGCCAACAACAAGCTCACAAGCGTGGCCTTAGGGCGCAACTACAGCAGCAATGGCGTTGTGGTGGACTTCGCTGGAAACCAACTTTCCGGAACCATCGACCTGAGCGCGTGGGAAAACCTCTCGCAAGTTGACATCACCGGAAACAAGGTGGAGAAGCTGCTGCTGCCTGTGAGCAACACACTGTACAAAGTGGTGTGTGACAACAACCGCCTGACCGAACTTGATATAGCGGGCCGCGCCAATGTCGATGAACTCAGCATCAACGGCAACCAGATCATCTCACTCGACCTCACCGGCATGACCAAGCTCGACGAGCTGCATGCCAGCAACAACCTCATCAGCAGCGTGAAGCTGGACGGATGCACCACGCTTACCCATCTCTCACTCGACGGCAACAAACTGGAGAACATTGACCTGAGCATGGTGCCCAATCTTGAGGGTGTCTACCTCTATGACAACCAGCTGACCTCACTGGACCTCTCCTCCAACCACGGTGTGAGGTATCTCAACATTGACAACAATCAGCTGCGCCATATAGACACCTCCACCCTTCCACAGCTCTCCACCCTACAGGCCAACAACAACCAGCTGGAAAGTGCTGACCTCACCAACAACCCGATGCTCACGAGCCTCCAGCTCGCCAACAACCACCTTACCGAACTGAAGCCCTTTGCCGCCAATTATCTCAGCCAGCTCCGCCTGGATGACAACCAGATATCCAGCATTGACCTCAGCGGGTACCCCTACCTGTACTGGGCAAGACTCGCCAACAACCGCCTGACCGCCCTGGACGTAAGCCACAACAGCTACCTGCAATGGCTTGCCGCCGAGAACAACGGGCTCTCAACGCTCAGTCTCAGCACGAACATTGACCTGCAGGGACTCACGCTGCAAGGCAACAAGATGCAGGCTGACGTTATCAACACCATCATCTCGCAACTGGCTGACGTGAGCAATGTAAGCATCAACCACAACAACGAACAGTTCGCCAAGCAGCTCAACATCAGCTACATGCCTGGGACTGAAGCCGCCAACATCGCTGAGGCACAGGCCAAAGGGTGGATTGTGACCGCTGAGAAAACCACGGCCGGCATCAGCACGGCACCAGCTGCCAACACTACTTCCACAGCCATCTATAACGCCAACGGTATGCGCCTGAAGGCTGAAGGAAAGGGCTTGAACATCATCAGAATGGAGGACGGAAGCGTAAGGAAAGTAATCCGCAGATAAGCCGCCCGGCAATGGCTGCCCGACACACTGCTGTATCGGCAGGCGGGCAGCCATAAACAATCTGCAAAACAAAGCCTGGGAAAAACACTGTTTTCGACTGTAAGTAAAGTACCGCTGAAACTATCATCCGATAACTGATTAAATGACTGACATTTGACCATGTGAGGAGAGGAACAGCAGATGTTTTTTAGCTATTTTTAAGCTGACTCTTTCTTGCCAGACTGAAACCTTTTGGCTAACTTTGCAACATCAAAAACAAAGAAAACGGAAAACTTTTCATGCAATGAAAAAGAAAAAGTTATCCAAAACGGAGAACTTAAGAACAACCGACATGAGAGAAATCATCCGTTTTGTCAACCACAATCCTGTCATGTGCCCCACAGGCTTGACTGATAAAAGAACACACATCGCCTGAAAGCCATGCAACAAAACATGCCTAATTGATAATTAAAAGACATACAAGAGCTAAGCAATGGAAATGAAGAACTTCACGATAACAAAGCGTGACGGGTCGAAGGAACGTTTCTCCCTCGACAAGATTATGAGTGCCATCGTAAAGGCATTCGAGAGTGTCAACGAGCCAACCGACCTCGGAACGGTATCGAAAGTGCTGTCTGACCTTGACATCCACAATGACATCAAGGTGGAGGACATACAGAACCAGGTGGAAGAGGCGCTGATGAAGGAGGGCTTCTACAAGGTGGCCAAGAGCTTCATCGTCTACCGGCAGCAGCACACCGAGGACCGGGAGACGCTGGAAAAGATGAAGTTCCTCTCTGACTATTGTGTGGCGAAGAACGCAGCGACAGGCTCTAAGTTCGATGCCAATGCCAACGTTGAGCATAAGAACATCGCAACGCTCATCGGCGAGCTGCCCAAGCAGGGCTTCATTCGCCTGAACCGCCGCCTGCTGGTTGACCGCATCAAGAAGATGTATGGCAAGGAGATGGCTGACGAGTACATCGACCTGCTCACCCACCACTTCATATATAAGAACGATGAGACCAACCTTGCCAACTACTGTGCCTCCATCACGATGTACCCCTGGCTCATCGGCGGAACGACGTCAATCGGCGGCAACTCTACCGCACCGACCAACCTCAAGAGCTTCTGCGGAGGGTTCATCAACATGGTCTTCATGGTCTCATCCATGCTGGCCGGAGCCTGCGCCACACCAGAGTTCCTGATGTACATGAACTACTTTATCCAGAAGGAATACGGCAAGGACTACTGGAAGCGGGCCGATGAGGTGGTAGACCTCAGCCTCAAGAAGCGCACCATTGACAAGATCATCACTGACGACTTCGAGCAGATTGTCTACTCACTCAACCAGCCCACCGGTGCCCGCAACTACCAGGCAGTGTTCTGGAACATATCCTATTATGACCGTCCTTACTTCGAGTCGCTCTTCGGCAACTTCTATTTCCCTGACGGCTCACAGCCCGACTGGGAGAGCCTCTCATGGCTGCAGAAGCGGTTTATGAGCTGGTTCAACCAGGAACGTCTGAAGACTGTCCTCACCTTCCCTGTCGAGACGATGGCCCTGCTGGCCGAGAACGGCGACTGCAAGGACAAGGAATGGGGCGACTACACGGCGAAGATGTATGCCGAGGGCCACAGCTTCTTCACCTACATGAGCGACAATGCCGACTCGCTCAGCTCCTGCTGCCGCCTGCGCAACGAGATCCAGGACAATGGCTTCTCCTACACGCTCGGTGCCGGAGGTGTGTCAACTGGCTCAAAGAGCGTGCTGACCATCAACCTCAACCGCTGCATCCAGTATGCCGTGAACAACAACATGGACTACAAGGAGTATCTTGAGCATGTCATCATACTCTGCCACAAGGTACAGCTGGCTTACAACGAGAACCTCAAGGAGCTGCTCCACAACCATATGCTGCCCCTCTTCGATGCAGGCTACATCAACATTGACCGCCAGTACCTCACCATTGGCATCAACGGCCTGGTAGAGGCTGCCGAGTTCATGGGGCTCGACATCACACCGAACGAGGACTACAAGAAGTTCGTCCAGGGTGTACTCGGACTCATCGAGAAGCAGAACAAGGCATTCCGTACGAAGGAGGCCATGTTCAACTGCGAGATGATTCCCGCCGAGAATGTGGGTGTGAAGCATGCCAAGTGGGACCGTGAGGATGGCTATTTCGTCCCACGCGACTGCTACAACAGCTATTTCTACCGGGTTGAGGACAACTCGCTGACCATCCTCGACAAGTTCCGTCTCCACGGTGCGCCTTACATTGAGCATCTCACGGGTGGCTCCGCCCTCCACATGAACCTGGAGGAGCACCTCTCCGAGCCACAGTACCGCCAGCTCCTGCGTGTGGCTGCACAGGAGGGATGCAACTACTTCACGTTCAACATCCCCAACACCATCTGCAACGACTGCGGACATATCGACAAGCGGTACCTCCACGAGTGCCCACACTGCCACTCGAAGAATATCGACTACCTCACGCGCATCATCGGCTACATGAAGCGTGTCAGCAACTTCTCTGCCCCACGCCAGGAGGAGGCGCACCGCCGCTTCTATGCAGGTGAGGACATGTACACGGTTGATGTAGCCCCGACAGGTCCAGCCGCCTCAACCCTCTCTGAAGGAAGGGACACCATCCACGGAGAGAACATGAGCGTCACCGCAGGAAACTGCAGGGACAAGAAGTAAGCCTGCTGAGCTGGAACACAAAAGGCCGTGACATGCCGTGTCGGCAACAAGGCATGTCCCTGCCCAGGAGCAGGGATGCCTTCTTCACTGAGAAGGCATCCCTTTCCTGTTGACTGTTGACTGCCAAATGCAAGTGTCCCTTTCCCATTAGTCCACCGTCCATCTCCCCTCTCCGTCTCCCGTGAGGCTCTCCCCTGGAAGCGGCTGAGGAGGGAGTTTCTTCCTTTTTCCTTTCCAATGCTGCACTATCTCAACACCGACATCGTCTTCCAGGAGTTTCCTGACGAGGTGACACTTGCCATCAACATCTCCGGCTGCCCCTGCCATTGTCCTGGCTGTCACAGTCCCTTCCTTTGGACTGACACAGGCAGCAACCTTACCACCGACGTCCTCTCAGGCCTCATCCTGGAGACCGACAGCACCCTCACCTGTGTGGGTTTCATGGGCGGTGATGCCGACCCGGCAGCCGTCAATGCCCTCGCAGCCCACATCCGCCAACACCATCCCCTCCTGAGAACGGGCTGGTACACCGGCCGCACATCAATCTCTCCCCTCATCGACCAACAGAACTTCGACTACATCAAGGTGGGCCCCTACCTCCGCCACCTGGGTGCCCTCAAGTCACGCCGTACCAACCAGCGCATGTTCCGCCGACAGCCCGATGGCACCTTTGAGGACATCACCATGCGCTTCTGGATCACCCCGGCAGACCTTCCACATGAGGAAAAGCCCCACGATGGCGGCAGGCCGTGAGACTGACAACAAAAACATGCTGACAGCAGTTTTTCTGTAACAACTATTTGCAGATAAGGCGAAAAAGTTGTTACTTTGCAACCTGTAAGCTATTCTGAAAGGCGGATAGCCATTTTATTTTCAACAAGGATAATGTTTTTCTGAGGAAGAAAGATTTGTCAGACGGATAATACTTTGAAAACAGCCGGCGGGATTCCGACAGTATATCAGCCGGCACAGCAAGAACCAATAGAACAGAACTGAAACACATCAACAGAAACATGAACAGAACTTTCCTGCTGATCTCAGCCTTCTGCGCAGCCATCATGGCACACGCACAAAGTCCGGAGATATTCAAGCCCTACCAGACAACCGAGCTTCGACTGCCCTCCGTCCCCCTCATCGTCAATGACCCCTACTTCTCCATCTGGTCACCCTTTGACCAGCTGAACGGCGGGACCACCCGCCACTGGACTGATGACGAGAAACCCATCGACGGACTGATACGCGTAGACGGAAAAACCTACTCCTTCATGGGAAGCACGCACAAGGAGATTCTTGACCCAATCCTTCCTATGGCTGACCGAGGATCATGGCGAGGCACCATCACCCACACCTATCCTGGGCAGGGATGGGAACAGCCCGGGTTCACACCCAAAGGATGGCAGGAGGCTGAGGGAGCATTCGGATCACCCGACCTCAACTATGTGCGCACCCGATGGAACGAGCAGAACAGCGACCTCTACGTGCGACGCACCTTTGAGCTGAAGGATGATGACATAGCCCAAGACCTCTTCCTGGTCTACTCTCATGACGATGTGTTCGAGCTTTACATCAACGGGACCAAGGTGGCTGATACGGGCGAGACATGGGTTGACAACGTCCGACTGCACCTCACGGGAAAACTGAAGGGCCTCCTCCACCCTGGCAGGAACGTCATCGCCGCACACTGTCACAACACCACTGGAGGTGCCTACACTGACTTCGGCCTTTTCCGCAACATCGCCACGGGTATCGGCAATGTGGAGCAGGCGCAGCAGACGGCGGTTGACGTGCTGGCAACCAACACTTACTATACCTTCCGGTGCGGTCCTGTCAACCTCGACCTCGTCTTCACTGCCCCCATGCTTATCGACGACCTCGACCTCATGTCAACACCCATCAACTACATATCCTATCAGGTACGGTCAGCCGACAAACGTCAGCATGACGTGCAGCTCCTGTTGACAGCCAGTCCGCTCATCGCCTCAAACAAGCCTTCACAGCCCATGCACAGCCGTCACATCACCCACGCCGCGACCGACTACCTCACCACAGGCACCATTGACCAGCCCATCCTTGCCAAGAAGGGCGACGGGATATGCATTGACTGGGGTTACTTCTACCTGCCGGCCATCAACGGACAGATAGCCCTGCAGGACGAGAAGGCTCTGCGCAGCCACTTCGTCAGCACGGGCACGCTCATAGCCGGAACGCAGGAGATGACCAGCCGGCTGGAGACCGAACACCCCACGCTGGCTTACCTCCATGACTTCGGCCGTGTAAGCACAGCAGCCAGCTACACACTCATGGGATATGATGAGGTGCAGGACATTGAG
>JAILEG010000017.1 GCA_024688365.1 Prevotella sp.
TGCTCCTACAGTTTTATAAACCTGACGTTGTAACTCGAAACCAAATTCGTATCCACACCTATACTTGGGAATAGTATTCTGCCCCACACCGCTTGTAGAAATATTATATGTATAGCCAGTACTGAATTTAGACAGATTTATTCCTAACCGCGGGTATAAAGTAACAGTACCTACAGTTTTCTGGGCTGTGGCGAAAGATGTATATACCAACAAAAGAGCTAACACAACCTTTCTCATATTAATTTCAAATGAGTCTTTTGAATATTATAACGACAAGATTTAGTCAATATTGTATTGTTAAGTATACATTGGTGAATATCGACATAAAAGACATACCCACAGAATATTTTACATTCTTCAAAATAATACACTTATAAGCTGCCGATATTCTAATAAAGTTGTTGAATCATTACTAATAATCATATAATTATTAAATAACAAAATTACTTTACGATAAGACAGACAGCATAGGCAGCCATGCCCTCCTCACGCCCCACGAAGCCCATGCGCTCGGAGGTGGTGGCCTTGATGGAGACAGCATCCTCATCACAACCGATAATCTCAGCCAGACACTTGCGCATGGCAGGGATGTGAGGATTGATCTTAGGACGCTCGGCGCAGACGGTGGCATCAATATTACCGACACGATAGCCCTTGGTGGCTATCAGGTCAACGGTCTTGCGGAGGATAACCTTGGAATCCATGTCCAGCGTGTCAGCAGAGGTGTCAGGGAAATGATAGCCAATGTCACGCATATTGGCTGCTCCAAGGAGTGCATCGCAGATGGCATGGATAAGGACATCAGCATCACTGTGTCCAAGGAGACCAAGGGTATGGTCAATTCTGATGCCTCCAAGAAAGAGGTCACGACCTTCCACGAGTTTGTGGACATCATATCCCATTCCTGTTCGGAAGGATGGGATGGTGGGGATTGGGGAGTTCGGCATAATGGGGGATTGGGTGTTGGGTGTTGAATGTTGGGTGATGATGGGGTGATAATGGATGATAAAGGGCGATGATGAGCGATGATAAGCAATGATAGGCAATGATAGGCAATGATAGGCGATAATAAACATAAAGCCCTCAGGGGTATCCCGCTGGTTGCTCCCCTCCCTACGGGGAAGGGGCCGGGGGAAAGGCTTTCCCTTCCTTTTTGGGGGCTTTCCCTCTTACCTCCTGTGGAAAAGGTCCTTTATCCCATCCATATCAAACGAAAGGGAGAAACGGAGGGTCTGGTCAAGGGGATTGCTCTTGGCTGTAGCCACCACATAACCCGCATCGAGGGAGAATACACTCATCTTGAAGCCCGCACCCACAGTGAAGTATTTACGGTTGCCTTTGTTCTCACTCTCATGGTGATAGCCGGCACGGAGGGAGAACTTGTCATTGTAGGTGTACTCCGCACCAACGCTCCACTGGACCTCCTGCATCTCCTCCGAGAAACCATTAGGCGCATCACCGAAGCTCTTGAAGATACCCGAGATGGATGACACGTCATAATAGTCCTTCTGCAGACGGTTGTCATAGTCAATCTCCGACTCATCAGTCTCCCGCTTCGGATAGGTTGGCACGAGCAGCTTATTGGCATCGGCAGCAATGGTGAAGCGGTTGAACTCATCAATGGGAATCATCAGCGATGCACCCAGACGGAGATTGGTTGGGATGAACTCAGAACGGTTGTCACCGCCAAAGGTTATCTTTGAGCCGATATTGGAGATATTCAGACCCAAGCCCAACTGACATTCACGCTCTCCGATGTTGATATAGTTCTGATAATAGCCGGATATGTCGGCTGCGAAGGCTGACCCTGGTGCCGTATCGTCAGTATAGTTATAGGTAAGGTCAGAGTAAATCCACCGCACGGCAGCACCCAGGGAGAAATGCTCACTCAACATCAGCGAGTAAGCCACGTCAAATGACATTTCATAAGGGTTGATGGTCATGGCGGCATCATCATTCATCTGCACCTCACCGAGGGAGAAATAACGCATGGAGGCCGACACGGCACTGTAGTCGCCGATGCGGTAATAACCCGCCAGATAGGCCAGGTCAATATCGCTGACCAGCTGACGCAACCACGGTGTATAGTTGAGCGACACCCCGGCACGGGAGATATTGAAGGGATACTTGGCAGGATTCCAGTACTGCGAGTTGACATCGGGATCAGTGGCAGCCCCCACGTCACCCATACCGGCTGAGCGGGCATCAGGCGCAATGGTCTGTGAGGTCACTGACGTGTTGACAGGGTTGAACATGTTTTTCTTGTCCTGCGCCGAGATTGTGGCTGAGACAAGAGCGACAAGTGAAAGGATAGCTATACGAAGCGATTGGTTCATGCTGCTTTATGGGAGTTTCTTATTTGTACTTAGATTCCTCAATGCAGCCTTATACAGGCCGCATCATGGAAAGAAACGACACGAGAGGCTTATTTATTGTCTAAGACTATGAGTTTCTTGGCCTTGGAGACCTTGGTGGCACCGTTGCTGCTCAGCCGGACCCGATAGAGATAGACACCCGTATGCAGGCGTGCGCCGCCATCAACGGTGAGGTCCCAGTTTGTGGCGAAGGCACTGCCAGAGGAAAGCCCCGACTCGGCATGCCTCCAGAGCAGCCTGCCACTCATGTCAAACACTTCTATCTCGGCAGTCACATCTGAGCCAATGTAATTATGCGTCACGATAAAGGTTGTCTGTGTGCGGGCGGGGTTCTCCGTAGCACTGATACTGGAGATTTCCGGAGCCAGTCCCTTGATGACATTGAAGTGCAGCGTCACGGTGGAGGCATTGTTCAGAATGTCCCAAGCCCGGAACTGCAAGGTGTGCGGTCCCTCAGAAAGCTCAGGCAGGCTGTAACCCACAGAGCCTGACGTATAGCTGCCGAAGTCATAACGGAAATTGTCATTCAAGGTGTAAGTCTGCGTCAGCTTGCCATCAACCGTCAGCTGCATGTCATGCCCGATACCGTTTCCTGAGGCATTGATACCGTCCCTGTCAGTGATTTTGGCTACAAAATAAGGTGTGGGATTGACATTGCCTCCATCAACGAATGACGGTGTGTTGAGATAACAGTAGACAGAAGGGCCTATGGAGTCATTATAGACTTCCACTGCTCCATTGATATGGAAGCCATCCTCATGTCCGTGCGCCATGAGCGAGTGGTCGGCATTGACAGCCGACAGGTGCATGAGTCCTGTCCCCTCAACATAGTTCAGGTCACGTGGAACAGCAAAGGTGAAGCTGAACTCTCCGTTACGGACACTGTCAGAACCATTGTAAAGCACTTTCTGGCGGTCATAGAACTGGAAAGCGGTCTCGGAAGTCTCCTCCTGTTTCTTGCAGGTTATCAGTTCACGGGTGTCACGCACAGTGGCGGTAAGCAGCCCATTGAAATCAGTTACCTTCTCTCCATCCTTGGCTATATGCCCCTTGACGGTCACGACAGAGCCTCCCTTCAGCACGATGGTGCCCGCCGCATCAGGTGTCATGCCATTGATGGTCTCCACCTTCACCTGCAAGCGTGGAAGATTCAGCGAGAGTGCGGGATCGCCCAGGAGAGAGTACTGGAGCTTGTTGGGGGTAAGGTCGCTGCTGCTGTTGATCAGCTCACACTTTGCAAGCCGTTGCGCCTCGCCCAGCGTGGTGGGCTTCCCATCAGTAAAGCTCAGCACGTGTTTCAGAAAAGCCGTGTTGATAGCTTTGTTATAATAGGCATAAACAGTACGGGTGGTGCCCCAAAAAGCCATTGAGCCACCTTTCTTATTGAGGATGGCAGCCTCGCCAATGGTGGGTATTGTCCCGTCGAAAGGCATGATGTCACAGCTGGCTGTAATCCACAGTGGCAGATTGGCATTGGAGAAATTGGCATAATCGGTCAGACGGAGGACTGCCTCATGTGAGATCTGGTCTTCCTTTCCATGTCCGGCATAGTCCATGATGAGGGCGCCTTGTGCCTGCTGCTGTTTGATGATCGCGCTGACCTCGGGGTAGGCATTGCCCGTTGAGGACGATACCCGAGTGTAGGCATCCCACATCACCTTCCTCACCTGATAGCCTGGATAGGCGGCCATGATGGTCTCTGCCGTCTCGTTCACGTCACGCATGTGGAGATTGTCATTTCCATCATCGCCCATGAACATGATGACATTCTCCCAACTGCCGCCATTTCGGTTCTGTGCATAGCTGATGGTCTTGTCAACAAGCGTCTGCGCATCACTGACCGTAGTGACCGGGAATCGTCCGACACCAAGGTCTTCCTTGTCACGGCTCAGCAGGTTGCCCCCCTCCCCATCATCCATGAGGGTGAACCAACCGTCGTTGACATAGCAATCGGTCTCACTGAAGGAGTTCTCACTCTCGTAAGCCAACAGGTAATCGTCAGGATTGAGCTGCCGACAGTCGGCAGTCAGCATACGGTTGTCCCACACACAGTCGCCAAAGAGAAGCAGCGACTGGGGAATGTCCTTGCTGTCAGTGGCACGGTCATACAGCATCTTCATGTAACGGCGGTAAGCCATTGCGTCAGGTGTTCCACTGGAGAACTCATTGTACAGCTCATCAGCCGGGACAATGCGCACCGTAAGATTATCATGTGTACGGTGAAAGTCGGCCAGACGCTCAGCCTGCGCCAGCAGTTTCTGGCTGGTCGGGATAATGATGACCATGTTCACTGGTCCATCAGCATGGTGGTCCTGATTGGTTATATTATACACATACTCGGGAGCAGGGAATGATGATTTCAGCGAAGGAGCCGGAGCCGCATCAGGATAGGTCATGGAAAGATAATCCAAACGGGCCGGTCCACCCGATAGGGTGGTCAGCCGGATGCTGTCAACAGCCTGGAGATTGCTCAGCCGGAAAGTTCTCGTCTCCTCATATCCCTTGTCATAGGAGTCGCCAGGAGCAACACGGATCTGCCCAATCTCCGCGCCATTAGCCTCCACCTTGACCACCGAGGTGTACGTACCGGTCGTGACTGCCACCGTGAGGATTCCCTCGGCTGCATGTGCCTTGTTGGCAAGTGTGAATGTCCTGGGAGCGTTCAGCTTCAGCGGTGTACTTTCAAAGAGATTCCTTCCACCGTGGAACCAGCTGTAATCATCAACCTCATGCAGGGAATGGTAGTCGGATGCCGAGGGATAGAAGCTGTCGAGAAAGGCTGCACTGTCGGCAACTGACACAGGCGCAGCCGCATCGTCCTCGGTAAGGAAGTAATAGCCATAACTTGAATAAGGATTACGGGTGCGGACGGTTGCGGTTGGTGACGACCAGCTCACAGGCCCCTCTGCGTAAAAGAGCCGCTTGCCATTCACGGAATAGGTTGGGACTTCCTGCAAGTCATCATGCTTGGATAGGTAATCGGCCGTCAGCACCTCATTCTGAAGGTTGCCGCCATAACCATAGAGTCTCACCTTGGCAGGGTCAGTGAAACCGGCACGGCGGATGAGGTCATTGGTCAGCTGATAGACACCACTTGCCGGGACGCGTATCTTTGCCCATCTGCCATTTGCAAGAACGGAATGAGCTGCATACCGCCCCTCAGCCGACCTCGTCACCGCACCGCTGGCAGAACGGGTCCTCACCCGACTGCCTTTGGCAGGCACCACCTTAGGACGGGAAGTGAGCGCAACCATGAAACTGACAAGAAACTGTCGCCTGCCGTTCCGCTCCACAACAGGCATGAGCGAGAACTCCAGGACACCTCGCTTCCGGTCAACGGTCATCTGCTGATAGATGTCAGGCAATACAGGAGGGACGACACTCGTCAGCGCATCATAACGCTCAATGTCGCTCTTGCTCATGTCGATAAACTCCGGATAGCGTATCTCAAGCTCGTAGGTGGAGTCAGCATACTGCTCACCTACGGGAATGGCATAGCGGAAAGTAGGCAATACGGAGTCAATGGTTACATCCTCAACCGTCAGATTGAAGAACCGTTGCCGCTGGGCAGTCATCTTCAGACAGCCCATCAGAAACAGGAAGCAGAGTATCGTCGCTTGTTTTGTCATTTACTTACAATTAAATTCGAGGACTTTCCTATCCTCTAAATAGCCTTCCAAGTGGTCATTGATATGAATGGAGCCACAGCCCGTGGGGCATCCCGTGTAAAGCATGTCGCCCGTCTTCAACGTAAAGTAACGGCTGATGTAGCTGATGATCTCATCTATCTTGTACATCATGTCGCTTGTGCAGCCTTCCTGCACCGTTGCTCCGTTGATATCCAGATGGAAACGAAGCCGCTGCACATCGAGAAACTTCTCTTTCGGTACCCATTCGCCCAAGGCCGCCGAGCCGTCAAATCCCTTGCAGAGTTCCCAAGGCAGCCCGTTGGCCTTCAGTTTCTTCTGCAATTCCCGTGCCGTAAAGTCTATGCCTACGGTCACTGCATCATAATAACGGTGTGCGAACCGCTCGGAGATGGTCTTACCCAAGCGGCAGATGCGCACAACGACTTCCGTCTCATATTCTATCCGGCCCAACTCATCAGGAATGAAGAAGGCCTTGTGGTCCCTCAGCAGAGCAGAGTCAGCCTTGGTGAATATAATGGGCTCCTCTGGTTTTGATAACGTTCCGTGCAGCGATTTATTGTGCTGCGCATAGTTCATACCAATGGCAAATATCTTCATAATTGACTGTTATTATTGTTTTTGGCAGACTATAGGGACAATAGGTCATAATCCGTGAAAGCCTCCAATAAAAAAGGGGAGCCACAGGAGCCTGATAGGCTTTCCTGCAACTCCCGTTTATCTTTCTTCTAAGAAGAAGCCCTTATTACTCAGCAGAGAGGGTGAAGCGCTTGTAGGCAACAACCTTGAGGTCCTTGTCCTGCTTCTTCAGCCACTCAGCTACGCTGATCTTGTCGCCATCGCCGAACTGGAACTCCTGGTCAACAAGACAGTTCTCCTTGAAGAACTTGTTCAGACGGCCTTTGGCAATGTTCTGAATCATGCCCTCATTGAGGTTGGCAGCCTTCTCGGCAGCAACAGTCTTCTTAATCTCAAGAGCCTTGTCAGCCTCCTCACGAGTCAGCCAACCCTTGTTGATGTTCGACTCGATGTGGTCCTCACTGTCAACGAGGTTAGCATTGATGCCTGCCTTCTTGATTGCATTGAAGACAGCCTTTTCTACCTGCTCCTCCTTGGTCTTCTCAACAGCAACCTTGAACTCCTCGTCCTTGACTGACTGTGGAACAGACTCCTCATCGAGAGCAACCGGCTTCATAGCTGCAACCTGCATGGCTACCTTGTGACCAGCGTCCTCATTACTGCCACTCAGCTGAACCATAGTAGCAAGGGTGTGCTTATTCATGTGGTCATAAACAGAGACATTGTCACCCTCAAGGAAGTTGTAGCCATCCAGCTCCATCTTCTCGCCAGTAACACCGGAACGCTGCTGTACTGCGGTCACTGCATCCTCGCCATTAGCGAGCTTCAGCGCCTTCACCTCATCGAGGCTCTTGCACTTGTTGGCAACGGCAGCGTCCAGGATCTCCTGAACGAGGGCAACGAAATCCTTGCCGGCAGCAACGAAGTCGGTCTCACACTTTACTGCAACCATAGCAGCAAAGCCCTCAACCTGCTTAACGAGTACACAACCATTGGATGTCTCACGGTCAGAACGCTTGGCAGCAATAGCCAGGCCACGCTCACGGAGCAGTTCCTTAGCCTTGTCGAAATCGCCCTCTGCTTCAGTGAGAGCCTTCTTTACGTCAGCCAGACCAGCGCCAGTCATAGCGCGGAGCTTCTTGATATCTTCAATAGATACAGCCATTTTTTGTATTTCCTTTCTAATATGATTAAATATTGCGGGCGTTGATGAGAGATGATGGGCTTGTCATGCAGAAGCATGAAAGCACATTAGCACTCACCAGCGCCCACTATGTTTCATTGATTATTCAGCAGCTGGTGCCTCTTCCTCAGCCTTAGGAGCCTCCTCTACAGGAGCCTCTGCCTTACGGGCAGCACGCTTTGGCTTTGCCTCAGCAGCCTCTTCTGCCTGCTCTGCAGCAGCCTTCTCGTCAGCCTTCTCAGCCTTGCGCTCCTCAAGACCCTCTGCGATAGCACCGCAGCAAGCAGCAAGGATAGCCTCTACAGAATCCTTTGCGTCATCGTTTGCTGGGATAACGTAGTCGATGTTCTTAGGATCAGAATTGGTATCAACGATAGCGAAGACAGGAATACCCAGACGGTTAGCCTCCTTAACGGCGATATGCTCCTTCATTACGTCTACAACGAAGAGTGCAGACGGCAGACGGGTCAGGTCAGAGATGGAACCGAGGTTCTTCTCAAGCTTGGCACGCTGGCGGGAAATCTGCAGAAGCTCACGCTTGGAGAGGTTAGAGAATGTTCCGTCGTTCATCAACTTGTCGATGTTCGTCATTTTCTTGACAGCCTTACGGATTGTAGGGAAGTTGGTCAGCATACCGCCAGCCCAACGCTCGTTTACGTATGGCATGTTTACCGCTGCAGCCTTCTCAGCCACAACTTCCTTAGCTTGTTTTTTAGTAGCGACGAACAGAATCTTCTTACCGCTCTTGGCGATGCCCTTGAGAGCCTCAGCAGCCTCGTCAACCTTGGCTACGGTCTTGTGAAGATCGATGATGTGGATACCATTGCGCTCCATATAGATATATGGCTTCATAGCTGGGTTCCACTTGCGACGGAGGTGGCCAAAGTGGCATCCTGCCTCCAGTAACTGGTCAAAATTTGTTCTTGACATTTCGTTTTGAATTTACTTGTTTACTTTCTTTTTAATTCTTTCTTGGCGAATAAGCTTCGCCAGGCCTGTTAGAATCAACCGGCGGGTAGTCCCCCGATAAGGAATCGCGCCAGTTTAGATACTAAACCATTTGGAGTCCTGGGGATTGGAGATAAAGAAAGGAGCCGAGTCAGCTCGTCATCCGGCATCCGCACCCTCTACATCCAAATATTAACGCTTGCTGAACTGGAAGTGAGCACGAGCCTTTGGCTGACCTGGCTTCTTACGCTCAACAGCACGGCTGTCGCGTGTCAGGAAGCCCTGATCCTTCAGTGCCTTCTTGTCCTCAGCGTTAACCTTGACCAGCGCACGAGCGATAGCGAGGCGCAGAGCCTGGCTCTGACCTGTGAAACCACCACCATCGAGGTTGGCCTTAATGTCATACTGACCCTCAACACCAAGCAACTGCAGTGGCTGCTTAACCACGTACTGCAGGATAGCTGATGGGAAGAATTCAGTTAAATCTTTCTTGTTGATAGTGATCTTGCCGGTACCCTCTGAAAGGTAAACACGAGCTACAGCGCTCTTGCGGCGACCAATTGCATTTATTACTTCCATCTTTCTCCTTATTATTTATACTGGTTAATATCAATTGCCTTTGGCTTCTGAGCCTCCAGACCGTTGAGTTCCGTACCCTCGATAACGTAGAGGTTATCCAGCAGGTGACGGCCAAGAGGGCCTTTCGGAAGCATACCCTTGACAGCGTGGCGGATCATCTTGTCAACACCGTCCTTACGGGTACGGAGCTGAGCTGGAGTATTGAAACGCTGACCGCCTGGGTAACCAGTATAACGGGTGTAAACCTTATCAGTCTCCTTCTTACCGGAGAACACAACCTTGGCTGCGTTGATAATGATTACGTTGTCTCCACAGTCTACGTGCGGAGTGAAAGTTGGCTTGTACTTTCCGCGAAGCAGCTTGGCTACTTTGGAGCAAAGACGACCTACAATCTGATCGCTGGCGTCAATAACGACCCACTCCTTCTTAGCTGTTTCCTTGTTTACGGAAATAGTCTTGTAACTTAAAGTGTCCATTCTAAAAAATTAATAATTTTACTACTAAAAAACGTTTTCTATTTTCACGACCGTGCTTGTCCTAACCATGCTGCCCGGCCAAAGACAGCACTATTAACACGAATCGTACGGGGTTCTAAGAGTGCCCCCATAATAATCGGACTGCAAAGATAGTCATTTTCAACATTATACGGTATAGTGTCACCAACCCAACACAAAGAATTAGGATTATTTAACAACATTGAGAAAAAAGATGTCAAAAGATGATTCAGACATGAATAATTATCGTATATTTGCACTGATTCAACTCAACTGCTCACCTGCTGCAGGGGCAAAACATGCAACTTTACGCTTCATGCGCCGCACTGCAGATTTAATTTACAAGTTACCCAACATCAAATATCAAACCTATTAATTATAGTTTTCACATTATTATTTAATCTTCAAATCAATTAAACAATCAACTAACTTTAACTGAAACCGTATGAAGAAAATCAAATTAGGCTTAGCCGTAGGACTTTCGTTCATCGCTATGAACATCCACGGCCAAGAGTTCAAGTCTTCCTACATCCAACAGTGGGGACAGACTTACACCGACATGCAAAAAGCTGTAGACGGCTGGACTTGGGGACGCCAGGTAACATCCGATGACAACTTCTACATCTCACGTGTAAAGCCACATCGGCGTTTCTACAATGCAAACACACAGGTAAACAAACTCCTCAGCAGGGACAAAGACAAGCGGCTTATTGCGTGGCTGCCATTCGGAGACGAGGGTAAAAACGCACTGCCTGACGGAAAGTTCGACTCAGAAGTATTCTCCATGTGGTCATACGTAGACCACTGGGGCGACTGGTCTGCACCATTAGGCCGTATTCCTGCTGCCTTAATGGACGTAGCCCACAAGAACGGTGTGGCTGTATCATCTGTATTAGGCATTCCCAATGCTTCTGTCACGCCCTGGAGCAACGAATATTTCTACAATTTCATGACCAACATATCCCAAATCGATCCTGCCACAATAGCTAATTTCATGTACTATTATGGCATTGATGGTCTCGGATATAATTCAGAGTTCTACACATATGAAAACCTTGTGACCGACCTGCAGAAGATGCATGCCCACGTGGTGAAAGCTCTCAAAGAGAAAAACCCATTAGTTGAGAACGTCTGGTATGACGGAACTGGCGAAGACGGCGGCATTTACTTTGACCAGGGACTCGGTGTACACAACAAGGCATGCTTCGGAGAAGGCGGAGACGAGAGATGTTCTCTCTTCTTCAACTACAATTCGGAGACCGACGACAACTATCAATCAACCGTGCAATATGCAAAGAACATGCACAGAGACCCGCTCTACATCTACCAAGGCATGAACATGCAGGGCGGACAGGCCGACAAATGGACTACCCTTGCCAAATGGCCTATCTCCATTGGCCTGTGGGGTGCTCACGGTAAGAACATGTTCTGGCAGGACAGGGGCGAGAAAGGCTCTGACCCTGAGACCCAGCAGCAGAGCTACCTCATGGCTACCGAGCGTTGGTTCAGCAACGGGAACCGTAACCCGGCTAAGAAACAAGAACTTGTAAACAAACTCACTCACAATGTGGACAACACTGACTTCCACGGCATGTCGGCCCTCATGTCAGCCCGCAGTGCCCTGAGCTGGAATCTTGACGACGAGCCATTCGTCACACACTTCAACCTGGGCAACGGCAAGTTCTTCAACTGGATGGGCAAGAGAGTAAACGACAGACAGTGGGCCAATGTTGGTGTACAGGACTATCTCCCGACATGGCGTTACTGGTTCTCAAGCAAACTGCTCGGCGGGGACGCTTCTGACGTACCTGCAAACGGGCTCAGCGCGACCTTCACATGGAAGGATGCCTACGTTGGAGGCTCAACCATGCAGATTGAAGGATCGGCAAACGACGAATACCTGCATCTCTTCAAGACCAAGTATGCCTTGAAAGAAGGTGACAGGATAACCCTGACCTATAAGCTCGTGAGCGGAAAGGCTGACATGAACCTTGTACTCACCGCCGACGGAGCGGAGAATATGGCTGTGAACGAAGACGGCTTCAAAGCCATGACAACCGAACTGGAGGCTGACGGGGAAGAATGGATAACCAAGACTTTCACCGTAGGACAGGGGCTTGCTGGCAAAGAACTGGCACTCATCGCACTGCATTTCCGGAACGCTTCAGGCATGAAGCTTTACCTCGGCGAGTTTTCCATCGTACGCGAAGGTCAGAACACCACTACCCCTGCAAAGCCGAAGAATCTCAAAGGAGAGCTGCTTGCCTACAACGGCAATGGCGTGGATGCCAAGCTCACCTTTGACATGCAGAACAGCAAGCCGGAGGGAGAGCCATGCTACAATACCGATGTGAACACATCAGTCTTCAAGCTCTATGCGCAACAGGAAGGCGGCAGCGAGCAGCTCATCGGCATCACCACCTCATGGGCAGGATTGTTCTATGCTATCCCGGTAGACGTTGCTGACATAAACAACGTGAAGGTACGCCTCGGTGTACGTGCTGTCTCACAGGACATGAAAACCGAGTCAGACATTGCCTGGACCGACTTCATGCAGGCTACAGGCTACGTCTATAACGATGATATCGAAATAAGTCAACCAGTCATCAAGCCTGGAGAAGATTTCAGCATCAGATTCGTTGACAAGAACCACGAGGATGGTGAATGGACCATCACCGACGCTGAGGGTGCGGAAATAACGACAGGAAATGGCAAGAGTATCAAAGTTGAAGGTGGTCTGCCCTCAGTAGGCATGTACACCCTCAAGCTAAAGAGTGCCTATGGCACAGACCGGGCTGAGACCGGGCGCATATTCAAGGATTTCATAGCCATCTCAGGCGAAGAGGTCGGGGCCATGCCAAAGATTCTCACCCTCACCGCCAACGATAAGGAAGCCGACATCACAGTAGCGCAGAACACAGCTGTGGCACTCGCCTACACTGGCAAGAAGGCTGACGGCATCGTCTCACGCGGCATGAAGATGGAAGAGAAGCCTGTAGGCATACTGGCATCCAAGATGGGAATGGATAAACTTTCATCAACTGACTGGACTATCTCCTTCTGGGTGAAGTTCAACAGCATAGACGGTAACATGCAGATGGTAGACCTCCGTTCAGGAACGGCTGGCTGGCCATTCAACAACTGGGGAACCATCTGGAGTTCTTTCTGGCAGAAGGAAAAGATGTTCAACGTTACGATACGTGAGAGGATGGGCAACGGCAGCCCAGAGTATCAACAGAACTGGACTGTAGATTTCAGCCCCAAGGCATGGTATCACATAGCCCTGACCTTTACAAACACAAGTACCGGAACTGTGCCCCGGCTCTTCATCAATGGCAAAGCAGCCACGCCGCTGAGCTGGAAGTATAATGGCCAATCCGGAACAGGACTCAACTCGAATGGCATCGATTGCTACGCATGGCGATATGACAACATGCTCCTGCTCGGTGTCGGCCGTGGCGGTACAAGTCCGATTCCAGGATGGAACGGTACCATTGATGACGTGAAGTTCTTTGACACAGCCCTCAACGAGGAAGCCGTAGCCAAGACGATGAGTTCAAACGACACTAATGAAGGTCATCTGAGGGGCTATTGGGACTTTGAGACTGATGCTGCCGACGACTTCTATTTTGCAAGCAAGGGACAAGACACAAGTATCCCTCTGGCACATGGAGAAATGGTGAAGGGAGAGGCAGAAGGGAGTGAGAGATTCTCCGCAACGGCTCCCAAATACGATGCTGGCAGCGTTTATTGCGTGGGCAGCGTTTACAAAGTAGTCACCAAACCCTCCTGGAAGACCAGCAAGGCCACCATCACCGAAAGCAACGGTACTGACACAGAAGGCTCTGCCAAGGTTGCCTACAAACAGGATGGCATGTATGACATCACCCTTACCCTTGAGAACTCGTACGGGAAGGACACCCGGACATTCACAAAGATAACTGTGGATTCCTCAACAGGCATCAATGACACCAAAGCTGGCGAGCTGCGTACTTACACCGCAGGTGAGGAAGTACTCATTGAATGTGCCGAGAATGGCAGCTACACATTCAGCGTATTCGACCTTGCCGGGCAGGCCATCATCTCCAAGACATTTGCCATGAGTGGCGGCAACACAGCCCACCTGCACCTCCCTAAAGCAGGTGTCTATCTGCTCAAGGTGAAGAAGGACGGCAAGATGCTGCGCACCATTAAGTTCCTGAGAAAATAAGCATACATAGCTATCACCCCCATGACATTGGTACACGCCAAGAAGTCATGGGGGTGATTTCCTTATATAGCCACCTGACTGCGGAAAACACGTATACAGAGTAAGACCTCAGAGAAACTATCACCTGAGACCTCTGCAAAAATTCCATATAGCACCCAAGCATAAGACCTCCCAACAGGAGAGATAACACAAATGTCATCCTAAGATAATTGGAACACTTCAGCAAAGTATGATGATAAAGATAGTTTTTCGTATGGCGGAGCGTGTTTTCTCTTTTTTGTTATAACAATACAAGTAATAGAACTGAATGTAAATAAAACTTATCTTTTTTCATAGTTTGTTTATCTTCAGTTATTCCATATTCACACTATGTCTGAGGCTTACAAGAGAGAAAGTCCTGACAGAACAGGCATTACAGTATATTGGGTATATAGGCTGACTGACGATCCTGTCTGTACATTCATTGACAAGATTATACCCGCCAGACACAACATGGGGGACGCAGTTTTGCGTAAAAGTTATAACATGTGCGGTAATCTTATCCAGCTCTTCATGTTCTGACATCGACAGATTTCCACCATCGAGGAGTTTATTCACCAACCTTTTATCATGCGGGCTATTCGTCTCAACAACAAGAAAGCCCTTCCTGCCATAGGTTACGGAAGCTATGTAATCATACTTATCAGTTCCTATAGGATCCTCTTTTAGAAGATGGCCTGTTTCAGGATAATCCATTGATACAGGTATAAGTTCTTGAAAGAATGAATACAGCAACAGCTTTGTCTTGTTTTTACGGCTGGTCTTATATGATTCATGAAGAATAATAGAGTCTAAACTTAAAGCATAGTTTGCTTCAGCAAACAGATGCAAAGATTTATAGGATTCAAAAGACTCCGCCGTGTAAGAAACCGCACCACTCTGCATGGTTTCCTGAGGAAGTTTAGCAAAGAAGTTGTATGTGTTATTCCACGAAGGTATAAATTTTTGATAATACAATTCTCCATTATATAACAGGCTGACCTCAACCTCATTATACTCTGGGTTCTTCAAAGAAATCAAATCAGTCACATCAGACTTATCTTCATTTATAACATTTCCTACAAAGACCGTCTTATAATTCTGTTCAACAACGGGTATATCGCTCATCCAATAAGTATATATGGCAGCCTTAATCGTATCACGTTCATGTGCAGTACTATCAAGTTCAACCTTGCTTGTATCAATGTTTATAACATTTTGAGGTACATCATCATGCCCACAAGAATACGCAATAAACAAAAAAAAGCATATCATCAATATCAACGTGCGGTGTGGATATCGCTTTTCTTCTATTTCACTCATTTGTAAACTCCTTGAAAGATTAAAGGTTCTAAATTATTGCCAGTGCCAATATGGAGTGCAGGTTACGGTTTATAGCCATCACGTCTACATGGTTTGTGGGTGTAAAGGTAATAATTTCAAGAAAAAAGATCACATAAACCAACACAATATAAAACATTTTTTAACGCACCTGATTGCTTCTTGTCCTTGACAGGCCCGGCGAATCTTTAGGTATTCTCCGATTATTCAAGCCAAAAATCGACCTACAAGAAAGCTGACGAAGAAGAATAACACAAATGACAGCTACATTTGATGAGAAAAAATGTGGAAAACTTGCAAGTTTAATATTTTATACATACATTTGCGCCTCGGTGCCGGACCGAGCGTTATTCTTGCCTGCAGCCCATGAGCAACGAGACTGCCACGAGTGCCAGCCCTGTACGTCAGTAGCATAGGGCTTTAATATTCATCTTACCATCATATACTTGCTGCAATCTAAAAACCAACAACTATGACAAATGTATTACGAAACATGTTGTGCCTTGCATTGCTGGCTGTATCACTGTCAGCAAATGCCCAGATGACCAATTACACGAAGAGCTTTCTAAGACAGCACAAGTCCCATGCTGGCCCTGCTGCGCCATCACGACTAAAGGTGAGACGATATGTAACAACGTATACCAACGAGAACAATGCAGAGACAACAACATGCTTCGTGACCGCCCCCAACGTGGCGGAGGAAGAAATCAGCTCGCACGGCGGAGTCATAACTTCCGTAGTGGGCGGTCAGATGATTATCGTCATACCCATAGACAGCATAGAGTCGCTGGCAAAAGTGAAAGGTATCACCAAGATTGATGTATCAAGACCGCTACACAAGAAGACTGACAAGGCCCGCGCTCTGACACAGGTGGAGGATGTTTACTCACTCTCACCAGCAGCTGCGGCAGCTGGGCTGGACAAGAAATATGACGGTACTGGTGTAGTCATCGGAGTCATCGACACCGGCATTGAATTCAACCACCGCGCATTCCAGGACAACCAAGGCAAGACGAGGCTTAAAGCTGTCTACTTGCCTAATGCCACGAAAGCCAATGGCGGCACGAAGAAAACCATCGATGGGAAACAGATGATAGGCTATGAGTACACGACCGACGAGCAGATAAAGAGGCTCACTTATGATGTCAAAGAGGAGTCGCACGGCACACACACCGCAAGCACAGCTGCCGGCAGTCGCGTCACCACCACCGGACTGTCATCCAACGTCACCTACAGCGGCATGGCGCCCAATGCTGACCTCATCCTCTGCGGTCTGGGAAAGGAACTGTCTAACGCTGCCGTGGCCGCCTCAGCACTCTATATCGCCAACTACGCAAAGGAGCATCACCAACCATGCGTCATCAGCATAAGCCTGGGAGACAACATGGGACCGCATGACGGCACTTCCACCTCAACGAAGGTATATGACCAGATAGCACAGGACTATGGAGCCATCATCCTGTTGGCTACAGGCAACGAGGCCGAGAATAAGATATTCATTTCCAAGGAGCTTGCAGCTGACAGCGACTACGTGGGCACCATACTGGGCCCTGGCCCTTACGCGGAGTACGACTACACTGACGCAGCCATAATCGGCGGTGCTGACATTTGGAACAGCACCAGCGACTCTCTGGCTGTGTCATTCGTCGTTTTTGACGGCAATCTGAACATCGTCTATACCAGTCCACGCATATACAACGGGGAGGTTGACACGCAAGAACTGGCAAGATATTTCAACGCCGCCACACTTGACAACATTGACAACACCCTTACACAAAGCATCACTGTGCAGGGAGGGGTTGACAGTGACAACAAACGCTACAACCTCTACGTTGAGGCTACCCTTGGAGGAAGCGATGACGGGCACGAATTAGGAATGCTTGTCTATGGCAAGAGCGGCAACAAGATAACGATGTGGAACGATGGATATTCGACGGCTTTCTCAGGATATGCCGATGAAGACACACGATACACATTCAGCAATGGGGACGGTTCCTGCTCCATCTGTGATGACGTGACAGGACAGAACACTATCAGCGTGGGGGCCTATGCCTCACGGGCCACAGTACCCGTAGGCTATGGCAGGGAGACCGAGAACATGGACAACGGAGGCCTGCAAGAACAGGACATCGCGTCATTCTCCAGCTATGGCACCGACTTCCAAGGAGACACCCATCCGTTCGTGGCAGCACCAGGACACGCAGTCGTTGCGGCAATCAACCGTTACGACCGGGAGTCATGGCACGTTTCTTCTGGCGAGACATCACCTGCGGCCTATCGCCACAAGCTCACGAGCAACACGTACGACTATTGGGCATACATGAGCGGCACCTCAATGGCCACGCCGCTGGCCGCTGGAATAGTCGCCCTGTACCTGCAGGCCGACCACACGCTTGATGTGGACAGAGTGAAGGAGGTCATACGAAATAGTGCAGACACTGACAACTTCACGCAATCGAGCAAAACCGGCAGCCGTTTCGGTACCGGGAAGATAAATGCCCTCAAGGGTATCCAGTATATTCTGCGACATGCCAATGTGGATGGTATCACTGAAATTGACACAGCATCAGACCGCAATAGCCAGACTGACAGGATATATAATCTTCAAGGACAACAATTGCGACAGCTCCAGAGAGGTATCAATATCGTAAATGGCAAGAAAGTGATCAGACGTTACTAATTGGCAGTCATGACCCTATAAACAAACAGGTCCTTCACAAGGGAGACCTGCGCATAAAGCAAGACTCCACGATGGCCGCTTTCCGGCTATCGTGGAGTCTGTCTTTAAGGCATCGGCCAGGCACGAATCCCCCAGGGGCGGATCTCAGCAGTTTATTATAAAGATTGCTTTTCCGTGAAAACACAGATGCTGTCAGTTGATATCCATTACCGTCACACACCTTCTATCCCTATGACAAACAGCACCACGCAAATATTAAATTACTGACATTCAAGCCAAAAAAGGTGAAAAAGAGAACTGTATCAGAGCTTTTTCCTTACTTTTGCAATTTGGAGAGACACTGGAAACCTGTCTCCCGAACCTAACACATCAGCAACAATCAAAAAAATAAAAATTTCAGATGAATGCAAGAACATTTCTTTTAGGCTGTATAGCTGCTGCCCTACCCTCCCTCTGCATGGCAGGGAACGACCTCGACATGGTCGTAGGGACTTACACCGATGCGGGCAGCGAGGGACTCTACTCATTCAGCTTCAACCAGTCGACTGGCGTTGCCAGCCTGCGCAGCACGCTGAAAGTGAAGAATCCCTCTTACCTCACCTTTTCACATGACGGACGGCACATCTATGCCGTAAGCGAGAACAATGACGCTACAGCCGCCCTCAACAGCATCGCCTTTGACCCCGTAACGGGCAACATGGACTACATGAACTCGCAGCTGACGCACGGTGAGGATCCGTGCTACGTGGAGACTGACGGAAAAGTGGCTCTCACTGCCAACTACTCTGGAGGAAGCCTCTCCGTCTTCCCCATCCAGGGAAACGGCACGTTGGGAAAAATGGCAATACAATTTGCAGGCAGCAAAGGTGGCCCTGACCGCAAAAGGCAGAACACCCCACACATCCACTGTGTACGCCTCGCTCCTGATGGCTTCGTGCTGGCTACCGACTTCAGTGCCGACCGGATTCTCACCTTTAAATATAATAAGGAGAACGGCACGCTGACGGCATACGGCATCGCCACACACATCCAGAAGGACTCCGGGCCACGCCACCTCGTCTTCTCGCCCGACGGCAGACATGCCTATCTCATGAGCGAGCTGTCAGGGAAGGTGACGGTATTCGACTATGCCAACGGCGAGCTGAAGGAGACGCAGTCCATCCTCGCCGATGATGCCCACGCAAGGGGTGGAGCCGACATCCGCATCAGTCCTGACGGGAGGTTCGTCTATGCCAGCACACGGCTGAAAGAGGACGGCATCACCATCTTCCGTGTTGAGCCTACAGGCAAGCTTGTCAGGATTGGGAAGCACCATACGGGCACACATCCACGCTACTTCACCATCACGCCCAATGGCAAATACCTCCTTGCCGCCTGCCGCGACTCAAACAAGATACAGGTGTTCAGCCGTGACAGAGCCACCGGACAGCTGCGTGACACCCACCAGGACATCGAGCTGAGCCATCCCGTCTGCATACAGTTCTGCCCGGCAAGCTGACAGGCTTTGCCAGGCAGCCCCCTACGCCCCCAATCGTCCTTGCTGCATGAGGATGATTGGGGGCTTTGCCATCTCATGCCCATGCCCACGGAACACTGCCGACAACCTGCCGCCTGACCGCTGATGCCGCCTTCAGAGACAGACCGTGCCGAAATAGCGCAGTACTTCACGTGAAGTACTCGGGTACTTTACCTGCAATATTCAAGTACTTCCCGTAAAGTATTCCGCCATAGCGCACACACCTGATGGCAGCCACACGTCTTACAGCAAGCCAACGGTGAAGAGAAAGCCAGCCAACAGGCTCATGGCGACATCCTACCCACATTTTTAACAACCAACATTTGCATATCTGAAAGAAACCAATTATCTTTGCTGTAACAATTCTTATTACACACCTCCACTAACCGACATAAAGATGAAACAATACCTCTGCTTAACACTTCTCGTTCTTCTTGCAGCCTGCACGTCAAACAGCGGAAAACGATATACCATCGGTGTGTCACAATGTTCCGAAGACATCTGGCGTGACAAATTGAATGATGAGCTGGTCATGAGTACCTACCAGCATGACAACGTCAGGCTGAAGTTCGCCTCAGCCAATGACAACGACAGGCTGCAGACGGAGCAAATCAACCAGTTCATCCAGGATGGGGTTGACCTGCTCATCGTCTCCCCCAATCAGATACACACCATCTCAGCCGTCATCGACAAGGCTTACGACCAGGGCATACCCGTCATCCTCTTCGACCGCAAGACCGACTCGAAGAAGTACACCGCCTTCATCGGAGCCGACAACTACGAGGCTGGACACACTATGGGGAAGTTCATTGCCCGCCAGCTGAACGGCAAAGGCAATGTGGCGGAAATCTGTGGGCTGGAGGGCTCCTCACCGGCCATCGAGCGCAACCGGGGATTCGGTGATGCACTGAAGGCTTATCCCGGCATCAAGGTGGTTGACCGCCGATATGCTGACTGGCTGGAGAACCGTGGCAGGGTGGCGATGGACAGCATCCTGGCACGGAACCCTGACATCGACTATGTGTTCGCACAGAATGACCGCATGGCCATCGGTGCCCTACAGGCTGCCAGGAAACATGGCATGGATGAGCTGAAGGTTGTGGGCATTGACGCACTGCCCGTCCGTGGAGGTGGCATAGAGAAGGTGCGTGACGGCAAGATTGAGGCCTCCTACATCTACCCCACCCGTGGCGACCTTGTCATGCAGCTGGCTGTCAATATCCTTGAAAAGAAGCCCTACAAGCGTGACAACTACCTGAAAGGAGCCATCGTCACACGTGACAACGCCAACGTGCTGCTCATACAGAACGAGGAGATGATAAAGCAGAAGTCACGCCTGACCTCACTGCACAGCAAGATTGACACCTACCTGGCACAGTACAACCATCAGAAGATGTATATCCTGCTCTTCAGCATCATCATCCTGCTGCTCGTCGGTATCATGGTCGCCGTCCACCGCACCATCGTCACCCGGCGGAAGGTGGAGGCTGAGGCTGTCAACGCCAAGCTGCAGTTCTTCACCAACATCAGCCACGAGCTGCGCACACCGCTCACGCTGATTGCCGACCCCGTGGACTACATCATCAATGACAAGAACCTCAGTCCGCAGCAACGTGACATGCTCCACATCGTGCAGCGCAACATGGCTGTACTGACCCAGCTCGTCAGCGAGATTCTTGACTTCCGCAAGGTGCAGAACGGGAAGATGAGTCTCCACCTTGCCGACTTTGACCTTGTGGAGAGCATGCAGCAGTGGTCAGACCTCTTTGCCGTGTCTGCCCGGAAGAAGCACATCACGCTGCAGCTGGATGCCCTGTCGCCCATTCCCGTCCGTGCTGACCGTGAGAAGATGGAGCGCATTGGCTACAATCTCCTGAGCAATGCCATGAAATACACGGGCGACGGGGGCAGGATAACCCTTGCGGCAACGGTCAGGGCCGACCGCGTGAGCATCAGCGTGGCAGACACAGGAGTGGGCATACCGCAAAACGAGATAGGCTACGTCTTCAACCGCTTCTACCAGGCCAAGAACTCTGCAAACGGCACAGGTATTGGCCTTGCCCTCGTCAAGGCCTTCACCGAGCTGCATCATGGCAAGGTGAGCGTCACCAGCAAGGAGGGAGAAGGCAGCACATTCACCATTGAGATACCACTCAGGCAGGAAGGGGAGCTGAGCCAGCAACAGGCAAGCGCACCCTCGCCACCTGTGGAAACCGACGACAGGCACGATGCGCCGAACATGGCACGACACATTGACGACATCATCCAGCCGGATGAGCCAGACAAGCCAGAGGTGCTTGTCATTGACGACAACAACGACATACGGGCTTACCTGCGCTCGGTCCTCGCCCCCAGATACAAGGTCAGCGAGGCCGTTGACGGCAAGACGGGACTGGAGATGGCACGGCGGATGGTGCCTGACCTTGTCATCTCCGACATCATGATGCCGGTAATGGACGGTCTGGAGTTCTGCAACCAGCTCAAGCAGGACAAGGCCATCAGCCACATCCCCGTCATCCTGCTCACAGCCCGCAACCTCGATGAACAGCGCGCTGAGGGGTATGAGCATGGAGCCGATGCCTACATAGCCAAACCGTTCACACTTCACCTGCTCCTCTCACGCATAGACAATCTCATACAAAGCCGCCGCCAGCTCACCCAGCTCCTCGCCAGCCACGATGAAACCGAGGATTTCGGGAAACTGTCGAACGAGACCGACAAGACTTTTGCCACCCAGCTGCGTAAGATCATCCAGGAGAATCTGGCTGACAGCGAGCTGAGCGTTGAGAGGATTGGCGATGAAATCGGACTTTCACGTGTACAGCTTTACCGCAAGGTAAAAGCTTTGACAGGCTACTCTCCCGTAGAGATGCTCCGCAAGGCACGCCTCACCCGTGCCCGCCACATGCTTCAGACAACTGACAAGACCGTGGCCGAGGTGGCCTATTCCGTCGGCTTCTCCACACCCAGCTACTTCTCGAAGTGCTACAAGGAGGAGTTCGGGGAGAATCCTAAGAAGTAAGTTCCCCACCAACTCTCCAAAGGAAGGTGATCCTGCGGAATACTGCCAGGACAGACTGGGCAACGGAGGAACTTGCCCCGATCTCATCAGACACTGAGGGCAGACGGCTTCCGTCTGCCCTCAGTGCGTTTCACAGTCCGCTACTTTCATCAACCTTGCCCCCGTCAGTCCGCCCCCGCAGCCATTTTTCTCCCCCCCCGCCACCTTTACCCAACCTCCAACCTGCAACTTCCGCCTCACCAGGAAGGGCTTGGCCTGCGCTTCCAAAAATCGTTCATTCGTTACAATAATTTGGGGCAGGTAACATTTGTTATACCTTGCGAACGATTATTTCACCCACCTTTCCTTAATAGAAAGTAATTTTGCAGCAGACAAAGTCGAAAACCAAATTACTAACTTTCAACATTTTTCTAATGGAAAACCTAAGAAAAATCTTTCTGAGCGCAATGCTCATGATGTTCTGCGGCTTCATAAGTGCGCAGAATGTAAATGTTAGTGGTACCGTCCTGGATCCAACAGGGGAACCGGTGATCGGAGCCACTATCATGGAAAAAGGCACCTCCAATGGTACTGTCACTGACCTCGATGGCCACTTCGCCTTCAAAGCTGCCCAGGGTTCAACCATCTCCATCTCCTACATCGGCTACCAGACCGAGGAGAGGGCTGCTGCCGAGAACCTCTCCATCACCTTGAAGGAGAATGCCAAGGAGCTTACCGAGGTGGTTGTCACTGGTTACCAGACACAGCGTAAGGCCGACCTCACTGGTTCTGTGGCTGTGGTACAGACGAAGGATCTCAAGTCAAGCTCTGACCCTGACCCTATGCGTGCCCTGCAGGGCAAGGTGCCGGGTATGTCAATCACGACAGATGGATCACCTTCGGGTGTCGGTACAGTCCGCATCCGTGGTATCGGCTCGTTCAACTCCTCCCAGGATCCACTCTATGTCATTGACGGTGTGCCTACGACATCCAGCCTCAACTCTCTCAACATGAACGATATTGAGAGCATGCAGGTGCTGAAGGATGCCGCCTCGGCTTCTATCTATGGTAGCCGCGCTGCCAATGGTGTTGTCATCATCACCACCCGTAAAGGTAAGAAGGGCGACAAGGTGAAGGTGAACTTCTCTGCCAACCTTACCGCACAGTTCTACAACTCTCAGTCAATGATGAAGCTGAGCAACGCACGTGAGTATGCGGCAACTATGGCACAGGCTGCCCTCAACGATGGACTCGACCCTGTTGTCTATGCACGCAACTACGGTCTCGACCTCAACGCTGCCGAAGGATTCAGCATCCAGGCATGGGATCCTGCGGCCAGCCAGTACAACACCTACACCGTCAACGGTGCCTACGATGGGTTCATCAACTCAAAGAAGACCATGAGACTGTCTGACACCGACTGGCTCGACGAGATCTCACGCACCGGCTTTGCACAGAGCTATGACCTCTCACTCTCAAACGCAACCGACAAGTTCACCGCCCTCTTCTCACTGGGCTACAAGAAGACGACGGGTATCTTGAAATACACCGACTTCGAGAACTTCTCCGCACGTATGAACACCAGCTTCAACATCAACAAGTATATCACCATTGGCGAGAACGCCACCATCACCTATACTGACCAGGTGAACCTCTTCCCAATGGAGAATGCACTGAAGATGGCCCCGACCGTTCCTGTCTATGAAGAGGACGGCGAGACATTCGGTGGTCCTGTCGGCGGTATGAGCGACCGTCAGAACCCGATGCGTGAACTCTACATGAACCGTGACAACCGTCAGAAGATATGGCGCATCTTCGGCAACGGCTTCATCGACATCAAGCCTATTGACGGATTGCTCATCCGCTCAAACTTCGGTATCGACTACGACCAAAGCTTCATCCACTCCGTCACCCACACCTTCACCTCTGACGTGGTGAAGAACGCCACTCCAAGTACTACGCTGGGTGAGGCCAATGACCTAAAGTGGACGTGGAGTAACACCGCCAACTACAACTTCATGATTGGCAACGAACACTCATTCACAGCCCTTCTCGGTATGGAGCTGCACCACCAGAACCGTGACGACATGACCTCCTATGCCGAAATATTCGCCTTGGAGGACTATGAGTACATGTGGCCGGATGCCGCAACAGGCACACAGCGTGCGACTGGCATAGGCTCGGGCTATAACCTTGTATCATTCTTCGGTAAGCTGGACTACAACTGGAAGGATCTCCTGCTCGCCAGCTTCACTATCCGCCGTGACGGAAGCTCACGTTTCGGTGAGAACAACCGATATGGTACGTTCCCTGCCTTCACTCTCGGCTACCGCCTGTCAAAGAATCTGAAGGCCGACTGGCTGGACGAGCTGAAGCTCCGCCTCTCCTGGGGTGCCACTGGTAACCAGGCGATTGCCAACACAGCCCGCTACGGACTCTATGTAGCTGACTATGGCGACGCACGCGAATCATCCACGGCTTATGACCTTAACCTCTTAGGATCAGGTATCTTCCCATCAGGTTTCCGTGCCACACAGCAGGAGAACAAGGATCTCAAATGGGAGACCACCTATCAATGGAATGCCGGTATTGACTTCAATATGTTCCGCAACAGCTTCTATGGAAGCATTGACGGATATATCAAGGAGGTGAAGGACATGCTTATCCTGCCGGCTTTCCTCGGTGCAACGGGTGAGGGTGGCAACATGTGGAGCAACGGTCCTTCCTTGAGGAACATCGGTATGGAGTTCCAGGCAGGCTACCGCCACACCACCGCCTATGGACTTGGCTATAACATCAATGGCAATCTTGACTTCTTCCGCAACAAGGTGACCTACCTGCCGACAACCACAACGGGTTCTTACGCCCACACTTCCAAGCAGAACCTCGTTGAGGCAGAGAAACCTTACGGTTCCATCGTGGGATATGTTGTTGACGGACTCTATCAGAACCGCAGCGAGGTTCTTGCATCAGGTCAGGAGAATGCCCGTGTCGGCGGTCTGAAATATGCCGACCTTGACGGTAATGGCAGAATAACGGAAGCCGACCAGGACTGGATCTACAATCCTGTACCAGACTTCAGCTGGGGTCTCAACTTTGAGTTCACCTACAAGAACTTCGACCTGTCAATGTTCTTCCAGGGTGTTACCGGAGTCGACATCTACAACAACCAGAAGTTCCAGACTGACTTCTTCAGCATCACTGACCCAGGCTCAAACAAGGGCAGCCGCATGATGGACGCATGGACAACCGCCAATACTGGCTCATCCATCCCAGCCCTGACGACCAACAACACTGGCGATGAGGGCCGTGCATCAAGCTACTTCGTCGAGCATGGAAGCTGGATGAAGATGCGCAGCCTGCAGGTTGGCTACAACTTCACGCAGGATCTGATGGACAAGCTCCACATGTCATCTGCCCGTATCTACCTCTCTGCCAACAACCTCTTCACGCTGAAGAGCAACGGATTCACCGTGTCCGACCCTGAGAATCCAAACTGGGCATACCCACATGCAACCTCACTCTCATTCGGTCTGCAGCTCGGGTTCTAAGACTAATTACTAACTTAAAAGAAAAGGACAATGAAATTAAAATATATTCTTCTTGCAACGACACTGGGTCTGATGACCACGTCGTGCAATGACTTCATCGATGTTAAGCCACAGGGTGTCGTTGATGAGGAGAAAGCCAACCAGAGCCCAGAGGAAATGGTTACCTCGGCTTATGCCATGCTGGGTGACGACTGGTACTCCTATCCTTTCAACCTATGGCCATACGGCGACCTCGCCTCAGACGACTGTCTGAAGGGTGGTTCCGGTACAACAGACACAGGCTACCATCCAATGGAAATCTGGTCAACACTGACCTCACGTCCGGGAGAATTTGACGAGTTGTGGTATCACCTCTACGAGGGTGTGAGCCGCTGCAACCGTGCCTTGGTAGCCCTGGAGACAAGTGGTGAGCAGAAGCTCGGAGCCGCTGTTGTCAAGGAGCGTGAGGCAGAGGTGCGCTTCCTGCGTGCCCACTTCTACTATAAGTTAATTCAGATGTTCCGCCAGGTGCCTTGGATTGACGAGGTTGTCTACAAGAACAAGGCTACAGAGCAGACTTCCAACACCGAGTTCACCTACGATCAGCTGTGCCAGAAGGTCATTGATGAGTTCAAGTTTGCCTATGACAATCTCCCCGTGGAGCAGAGACAGGGCGGCCGTGTCAATAAGATTGCAGCCGCATCCTACCTTGCCAAGTGCTATCTGAACATTGCCTATGGCGATGGATACGAGGCAACAACAGGCTATTCCCACGTCAACAAGGAGTACATGAAGAAGGTCATCGAGTACACTGACGTGGTGAAGTCATCTCCAAAGTATGGTTATTTGGAGGACTATGGTGACATCTTCCTGCCAGAGATGAAGAACTCCAAGGAGAGCGTCTTTGCCATCCAGCACTCCGACTACCATGACGACAACACCATCTACGGCCGTGCCAACTGGAGCAACATGCTCAACGGTGTATGGGGTATGTGGTCAGGTGGATGGGACTTCCACAAGCCTTCACAGGATCTTGTCAATGCCTTCAAGACCAAGAACGGTCTGCCGGAGTTTGATGAATATGATGATGCCATCGCTTATCCCATCAATGGTGCGCCTACCACACAGAAGTGGGATCCGAGACTTTTCCACACAGTAGGTATGCCAACCTTCCCTTACAAGTATGAGGCTGAATACACACTGACCAAGGAGAACAGCCGTAACCCGAACACCTACGGTTACTACTGCTCCATGAAGGAAGTGCCACAACGCTCTAAGGGTGAGACCTTCAACACACCGTGGCAGGCATTCGCCATGAACGACTATGTGTTCCGCTACACTGACGTTATGCTGATGCGTGCCGAGGCACTGATTGAGCTTGACAGGATGGAGGAGGCACGTACCATCATCAACGACATCCGTCAGCGTGCGAAGAACTCCATCACCAAGCACATTGCCTACGCAGCCAGCCAGTGTGACATCGAACTCTACCCCAGTTCCTACTTCGCCAACAAGGACACTGCCCGCAAGTGTCTGCGCTGGGAGCGTCGTCTTGAACTCGGCATGGAGGGCAGCCGCTATTTCGACCTTCGCCGCTGGGGCTTGGCTTCAACGACGCTGAACGCCTTCTTCGACAAGGAGAAGAATGATGTCTACGACGGTCAGAAGTATGGGCAGTACTACAAGGATGCCCACTACACACCAGGCAAGAATGAGTTCTATCCTATCCCGTACAACCAGCTCTACTATGTTCCTGGACTGTACACACAGAACAAGAACTATTGATAAGACAACAGGGAAGGGCACTGGCAGGCAACCTACTTTACTACCCAATGCCCTTCCCATCCAACAACCTAACAATAAAATTAAGAAATCATGAATACTATCATTGACAAACTAAGACCCTCAAAGCTCTTTGGCGGGCTTGCCGGTCTGCTGGCAGCTGTGCTGACAATGACACTGACGGCCTGCCAGGACAACGATATTGACCGCTCACCAATGATTCTGAGTGGGATAGCAGCTGAGGACATCACGGGACAGCTGCAAGGAGACGACTATGTACTGACCTGGCCACAGCTCGCCGATGGTCAACAGATGCAGGTCTCTACCTACAGGAACGGCATCTTCTTCTCCTCTGAGACCGTCAGCGGCACCTCTTTCACACAGAGAACCATCCCGACTGGCACTCCTTATGAGTTTGTCCTTAAGGTTACCGATGGCACCAACCTCTCCGCAGGCGTTGTTAAAGAATATGTACGTCCAGGGGCAGCCAGTGTCACTGGTGTCTCAATGGCACAGGTAGAAAAGGCTTCAGGCTATGATGCCAAAGTGACATGGGAGACTCCGAAGAATGCCACCTCCGTTCTCTTCACCGCAACAAACGGCAATGGCCGTACCATTACCGAGACCTTTGATGCACAGAAGAAAGAGTACACCATTACAGATGTTGCCTACAATGAGGACTGGACTGTCACCTTCGTTGCCAAGAACAATGAGGGTTCATCACTCCCCACAACGGCCTCTCTCCATATCGGCAAGACTGCCGTAGGCTTCCTCTCCGTATATGCTACACCTGCCGACCTCGTTGCCAACGGCGATGACGATGAGGCATCAGCCTGGCTGTGGTTCCATGAGCAGTATCCTAACGGTACATTCGTCTCCTTCAGCAATATCCACAACGAGGCCGATGTTGATGCCTTCCGTGTTCTCTTCTGGCTGCGTGACCTTGAAGGAGCCACCGAGAATGACATCTGGAACATGCCTGCTGCCGTCCAAGCAGCTACACCTGCTCTTACCGCATGGTACAAGGCGGGCGGCAGTCTCCTGCTCTGGGGACATGCCACACCTTTCATCGGCGACCTCGGCCGTATTGACAAGGCCCTTCTGCAGGGCAACACCCACACCTTCGGGGCCGGACTTGGAACTACGAACAACGATACCTGGAAGATGGCCGTGTCAGCTAATCCTGGTGGGAAGTTTGCTGTTGACTACTCCTCACATCCTCTCTACCGCGGTCTGACCGTTGAGACCGCAGGCAACGGGATGAAGCTCCTTGCCGTCAAAGGACCTGGATGGACAGAGGACCACAACTGTCTCTACTTCGACATTCCAGCAACCTTGACCGGTATGAGCAACCAGGATGAGAGCTGCTACACATCCCTAACTCAGGTATACGGCATCTATCCGCTCGGCACATGGGACAGCCAGACCGACTACATTTCCCAGCTCAACGTATGGGAGGCACAGCAGGGTAACACCCAATACAAGGGAACCGTTCTCTGCATTGGCAACGGCGGCTGTGAGTTCTCGCTCCGCAACAGCGATGGAACGGCTGACAAGAGTGCGCACCCAAAGAACAACAAATACCAGGACAACATCCTGAAGATGGCATCCAATGCCATTGAATATCTCAAGACGAGATAAGTTTTCAGCCACTAAGCGTAATAATTCAGAAAAAAACGGCAGGGTTTCCCAAACATCATGGGAAGCCCTGTTTTTTTGTGGTTCTTCTGTCAAGCCCCATTCGGTCATCTGACCAGAAGGCTGAAAGCCATCTTCTTGACATCTTCCAATGAACCCGTTTATATTACAACATCTAATGCCAACCTTTGGATTAAAAAAGAAAAGGCGAACTCTTACGACAGCAAACAGTTTCATCCCACACACCTCAAGCATCACCCAGGCGGCAGGACATACAGAATCTACAAATCAAACAGGTCACCCCATGACAACATTGGAAAAAGACAGGCAGCCTGATCCGACCGCAAAACCTGCCCTTTGACATCTCAAAAGCAGCCCTTTCAACTGGCAAAAGGACTGCTTTAAAGAGTATAAACAAATTATTTTTATTACTTTTTTAAGTTATTATCAAGTAATATTTAATTTATTATTAATCTATTTTTAATTTATTATTATATATCTTTTAAACTGTTTTATATTTAAAATTAAATTATTTATAATCAGAAAAGGACAACTTTCAAGGTGCAAAAGGAGTACTTTTAAGGTCTCAAAGGGCAGCTTTCGAGGTTGGAACTGTCACATATAGCAGTTACATACTACCATTCTCCGATATTTTCTACCCAAGAATAGCCATTAAATTAGATATTTTATTTAAATTTGTAGCATAACAGTTACAAAAGCCTTTTTCACCTCATGAAGTCAAAGCACCTATACTACATTATCATACTCTTGCTCCTATTGACATCCTGCAATGACACCCCACACTATACCATCGGTGTGTCACAGTGCAGCAATGACAGATGGAGACAGAAAGTGAACCACGAGATACTCATCGGGCAATATCTATATGATGACGTTGAGGTGAGAATCACCAATGCCGACAACAACGACCGACGGCAAGTGAGGCAGATTGACTCACTGGTGCGTGAGAAGGTTGACCTACTCGTAGTGGCTCCAAGCAACATAAAAACCGTCACGCCCGCCATTGACCGGGCTTACAAGAGTGGCATACCTGTGATTGTCTATGACCGAAAGACAGCATCACACAACTACAATGCCTACATTGGCTCGGACAATGTAGAAATAGGCCGTATCATCGGGCACTTTGTGTGCAACAGCCTTGAAGGGAAAGGAAATGTTGTTGAAATCACCGGGCTGAAAGGATCATCGCCCGTAACAGAGCGTCACCGAGGATTCATGGAAGTCATGCGCAGCTGTCCTGGCATCAAATTACATACCATTAATGGCGACTGGAAAAGCACCACTGCACGCCGGCTGATGGCAGCGTACCTCAAAAGCGGAAAAAAAACAGACTATGTTTTTGCCCATAATGACCGGGAAGCCTACGGAGCTTACTTAGCTGCCAAGGACGCTGGAATGGAGCGGAACATCAAGTTCGTGGGGATTGACGGGCTTCCTGGGCCGAACGAGGGCATCGACTATGTGAGAAGGGGCATCCTCGAAGGTTCCTTCATCTACCCCACAAAGGGCGAGGCAATCATGTCGCTCGCCATGAAGATACTGAACCATAGGCCCCACAAACGGGAGAACCTCCTGCAATCGACCATCGTCACGAAAGAGAACGCTGAGGTTGTCACCATGCAGAACCAGGAGATTGAGGAGCAGAGCCGCAACCTTGACACCATCTATCATCAGATTGACACCTACATCCGCAAGGCACAGAGCCAGCACACCATCATCATCCTCTCTGCGGTCATCATCCTGCTGCTCCTCACCATCATCTTCGTATTCTACCGATACCTGAATGAGAAGAACCGACTGAGCCGCAAGACGCAGGAGATGGCCGAGCAACGCATCAACTTCTTCACCCGTGCCAGCCACGAGCTGCGCACACCGCTCACGCTTGTTGCCGACCCCATAGCCCGTGCCCTCACGATGCCACAGACGAAAGGAGAGCTGCGTCAGCTTCTGGAGATGGCACACGGCAACACCCGCACCCTACTCCGCATCACAGGCAGCCTCACCGAGGACGAACACATCATGGACGACCTGACTGATGACAACCCCGAGGAGGTGAGGCGCGACAATGTATGCCGCCAGCTGATGGACAACAATGACGGCGAACGCACGTCAGTCCTCGTGGTTGATGACAACAATGACATACGTGAGTACCTGCGGCTGATTCTACAGGCTGACTACCAGGTGATCCTTGCCTCTGACGGGAAGCAGGCCCTGCAGCTTGCCAGGGAGAACATCCCCGACCTCATCGTGAGTGATGTCATGATGCCCGTCATGGACGGACTGGAGCTTTGCCGCCGCATCAAGGATGAGACTGTCACCGCCCATATTCCCGTACTCCTGCTTACGGCACGCTCACAGGAGTCGCAACGCATTGAGGGCTATGCCACCGGAGCCGATGCCTATCTCACCAAGCCCTTCTCTGAAAAACTGCTGAAAGCCCGCATCAGCAATCTGCTGCAAAACCGCAGACAGCTGCAGCAACTGCTCACAAGCAGCCAAAAGGCCGATGAAACCGACAGAAATAAGACTTCCCCCTTAGGCAGCCGTGACCAGGAATTCATCAACACGCTCAATCAGGTACTGCATAACCACCTTGCCAATCCGAAGCTGAAAGTGGAGGATATTGGCGATGAAATGGGCCTAAGCCGTGTTCAGCTCTATCGCAAGGTGAAGGCTTTGACCGGAATAACACCTGTTGAGCTGATGCGTAAGACGCGACTACAGGAAGGCTACCACCTTCTCAAGACCACCAACCGCACCATTCAGGAGATAGCTTTCAGCGTGGGGTTTGCCACACCAAGCTATTTCACCACTTGCTTCAAGCAGGAGTTCGAGATGTACCCGAATGACGTACGGGCTGAATAGAAGAATACAGCCTGCCGACAACCTCAACGATACGCATTGCCTTGCCCGGATACAGGATTACACGAGCCGCAGGGCAATGCCGGTATTATTTATCCGTACAAGGAAGATTCTCCTACAGGACTTTGCCGATTTCCATAATGAAATCATTGACCGTGAACACAAAACAGCCTTACCTTAAAATTTTCAACTAAATACTTGAAGATTGTTGCACGCAACATTTGTTTAAGCCTGCGAACGATAAATAAGCCAAAGATATTCCCCCTTTCTATATCTTTGCAGCAGAAACCAATTTATACAACATCGTATTACTAACTATTAAAAGTATGAAACATTTATCGCGAGTTATCACGAGTCTGCTGTTTCTTATGTATTGCGCCGGAGTGATGGCACAGAACATAGATGTCAGCGGAACGGTGGTCGATGAGCAGG
Organism: Prevotella sp.; assembly: GCA_024688365.1. Lineage (GTDB taxonomy): Bacteria > Bacteroidota > Bacteroidia > Bacteroidales > Bacteroidaceae > Prevotella. The sequence goes on from JAILEG010000017.1 coordinate 32,837, forward strand.
ATCAGCCTGTCATCGGCGCATCAGTATTGCAGAAAGGGTCATCCAACGGGACTGTCACCGACATAGATGGCAATTTCACCTTCAAGGCCCCTCAGGGAGCCACGCTCATCATATCCTATATAGGATACAAGACTGTGGAGGTAACGGCAGGAACAGGCATCAGCGTGAAGCTGCAACCAGATGCCAGTGAGCTGAACGAGGTTGTCGTCACCGGCTACACCACACAACGCAAGGCCGACCTGACAGGTGCCGTATCGGTTGTCAGTGTCGATGAGCTTGCCAAGCAGAACGAGAACAACCCGATGAAAGCCCTTCAGGGACGTGTGCCGGGTATGAATATCGCCGCTGACGGCTCACCCTCAGGCTCCGCGACGATCCGCATCCGTGGTATCGGAACGCTGAACAACAATGACCCGCTCTACATCATTGACGGCGTACCTACCAAAGCCGGCATGCACGAGCTGAACGGCAGCGACATCGAGAGCGTGCAGGTGCTGAAGGATGCCGCATCGGCATCCATCTACGGTAGCCGCGCCGCCAACGGTGTCATCATCATCACGACTAAGAAAGGAAAGGAAGGCAAGGTGAAGGTTGACATTGATGCCTCTGTTGCTGCTTCCATGTATGCCCACAAGATGGACGTACTCAATGCCAAGGAGTACGGACAGGTGATGTGGCAGGCTTACGTCAACGATGGCATGGATCCTAACACCAATGGCCTGGGCTACCGCTATGACTGGGGCTACAACCCGCAGGGTACGCCCGTACTGAACGGTATCACGATGAGGAAATACCTTGATGCAGCAGGAACAACACCTGCCGCCGATACTGATTGGTTCGACCAGACCACCCGCACGGGTGTCATCCAGAACTACAACGTCGCCGTAAGCAGCGGATCCGACCGCCACTCTTCCTACTTCTCCCTGGGGTATTACAAGAACCTCGGCATCATCAAGTCATCTGACTTCGACCGATACTCAGCCCGCATGAACACTGAGTACAAGCTGATAAAGGATGTTCTGACCATCGGTGAGCATTTCACCCTGAACCGTACATCAGAGGTACAAGCACCGGGCGGATTCCTTGAGAACGTTCTCCAGTTCAATCCTTCATTGCCTGTCTATACCGAGAAGGGAGAATACGCAGGTCCTGTGGGTGGCTATCCTGACCGCGAGAACCCTATAGCCCGCCTCAGCCGCAACAGCGACAACCGCTATACCTACTGGCGCACCTTCGGTGATGCTTACATTAACCTCCACCTGTTCAAGGGATTCAATCTCAGGTCTACCTTTGGCCTGGACTATGCCCAGAAGCAGCAGCGCATCTTCACCTATCCTATCACGGAGGGAACAGTCGCCAATCCCAAGAATGCTGTTGAACCCAAGCAGGAACACTGGACAAAGTGGATGTGGAATGCCGTCGCAACTTACAACTTCCAGGCTGGCAACCACCACGCTGATGCAATGGCAGGTATCGAGCTGAACCGTGAGGACGACAACTATTTCTCCGCTTACAAGGAGGACTACATCATCTTAAACCCAACCTACATGTGGCCTGACGCAGGTACTGGCACCGCACAGGCTTACGGTGGCGGAGGCGGATTCTCACTTGTCTCTTACTTCGGCAAGCTGAACTACAACTACGCTGACAAATACCTGGCATCATTCACCCTGCGCTACGATGGATCATCCCGCTTCGGAAAAAACAACCGCTATGCCACCTTCCCATCCGTATCGCTCGGCTGGCGCATCAATCAGGAGAAATTCCTCAAGGACGCACAGTGGCTTAACGACCTGAAGCTGCGCGCTTCCTGGGGTGCTACCGGTAATCAGGAAATATCCAATATCGCCCGTTACACCATCTACGTAAGCAACTACGGTGTAAGCGAGAACGGCGGTCAAAGCTATGGTACATCCTATGACATGGCCGGCACCAACGGTGGCGGCACACTGCCAAGCGGCTTCAAGCGTGACCAGCTGGGCAACAACGACATCAAGTGGGAGACCACGACACAGACCAACCTCGGTCTTGACTTCTCTATGTTCAACTCCTCACTCTACGGAAGTCTTGACTGGTACTACAAGAAGACCAAGGACATCCTTGTACAGATGGCTGGAATCGCAGCGATGGGAGAAGGCAGCACCCAGTGGATCAATGCCGGAGAGATGGAGAACCGAGGCCTGGAGTTCAACGTCGGCTACCGCAAGACCACAGATTGGGGACTTCACTATGACATCACGGGCAACATCAGCACCTACCGCAACAAGATCACAGCCCTCCCGGCAACCGTTGCCGCCAACGGAACTTTCGGCGGAAACGGTGTGAAGAGCGTCATCGGTCATCCTATGGGCGCACAGGTAGGCTACGTAGCTGACGGCATCTTCAAGAGCCAGGACGAGATTGACAACCATGCCAAGCAGGACGGAGCCGGACTGGGACGCATGAGGTGGAAAGACCTGAACCACGATGATGCCATCACGGAGGCTGACCAGGACTGGATCTATGACCCAACACCTGACTTCTCTTATGGTTTCAACATATACCTGGAGTACAAGAACTTTGACTTCACCATGTTCTGGCAGGGTGTACAGGGAGTGGACATCATCTCTGACCTGAAGAAGGAGACCGACATCTGGGCTGGTCTGAACATCGGCTATCTCAACAAGGGACACCGCCTAATGGATGCCTGGAGTGCAAACAACCCTGGCAGCAACATCCCAGCCCTGTCACTCTCTGACAACAACAACGAGAAGCGTGTGTCATCCTACTGGGTTGAGAACGGCTCCTATCTCAAGCTGCGCACCATCCAGCTGGGCTACAACCTCCCTGCGACCGTAGCCAACCGGCTTGCCATGCAGCGCCTGCGCTTCTATGTAAGCGCACAGAACCTGTTGACCATTCACAGCAAGAGCTTCACTGGCCTCGACCCCGAGAACCCGAACTACGGGTATCCTATCCCTCTCAACATTACCTTTGGTATCAACGTTACTTTCTAACATCAATCTTCAGACAACAATATGAAAAAGATATTATATTCTGTCCTTATGCTTGCAACACTGGGCATGACCAGCTGCTCCGACTTCCTGGATGAGCAGAAACCACAGGCCACGCTGAGTGACGACCAGGTGAAGGACCCAAAATACGTAGACAATCTGGTGGTTTCCGCCTATGCTGTCTTCATCTCAGCCGAGGACATCAACTCGTCCTTCTCCATGTGGAACTTCGACGTGCGCAGCGATGACGCCTACAAAGGCGGCAACGGTACCAGCGATGGTGATGTGTTCCACCAGCTGGAAATCGAGCAAGGTGTACTGACCACAAACTGGAACATCAGCGATATGTGGCAGCGTCTCTACAACTGTATCTCACGTGTGAACACAGCCATATCCCTGCTCGACCAGGTAGATGCGGCGGCCTACCCACAAAAGAACGAACGCCTCGCAGAAATGAAGTTCCTCCGCGCCTATGCGCACTTTCTTCTGAAACGACTCTATAAGAACATCCCGTTCATCACCGATGCCAACCTGACAACTGAGCAGTATAACACGCTGTCCAACCGGGAATACACCAATGACCAAGGCTGGCAGGTCATCATTGACGACCTCATGGAATCGTACAAGAACCTGCCCGTAAGTCAGGCTGACAAGGCACGCCCCACAAAGGCTGCCGCAGCGGCCTTCCTGACGAAAGTCTACATGTACAAGGCTTACCATCAGGACGATGAGAACTCGAACAAGGTGACCAGAATCTCCAAGGAGGACCTGCTGAAAGCCGTTGAGTTCAGCGATCCGGCTATCTATGCACAGGGTGGATATGGTCTGGAGAGCGACTTCCACAACAACTTCCGCCCCGAGCCACAATATGAGAACGGCAAGGAAAGTCTCTGGGCGATGCAGTACTCCACCAATGACGGGACAAAGAACGGCAACATGAACTGGAGCTATGGTTTGATCGTACCGAACATCCCGGGTATTACCGATGGAGGATGCGACTTCTACAAACCCAGCCAGAACCTCGTCAACGCCTACCGCACTGACGCTGACGGACATCCGTTCATCGGCACCTACAACGGCAAGGACTATGACAAGGCAACCGACTATGCCGACCCACGTCTCTTCCTTACGGTGGGTATCCCAGGTCTGCCCTACGAGTTCAACAACAAGTTCATGATGGATGAGAGCTCAACCTGGAGCCGTAGCAACGGACTTTACGGCTATTACGTGACGCTCAAGCAAAATGTTGACCCCGAGAGTCCTTTCCTGAAGAAGGGTTCATGGTGGGGAACATCTGAGAACAGGATTGTCTTCCGCTATGCCGATGTGATACTGGAACGTGCCGAGGCTTTGGTTCAGCTGAATGACGGCCGAATCAATGAGGCTATCAGCCTTATCAATCAGATTCGCAACCGGGCCAAGCAGAGCATGGGAGCCATCAGCAATTATCAGAGCGACTATGGAGTGAGGATGAACATTATGCCCTACACTGGCACCTACAGCCAGGAGCAAGCCCTCAATATCGTCAAGATGGAACGCCGTCTGGAGATGGGTATGGAGTGCGAGCGTTTCTTCGACCTCGTGAGATGGGGCGAGGCTGACAGCGTACTCAACAGGTATTTCGCCGAGGAGACCAACGACTGCTCCATCTATGGCAGCGCACATTTCACCAAGGACAAGAACGAGTATCTGCCCATCCCATACGCACAGATAGCGGCTTCTAACGGAAATTACAAACAAAACATTGGAAACTGGTAATCATGAAAACGAAGATAACAACCCTACTCATTGCCCTGATAGCTTTCTTGGCACTGGGCAGCTGCAGCGATGACAACGTGTCTGACCTGCAACTCAGCGGACTCTGCTCCGTTGACACCATCGCACTGGATGAGTATGCCGGTGCTGTTGACCAGGCAACGCGTACGATAACCGTACGTGTGCCTGAGACCTACGATGTCAGCAACATGACACTTGCCAAGCTGGGCATCAGTGAGGGAGCGACAAGCAACATCAAGGAAGGCAACAGGCTCAACATGACTGCACCGCAGGTCATCAGCATTAATAATGGCGACGTGTTCCTTGACTGGACCATCAAGGTAATCCGTGACGAGGCGAGAATCAGCTCCTTCAAGATCAACGGAACCTATAATGGCGTGATAGACGAAGCCAACAAGACCATTTCCGTCTATGTCCCGAACAGTGTCAACATCAAGGCACTTACACCGACCATCGTCTTCAGCGACAACGCGACCATCACTCCTGCAAGCGGTGTGCCTACAGACTTCAGCAATCCAGTTGTCTACACCGTATCAAACAACACTGCAAAGTCAGCCTATACCGTGACCGTAACGGCTATCGGCAAGCCTACAGCCGTATTCGTTGGGCTGTCCGCCACCATGGACGAGCTGCCCCCTGAGGAACAGACCGCCTGCCAATGGATGCTCCAGAACATACCCAACTCGCTCTATGCCTCATTCGATGATATCAAGAACGGAACAGTAGACCTGAGTGAGTGCAAGGTTATCTGGTGGCACTACCACAAGGATGGCGGTGTTGATGGCAAGGAAGCCTTTGAGAGAGCCGCACCCGCAGCTGTCAATGCAGCCGTAGCCCTACGCGACTACTATAACAATGGCGGTTCATTCCTCTTCACCCGCTATGCAACCAACATGCCCGCTGAGATCGGAGCCGTTGCCAACAATGCTGCTCCCAACAACTGCTGGGGACAGAACGAGGCGGAAGCAGAGAAGGTGAACGATCCGTGGAGCTTCAGCATACAGGGGCATACTGACCATCCACTGTTCAAGAACCTCGTCATGAAGGACGGTGAGCCCAATGCCCTCTATACCTGTGACGCTGGCTACCGCATCACCAACTCTACAGCACAGTGGCACATCGGTACAGACTGGGGCGGCTATGCCGACTACAACGCTTGGCGCAGTGAGACTGGCGCACAGGACATCGGCTACGGAGGCGATGGTGCCATCGTTGCCTGGGAGTTCCCCGCCAATGGTACGAAGGGCAAGATCATCTGCATTGGCTCCGGCTGCTACGACTGGTACAGCATTGATGACGTAGCCTCCCACTTCCACGACAACATCGGCAAGATGACGATGAATGCTTTCAACTATCTTATGAACAAATAAACTGCATCACAATATGAAGACTATGATATATTCGCTGGCACTTTCAGCATGCCTGGCGGTCACACTGACAGGTTGCGGCGATGACACGACAGTGACTGAGGAAAGAGACTGGAGCAGCTCCACCTTCTTCCAATCAGCCGATGAATCCGCACAAGACACATACTACAAGCCCGCTGTCGGCTATGTAGGTGACCCCATGCCGTTCTTTGACCCTAAGGCCAAGGACTTCAAGATTCTCTACCTCCAGGATTTCCGTCCCAACCCGGCTGGCACCTATCACCCCATCTGGGGCATAGCGACAAAGGATGCCGCCAACTATGAATCGCTCGGCGAACTGATTCCCTGCGGAGGCATCAGTGAGCAGGATGCTGCCCTCGGCACAGGCTCAACGGTCTACAACGAGGCCGACGGACTCTATTACACCTTCTACACTGGGCACATGTACCAGCCGAAAGCCGCTGACAATGGCGAAGCAGTCATGATGGCAACCTCATCCGATTTCAAGAAATGGACAAAGGACCGCACCTTCTATCTCAAAGGGGACACCTACGGATACAGCAAGAACGACTTCCGCGACCCCTTCGTCTTCAAAGGTGACGACAACCTCTGGCACATGCTCGTCGCCACCACAAAGGGAAGCAAGGGACATCTGGCCGAGTTCACATCGCCCGACCTGAAGAAATGGGTCAGCGCAGGCACATTCATGACCATGATGTGGGACCGTTTCTATGAGTGCCCAGATGTGTTCAAGATGGGCGACTGGTGGTACCTCGTCTATAGCGAGAAACATGCTGCCGTCCGCCGCGTGCAGTATTTCAAGGGCAAAACGCTTGATGAACTGAAGGCCTGCACCCGTGACGATGCCGGACGATGGCCCGATGGCCATGAGGGATTCCTCGACAGCCGCGGCTTCTATGCAGGCAAGACTGCCAGTGACGGGCAGAACCGCTACATCTGGGGCTGGTGCCCCACCCGCTCGGGCAAGGATAACACCGCTGTAGGTGCCGCTCCTGCCGAGCCCGAATGGGCCGGCAACCTTGTTGCACACCGCATCATCCAGCACGAGGACGGCACGCTGACCCTCGGAGAGATACAGGGTATCAGTGGCAAATATACACAGAAGCAGGATACAAAGGTAGTCGCTCAGAGTGAGAACGGTGTGGGAAGCACTGCCAATGGCTACACCCTCTCGGGCGATGCCTATCTCCTCTTCAACCGCCTGGGCAGTCACAACAAGATTTCCTTTACCCTCAAGACTGCTGGCAACACCGATAAGTTTGGCGTTTCCCTCGTCCGTGGCAGTGACTCGGAGCAATATTACTCCATGATAGTCAATCCCGAAGACGAGAACACCCGCAAGATCAACTTTGAGCAGGAAGGCAAGTCAGGCAAGGGCTTCATCGCAGGAATCGACGGTTACAACTTCTCCCGCCCCTCTGACAACGTCTATCACGTCACCATCTACACGGACAACAGCATCAGCGTCATGTACATCAATGATGTCTGCTGCTACACCAACCGCATCTATGGTATTCAGAAGAACTGCTGGAGCATCAACAACTACGGTGGCAACATTACCGTCAGCGACATTGCTGTCAGCCAGTATTAAACAGAGTAAACTCGCATAAGCCCCCATTCCATCGACAGATGATGGAGATGAAGGGTACGGACATAAATCGTTCATCCAATGATGTTTCTGTTTCATGCAACAAAAATATCACTGAATGGGCGATTTTTGCATTTCGTTTCAGCTAAGTTTAGGTATCTTTGCCAACAAAGAACCAAATTACTAAAAGCAACCTACATGAACAAGAAGATTCAAGCATTGGCACTTTGCCTCTTTTCAGGTGTGACACTCATGCACGCCCAGACATTTCTCAGCCAGAACCACGCCATGAAACGTGTCAGGACAAATGAGAAATTCCTGCTTCTACCAGTTGAGGAAAGCGAGGGCATAGCCCATATCCGTGTCATCAAGGACAACCAGGTGGTGAAGGAATTCAACTGCAAGCTCGCCATCAACAAGACAGACTACAATGTGCCGCTCGACCTCAGTGAGTTCGGCGGAGATGTCCTGCTCGACATCCAGTTCCCCGGTGACAAGCGCACAACAGGCATCATCCGCGACTTTGCCTGCTGGCAGGGCATCAAGGAGTCAAGCACCTTCGACACACAGAACCGTGAGAAGTTCCGCCCTGCCTATCACCACACTCCTCTTTACGGCTGGATGAACGACCCGAACGGCATGTTCTACAAGGATGGTGTATGGCATCTCTATTTCCAGTACAACCCATACGGCTCACAGTGGGAGAACATGACCTGGGGGCACAGCACATCAACTGACCTCATGCACTGGAACTATGAGGGAGAAGCCATCACCCCCGATGCCCTCGGCTCTATCTTCAGCGGCAGCTGCGTGGTCGACAAGGAGAACACGGCAGGTTTCGGCAAGGATGCCATCGTCGCCTTCTACACCTCAGCCGGAGCTTCGCAGACACAGAGCATGGCCTACAGCACTGACAACGGAAAGACCTTCACGAAGCTGGCTGGCAACCCTGTCATCGCCAGTGACGTACCAGACTTCCGTGACCCCAACGTCTTCTGGAATGAGGAGACCAGACAGTGGAATCTCATCCTTGCAGCCGGACAGGAAATGCGCATCTACAGCTCGCCCAATCTTAAGGAATGGAAATACGAGAGCAGCTTCGGCGAGGGCTACGGCAACCACAGCGGTGTCTGGGAGTGTCCGGACCTGCTGAAGGTGGGAGACAAGTGGATACTCATCTGCAACATCAACCCCGGCGGCCCATTCGGAGGATCAGCCACACAGTATTTCGTAGGAACCTACGATGGCCATAAGTTCACCTGCGATTCAAAACCGGAGGTGACAAAGTGGATGGACTACGGCAAGGACCACTATGCTACCGTATCCTTCGACAATGCTCCTGGGGGCAGGCACGTGCTTCTGCCCTGGATGAGCAACTGGCAGTATGCCAACCAAGTGCCAACCAAGCAGTTCCGCTCAGCCAACGGTATTGCCCGTGACCTCGGCCTCTTCAGCTACAAGGGTGAGGACTACGTGACTGTCAAACCATCTCAGGAGGTGTTCGCTGCCTTTGAGGCCAAGTCATCAGCCAGGCTACAGCCAACAGCCTATCTTGAGGTGACCGGCGTGAAGAGCAATGCCACCATCACGCTGAGCAATGACAAGGGCGAGAAAGTCACAATGGTGTATGACGGAAAGAACGGCACCTTCAGCATGGACCGCAACGAGAGCGGACTGACCGACTTCAACAACGACTTCAAGGCCAAGACCGTCGCACCCACCTACGGCACCATCAAGTCACTCCAGATCTTCATTGACAACAGCAGCATTGAGGCTTTCGATGCCGATGGCAAGATGGCTATGACCAACCTTGTTTTCCCCTCCAAGCCTTATGACAAGGTTCTCGCCAAGGGCTGCAAGGTGAAGGTTCATGCCCTGAAGAACTGACAACATTCGTTCATTGGCCGGCAAAAACATCCTCACGGAAACATTTGTTACGGTCAATGAACGGAAAATAAAAGCCCGTCTCATCGCAAAGAACTATCTTTGCGGCTGAAAGAGATTACAATCAACCGTATAAACTAAAAATTTAAACGTTATGTCTAAAACCAATAAACTGGTCATGCTGCCGGTCATGCTCTGCTTCTTTGCAATGGGCTTTGTCGACCTGGTGGGCATCGCATCCAATTACGTCAAGGCAGACCTCGACCTCACTGACGCTGCCGCAAACCTGTTCCCGTCACTCGTCTTCTTCTGGTTTCTCATCTTCTCCGTCCCAACGGGCATGCTGATGAACAGGATTGGGCGCAAGAACACGGTCCTGCTCAGCCTTGTCGTGACCATCTTCTCACTCCTCCTGCCCATCTTCGGCGAGTCCTATACGCTGATGCTCATCTCCTTCTCCCTTCTGGGAATCGGCAATGCGCTGATGCAGACCTCACTGAACCCGCTGGTCTCCACGGTCATGAAGGGCGGCAACCTTGCCTCTACCCTCACCTTCGGCCAGTTTGTCAAGGCCATCGCCTCTTTCATGGCACCTATCATCGCCGCATGGGGCGCAGCCGCAACCATCCCTGCCTTCGGCCTGAGCTGGCGGGTACTCTTCCCCATTTACATGATTATCGGCATCCTGGCAACGCTGCTGCTCTTCTCCACACCTATTGAGGAAGAGCCCATACAGGGCAAACCCAGCTCATTCGTCGAGTGCTTCAGCCTCCTTGGCAAACCCATTGTCCTCCTGAGCTTCCTCGGTATCATGTGCCATGTGGGAATTGATGTCGGCACTAACACCACGGCTCCGAAGATTCTCATGGAACGGCTGAACATGACGCTTGCCGATGCCGGCTATGCCACCTCACTCTACTTCATCTTCCGTACCATCGGCTGTCTGACAGGCTCATTCTTCCTGCGCGTGATGAACAACAAGGTGTTCTTCATCATATCCGTGACAATGATGGCACTCTCGATGATCGGTCTCTATTTTGGAACGTCAAAGCCTGTACTGTACGCTGCCATCGCCCTCGTCGGATACGGAAACAGCAACGTATTCTCTATGGTCTTTGCCCGTGCGCTCCAAAGCGTGCCCGAGAAACAGAATGAGGTGAGCGGGCTGATGATCATGGGCCTCTTTGGCGGAACGGTATTCCCGCTCATCATGGGTTTCGCCAGCGATGAGATCGGACAGATCGGTGCCGTAGGCGTAATGGCTGTAGGCGTGATTTATCTGTTCTCTTATATTCCGAGAATGAAATAAACATCCTCCTCCCCCTCCTCCTCCCTCGCGAGGAGAATCCTGACCGCCTGTACGGAACTCTTTTCCACGGGGACAACCAAGCCCCGTGAGAGACGCAAAAACCGCAAGAAGGCTAAAAGGTCAGAACAGACGGGAATGAAGGACACAATGATGGAAGGAAAACAATTAAAATTTTAAATAACCAAACAATAACACCCGCAACACTTCCAGTCACAGGGTATTCCTGCCCCCATTCCACCGGGAATGGAGACTGGAAGATGGGTTCTTAGCTTATGAAACAAGTAATCGTAGGCCTCGGAGAGGCATTGTGGGATTGTCTCCCAGAAGGAAAGAAACTCGGTGGCGCACCTGCCAACTTCGCTTATCACGCAGGTCAGTTCGGACACGACTCGCTCGCCGTCAGTGCCGTAGGCAATGACAACCTTGGCGAGGAGACACTGGCTGAGTTCAATAAGAAAGACGTACACTACATCATGCCGAAGGTTGACTATCCAACTGGCAGCGTACAGGTGGAACTTGACGATGAGGGTGTGCCAACCTACGACATCAAGGAAGGTGTGGCTTGGGACAACATCCCTTTCACACCCGAAATTGAGGAGATGGCAAAGACCTGCCGATGCGTCTGCTTCGGCTCACTGGCACAGCGCAGCAGCGTCAGCCGACAGACCATCCAGAAGTTCCTCGACTCCACACCTATGGACTGCCTGAAGATCTTCGACATCAACCTGCGGCAGAACTTCTACACAAAGGAAATCATCTGCAACTCGCTCAAGCATGCCAACATCCTCAAGATAAACGATGAGGAGCTGGTCACCATCGGCCGCCTCTTCGGATATCCGGGCCTTGACATGGAGAACAAGTGCTGGCTGCTCCTGGGCAAGTACAACCTTGACATGCTCGTGCTGACCTGTGGCGTGAACGGCTCCTACGTCTTCGCCCCCAACCTGCAGTCATTCCAGGAGACACCAAAGGTTGACGTGGCCGACACTGTAGGCGCAGGCGACTCCTTCACCGGAGCCTTCGCCTCAGCCATCCTTGCCGGCATGCCTATCCCCGAGGCACACAAACTGGCAGTAGAGGTCAGCGCATACGTCTGTACGCAGAACGGTGCCATGCCTAAGCTCCCACAGGAGCTGCTCGACCGTATCAAGTGAGGGTATAAGGCACTAATAAACGACATGAGGTAATAAGACCGATAGGTAAAGTACTGGGTAAAAAGAGGCAGGATAGCCCAGGAAGCCCGGATTGATGCAGGAAAGCTCGCGCTTCCCGGTCAATTCGGGCTTTTCCATGCCGCACAGAGCCACTTTACCGGCAAGTACTTCACGTGAAGTAGTCGGGTATTGCAGCTGAAGTACTCAAGTACTTCAGCTGCAATACTTGAGTAACCAGGCCACAAGTATTCAGCCAGAAGGGCCTCGTTGAGGATTGAAAGACAGCAACATGCCCTCTAAGTCCTGCCACATGGCAGGATCACTCAGCATACAGGATACCACATGGCAGGCTGTCGGCCTCCTGAAAAGCACGGAACACACCATTTGTCCAGCCAAATCCATCCTGGTTAGCATATTCCCCACCACCGGTATCACTCAGTTTCTCCACATTATATTTCTCCAGCAGCTTGCCCGTTTTGGCATATACTGACAGGACCATGCCCATCCAGCGGTCAGCCAGGGTTGCTGCCGTCACATCAAAATGATAGCGGCGCAATCCCGCATAGGCAGCCCACTGCAATGGTGCCCAGCCATTAGGGGCATCCCACTGCTGCCCCGTCAGGTAAGGACTGGTGACGATTCCCCCGGCCTTCAGGAATACCTTGCGGATCATGCGCTCTACAGCAGCCGCCTGCCTCATGCTGGGAATACCCATCCAGAGTGGGAAGATACCTGCGGCTGAGATATAGGGCGAGCGGCGGTTCTCTGAAAGCAGATAGTCACAGTAATAGCCCAGGCTGTCGTCATAGCAGTATCTGTTGATGGCGGCAGCACGCTCCTCGGCCAAACGCCGAAAACTCTCCGCCTTTACCCGCTCGCCCATCAGCTGATAAGTACGGGCAATGACACGCTCCTCATGCACAAGGAGGGCATTCAAGTCGACTGGTATGACATCAGTGGTGCGGATGGTTGACAGTGTCCGCCCATCCTTCAGCCAACGGCTGCTGAAATCATAGCCTGACTCGGCTGCGGCCCTCAAGTTACGATAGAGGCAGGCAGCCTGGTCAGCGGGCAACCCTTTCCCTGTCCGGATGTCCTCACGGTACATCTCCTCCCGGGGTGCCCAGTAAGCATCATCATAGCGGCTAAGCCGGCTGCCATCAGGCATGACAACCGTGCGGCGTGACATCCAGAACTCGTGCTCACGCAATAGTTCAGGCAGATACATCTTCAGACAGTCGGCTTTGCTCCCAGCCCTGGAAATGCCTTGCAGCAGCTCAACCATCAACGAGAACACCGGCGGCTGCGAACGTCCGAGGTAATAAGTACGGTTGCCATTGGGCACAAACCCCAAAGAATCGATTAAATCGGCAAAATTCCGCACCATATTCTCTATCAGCACTTCCTCCCCATCAACAACCATACCGAGCATGGAGAAATAAGAATCCCAGTAATAAACCTCCCGGAATCTTCCTCCTGGCACATAATAAGGCAGCCGCAGGGGGATAAGCGTTGACCGGTAAGCCATGTCGCTCTGCGCCGTATGCCTCGTCAGCTGCTCCCACAGATTTCTGATATGCACCTTGATTTCATCCCGCTGCATCCCACCTGAAATGGCTGGAGTCTCCGGAAGCAGAAAATCAGCCTTCAGGAAATCCTCCATCTGTCTCCTGTCCTGTGGCCTCACAGCCCGGTAATGCGCAAGAATATCCGCCACATTCCTCCGTGGCACTATATCCATGAAGCTCTTGGTCTCAGCAAAGAGGCATCCTTCACCGAAGAGTGAGTCATTTGCCATCACATCATCAAAGAGCTGTCCATACAAGTCCCGTGGGCGAAGCAAGCTGTCGCTCCGCTCTCCAGCCTGTACCGACAGCGACAAAAGTCCTGCAGCCAGCAAGGCGATGATGCCTCTGAGGGTTCTCTTCTGTTCCATCCTGTAGATTTCTTGATTACACATACGCTCCATACCAAGGAGGAATGACCACAAAAGGGAGCGTATCCTCCGGACACGCTCTCCCCCTCTTTCAATCCTCCTGCGGCTGAAGCTACTCGTTAGTAACGGAGAACACCTCGTGATTATTGCCTATACCTGTCAAAGTAACTCTCTTCCAATGCTTTGGTAAAACGCTCCTCACCTGCGTGATTCCACCATCATAATTAATATCGACACCACCAAAACCCATTATCACAGCCTGCAGAATGCCTCCTGCACCTGTTGCGAAATAAGGATTTGTACCACCCTTTGTCTCAGCTATCACACCAAATGGTGGCAGCAGATTAGGCTTATAGGAGTCCTTGAAATAATACCAGGCTTTGTCAGCATCACCTAAACGGGAATATAATAAGGTGAAAATGCCCTGCGTCATGGCTGGTGTGCCTTCATCTGGAACACGAGCCTGACGCAGGCATAGCCCTCATGATTCCTATATCAGGACCAGATTACAGAAAGCATATACTGGCAAAGGTTTGCTCTACTGTTTCTTTCTATCCAAATAAAGGAATATGAAAGGGACACATTATGTAATATAGGAGTAGAAGTTTTACATCAGCCTGTATGCGGAAGGAATAAAAAAAACCGACACCCTCAAAGGAGTGCCGGCTCTTCTACGTTAGTATGTTATGAAAAATTTGAGAGAATTGAGACTTCACAGTCTCGTTTTTGTTTTACAAAAAATGATTTTTATAGAGAAAGCATAGAAATTTCTTACTTTGTGATGGTGGATACAGGACTCTGTATCTTGTGCTGCAAGGTATCGCTCTTTACGGAGTCTGCCTTCGCTACCGATGGCCCCTCATGGGGCTTGTCGACATTGGCTACACTCGGGACACCCTGCTGAGCCTGCCCTTCAGAGAGGGCTACCTGCATGGCATTTCCCAATGTGAGGATAATAGCAACCACAGCAGCAGCCTTGAAGAGGGGCATCAGGCGCTGGCGCATTGTGATGACACGTGCCTTGACAGGCTCGTCCTCCTCAATCATGCCTAATATTCTTTGGTCAAAGTCATTGCCCAGCACGTCGGTCATCTTCCCGCTCTGCTCATAGACGAACAGCTGACGATAAGGCAACAGGGCAGCCGGAATGTTCTCCTGTGAGAAGAACATGCGGAGAATCTCCTCTTCCTGCAGAGAAGTCTCGCAACGCCAATAGCGTTCCAGTAACTGTTCAATGTACTTATAATCCATAGTTTTCTAATTTCAAGTATTTCTGTTTGACCGTCTGACGGGCGCGGAAGATGTTTACCTTCACTTGTTCCTCAGTGATGTCAAGAATCCCGGCTATCTCCTTGTATGCCTTCCCCTCGAAGTCCCTCAGCTGCATACAGCATCGTTGCTTCTCAGGCAGTGAGTCAACGATTTGCCTTATCAGGCTCACCTTGTCCTCCTGTATCATTCGGTCCTGCGGATTGGATGAAGCTATCGGCTCTTTGATTTTCACATCATCCAAGGAATCGTTGCTGTTTTCCTTTTTCCTGATGCGGTCGAGCGACAGGTTCCGACATACCGTAAGGCTGAAGGCCTCAATGGAGTCGATGGTTTCCCATTCGTACCGGCGGTCCCAGACCTTTACCAGTGTGTCCTGTACGATGTCCTCTGCCTCAGCTCGGTTGAGCGTGATACGGAGTGCAAGTCTGAAGAGTTCATTCTTCAGTGGCAACACATCGTTACGGAAACTGACTTTCTTCATCTTCTCTCTGGTTAAATGACGAATTAATTAGGTGGAAAGTTACAGGGAGTGCATAAAAAAAATCCGTATTTAACTTTCATTAAGGACTCCCTTCCTATTTCTTGATTACCGTTCCATGCCTTCCGTCAAGGGCTGTAGCCAGTGTTATGACAACCTGACTCACCCCTGCGTCCACTGCGGCAAGAGCATTCTCCAGTTTTGGTATCATTCCGCCAGACACGATGCCGTCAGCCACAAGTCGGGTGAAATCCGTGCGGGTGATGACAGGTATCACGCTGCTGTCGTCATCAGGATTGCCCAAGACACCAGGCTTCTCAAAAGAGAACATAAGTGTCACATCATAGATGGCAGCAAGGGCCTTTGCCGTCTCAGAGGCTATTGTATCAGCATTGGTGTTGAGAATATGGCCCATTCCATCGTGTGTCAGCGGGGCCATCACGGGGGTGAAACCTGCATTAAGCAGCTTGGAAAGGACTTTTCCATCAGCGCGGTCAACATCGCCAACATACCCGAAGTCGACACCATTGCGCAGAGGGCGCTTGTGTGAGCGGACAACATCCATATCAGCCCCTGTCAGCCCCACGGCATTGATGCCCTGTACCTGCAGACGGGCAACAATATTCTTGTTGACAAGACCTCCATAGACCATCGTCACAACCTCCAGCATATCCCCATCCGTGATGCGCCGTCCATCTACCATCCTACTCTCAATGCCAAGCAGGGCTGCCACTTTCGTAGCACGGCGACCGCCACCATGTACCAGCACCTTCTTTCCTGGAATTGCCGAGAAGTTCTCCAGCAGAGACTCCAGCTGACTGGCATCCTCAACAACAGCTCCTCCCACTTTCACAACAGTTACTTTCTCCTTCATAATCATTCGTCTGTTTACGGCAGGAGGCGACACTGAACCTGCCGCCTCCTCCATGATGATTGTATAAATGAAATCTGCAAAGATTATTCCAAATAGGTATAGCCATACAGGCCGCTACGGTAATTGCTGAGGAACTCCTTGCCTTCCTCCAGTGAGATCTTACCTTGCTTGACACTCTTTGTCACCCAGATCTCCAGCTGACGCACCAGCTTCTTGGGGTTATACTGAACGTACTCCAGCACTTCCTCAACCGTCTCACCATCAAAAATCTGGTCGATATGATATCCGCCATCCCTCACTGAGATGTGAACGGCATTGGTATCACCGAAGAGGTTGTGCATATCCCCCAAGATTTCCTGATAAGCACCAACAAGGAAAACTCCCAGATAATATGGCTCATTCCGCCTCAGTGCATGGACGGGCAGCACGTGGCTGCTCCTCCCAGCTGCGACAAAATTAGAGATTTTACCATCGCTGTCACAGGTAATGTCCTGAAGGGTGGCATTGCGCGTAGGCCGCTCATTGAGACGCTGAATCGGCATAACGGGGAAAAGCTGGTCGATAGCCCAGCTGTCTGGGAGCGACTGGAAGAGCGAGAAGTTGCAGAAATACTTGTCAGCCAGCAGCTTGTCAAGGTTACGCAGCTCGTCAGGCACATGTTTCATGTTCTTTGCCAGATTATTAATCTCATGGCAGACGCTCCAGTACATCGCCTCAATCTCTGCACGTGTGCGAAGGTCTACCAGCCCATGCGAGAAGAGTTCCAGGGCCTCCTCCCTGATCTGCTCGGCATCATGCCAGTCCTCCAGCATGTTGCGTGAATCGAGGTTGTCCCATATCTCATAGAGGTCTTTTACAAGCTGGTGGTCGGTATCCTTAGCCTCGAACTCCTCCGACATCTCCGGCAGGGAGGCCGTCTCAAGCACGTCAATGACAAGGACGGAGTGATGGGCAGCAAGACTGCGCCCACTCTCAGTAATGATGTTCGGGTGCGGAATATCGTTCTTGTTGGATGCCTCGACAAAGGTGTAGACACAGTCGTTGACATATTCCTGGATGCTATAGTTGACAGAGCTCTCGCTGCTGGAGGACCGGGTACCATCGTAATCGACTCCCAAGCCACCTCCACAGTCGACGAACTCAACATCATAGCCTAACTTCCGCAGGTTGACATAATACTGTGCAGCCTCATTGAGTGCGGTCTGTATCCTGCGTATCTTCGTAATCTGCGAGCCAATGTGGAAGTGTATGAGACGCAGACTGTCATGCAGTCCCTTCTCCTCCAGTGTCTCCAGGGCTTTCAGAAGTTCAGAGGATGTAAGGCCGAACTTGGAGGCATCTCCCCCACTCTCAGCCCATTTACCTGATCCACTGGATGCCAGCTTGATGCGGATACCCAGATTCGGCTTCACGTTCAGCTTCTTCGCCGCACGGGCAATCAGGTCAATCTCATTGAGCTTCTCCACGACAATGAAGATGCGCTTGCCCATCTTCTGGGCGAGCAGAGCCAGCTCTATATAGCTCTGGTCCTTATAACCATTGCAAATGATAAGTGAGTCACTCTGGCACTGCACCGCTATGACAGCATGCAGCTCAGGCTTGGAACCTGCCTCCAGACCGAGATTGAACTTGCGTCCATGTGAGATGATCTCCTCAACGACAGGCTGCATCTGGTTTACCTTGATGGGATAAATGATGAAGTTCTCGGCATTGAAGTCATATTCCTTCTTGGCCTTGTCGAAGCACGAGGAGGTTTTCTCGATACGATTGTCAAGAATATCGGGAAAACGGAGCAGAACCGGCGGTGTGACATCTCGCAGGGCAAGCTCATCCATGACATCCCGCAGGTCTATCTGCGTATTGTCCTTACAAGGCGTAACATACACATCGCCCTTGTTGTTCACGCCAAAGTAGGAAGTACCCCATCCACAGATGTTGTACAGCTCCTGGGAGTCTTCAATCGTCCACTTTTTCATTTGTCTGTTCTGTTCCTAATATATCAGTTTTCTATTCCTAACAAGCGGCAGAGATTATCTACCGAAATCTTTATCTTCTCATAATTGTCCATCAGGCTCACATCAAGGATATGCTTTGCCTTGGCATAGAAAGGCTCACGCCGTTGCAGCTGTTCCCTGACAAAGAGGCTGACCTCCTCGGGAGTCTTGTTCAGCAAAAGCGGACGCACGGACTTCCCCATTCTCAAGTGACTGTAAAGCACTTCGGAAGTAGCTTTCAGGTAAACCGTCTCTCCTTGCCGGTTCATGTAGTCCATGTTGTCGAAGAAACAGGGTGTCCCACCACCACAGGAAATGATGACATGCTCAAATTCCGCCACCTCATGAAGCATAGCCCGCTCTACTTGCCGGAAGCCATTTTCGCCCTTTTCATCGAATATTTGCTTTACCGTCTTGTGCATCCTGCTCTCTATATACCAGTCCAAATCATAAAAAGGGACACCGAGTTCCTTAGCCAAAGCCTTCCCGACAGTGGTCTTCCCAGCTCCCATGTAACCAATGAGAATAATGCGAAGCGGTTTGTTTCCCAACTTGTTGTGTGCCATGTTCATCATATTTCAGCATCCGCCAGCAGCCAGGGACTTACCTCGCTGCCAACGGATTATCTTTTCCCTTTTCTGTATGGGGGGCATCCGTCCCCTTACCTCTTACGCTTAGGCTCTGGAGCATTCCTCACAATATCCATACATTGTTCATAGGTAAGCTCGGCAGCCTTTTCGTGAAGCGCCTTCGGCATACGGTAATTCTTGCCATCATAAGCGATGTAAGGACCGTAACGGCCGTTCATCACTTCCATTTTGACATCCTCATCAAAAGTCTTCAGATGGCGCTGGGCTTCCTGGAGACGCTTCTTCTGAATGAGGTTGATGGCTACATCGAGCGTGATGGTAAGCGGGTTCTCCTCCTTTGGCAGGGAAGCATACTTCTTGTTGTGCATCACGTAAGGGCCAAAGCGTCCTGCTCCAATCACGACATCAGCCCCCTCAAATTGTCCAACGGTGCGTGGCAGCTTGAACAGCTCCAAAGCCTCATCAAGCGTTATCGTCTCCATACTCTTGTCAGCAGGCAACTGGGAGAAACGTGGCTTGTCATCGTCATCAGCCGTACCAATCTGCACGACAGGGCCAAACCGGCCAATCTTGACAAAGACAGGCTTGCCCGTCTTAGGGTCAATGCCCAGCTCACGCTCTCCGGCCTTATGCTCCGAACGGGCATTCATGACCTTCTCCACCTCCGGCTCAAACCCCTGATAGAACTCCTTCATCTCCTTGTTCCACTCGGCCTTGCCCTCAGCTATCTTGTCGAACTCCTGCTCCACCTTGGCTGTGAAGTTGTAATCCATGATGTCAGGAAAGTTCTCCATGAGGAAATCATTGACCACCATGCCTATATCAGTAGGAATCAGTTTACCCTTGTCAGCCCCAGCCATTTCCTTCTTGTTTTTAGAGGTAATCTTCAAGCCCAGCAGGGAGTCAACAGCATACTTCCGTTCTTCTCCCTTCCTGTCGCCTTTCTGCACGTACTCGCGCTGCTGAATGGTGGAAATGGTAGGCGCATAGGTTGACGGACGTCCTATTCCCAATTCTTCCAGCTTACGTACAAGACTTGCCTCTGTGTATCGGCTCGGTCCTTGTGAGTAACGCTCAGTAGAGACAATCTCTCTGCGTTCCAGCTCCTCGCCCTCACGCATCACCGGCAGGGCATGGGAGAAGTCCTCACCCGCATCCTCCTCATCAGTAGACTCGTGGTAAACCTTCAGGAATCCCTCAAAAGCGATGACCTCCCCATTAGCGATAAACTGCAAATCAGTCAGTTTCTTCCCATCCTCAGATGTGAGGGCAATGCCCACCGTCGTCTTTTCGATTTGCGCATCAGCCATCTGTGAGGCGATGGTGCGCTTCCAAATGAGATCATAGAGACGCTTTTCCTGACTGGTCCCGTCAATTGAGACATTCTCCATATAGGTAGGACGTATAGCCTCATGCGCCTCCTGGGCACCTTTGCTGTGCGTCTGGTATTTTCTGACTTTTCCGTATTCCTCCCCATAAAGCCGCTCAATCTCAGTCTTGCTGGTGTTGATTGCCAAGGAGGAGAGGTTGACACTGTCTGTTCGCATATAGGTAATACGGCCGGCCTCATAGAGCCGTTGCGCCACCATCATCGTCTGACTGACAGTGAAACCGAGCTTCCTGGCAGCTTCCTGCTGCAAGGTAGATGTAGTGAAGGGAGGTGCAGGTGTACGTTTCAACGGCTTCTTGGCAATCGATGAAACCGAGAATTTTGAGGTCTTGCACAGTTCAAGGAAGGCAATAGCCTCCTCGTGAGTCTTGAAACGTTTGCTCAGTTCAGTCTTCACCTCACTCTTTGAGCCATCCTCGCCTGTCACGGCAAAGACAGCATTCAGCCGATAGTAAGGTTCTGATGAGAAATTCTGAATCTCACGCTCACGCTCCACAATCAGCCGGACAGCCACACTCTGCACACGTCCGGCGCTCAGCGCAGGCTTCACCTTACGCCAAAGTACCGGTGAGAGGCGGAAACCGACAAGACGGTCAAGCACACGGCGGGCCTGCTGCGCGTTGACCAGATTCATATCAAGGTGCCGTGGATTGTCAATAGCCTTCAGAATGGCAGGCTTCGTAATCTCGTGGAAGACAATACGGCTCGTATTAGCCTCATCCAGTCCTAGCACCTCACACAGATGCCAGCTGATGGCCTCTCCCTCACGGTCCTCATCGGATGCCAACCAGATTTTCTTGGCGGCCTTGGCGCACTTCTTCAGCTCGCCAACGACTTTCTTCTTTTCGTCAGGGATTTCATAATCGGGATCCAACGTATCAAGGTCGATGCTCAGTTCCTTCTTCTTCAAGTCACGGATATGCCCATAAGAGGACATTACCTTATAGTCTTTACCGAGAAACTTCTCGATGGTCTTAGCCTTTGCGGGGCTCTCTACTATTACCAGGTTTTCTTGCATAATTACTCTTGTACATTTTTTCAAGGGCGCAAAAGTAATCAATCTTTTTGCTTACACCTTATATAATAGGGAAAATTTCTACTTTTTTAAGTTTTCCACTCCCTTTTACAACTATTTGCTGATAAGTCACCGTCAAAAAGCAGAGACCTAACATCACTGAACCTAAAGTCCAAAGGCCTGCTGCTGCCCTTGACGGGCAGCGCAAGCCTCTGTACCTGATGACTCCCGGGGCTGTCCGTTCCAGCAGAAGCCGTCACTGCCCCATGCGCATGCAACGAGCGGCAACCTGTTACTTGGTCAGTATCTTTCTGACAGATCCGTCACTCATCTTTATGATGCTCAAGCCCTTCTGTGGCTTATCCAGCAGCTTGCCATCAACAGAGTACACCGAGACAGGATATGCACTGTTGCCCTCCACGTCAGAGATGCCCGTTGCCGCCTCGTCCATTTCCTGTATGTCGGCAAAGAAAACCAAAGCCTCTCCCTCTTCAATATAATGAACCCACATCTGCGCATCATAGAAATCAATCAGCCCCTTCGGCACATACAGTGTGCATTGCTCCATAAGATACTCATCGTAAAAAGCAAACACATCGACTTTCTCATCAGTAAGGTCGTCAGCATAGCAATAGACAGCAGTCAGCTTCTCGTCGCCAGCGCAAACCCCTTCGCCAATGCTTGAGATGCCCTTGCCCAGCACAAGTTTCTCAAGACCTCTGCAGAACGAGAAAGCAGACTCGCCCACCGTCTTAACATTGTCAGTCAGATAAATCTCCCGTATTGACGCATTGCCGGCAAAGGCAAGCCCCCCAATATGCTCTACACTTGCCGGAGTGATGTAAGTATCGACCTGCAACATGGTCGGCACACATACCAGCGTTGACAAATCCTTAGTGTAAAGCATGTTGTCAGCCACAGTATATTTAGGATTTTCTTTGTCTATCACAAAGCCTGTCAGTGCCATAGCACTTCCAAACGCCCCACTCTCAATTTCCGTTACCGTCTTGGGAATGTTTATGGTTGTCAGATGGGTTGTACCTGAGAAGGCTCCCTGCTTCACTGTCCTCACACCATCGGGAATAGCATAAGTGTCACCTGGCTTGCCGCTCGGGTAGAACAGCAGCTCTGACTTATCTGCGGAGGTCAGCACACCATCCACAGAGGCAATGTTAGGATTCCCTTCTGCTACCTGGATACTCTCCAAGGACGACAGACCATTGAACATGACTGCGTCAAGAGCCGTCATACCCGTTCCCACTGAAACCGACTTCAAACTGGTGTCACCCATGATATTAGAGAGGTCAAGCTCAGTCAGGCCATTGCCATACACGATTTCCTCAAGTCCCTCCATGCGCTGAAAGGCACCGACACCCACCACCGTCACAGAATTGGGAACGACAATCCTCTTTATTTTATCACAGGTGCTGAAAGCAGCCTCACCTATCTCGGTAACAGTCTCCGGAATATCAATCTCACTCAGAGACGTTCCGCCCAGTGCCATGTCACCGATTTTCTTCAGGCCTACAGGAAGGACGAGCTTGGTGAGCTTGTCACAGTAAAGAAACATATAGGAGCCAATGACCTCATTCTCTGACTTACAGGTAAGGTCACCATAGACAAAGTAGACATCATCACTTGCCACAATATGTGCCCCTGACAAGTCAAGCTCTGACAGCTTGCCATCCGTCAGCGTGTTGACACCTTTCGCCCCAGCCATGTCCCTCAGCAGTACCATGTCCTTGCCATTCAGCTCTCCTGTGATGGTCAGTTTGGTGATGGAGTACTTGTCGGCTGCCGAAATGTAATTATCCAATGTGCCGGCAGCAGCCACATTGACAGTGCGCTCACTTTGCGCACACATGCCAAGTACAACAAACATGGCAATCATAAGAATGTAAAATCTCCTCATAGTTCTCTAACAATTTTATAAATAATATTCAGTTCTCCTTAATCTTCTGTCAGCGCATATCATCGCTCCACATAAAAAGCCCCTATTCCAGGCATCTTACCACAGGCCGACCGCTGCCACCCTCTCAAAAAACATCATCAACAAAACAACATCAGCCGCCGGTGGATGCGGCAGATGCTAAACCTACGCCCTTCATCCGCAGGAAGTCATAGAGAGCCTGGCGGATGGAACGCAAGCCGAACTGCTCAGTATGCACATCCTCCAATGCCAGCCAGAGAGCCTCCTCAACGTCATCAGCAGGCTTCAGCACCGTCTCATCCTCCACCTTACAGATGAAAAAGGCATCAAGTGTGGGAATATCGAACCCGCTGTAACGGTACTTATTAGGCAGCGAGCGGAAGTATTGCTTCTCCCGTATCGTCAGATTGGTCTCCTCCTTCACTTCCCTTGTCAAAGCCTCACCGATGGTCTCACCAATGTCACAGAAGCCGCCAGGAAGATCGAGTGTACCCTTGCCGGGCTCATACTTACGACGCGTCACCAGCAGTTCTCCCTTATCATTAAGGATGAATGCGGCGACTGCCGAGCTGGGATTCAGGAAAAACTCAAAGCCGCAGTTATCACACCGCTTGCTTTTCTCGTTCTGTTCAACGAAATGCTTGCTGCCACATACCGGGCAATACCTGAATTTATCTAAGACGTGGGTCATGGAAGGTGATGGGTGTTAAATGATAGGTGTTAAGGGATGGATGCTAAGGGATGGGGGATGGGGGATGGGTGTTAAATGATAGGTGTTAAGGGCAGCCCGCTACCCCGTCCTTTTCGGGATGAGGCTGCCTGCAAATCCGTTATCCCTACCATTTATCCGTTCTGAACGGGAAGAGAGGCAGCATGGCCTGGTTCTTCACATTGCCCAACTGAAAATTGCGGAAGCAATAGCGAACGGCAACCGGTTTCCTCACCTCCTTGCTCTTCACCATCAGCCCGACACGCCAGTCATAGGAAGCCTCGGCCTTATGGAACACCCTGTCAGCCCCAGCAACCTCGAAGCCCTCCAGCCCCTCATAGCGGCTGATACCCTGATAGTTGTTCTTCAGGAAGATGACGCACGTGTCATTACGCACCTCCATTCGGTCGAACCGTGAGCTTTCACACTGGATATTCCTGAAACCGTAATCATGGTTCAGGGCTATGTTGGCCAGACGCTCGCCCACGGGCTGCTTCTTGCAAGGATGAATCTGCTGCGTCTCCCAAGGATAGACACAGTCATTCGTGCAGACAATGTCGGAATTAGGAATCAGTCCCTGCGCCATCAGCTGCTGCTCACGCAGATAAGCCGACTGCGTCCCGTTGACATCGTTTCCATACCAGCAAGGGGCAATCTGAACGAAATAGAACGGAATGTCACCCAGACGGAAGCCGTCACGCCACTGCCTGACGAGCATTGCCAGCCGCTCGGCATAAGTGTCAGTGTTCATATCCACATTGGAGCAGCCCTGATAGAAGAGGATGCCCTTGACCGTATAGTTCAGGATGGGACTGAATGTGCCGTTGCCCCAGAGAAGCGGGCGATGATAGTCCCAGCTGTACTTCTTCACCATCTCGTTACTGTCGAGCGGCTCATCGGTGTATCGCTTCAGATTCTCTTTGCTGAGCCAGCTCTCCACACGCGTTCCGCCTTTGTTAGCCTCAATCAGGCCGACAGGTATGTCCAGCGCGCGGTTGAGCAGCCGGGCAAAGAAGAAGCCAACGGCGCTCTGGTCGGCAACGCTGTTCATGTCCGTTGCCCTCCACTGGCACTGCGCGTCCTCCTGTGGTGTCATCGACATCACGCTGGGCACCTTACAATAATGTATGGCTTTCGAGAACTGGTTGGCCGTGGCCACCACCTCGTTATATCCCTCTATGGGGCAGTTGGGGAAGCCCTTGACAGGAACCTCCATATTGCTCTGCCCGGCACAGACCCATACCTCACCAGCCAGCACATTGCTGACCGTGACAGGTTCCCCGTCATCAAAGGTGATACTCAGCGGGGTATAGGATGCCTTTGGCGCGCGGACAGTCAGCATCCACTTGCCCGTCCGGTCAGTCATGGCCTTATACCTCTCAGCCGACCATGACACCGTGACCGTGACCGGCTTTCCTTTCACATCCCAGCCCCACAGGCGCACATCGCTTTCCTGCTGTATCACCATATTATCGGCGATGAGATGGGGTAGACGAACCTTGGCTGACAATCCGAGAACAGTTGTTAACAGAACTGCCGAAATCATTAAAATACGTTTACGCATAATGGCTTTTGTTATTCCTGATTGCAAATATACTAAAAACTCTAAACATTCGATACAAGAACCGTATCTTTTTGTTAACTTTGCAATAAAATATTCCCAAAACGCTTACCAAACCGTAGGGACAGGCAGTCCTGTATGGCCGTCATCCCACCACACAGAAGAGGATGTGTCACAAGCGGCGGACTATTCCCGTCCTTGCCTTCCGCATCTCCTCAACAGGTGCTGGGGACAATCCTGACAAGAATAATAAAAAACAATAGTACAGAATGAAATTAAGAAAAATTTTTCTCGCGGCAGGACTGGCTGCCGTCGCCATGACAATGTCAGCCCAAAGCACATTTGATGTCAAACTCTATAATGGACGCCCCACACACAACAATGGCGACCCACGTGACACTGCCAAGGTGCGCGTCTATCTGCCTGCGGAGAAAGAGGCTACCGGACGGGCCGTGGTCATCTGCCCGGGCGGTGGCTACTCCATGCTGGCTATGGACAAGGAGGGCTACGACTGGGGAGAGTTCTTCCAAAACCAGGGCATCGCAGCTATCGTTCTGAAATACCGGATGCCACATGGTGATGCCGATGTGCCCGTCTCTGATGCCGAGCAGGCCATGAAGTTAGTGCGGCTCAATGCCACCAGCTGGAAAATCAACCGCAACGATGTGGGCATCATGGGCTTCTCGGCCGGTGGGCATCTTGCCGCCATCATTGCCACAAGCAGCCGTGGTGAGGCTAAGCCCAACTTCCAGATTCTCTTCTACCCCGTCATCTCAATGATGGAGGGATACGGTCATGAGGGCAGCCGCATCAACCTCTTAGGCAAGCATCCCAGCAAGCGTGAGGAGAAAAGGTTCAGTGCTGACATGAACGTGAGCCGTGTCACGCCACGTGCCTTCATTGCCCTCAGCGATGACGACGACACCGTTCCGCCGGCAAATGGCGTGAACTATTACACTGAGCTGTACCGCAATGATGTCCGTGCCTCCCTCCACGTCTATCCCGGCGGCGGTCACGGCTGGGGCAGCAAGATTGGCTTCCGCTACCATGAGGAGATGATGATGGACCTCAAGGCATGGCTGAAGAGTTTTTAAAAACCTCATCCTTCCCTCTAAGGCAGAGGGCATACCCGGGACTGACAATGTCCTTGAGAAATGCTGCCCGATGACACAGAACGGCAGCTGACATCTTCACAAAGCAGAAAGAAAGCCCCCCGCCTGTCCGTAGCCTCAGCGCAAGACGGACAGACGGGGGCTTTCTTTCGCTGCGGGCAGGCACGCAGGGGCGACAGGAGCGCATGCTGCCAACAGGCTACACTGACGGATGGGAAAACCTTTTCTGCCGACCACCGGGCAGCACGCACATCATCTGCCATCCGCCCGTTCCCAACAGGCTGAGCAACAGCCTCAGCCTGCCATGCGAGCAGGACATGCACAATTACAGGAATACTTCACGTAAAGTAATTGAATACTTCAGCAGCAATACTTGAGTACTTCACGTGAAGTACTCGTCAGACAATACCAACAAGGACGGCACACTGTAGGCTAAAAGACAGCAACCGTTCACATTCAAGCCCTTGGGTTGCTGACTGTCAATATTTCAAGAAAGGGATATGCCATAAACAAATCAGGGAGAGGCATTGCCGCCTCTCCCTGATTTGTTCAATAGTTTCCATCAAATATCCTTCCTCACCCCTACCTTGTCTCCTGCCAGGCATCCGTCCATCGCCCATGAGAGCAGTCAGAGGAACGGGCCACAGCAAGCTTAGGAAGGGACTTCTCACAGCAGCTTCTCAATCTCCTCTGACAGGTTCTTGATCTGTGAAGGGTTCTTCACCACATTGTTGTCACGGTCAATGAGGTAAATAATAGGCAACGTCTTGGCAGGAGCAGTATAAGCCTGGCTGACACCAGAGTCATCATAGACATTGACCCAGGGAAGGTTGGCCACCTGCTCCTTCCAGAAATGTGGATTCTCATCCAGTGAGACCATGTAGATTTCCAGCCCACGGTCATGATACTTATTATAAAGCTCACGCATCTTCATGATGTATTCCGTTGAGCCCTCAGCCGCGAACACATGGAAGTCGACCAGTACCACCTTGCCCTTGAGGTCGGTCAGATGGCGTTCCAGTCCACGGTTGTCACGCAACGGCAGGTCTATGACCCCTGATTCCTGCGCCGTCAGCTCCACTGGCTTGCTCTGCGCCTTGATGATACGCTCATCCTTCATGCCCTTGATGGTGATGTTGTGCAGGTTCTGCGTACGCTCCGAACCAGGATAGTAAGTGTCCCAGCTGGTTGCCACGGCCCCGAACACCTTGTTGTCGTTGGCATCCTTGGCAGGATCGAATATCAGCCGTGCCTGGTTGCCCACAACGATATACTGGAAGAGGGCGAAATAGCTGTAGGCGCGCATAGGCTCCTTGAAGATGTAGTTCAGTGACACGTCACGCTTGTAGTCGCCCAGAAGCGTGCTGATGACCGAGTCAGCAATCTCCGGACGCTCCGCAAGAATCGTCTGGCAGCGTGCCTGCAGGTCAATCTGCTTCAGTGCCAGCTCCTTTATCTTCTCATTCTCGTAAGAGCCCTTGACACTGTATTCTGTTGCCATCTGTGGGTAAGAGCCTTTCACGTCCACCGTCTCGGTTGAGTCGATGCCGATGTTGATAATCTGCCCGGCGATGCGCAGACGATAGAACTCGGGGTTGTCCATCCTGTCACCCGAGAATGAGAAAGTGCCCTTTTCATCGAGTTTCACCGAGTCAACCGTTGAGAAGCCATCCAGACCGTTATGCTCGAAGTAGAGTACAGAGTCCTTGGCATTGGCGATAGAGCCCGTCACATGGAACTGTTCACCCGAGCAGCCCGCCAAGGCAGTCATCCCCAGCACGGCGATCCCTGCCGCCAAGATGCGTCCGATATTACGTTTCATTATTAAGTAGGTATTATGTTTTTAATTTGACTATAGGTGCAAAGGTAACGTTATTTGGGAAAACAACAAAGCAAATGCCACCAAATGTTAGCACTTGGCAGGGTCAGCAGCTCAAAATAAATTGGTTTTTATTCGTGATTTACATATATAATAGGTAAATTTGCACGATTTAATTTTTGTGGAACCCGAAAGAAGGTACACGTCAAGGCGGCTGCGCCTTGCCAATCAGCCGTCTTGGGTTCCCTTGATGTTGGTCAAAACAATAAGTATTTTTAAATTTTAGATGAACGTAATTACGAAAACAGTTCAATTGCCAGATGGAAGAACCATCTCAATTGAAACCGGAAAGGTTGCAAAGCAGGCTGACGGTGCAGCTGTCCTCCGCATGGGCAACACCGTACTCCTCGCCACTGTTTGTGCAGCCAAAGAGGCAGTTCCGGGCACAGATTTCATGCCTTTGCAAGTTGATTATCGCGAGCAGTACTCTGCCGCAGGCCGTTACCCAGGCGGTTTCACCAAGCGCGAAGGCAAAGCCAACGACGATGAAATCCTGACATCACGCCTTGTGGACCGTGTTCTCCGTCCACTTTTCCCTTCTGACTATCACTGCGAAGTTTATGTACAGGTAATGCTGCTGTCAGCTGACGGCGTTGACCAGCCTGACGCACTCGCCGGTTTCGCAGCATCTGCGGCTATGGCAGCTTCAGACATTCCTATTGAATATCCCATTTCCGAGGTTCGCGTCGCACGTGTCAACGGCGAATACGTCATCGACCCGACCTTCGATCAGATGAAAGAGGCCGACATGGACATCATGGTCGGCGCAACGAAGGACAACATCATGATGGTGGAAGGCGAGATGGATGAGGTTTCTGAGCAGGACCTCATCGGTGCCCTCAAGGCTGCACACGAGGCCATCAAGCCAATGTGTGAGCTGCAGGAAGAGCTGTCAAAGGCTTGCGGCACTGACGTGAAACGCGAGTATGACGATGAAATCAACGATGAGGAACTGCGCGAGCAGGTCCGCAAGGAGACTTACGATGCCTGCTATGCCGAGGCACAGAGCGGCGACAACGACAAGAAGCACCGTGAGGAGACCTATGCCAAGATCAAAGCCGACTTCATCGAGGCTTACGATGCCGCACACACAGACCTTTCAGAAGACGACCTCGAGGAAAAACACGCCGAGATTGAACGTTACTACGCTGATGTACAGCGCGACTCCATGCGCCGCAGCGTTCTCGATACAGGCAAGCGCATGGATGGCCGTGCAACGGATGAGATCCGCCCTATCTGGTGCGAGGTCGACGCCCTGCCAATGCCACACGGAAGTGCAATCTTCCAGCGTGGTGAGACGATGTCACTCACAACCTGTACGCTTGGCACCAAGATGGACGAGAAGATGGTTGACAACGTCCTGGAGAAGAGCTACCAGCGCTTCCTCCTCCACTACAACTTCCCTCCGTTCTGTACGGGTGAGGCTAAGGCCCAGCGCGGCGTAGGCCGCCGTGAGATTGGTCACGGACACCTGGCATGGCGCGCGCTGAAGGGCCAGCTTCCTGCTGACTTCCCTTACACAGTCCGTCTGGTAAGCCAGATTCTTGAGTCAAACGGCTCTTCATCAATGGCTACGGTATGTGCCGGCACCCTCGCTCTCATGGACGCTGGTGTTCCCATGAAGAAGCCTGTATCAGGCATCGCTATGGGTCTGATCAAGAACCCGGGTGAGGAGAAATATGCTGTCCTGAGCGACATCCTCGGTGACGAGGACCACCTGGGCGACATGGACTTCAAGACAACAGGTACGAAGGACGGTCTGACCGCAACGCAGATGGATATCAAGTGTGACGGTCTGTCATTCGAGATTCTGGAGAAGGCACTCATACAGGCAAAGGCTGGCCGTGAGCACATCCTCGGTCTGCTGACCGACACCATCGCCGAGCCACGTGCCGAGATGAAGCCACAGGTTCCACGTATCGTGCAGCTGGAGATTCCAAAGGAGTTCATCGGTGCCGTCATCGGTCCTGGTGGCAAGATCATCCAGCAGATGCAGGAGGACACTGGAGCAACCATCACCATTGATGAGACTGACGGTGTCGGCAAGGTTCAGGTATCAGCTCCCAACAAGGAGTCCATTGATGCTGCCCTGGGCAAGATAAAGTCAATCGTAGCCGTACCAGAGATAGGTGAGGTTTACGAGGGCACCGTACGCTCCATCATGCCTTATGGCTGCTTCGTGGAGATCCTGCCAGGCAAGGACGGACTGCTCCACATCTCTGAGATCGACTGGAAGCGTCTTGAGACCGTAGAGGAAGCCGGCATTAAGGAGGGCGACAAGATTAAGGTGAAGCTCCTTGAGATTGACCCGAAGACAGGCAAGTACAAGCTCTCACGCCGTGTGCTGCTTGAGAAGCCCGAAGGCTATGTCGAGCCACAGCGCCGCCCACGTGGCGACCGTGGTGAGCGTCGCCCACGCCGTGATGGTGAGCGTCGTCATGACGACCGCCGCCCGCGCCGTGAGTTCAACGACGCAGAGAACAATGACTAATCATATCCTCTGAATAATTCAAGCCCCCGCAACCTTGTGATAAGATTGCGGGGGCTGCTTTCTGGTATCTGGCCTACATGGTTGGGAGACATGCCAACCGCGGAATCACGGTTAGGATGACACTCGATGCAGAATCGAGGAAACACGATCAACAGCCATGCACTGCTATATATAATAAGGTATCAACAGAAGCCATGAGTGCAATTAATGTTAATAACACAGGAAAAGCACCTTAAATCTTGTATAATAACAAAATACACCTTATCTTTGTAGATTGAAACGGAAAGGATTTAATGGGTAACCACAAACATAGCACGAAGCGCATATTTATTGCCTGGATGCTGTTGGCACTCTTCATGTTGCCAATGGCAGTCAAGTCCGTGCATGTCTGCCAGGTTGACGGGCAGCTCTCAACAGCCACCCATTCCACAGGTCACCACAGCCAGGGGCATAATGCCGATGACTGTGCCATCTGCAACTTTGCCTTCTTCAGTTTCCTCAAGGCAGCTACTGTCCACTTGGATGCCGTAGCCGTCCTTTTTATCGGCTTCCTCTTCATTGCCAGCGTAACAACGTACGTGCGCCCCGAAGTCGAAGTCACCAGCCTCAGGGCTCCTCCAGCAAGACTCTAAAGGGCCGTTCCACCTTTTTCCGGAACTGTCCGGACGTATCAATGACAGGTTTTCTCCTCTTCCATCAGCCTATCCACAGGGACTATCATATTCTGTGCCCAGCTGGAGCAGAGCGCATGTGAGGAGGCTGGAACACAACTATCCCTGACCTATACGCTCACAAGTGAACAGCCAATGGCCTGTCATTCACGTCACTGCATTACCACCTTACAACCTCTCTCCTCAGGGAGCGCATAAGGCGGAGACTATCACTATATCCTTTTTTATCACAGCACTTGGAAATGAATAAGGCTATCTTAGCACTCATTCTCTCACCTGTGTCCATGACTGCCTATGCAGGCAGCCCACTGCTGCCCCGTAATATCACAAGGGCCGGAATGGGACCGGACAGCAGCATCGTCATGCAAGACGTGACCGTATTGGGCAACAGGCAGAAGGACTTTCAGATGAAGACATCAGTCAATGCAGTCAGCATCGACAAGCAGTTCCTGCAGACCAACTTCTCAGGAAGTCTGATGCAGACGCTCAGCGGCATCCCCGGTGTCAAGGCAATGAGCATAGGCTCGGGACAGTCGAAGCCCACGATACGTGGCTTGGGCTTCAACCGCATGGTTGTGACCCAGGACGGCATCAAGCACGAGGGCCAGCAATGGGGTGATGACCACGGACTGGAGATTGACCAGTTTGCCGTTGACCACATCGAGGTGGTCAAGGGTCCGGCAGCCTTGCTCTATGGCTCAGATGCCATTGGCGGTGTCATCAACCTCTATGGGAACTATATCCCCACCAAGAAACTCCAGGGAAGTGCCTCTCTCTTCTCCCGGACCAACAACGAGTCACTGGGACTGTCAGCCCGGCTGGAAGGAACAGGTGAACACCTTTACTGGAAAGCCAATGCAACGCTCATCGACTATGCTGACTATAAGGTGCCGACAGACAAGATACAGTACTATTCCTACGACATCAACCTAAAGGACAAGAGGCTCAGAAACACTGCCGGACTGGAACGTGACGGCAGCGTGACCTTAGGTTACAAAGGGTACAATTTCCATACAGAGCTGAAACTGTCGGATGCCTACAGCAAGAGCGGATTCTTCGCCAATGCCCACGGACTGGAAGTAAGACTGTCAGACATTGACTATGACCATTCCCGACGTGACATTGACCTGCCTTATCAGAGTGTCAATCACCTCAAGGTGATGAGCCACACCGTCTATCAACAGGGCGGGCTTGCCCTGGAAGCCGACTTTGCCTATCAGAACAACCACCGAAAGGAACTCTCAGAACCTGTGTCACATGGCTACATGCCCACCCCTCCAGGATCACTGGAGCGTGAGTTCAGAAAGAACACCTATACGGGCAATCTGCAGATGCGCCTTGCGCTGGGCAGCCAGCACACCCTCTCTGCCGGAGCCAGTGCCGAGTATCAGCATAACCGCCGATCAGGCTGGGGATTCATCATCCCCGACTTCGAGACGATGTCGTTCGGTGCATACGCCTTTGACCGCTACACACTCACGAAAGACCTTATTCTCAATGCCGGTCTGCGGTATGACCACGTACGGACGAGCATACACAGCTATCATGACTGGTTCAAGACACCAACAAGCGAGACCGACTCCGTATTCAAGGAACGGTCATCTGACCTCAGGAGGTCGTTCAACAGCCTCACCTGGTCAGCCGGCATCAATTACGCCACGGGCAACTGGCTGCTGAAAGCCAACATCGGCAAGAGCTTCCGCGTTCCCATTCCCAAGGAACTGGGCACCGATGGTGTAAACTATCATATCTTCCGCTATGAGAAGGGCAATCCAGACCTCGACCCGGAGGAATCCTATCAGCTTGATGCCGGCATCCATTGGGGCAATGGCCGGTTCACAGTGCAGTTGGATCCATACCTCAACTATTTCCCCAACTACATCTACATGAACCCTACCCCGAACTATTACGAGGGGCTGCAATGGTACCACTACACGCAAAGCCGTGTCATCCGGTACGGATTTGAACTGCAGGCTGAGTGGCAGTTCCTGCCTTTCCTCAGTGCCGGAATCAAGGGTGAGTACCTCCATGCCGAGCAACTGTCGGGTGAGAAGAAAGGCTTTTCTCTGCCCTTCTCTACCCCGTGGTCAGCTGACGGAACCCTCCGGTACATTTTCTGCCGCCACCAGCCAGGCAATGAGGGCTTCATCGCCATCAATCTCCACTTGACAGGCAGACAGGATGATATTGTCCCACCTGAGAGCCCTACCCCAGGCTACTGCACTCTCAACCTCACGGCAGGCAAGGATTTTGCCTTTGGCGACAAGAGACTTCGACTGAGTCTCAATGCCGAGAACCTGCTGAATCGCCGCTATTATGACCATACAAGTTTCTACCGGCTCATTGACGTGCCCGAACCTGGACGGAACGTGGCTCTGATGATAGGTTTTGACTTTTAGAATAAGAAATAATACTTAATGCTGCACATAACCTGAGGATGAAAGTGGCTGGTTACGGAGCGCAGCACCAACAAGGCACTGCCTCCGTAACACCCACCTTCCAAATAAGAGAGATAGAAACAAACCTATAAAACAAACCGAGGCGAAATCCTCACTTAAAACAATTTACACAATGAAAAAAAAGTTTTTTATTGGCGCTATGGCGCTCCTGAGTGTGTTCACACTGTCAATGACTTCCTGCAGCGATGACGATGATCCTGTTGCAAAAAGCTCTATCCAGATCAAGGATGCTGAGTTCGGTCACCACAATGAGAAGGTTGCCACCATCGGCAAGGATCTCCACCTTGAGTGTGAGGTTACATCAACAGCCAAAATCAAGTCAATCCAGGTCTCACTGAAGAAGGATGACAAGAACAAGATTGAGAAGACTTACACTGACAGCAAGTACGTTGGTGTGTTGAACACCACATTCCACGAGCACCTGGACCTCCCCGAGACATTAGAAGAGGGCGAGTACAACTGCGTCATCACCGTTACCAACGTTGACAATGTTGTCAAGACCGCAGAGGCTAAGGTGAAGCTGGCAAAGGAGAAAGCTGACCCCAAGGCTCCGAAAATCAGTAATTTGAAGGTAAATGCAATGGAAGGCGCAGCCAACGGCAAGCTCACCTTCACTGCCGATATCGAGACCGTTGACCCAATTGATGAGATTGAGATTGAGTTCCACGGCGCAGCAGGCGAGTTCCCGCAGGAGGTTGACAAGTTCAAAGGACAGAACGGCAAAGTTAAGTTCGAGAAGGAAATCACCATTCCAGCAGGGTGCAAGGCCGGAGAGTACCACATCCACTTCACCGTAAAGGACAGCAAGGGACGTGAGACCACCGAGGAGATTGAAGGCTTCAAAGTAAAGTAGAGACAACCTCTTAAATATTTTTTTATTCAACCAAAACGGACAGTCATCCGTGGCTGTCCGTTTTCTTCTCTCCCCATGCCCATAAGGCACCCCTCCCCATCAGAGGAATCGGAAGAGGCATTATTATCCAAAGTATTATGAAAAAGATTCTATTCTGCATAACAGCCATTTCAGGTCTGCTTACTGTGGCAGCTTGCAGCAGCAATGAGGACATCGTCAAGGACACGGAGAAGCCTGTTATTTCAGAGACAGGCATCACAGCCAACCCCGTCGACTGCCAGACATATAAGCGTGGCGACGTCATTCCTTTCCAGTATCTCTTCACTGACAACGAGGAATTGGGCAGCTACAACATTGAGATACATAACAATTTCGACCACCACACCCACGGAACATCGAAAACCGAATGCCCGCTCGACAATGAAAAGACCGCCACAAACGCATGGGTATTCAACAAAGACTACACCATCCCTGCCAAAAGCACCACCTACAAGGGACGCGTAGACATACCTATTCCCACCGATAAAGAACCAGGTGATTATCACTTCATGATCCGGGTTACTGACATGACGGGCAACCAGCAAATCAAAGCTATGGCCATCAAGATACAATAAAGGTTAAAAAAACAAAGACGAGTGACAACTGCCGCAATAATCAGGCAAGTAAGAAGTTAGTATAGCAACTAAACAGAAAAAGAGTTTAAGATGAAAAAAATCATGTTATTGGTAGCTGCATGCGCAGCTATGGTAGCTTGTAACAATGGCAAGACTACTGCAAACAACGAGAGCAACGACACCACGGCACAGGACACAGCGGTTGCTGACTCTGCCGTTTACGAGGGTATGACCCCGGGAGCTGACGTTTTCGGCATCAAGTACCGTGTGGCTCTTGCTGAGGATTCCACCAATGGCTTCAGCCTGTCAGAGGCTTACATGGAGTCGGAGACTGAGACTGACACCGTCAGCAACTACAACGGCAAGTACGAAGTTGTGAAAAAGAATGTCAAGGGCAAGGACAACACCTATTACCAGTTTGTCTTAGGCAAGGACAACGAGGTTAACTTCCTCGTCCTCAATGACTCCACCCTCCGCATGGTCAACAGCGACTTCGAGGAGCCTGTTGCAGCTGAAGGCATGTCATACGACCTGAAGCTGAAGAAATAAAACAAGCACTATCTCAAATTCTTTCATACATGACAAGGGCGTGCAAGAGGAGCAATCCTCACAGCACGCCCTTCTCATGTAATGGCAAACCGACTGCCGACAGTCTTCCGGTGTGCTATTTCCTCTGCAAATTGGGATGAAGGAGGAACAGACTCAAAGTCAGTTCTCCATTGTTATTGGATGACTTCAGCTTGAGCGGATTCTTTTCGCCATAAAGCGTCTCTCCCTTGTTGGCCATGCACAGCTCCATCAACCTCTCTACCTCAGGCAAATCGAATACATACACCTTGTTAAACCGGTCTTTTTTCGCCGTGCGGTCAAAAATCAGCTGCACTCTGTCACCCACCTCCAAGTTAGAAACCAACTCAGAGACACCGCCCAGACCAAAGGTCACATTATAGTCATTTGGCATGGTACTACCCTTGCGATAAATGCGGAGCGTGCTTACACCTACCTCGCTGAGTGTACTCTCCGGTGTAAAGAGAGAATAGGGGGTGAACACCAATTTGAAGTCAAGCTGATAATCCTTGAAGCGGCTCCTGCTCTGCCCACTCTTGTGATACTTAGAGTAGATGACCGTCTTGAATGGCTTGTTGGTACCCAGCTCACGCAGCTTGTAGGCTATTGGCGCACCAGGGTTCTGACGGCTGAACTTAGCTCCTTCTGAGAGGAGGGTGGCAACCTGCTTGATGTCGGTGATGGCGCGTGCGCTCAACTGCGCATCGCCTCCCAGCACACGTGCCGTGATCTTTGAATTCTTCTTCAGCTCGTTGAAGGCCGTCTCAGCTTCCACTCCCACTCCACCTGAGAGGAACGATGCCTGTATCTTGGCCTCAGCATCAGTCTTCGTCAAGGATGTCTCTACCCCCAGGAGGAACACACGCCCCATCTTGATAG
Organism: Prevotella sp.; assembly: GCA_024688365.1. Taxonomy (GTDB): domain Bacteria; phylum Bacteroidota; class Bacteroidia; order Bacteroidales; family Bacteroidaceae; genus Prevotella. Next base: position 70,203 of record JAILEG010000017.1, read on the forward strand.
AGGAAACATAGATGGGCTTCTCCTTGCCCAACTGCTGCTCATACTCATTGGCCGGCACGGCGATAAAATCGGCAGGAGTACGTGGGCGGTCAACGTCAATGGTATAGAACACCTGCTGTATCTTGACAAGATAACGGTTCCTGTCGTTCTTATACTCAAACAAGCCGTTTCCCTTGAACGAATTGCCCACACCGTTATAGTTGATGCCGAGCGCAATCTTCAGATGCTCCTCATCATAGACCTCTTCCGAGGAGTAAGTTATGTTGGCAGCCGGTGCGTCATATTCCTTTGTCAGCAATTTGCTGATACCGGCACGTACACTTGACAAGGTTGGCTTGTCTATCGTGACCACCGACCCCTCATTGCCCAAAAGGGTAGTTGACAGCGTGATGGGTTTACGGTCAACCTCAATGGGCAAATAGGTACCCGTGACCCACTCCTTCGACTTAAGCAAAGCACCGGGACAGAACACCTCCTGATCCTCAGTGAAGAGCAGCATCTCCTCAACCTCTCTCGCCTGCTCATACTCTTCACCCACGGCTGACTTCGCGCGCGTCTTGGGTAAAGGCTTGTAATAAGAAGGCTCAGCTCCAGGCAATGCCAGGCGTTCCTTGAAGGGAGTCATCTGTTTTACCGATGGCAGACCGTACACATACTCATTGAGGTTTCTGCCTCCATTGGGAGTCACACTGTCGTCAAGCACGTCCTGCGAACAGGAAGCGAACAGCAACATACCACAGCCCATGAGGCTCATCATCTTCATTAATGCAGTTTGTTTCATAAGATTGTCGTTTTTATCTGATTTGTATTTCAAGTTACTTGCAGTGTTAAATGCAGACTGATAAGTTTTACTGCACGAAGACTCACTTTCTTAACTTTCTTTTATATTTCAACACAGCATTACCCCTTCCTCTTTCACCACCGCTGGGCCTAAACATCTTTTAACTTTACGCAATGCAAACTTTCAAGTATGTCCCATTTACATGACAGGCACACGTGATTGGAAAAAATTGTGTATCTTTGCACCCTCAATCAAAAATCTTATCATGGCGATAAGCAGGCCTCCAGGGAAACATCATGTAAGGAATGAGAGTGAGGCAGAGGCGAAAGAGATACACAAACCTGATGATAAAGTTAGACGAGAAAGAAGAGACTGGAATCGCTGAAGGCCTCATCAAGAGGGAGCCCTCGGCCATGCGGACTTTTTACAACCTGTATGCCGGATTCCTCATGGCAGTCTGCTTGCGCTATATAGCCGACAGCAACGATGCCAAGGATGTACTGCAGGACGCATTCATCAAGATTTTCACAAAGGCTGACGGCTTCAAGTACCGAGGCTGTGGGTCGTTGCTTGCATGGAGCAAGAAGATTGTCGTCATGGAGGCCTTGAGTTTCCTGCGCAACAGAAGGGCCCTTCCGCTGGCACACGAGGAGCAGCTGCCGGAACAAGCGGACGACACTGACCTGGCTGTGGCAGATATACCCGAAGAGGAACTCATGCGGATGATCCAGTCACTGCCTGAAGGATATAGAGTCGTATTCAACCTATACGTATTAGAAAACAAAACCCACAAGGAAATAGGAGAGCTGCTGGGCATCAGGGAGAAGTCATCAGCCTCACAGCTCTCCCGGGCAAAAAACATACTGAAACTGAAAATTGAATCATACAGGAAAGGAGCGAAGTCATGACAGAAAAGTGGAAAGATGAATTTCACAAGAAATTAGACAGCTACGAGACAACCCCTCCCGAGGGACTCTTTGACAGTATCATCAGCAGCCTTCCGCCAGCTGAAGGGGAGGACAGTGCCGTCGCACGGCCAGCAGTGACACCTGCCACGGCCAGCAGCACCAACAGGACGAACAGAGGACATGCCATCATCTGGACCACATTCTTCCTTTCTGCTGCCGCCATTGGGATATTCCTTTGGATAAGCTCCTCCATCGTCGACATCAACAGCAACATGTCCTCAACAGCCGTCAGCCTGGCCAAGATGAGCAAAAGCAAGCCGGGAACTGGGACAGGGAAAGGCCCCTTGCCGATTCCTGGCACCCAGCAGATAACGAGGAACAATACGGGCAGCCACCTGGCTGAACACACAGGCCACTACAATCCCGCTCCGGCAAGAACAGCCCTCAGCGCCATCACATCAGCAATTCTTCCACAAAGACAAGATAATGGCACCACCGTTGCAATGGCCGAAACAGCTGTCACCGATACCGAAGCTGAGAACACTGCGGGGACACAGACCCAAACAGCCATCAGCACGGAAACCTTTCCCAGCCAAGGAAAGGAACGGACGGGGGAAAACAAACGGCACCACTTCCCCGCAGCCACGGCAGGCAATCACGCTCCACGCCATGACAGGCACACGCAGCTGGGCATATACCTGGCCGGTATGCCTGTGACAGCATCCTCCTCCAGCAACAGTCCAGCCATACCGACAGCAACGGGAAACCTCACCGGAATCGTGGTGACGGGACATGACAGGACCGTGAAAAAGGCCCATCATCACCAGCCCATCACCCTGGGTGTCTCCATAGCCTTCCCGGTAAGCAGGAAAATAAGCGTGGAGACTGGCCTGACGTACAGCCATCACTACTCGGAACTGACTTATGAGTCCAACAAGGCAAGGCAAGAGGTCAGCCAGCAACTGAACTTTGTCGGAATCCCTCTGCAGGTAAATTACCGGCTATGGCAAAAGAACAATTTTGTCCTGTACACATCAGGTGGCGGAAGTGTGGAGAAAATGGTTTACGGAAAGCAGAAAGAACAAGCAAACAGCACAGAAGGGAATGCCACAAGGAAGGTGAGCATGAAGGAGCCGCAATGGGCCTTGTCAGCCAGATTAGGGGCAGCCTACAGGCTGACGGAGGGCATCAGCCTTTACTTTGAGCCTGGGATAAGCTACCACTTCGGCACACAGACGGAGCTACAGACCGTCTACGGCGACCATTCCACCTCCCTTCAGCTGAAAGCAGGGCTGCGGCTTAACCTGCAATAGTCATTTCACTGAATATGACTGCTGATTCCTCCAGGCAGGCCAGCCCTTGCAAAAACATCCCATGGACCTCGCTGAAGCCCATAGGCAGATGCCCAACACCAGCAATTCCAGGGCATAGCAAAAGCCCTCTTTGAGATTCTCTACACGATGGGACGAATTTCCATACATGTAGAGAAATATTTCTCTACACGGTGAAAAATATTTCTCTACACGATGAGAAATGAACAGCGATGCCGGAACAGGACAGCAGATGAGCCTCATCAACCAGCAACCACGGCTTTTTTTACCCTCAATTATCGTCATTCTGCCTAAAAATGATTACTTTTGTCTGCACTTTCTCCTGACTAGGCCATCCAAGGCAAGAGGCTGATGATGAGGGAGACTCAAACATATAGACAAGAACATGGTACAGAACTACATTTGGATAGCCTTCTTCCTCATAGCCTTCCTCTTCGGAATCGTCTCCCTGCTGATGGGCGACACCACGATTTTCCAGAAGATGGTGGATGCCACCTTCGACTCATCGAAGACGGCTTTCGAGACCTCCCTCGGACTGACGGGCGTGCTGGCACTGTGGCTCGGCATCATGAAAATCGGGGAACAGGCCGGTATCGTCAGCGTGCTGGCACGGATGCTCAGCCCCGTCTTCACCAAACTCTTCCCCGACATTCCGAAAAACCATCCCGTCATGGGCTCCATCTTCATGAACATTGCCTCCAACATGCTGGGACTGGACAATGCAGCCACACCTACCGGACTGAAGGCTATGGCACAGATGCAGGAGCTGAACACAAGGAAGGACACGGCAACGAATCCGATGATCATGTTTCTCGTGCTGAACACCTCAGGACTGACCATCATCCCGACGACCATCCTTGCCTTCCGCAGTTCCTACGGAGCCGCCCAGCCAACGGATGTATTCATCCCTATCCTTCTTGCCACCACCGTAGCCACGCTCGCCGGCATCATCATCACCTCAGCCTGGCAGCGCATCAACATCTTCCAGCCTGTGCTGCTGGCAACCCTCGTGGGGCTGATGGCATTCACGGGAGCGATCATCTGGGGCTTCGGACAGATGGACAAACAGACGATGGGCACCGTCACCTCCATCGCCTCAAACCTTATTCTGATGACCATCATCGTCACATTCATCACCGCCGGACTGCTGCGAAGGGTCAACGTCTATGATGCCTTCATCGAGGGAGCCAAGGAGGGGTTTCACACTGCCGTGCGCATCATCCCCTATCTGGTGGCTATCCTGGTGGCTGTGGGTGTATTCCGTGCATCAGGGGCTATGGATCTGCTCATCCGTGGTATACAATGGTGCGTGGAGCAATGCGGACTGAACACCGACTTCGTAGGTGCGCTGCCCACAGCCTTCATGAAACCACTCTCAGGCAGCGGTGCCAGGGGACTGATGCTGGAGGCGATGAAGAGCTACGGGCCAGACTCGTTCGTGGGCAGGCTGAGCTGCATTTTCCAAGGTTCCACCGATACTACGTTCTACATTCTTGCTGTCTACTTCGGTAGCGTGAGCATCAAATACACCCGTCATGCCGTGGCCTGCGGCTTGCTTGCCGACCTTGCTGGAGTCATTGCTGCCATAGCAATATGCTATGTTTTCTTTTAGGCGGGGATAAGCGATGATAGGCGATGATAATAAGCGATGATAGACGATGATAAATGATAGGCTATGATAATAAGTAATGATAGGCTATGATAATAAGTAATGACAGGCGATGAGAGCCTGATACAATAAAGACAATGGCAAATTTAAAATCACTTGCAAAGGACACAGCCATCTACGGGATGAGCAGTATCATCGGGAGATTCCTCAATTATCTTCTCGTACCTCTCTACACTGCAAAGATAAGCGCGGCAAGCGGAGGCTATGGTGTCATCACGAACATCTATGCCTATACTGCCCTGCTGCTCGTCATTCTGACCTACGGAATGGAGACAACTTTCTTCCGTTATGCCAACAAGACCGACCAGGACCCACAGAAGGTCTACTCCACGGTTCTGTCAATGGTGGGCCTGTCATCGTTGCTTTTCATCGCACTGGTATTCATCTTCCTGCAACCCATCTGCAACTTCATGGGCTATGCCGAACACCCATCTTACGTATGGGTAATGTTCGTCACCGTGGCCATAGATGCCTTCCAGTGTATTCCCTTCGCTTATCTGCGGTACAAGAAACGGCCGATAAAGTTCGCTGCCCTCAAGCTGCTCTTCATAGCACTGAACATTGCGCTGAACCTTGTCTACTACCTTATCCTCGGTGGGCATGAGGTGGGCTATGCCTTCTACATCAATCTTGTCTGCACAGGATCCATCACTTTCTGCTTCTGGAAAGAGCTGAAGGACGGATTCTTCTCAGGCGGGAAGTTGCTCGACTTCCCCCTGGCAAAGAAGATGCTTTCCTACTCCTGGCCTATCCTCATTCTCGGCATAGCCGGGATACTGAACCAGACGGCAGGATACATTCTCTTCCCTTACGTCTACAAAGGCAGTGATGCCCATGCGCAATTGGGCATCTTCGGTGCCGCCAGCAAGATTGCCATGATCATGTCGATGATCACACAGGCCTTCAGATATGCCTACGAGCCGTTCGTCTTTGGCAAGTCACGTGACAAGGACAACAAGGAGACCTATGCCCGTGCCATGAAGTTCTTCATCATCTTCACCCTCCTTGCCTTCCTCGTCGTAATGGGCTATATGGACGTTCTGCGCCATATCATCGGACGAGACTACTGGGTGGGGCTGAGAGTGGTGCCTATAGTCATGGCTGGAGGAATCATGACAGGCATCTACTTCAACCTCAGTTTCTGGTACAAGCTCATTGACCGAACCATTTGGGGTGCCTATTTCTCAGGCATCGGCTGCGCCGTAATCATCGGCATCAACGTCATCTTCGTGCCCCGGTACGGCTACATGGCTTGCGCTTGGGCCGGATTCCTGGGCAATGCCACGGCAATGGTGCTGTCGTACCTTGTAGGACAGCGCAAATACCCCATCAGCTATCCTCTGAAGAGCATTCTTGTCTATGTGCTGATAGGCGGACTCTTCTTCGCACTCATCATGCTCAGCAACGAGAAACTCCCCGTAGCGGCAGCCTTGGCTGTCAACACGGTTCTCATTCTCCTCTTCGTAGGACATGTCCTCAAGCATGACCTGCCGTTGAAACAGATGCTCAGACGTAGCTGACGGGATGCACACACAAAAGAATCATCACACATTTAAAGAACAATAAACATGAAGAAATCGACCTTACTTGTCTCCGGACTCCTTGCACTGGCAACCGCAGCGCACGCTGACGAGGGCATGTGGACGCTCTACAACCTTCCCGATGCCGTCTATGACCAGATGGTTGCCGAAGGATTCCAGCTTCCCTGCGACATGCTTTACAACTCTCCCAATGCCATCAGCAACTACGTTGTAAACTTCTCTGGCTACTGCTCAGGTGTTGTCGTGTCACCTGACGGTCTGGTGTTCACCAACCATCACTGTGGCTTCTCGGCCATTAATGCCCATTCCACCGTTGAGCATGACTATATGCTGAACGGATTCTATGCCAAGGACTTCAGCGAGGAACTGCCTAATGAGAACATGTTCGTATCGTTCATGAAGAACCAGCAGGACATCACAGCCCGTGTCAACAGTCTCATTTCCGGCAAAAGCAAGGATGAGACCGAAACCATCATCGACTCCCTGGCCAACCACATGACCGACTCGGTGAAGATGATTGACAAGAGCCTGCACGTTGACATTGACCCTTTCTATGAGGGCAATAAGTATTACGCCACGACCTACCAGGACTTCACTGACCTCCGCCTCGTCTTCACCGCACCGAAAAGCATGGGAAAGTTCGGAGGTGAGACAGACAACTGGATGTGGCCACGTCAGACTTGTGACTTCTCCGTATTCCGCATCTATGCTGACCCGAAGACCAACGGGCCTGCCGACTACTCAAAGGACAACGTCCCCTATCACCCGGAAAACTGGGCTCCCGTCAGCCTGAAGGGCTACAAAGACAAGGACTTCTCAATGACCGTGGGCTATCCTGGCTCGACAAGCCGATACCTATCATCTTATGGCATACAGGAACGCCGTGACATTGACAACACCATCCGCGTACAGGCACGTGACATAAAGCTTGCCATCATGAAGAAATACATGGATGCTGATGAGAAGACCCGCATACAGTATGAGGACAAGTATGTCGGCGCAGCCAACTACTGGAAGAACTCAATGGGCATGAACAAATGTATTGATTCCATCGGGCTCATCCGGCAGAAGGCTGAGTACGAGGCAAAGATACAGAAGTGGCTCGACAGCAAGACTGTAAAGGATCCGGCTGTCAGTGTCAGCTTCCCCGAGCTTGCCAAGCTCTACAGCGCAAGGAAGGAACCAGCCCTCGCAGCAAGCTACTGGAACGAGTCTTTCTGGCGCGTGACGGAGTTCTTCACCCGTGCGCTTGACATCACCCGCGGAGCCATCAAGACACAGGGACCGGAGAACAAGCCGAAGAAGCAGTACATGGAGTTCAAGGACAACGGCAGCGAGTGGAACATGGATCTCGACAAGGAGATGACCGCCGCCATGCTGAAGAACTATGCTGAGAATGTCCCAGCCAAGTATCTGCCCACTTTCTATGACACCATTCAGAAGAAATTCGGCAATGACTACAAGAAATACACAGAGTGGCTATATGCCCACAGCAAGCTGATGCAGAAAGGATGGAAGTTCTACAACAACAAGAAGACTCTTAAGGATCCAGGCATCCTTGCTGGCACCGAACTCCTCAACAGCTACATGACCATCATGCGTGAACTGTCAGGAAAGTCCGATTCCATCGACAATGAGGAAAAGAAACTCTGTGAGGCAAAAGTGCAGATGGAGATGGACATGCCACACTACAGCGATGCCAACTTCACCATGCGTCTTTCCTACGGACAGGTGGGTGGCTACATGATTGGCAACTTCAACAGCAACTACTACACCACGGCTGAGAGCATCGTCGAGAAGATGAAACGTGCTGCTGAGGTTGAGGACTACAAGGCTGAGCCCATCATGCAGCAGCTCATGAGCGCGACCGATTTCGGCCGTTATCAGGACAAGACAACAGGCAAGATGCAGCTTTGCTTCCTGACCAACAATGACATCACCGGCGGCAACTCCGGTTCGCCAATGTTCGATGGAAAGGGCCGTCTCATCGGCCTTGCTTTCGACGGCAACTGGGACAGCCTGTCCAGCGACATCAACTTCGACCGAAACCTGGCTCGCTGCATTGGTGTTGACATCCGCTACGTCCTCTACATCATGGACAAATGGGGACACGCTGACCGCCTGCTGAAGGAGATCAATCCACAATAAGTCCACACTGCAACCCATAAGACAAGCCCCTTGGCACCAGCTCATGCTGATTGCCAAGGGGCTTGTTCCTTGCCTATAGGACGGGAAGTCATGGACGATGGCAAGTGAAAGCCGATGATTCCAGACGATAAAAGGTGATGACTGCGGAGTTACCTGTCCGGAAAGAAATAGGGAAGGAACCTCCTGAAAGGTTATCGGGCCAGGGATTCCTTCTCCCGCTTCAGCAACCACCTCTTCCGCGCCAATCCTCCTGCATATCCCCCAAGGGTGCCATCACTTCTCACCACCCTATGGCAAGGGATGATGACCATCAGCGGATTATCATGATTGGCTCTGCCCACGGCACGGGCTGCTTTTGGCATCCTCATCCTCACAGCCTCCTCACCGTATGACACCGTCTTACCATAGGGAACCGACAACAAAGCCTGCCAAGCCTGCTGCTGGAAGGGAGTACCGGAAAGACACAATGGCAAATCGAAAGTCATCCGTACCCCTGTAAAATACTCCTCAAGCTGTCTGCATGCCTCGTCAAGCACCCGACTTGATGGCTGAGGGTCTTCCTCCCATCCAGCTGACAGCCGGGCATCAGCGCAGTCCTCCCATACGGAGCGTACTATCCGCTCTTCCTGTTCGGCCACCAGCAGAGTGCCGATAGGAGTATAAAGCCGATGAAACCTTACATTTTCCATTACTTCTTGTCAAATGTCTGAATAAAATTCGTCAGGTTCTCGCCACTCTCCAAATCAAGTTTCTTTCGCAGGCGGTAACGGGCAGTCTCCACACTGCGGACGGAAGTGTTAAGCAAGGATGCCATCTCCTTGGACGAAAGTCCCATCTTCAGATAGGCGCAGAGCTTGAGGTCATTCTTCTTCAGGTCAGGATAGTCTGAGATAAGCCGCTGCATGAAGTTGTCATAGACAAGATTGAAGTTTTCCTGGAACTTCTCCCAGTTGTCATCATCATTCATGTTCATCTTGATACCACGGCGAATATCATTGATTTTCTTCGTCAGCTTGGCTTTCATTTCCTCCCGGCGCACACTCTCAGAGAGTTCCTGCATCTGCTCATCAATCTCCTGCAGCATGTCATTCTTACGCACAAGATTCATCGTTGAGTCAGCCAGCTCGCCTGACTTGTGCTTCAGCTCCACCGTCAGTTGGTCATTGCGCAGCTTCACCAGTTCCTTCTCACGTTTTTCCTCCTCAATGAGGAACTGTGCCTGCTGTTCCTTCAGCTGCCTTTCTTTCTCAGCCTGCACACGTATGAGTTCACGGTCGGCACGCCGGCGGAGGTAGAACAGCAACACCCGCAACAGTATTACGGCAAGGATCATATAGACGAAATACGCAAACCAGGTCTCATACCATGCCGGGAGTATCTTTATCTCGATACTCGTCTCTGCCGTCTGCCCTGTCACCAGGTTGGTTGCCCGGACACGGAAAGTGTAAGTACCCTTGCCCAACTGAGTATACTCCTTGTAGGTAGCAGGCTGTGGGACACTCCATGTTTCCTCATATCCCTCCAGCTTGCAGGTGTAGACCACCGCCCTGTTGTCGCGATACTCAGGCAGCACAAACTCCAACCGGAGAGAGTTCAGGGCATGCGGCACTTCCACCCGCTGCTCCTTCTGACTGGGGAAATGAGAGTAGAGAAGCGAGTCTCTCTCTCCCGATATGCTCCAGATGGAACGGAGAAAGAAATGCTTCTGGGCCTCTACGTTCTGATAAGAGTCACGCATCATGAAGAAGCCGTTATCATAATTCAGCAGCGTGTGATGCCCGTCCAGCATGCCTATATGCCCCAGGCTCATCTGAAGTCGCCTGACAAGATTGCCAAAGGAGAAACGGTGTACTTCGTAATGACCGCTGACCGGTGTTGCCACAGCAAGGAACTTATCCTTATAAGCCCACAACTTGCCGTCAGGGAGTTCCTGCAAGCGCAAGGACTGGCCATAGGTGTCGAATACCGAGTTCAGCCACTTGTCCTTGACAAGCTTGCCTGTACGGTCGTCATAATGTCTGAATCCATCGACAGATGAGGTGTAGACATGCCCACGAACCTTACAGATGAGGTTGTTGTCATCAGCCGGAAGCCCATTGCCCCTATGGAAATACTCCACCCGTTCAGCCCGTTTCAAGTCGGCAGAGAGGCGGAAGTGATAAATACCCTTCTGCCAATGGCTGAGCCAGATGCTTCCATCGGCATCCTCCTCAAAGCCACCACTCGACTCGTTGAAGCCCCTTATCCGGTTACTGAACTCCAGCCCGCTGTCAGTCAGCCTGAAGATGAAGAAACCCTGATAGTCACACGACAGCACGTAACCTGGATGCTGGCGCAAGGGCTTGAAATCCCATGTACCTTGGGGGCCTGGTATCTTCACTGCCTTCCCAGCACGAATGAGAAAGGTGCCAGCATCAGCTCCACAGACAAGATGCCCTCCCACATTGCGCAGACTCCATATCTGGCCCGCCACACCGTCAACGGGAATTGGTTTCTGCCTGAAAACCGAGTTGATGTCTTTGGCTGACGTGAAGAACAGCCCTTGGTTTGTACCCAAATAGAGCCGGTCACCACTCACCAATGAGGCATAGCCCGTGCCAATATTATTGTTGATGCCAAGTAGGTCACGAAAAGGGGATTCCAACATGACGTAGGAAATACCGTTATCAAGCCCTAACCAAATGTTACGGTCACGGTCAAACTTCAGTGAGAGGATGGTGTTGTTCTGCAGTCCAGTCAACGCATTGGCATACAAATTGACACCTGTCTTGAGATTCTTCACCACCAGACCGCCCTTCACCGTTCCAAAAGCAAGGCTGTTGCCATTGATGGCAGCACAGAAAACCTGTGTGGAGATAAGCAGCGGTGTAATGTCTAATATATAAGGTGAAAGCGTCCTGCCGTCATAGAGGTACATACCATCACTTGCCGTCACGAAGAGTACCTTATCATATAAAGGCAGAATGGCCCTGACCTGTTTGCCCAAAAGCAGCTCTGACCCTGGTAAGGGCAGGAGGCGATGTCCGTCAAAGGCATAGTTTTCCTCCAGGCATGACACGTACAACCGCCCATTGACCACAGCAGAAGTCTCAACCCGATAAGGAACTGGAATGGTGACAACCTCCTTGCTGCCTTTCAGCCAAAAGAGCCGGCTCTTGCTCTCAAACACCTTTCCGCCCTGCAGGTCATGGATATGCCATATCTCGCCAAACGATCGCTCACGGGCAGGAAGAAGGGAGGAAAGTGACTGATAGTCCAAGCGGAATGTCTTGGGGTTCGTATAGAAATAGCCGAATTCATCGGTTGCACCCGCAAATATTCTTTCCGTCTTGGCATCGTATTGGACAGAACGGACATTGGTATAGTTCTGAATCGGAAAATTATACCAGTGGTCACCATCAAACTCAAGCAAACCAGAGTTGTTGGCAAAGAACATGCGGTCATCCGAACTCTGGCTGACTGCCCAGTTCTGCGTCCCCCCAGCATAGTCGGTACTGGTGAAGTTACGCACGATAGGTATCTGCGCACCGATAGCTGTACACATACCGAACAACAGCAGAAGAATGGTATAACGCTTCATCAAGATTGGGTGTTTTTAGTTGTACTCTCCGTTTTGTGGCATCAAAGGTAGGACTTTTTAATCAGATAGGCAAGTAAGTAGTCTACTTTATCTTATTTACAGGTCTAAATTACTGTTATAACGCTATTTATAGACATAGACAGGGATAAATATCAAAGAAAAAGTGAGTTTTTTGCGTAATTATACTTGACTGAAAACTTATCCTATATCAATTATAAAGAATATCTTTGCCCTCAGAAAACAAAAAACCAAATGATTCTAAACAAACAGCTTATGAAACTTTTTACTTTCAGAACAGCCTTCGTATCTACCGCCTTGTTCGCCTCTATGGCAGCCAGTGCCCAATCAGCTTATATCAAAGAGGCGCCTGCTGGTGGCTTCGACTTCAAGAGTACCAAGGACTTTGTTGTACTCTACGCACCTAACGCTGCCGTACAGGGAATGGCGGGGAAGATTGTATCTGACCAGAACCTTGACCCAGACATGAAGAAAAACCAGTTCTATTACTGGACCCACGACTGGGCCACGACGGAACTCCAGCTCTGCAACGTTGAAGAGCCCAACGGGAAGAACTCATACGGAGAATCCGACTACCTGAACATGACACCCTTGGATACTTGGGGTGGTGGTGGCTTTGCCGCCAAAGGACAGGCTTACGATCTGTCAAAGGTTACGGATGACATGATCCTGCACATCGGTCTGCGTGACTTCGGAGAAGAAGCGGCCGGCAAGACCAAGTACCTCTTCCGTGTCGGACCATTGGCAAAGATTGCCAGCAACGGCTTCCAGCTTGAGGTCAACCAGCCTGCCGGGACAGCTGACGGCGACTACGTGGGTGTGGGGAACGTAGGACATGACAAGAAATGGTATTATCTGGACATTCCTGTACGCGACCTGATTGACGAGGACGGCAACTTCGGATTTGTCTATGACTTCAGTCAGCCTGTAAATGACCATATCTTCACCATAACATTCAAGGATGCCACCGCCTCTACAGCCACCAACGTGCTGGAGCCAGGAGCAGATGTACGCACCTATACCATCACAAAGCTCAACACGGCCCTGAGTCTTGATGGCATCTGGTTCTACAAGAAAGAATCCAATGGCATCACCAATGTGGATAAAAACACTGACGAGACCGTGGAAGCCATCTATGATCTCAACGGCAGGCAAATGGCCAACAACAATCTGCAACGCGGCATCTATCTTGTCAAGACAGCCAATGGTGTAAGAAAGGTTACGGTAAAATAAAGAACTGGAAGCTCTCAACAACACAACTGACAGACGATTTTTCACTTACATTAAACTTAGCAACAATGAATAGAAAACATATCATCCCCTCGCTTCTGCTTGCTGCGGCAATTCCCTTGAACAGTCTAGCACAAGCCACAGAGACTGTCCCTGAAGGCTACAAGCTGGTTTGGCAGGACGATTTCAACGGCTCTGCCTTGGATGAAAAAGCATGGAATATTGAAGTGAATGGTGACGGAGGCGGCAACCAGGAGATGCAGTTCTACCGTCGTGACAATGTATCCGTTACTGACGGAAACCTCGTGCTGACAGCCCGCAGGGAAGACTACAGCGGCAAGAAGTTCACTTCCGGACGCATCAACAGCCGCAACAAGGCAGCTTTCAAGCACGGTATTATGCAGGCAAGGGTCAAAATCCCCAAGACTGCCAACGGTCTTTGGCCTGCTTACTGGATGATGGGTAACGACTACGCACAGAGCGGGTGGCCACGCTGTGGCGAGATGGACATCCTTGAGATGGGGCATTTCAATGGCATCAACAATGGTACACAGGACCGGTATTTCGCAGGTACACTGCATTATGGGAAGAGTGCATCGAACGAAGACCACCAGCAGTACAGCATGGACTTCACCGCTCCTGCGGAGAACCCTGTAGAGAATGATGAGTATCACATCTTCACTGTAGAGTGGGATGGGAACAACCTCAACATGTACTACGACCTTGAGGGCTACAAAGCCGCACAGAAACGCAGGGCACGTTACTTCACCCAAGGCATCACGGCATCTGAGGAGGTCAACTCCCCAGGCAAGTACTTCCAGAAGCCATTCTTCTTCATCTTCAACCTGGCTGTAGGTGGATCCTTCACCAACATCTACAACCCCAATGCCATTACCGCCCTCCCCAATCCAGGCGATGAGGCTAAGATGCTCGTTGATTGGGTGCGCGTCTATCAGGCTGAGGATGATGCTGACGCACAGTATCTTACCCCGGACGGAACAAATATCCAGGCAGAGCCGGAGCCTGTACTCCCAGAGGACACAAAGACAGAGTTCGGGTACTACGGAAAAGCTGCCCTTGATGCCAACGGGCAGACCACCTTCGACTTCAGCAAGGCTTCCGATGCCGTACTCATCGGTACCAGTCAGGGGGTTACTGAGGCTTTATCAGCCTCAACCACAGCCAACTATAATGTTGACGACACCAAGAACTTCCTCTATGTATGGAGCGACACCTATTCAAACATGCCATCACAGGGAAAGAACTCCTTTGGCTTTGAGGAAGACTACTCCCACTATATCGTCAACAGTGTGGGCTGGTCAGGCTTGGGCTATGCCTCATCAGCTGGCAACGGCAAGGACCTGTCAATGATCAATGACGACTATATCCTGCACTTCGCCATGCGCGGCATTGATGCCGACAAGCATGTCAGCCATGAGATCACTGTAGGCTCAGCCAAGTTCTCCCTTGGCCTGGCCTCAGTAGAAGGCACTCCACTGCTGGGAGACTTCAAGCGTGACGGTAGCTGGACCAGTTTTGACATCCCAGTCAAGGTGCTGAAGACACTGGCGGGTGGCGACCTCTTCACCACCGACCACGGACCATCGGCTTACGAAGGCAATGTGTTCGCCATTCTGAGCGGTGGGGTAGCTGGCTCTGACCTCCAGTTTGACAACGTGTTCTTCTATAAGAATCCGGATATAAACAAAAACCTTCCAACCGTCGACAACACCACCCCGATAGGGAAATATGCTCAGAAGGCTATTGCAGACGGCACCAGCACCTTCAACCTCAGTGATGCGAAAGATGTCGTACTCATCGGTACCAGCCAAGGTGTCACCGAGGCTCTCAGCGGCGTAACCCTCAAGAACTATAATGTCGACGACACCAGAAACTTCTTCTGGATATGGGACGGAGGCGACTATCAGGGCATGCCTTCAGACGGACTGAACTCCTTTGGATGGGCTGAAAGCTGGACGCGCTTGCAAGTTGGTGACGGCTCCTGGAATGGAGCAGGATATGCCTCCGAGGTAGGCAAGGGTAAAGATCTCAGCATGATTGACAACTCCTACTATCTCCACTTTGCCATGAAAGGCAATGACGTGCTGACACACCCGTCACAGACCATCACTGTAGGCAAAGCTGTCTTCGTCATCGGCAATGCCACAAAGGACGCACAAATTCTTGGCGACTATCGCCGTGACGGTGAATGGTACAACTTTGACATTCCTGTAGCAAAGCTCCAGCAACTGGCAGGAGGCACGCTCTTTGACAACGCTGCCAGCTACGAAGGCAATACTTTTGCCGTATCAACGACCAACACAAAGGGTGCTGAAGTCAACTTCGACAATGTATTCTTCTATAAGAAAGCATCATCTCCCGACCCGATAGCCCTGCCTGACTATGTGACACAGGCTCTTGATGCTGACAATAAGACCACCTTTGACATTGCCGATGCACAGGATGTTGTCCTCATCGGCACGAGCCTGGGTGTTACTGAAGGCTTCAACGGCAGGATTCTCAAGGACTACAACGTTGATGACGTGAACAACTTCCTCTATGTCTGGGACGGGACCTACACCAGCAACACCCCCGAGGGTGTCAACTCTTTTGGCTATGCAGAACCTTACAGCTACTACAAAGTAGGAACGGCTGGCTGGTCAGGTCTTGGTTATGCCTCTCCTGCGGGCAAGGGAAAGGATCTCTCCATGCTTGATGACACCTACTACCTGCACTTTGCCATGAAGGGGACCGCCCGTGAGGCCCATCTGGTGGAGATAGGCAATGCCAAACTGGGCATCGGCGACTTCAATGACAACGGAACAGTCACCCGCTCATTTGCCAACTACACCCGTGACGGTAAGTGGTACAACTTTGACATTCCTTTCGCTGAGATAAGATCACTGGCTACAGTGGTGTTTGACAATCCGACAAACTACAGTGGAAACGTCTTCGCAACCCTCAGTGGCGGAAACACCAATACTGAGATTCAGTTTGACAACATCTTCTTCTATCGCAAGACATCAGAGCTTGCAGCCAATGGCATCAGCCTGACTCAGAGCCAGTCTGTCAGCACAGCAAACACGGAAGTCGCATTAGGTGTATTCGACCTCAGTGGGCGCAAAGTCGCAGAAAGCGTCAAGGGCGCACAGCTGCCACAGGGACTCTATATCCTCCGCACTGCAACGGGCACAAAGAAGGTTGTCATAAGAAGATAAGACTGTAACCTATGCGTAAGACAACCCTCACAATCCTCGCCTTGCTGCTGGCACTCTCCGTGCCGGCACAACGGCGGAGTGACAAGCGCGGCATCAGCTGGGACGAGAAGAATGTCGTTCTCACTGATGCCAACCTCTCCAAGATGCAGCCTGGCATCAGCTGGCTCTACAACTGGGGAGTGGCATCCTCCAGTTCCTCCTCCATCATAGGAACGGCTGACGGCATTGCCTATATCCCCATGTGCTGGAATGGCGACTTCAACGAAACTACGCTCCGCAACTGGCTGAAAGCCCATCCTGGCACCAAATATCTCTTGGGATTCAATGAGCCCAATCTCTCCTGGAATGTGGGTGGAGCGCAGATGACACCCCAGCAGGCCGCTGCCGCATGGCCCAAATTAGAGAAGATTGCCGACGAGTTCCAGCTTGAACTCGTCGCACCAGCCCTCAATTTCAGCGGTGACAATGTGGGCGGACGTGTCTACAGCACACCTTTCGATTGGCTGGAGGAGTTTGTCAAGATCCGTCCCACAGCCCGCATCGACTATCTCTGCCTGCACTGCTACATGGACTATGCCTCTGCCGTGAAATGGTTTGCCACGGAATACTTCTATGGAACCGGTGACGGCGACCTCTACGGCGCAGCCAATAAAGCGAAATATCCCAACCTCATCAGGTACTTCGACACATACGGTGAGAAGAAGATGTTTCTTACTGAATTCTGCGCCTATGGCAATGACTTCCGTGGCAACAGCATATCGTTGACAGAGGATGTGCAGATTGACCACATGACCCAGAAGCTGCAATACCTGGAGCAGAGCGAAAAGGTAGCGGCCTATGCCTGGTTCATCGGCAACGGCAACTCCACACAGGCACCTCACAACAGTCTTTTCCTGACAGCCAGCCCCAGCAGCGAGCTGTCACCATTGGGGAAGGTGTATGTCTACAGCTCCAGTTTCGACAAGGAGAAGTACTATTCACCTGACGAGCCCATACAGGCTAAGGACTATGTGGATGCCAGCACTGATGACCAGCAGGTCCGTCTGCGCCCCAATTCTGAGACAGCCACAGCCATTGACCTACCCCTGCAGGTGGAGTTCCTGCCCAGCTCATGGGCAAGCTATCAGGTCGATGTGCCCCAAGATGGTATCTACCAGCTTACCCTGCACGGCAAGTCATCAGCATCAACCGCCCTTTGGATATATGTTGACAAGAAAAAGACCGTCACCCCCACCCTTCCTTCCACACAGGGAGCATGGCAGGACAACACGATAAGCATCACCTTGAAGGCTGGACGGCACACCTTGATGCTCTTCAACACCACACAGTCGTCCTTCTTCCTCAACAAGTTCCGTTTCTCAGCTGATGCCCTTGCCGGTATCGTGACTGCTGATGCTGTCAGCAAGCCAAAAGCCCAAAGCTACTACTCGCTTGACGGCACTCCCCTCTCAATGCCTACACATGGGGTCTACATTCAGAAGAGTGTGGATGCTGAGGGTAACGTCACAGCAAAGAAAGTCATTAAGAAATAAACAACAGAAAACAATAACTAAAAACAGTAACGTATGAAAAGACATTTATTCTTCTCGCTGGCTCTGGCAGCAGCAATGACTGCTTCCGCCCAGAACCTTGCAATTGGAGGCACAGCGACTGCAACCTCTGGCACAGCCGGACTGGCCATTGACGACAACACAGGCACCCGCTGGGAGTCTGCACAGAATGACAACCAGTCATGGCAGCTCGACCTGGGTGAAGCCAAGGACTTCAACACCGTACAGATAGTATGGGAGGGTGCCTATGGTAAGTCATTCACTATCAAGACTGGCAACGAGATCGACGCTGAAGGAAACCTCATTAACGGCGAGGTGGTCAAAACCGTAACCGACCAGACACTCTCTGGATTTCCCAACACGCAGACTCTGAAGCTGGACAAGGCGGTAAACGCACGCTATGTGCGCTTTGACGGTATCAGCCGTGGCACACCTTACGGCTACAGCTTCTGGGAGTTTCGTGTACTCAACTCTACGGGCGAGCAGACACTGACCACCTTCAGCGTAGCACCAGTGAATCCCGACAAATCAGACGCACAGCTGTCAGCGACGAAAGTCGGTACTGCCATCAAACTGAATATCAATGCCAAGGACCAGGCTGGGCTCGACTATCCTACTGACGGCATCAAATATGAAGTGACAGCCGGTGCAGGAACAGTATCAGCAGAGGGCCTCTTCACGCCTACACAGAAAGGCCTGAATGAGGTGAAGGTCACCTTAGGCGACAAGACAGCCACTGTCAAGGTGTTCGCTTACGAAGGCGACAACCTTGCACTCGGCAAGCTCTATGACAACAATCCTGAGGCTACAACTCCTGAAGTATCCTTTGATGGCAACTGGGGCAACCGAGGTGGCAGCGGCAACCCTGCTGACGGTCATTCCTGGCTGGCCGTTGACCTGGGTGCTTACTACACCATCGACCTTGTCGACCTCAAGCAGGAGCAGGCCAATGCAGCCGACTTCACCATCCAGTTCTCTGAAGACGGAGAGACTTGGAAGAACGCATACAGCAAAACCGGACTTCCTGGGCTCCAAGGTGATGTCCGCACCTACTTCTTCGACAACACAACCGACAACAAACACGTACGCTACGTGCGATTCGATGCCACCAAGCCGGCTACACCATACGGTGTCTCCGTCTATGAGATGGCTGTCTACGGCTCTGACAAGGAAGAGATTGCCGACACGCAGGTACCTGTCATCGGCACAGCCGAACTGGTTTCCGCTGGTGTTGACAATGCCATCCTGAAGCTGAACATCGCAGATGACCAGAAAAAAGTCAGCATTGAGGTCAGTGACAAGGCTACCGGCAACATCCTCACGGCCACACAGGTCAACACGGGCGAGGACACCAACCTTACCATCAACGGACTGAATCCTGGCACTACCTACACATTAAGTATCGTTGCCAAGGATGCGCAGAACACTTCTGAGCCTAAGGAGATGAGCGTCTCCACCACCAGCATGACAGCCGCACCCGCACCGACTGTTGATGCAGCCAAGGTACTCTCCGTCTACAGCGACACCTACGACAGTGCAACACCAGCCCTGAACTTTGACGCATGGGGGTCTACTACGCAGTTCGAGAAGATGACTATTGATGGCAACAACACGCTGAAGTTCACCAATCTCAACTACTACGGAATGGTACTCGGCACCCAGCTTGATGTCAAGGATATGACCAAGCTGCATCTTGACATCTATGCAGCTGCCGATGGTAACGTTGACATCGTTCCTATCTGGTGGAATGCTGCAGCAAACGCCAACTTCAAGGAAATCACGAGGAGCGTTGCTGTCAAGGCGAACACCTGGACAAGCGTTGACATTGACATGAACGACTTTGCAAGTGATGACCGTAATGGGACGAGTCTTGTCCATCAGATTAAGCTTGCAAACGGAAATGGAAACAACATCTACGTTGACAACATCTACTTCGCCAACGACGGCACCGTCACTCCACCCGTCCAGACCGAGCTTACCTTAGTCGATGTCACAGACCAGGGCATAGCCGAACTGGAAGGTAAATGGGATGCAGAGAAGTTCGCAGCCATAGATAATGAGAAGCAGGCTGCGGCTTACGACCTCACAAAGGTGACAAATCTCGGCACCGCTGTGGCTCCGGCCACCAAGAATCCTAATGCCCTCATGGTTGTAACGAAGGTCAACAGCTTTAACAAGAATGAGCTGGTGAAGCAGGCTGACGGAACCTACAAGGCATCAGGTGTCGTAGAGTTCAATGACGGCAACGATGTATGCACGGCTTACAACTTCACCGTCAATACCAACAGCGGTTTCTATCACCGTATTCTTCCCAATGGCCCTGCCGTGTCCACAGCAGTTGTTCCGTTCACAATGGCTGTTCCCGCTGACATCAAGGCCTATGCCGCAGAGTCACAGGAAGAGAAGGATGGCACCCTGTCAATCATCTTCAAGGAAGTAACCGAGATTCAGGCAGGTGTACCTTACCTGCTGAAGCCTCAGACGGGTGGTATCCACTTCCTGAACTACACCGGCAATGTCGACTTCACCATCCACAATAATGGTGCTTTCAAGGCTACCTATACCACGATTGCCAACACCACTGCTGAGCAGAAACTCTATGTCGTTCCTGCCGGAACGTCAAACGACAAGGAGACCATCGCCTTCAACCACTCTGTTGGCGGCAACATCCCGGCATGGCGTGCCTACATCGACCTCAGCGGGACACCGTCCGCAGCCAAGGTCAACATCTTCTTCAGTACAACCAACGGTATCCGTACAGCCACCACCGAGGAGTTAGGCCAGCTGTTCAACATCTACAGCATCGACGGCAAGCTCGTCAAGCAGAACGCTTCCTCTGCCATTGGCCTGGCCAAGGGTATCTACATCATGAACGGCAAGAAGATTGTTGTAAGATAAACAAATAAGAATTTAAACAAAACAGAAATGGAAAAGAAAAATTATACCAGTCCTTCCATCAAGCTGAAGGACATTGACACCGAGCAGCTCATGGCAGCACTCTCTGGCAGCACCAGCGAAGAGCCCTATGGCGGGGCAGCAGCCTCCAAGGAGAATGACTCACCCGTGTATCCACAGGCACACAGCGTCTGGGATGAGTAGCCGCTTCACTCCTCATGAGTGACAGGCGATAACGAAATAAATTGTTGAATCTATCAAAGGCATGGCAGTAACTTACAGCCATGCCTTTTTCATATCTGGCCGTTTCCTACTCCTGACGGCACTCGTTTCCTGGGTATAGGACATGGGGGCTCGCCTGTCAACGACAGGAATATCTACACCTGCGGGGATACAACGGTAAAATCAGCAATTGTGAGGTTTTTGCGTAGCGGGAAACACCGTATATAAAGGGCTTTTCCGTAATTTTGCGTATCGAAACCAAATATATTACCCAACATGAACCTACACAGAACCAACACCTTTCACACACAAAGGCATGCCTTCAGCCGGCTGGTCATGACCCTTACGGCGCTCATCGCCACATCCCTTGTCATGGCACAGCGTCCCGTCACCATCGGGCAGGGAAGCTATGCCGAGTACACACCCCTCATCAAGAGCAAGACCGACACGCATGGTGGCGACCAGAGCCAGTTCATGCAATACCGAAAACTATACATCCATGAACAGCCTGGGCAGCCCATACCCACCAACGACTGGTGGACCAACCTCATCACCGAACGCTATTCAGGACATCTATGGACCTATCCACAGTTCATCCAGGCACAGGACTACGGCATCGACATACAGTGGCCCTCCTACTGGATCAGTGACGGAACCGAGATGAAGAGCAACTCCGTCCTGAAGATTGGCGGACAGAATTTCCATCCCGCAGCAGCCATTGCCGAGAGCTGGCATGACTGGGATGTGGAGTTCTCCATGCAGGACGGAACCAAAGAGATGCTCGTCACGATGGCGCATGGTATGCCCTTCACCTGGATAGAGATTCGTGACTTCCACCCGCAGGTCATCGGCGGTGCGGCCGCTATCTTTACCGATGCCTCCGCACGGCCACTCACCGGCACCGTCACCACCAGCCAACTGGCCGTCCGCATAGGCAGTGACCTCTATGGTCTCTTCCTGCCACAAGGCACTGAGGTGACCATTGCCGATGGTACAGCCACCCTTCGCTTCGCCGGCAGGCATCAGTTCATCTCTGCGGCCGTCATCCACACTGCGGCCGACCTTGACAGCTATGCTCCCTATGCCTACAGCGTCCCACGCAGAACGGAGGTCAGCTGGCAGTATCATCCTGCCGAGGGCAAGCTGACCACCCGATGGACGGTTTCCGCCGAGAACCTTCTTGGCAAGTCGGAGGCACCCGTACTGCAGGGATTCATCCCTCACCACTATCGCAACGGTGCCACTCCCCTCTTCACGTTCAATGATATTACCTACCGCACACCTCACGGGCTCATGAAGATGACTGAGGGCAACAGCTTCGAGATTGACTATGCCTTCCACGGCATGCTGCCCTATTATGCCGCACCCACTGACACAGATACCGCCGAACACCCTTTCCTCGCTGACCGCATGACCCAGATGATAGCCAACTATGCGGCAACAGGAGGCTTCGGGGCTGACACCTACTGGGGCGGGAAAAGCCTCACACAGATGGCACTCAACATGACGTTCGCCCGGGAGATGGGCAACCAGCAGCTCTTCACCGAGTGCCATGACAAGCTCAAGGCTGCCCTCACCAACTGGCTCACCTACACACCGGGAGAGCAGAACTTCTTTTTCGCACGCTTCGACCGATGGGGCGGGCTCGTTGGCTATGACACCTCCTATGACAGCGACACCTTCAACGACCACCATTTCCACTACGGATACTTCACCCTCGCCGGTGCCCTGCTCGCACTCGTTGACGACGACTTCCGTGACAGCTATGGGCCCATGCTGCGCCTCCTTGCCAAGGACTATGCCAACTGGCAGCGCACTGACACGCAGTTCCCCTTCTTCCGTACCTTTGACCCCTGGGCAGGCCACAGCTTCGCAGGAGGCATGGGCGATGGGAACGGCAACGGACAGGAATCATCATCTGAGGCCATGCAGGGCTGGGGAGGTGTCTATCTCCTTGGTGTGGCACTGGCCGATGACGAGATGCGCGATGCCGGGCTCTTCGGGTGGCTCTCTGAGGCACGCGGAACAGCCGAGTACTGGTTTGACCGTCATGGTGACGAAATCCGTCCAGACTTCCACACCGCCAATGACGGGGCCTACAACATTGACTACACCAAGTTCCTCCATCCCTACAACTCCAACCTCACCTGCCACGGTGTAGGCTACTGGACTTACTTTGGCTACAACTCCCTCTACATGCAGGGCATACAGTGGATGCCCATCTCTCCTGCCCTCGACTACCTGTCAGAGGACAAGGCTTTCGTACGATGGGACTATGACAGGATGTTCAAGGACATGGCCAACGGCGGATGGCTCAAGCAGGATGCCAATGCCAACGGCTACCTCGGCGATGCCGGCGGATGGGGCAACGTGGCCCTGGCTTATTACCAGCGCAGCAATCCGGCTGAAGCCGCAGCCCTCTTCGACAGGCTCTGGGACAACAATGAGCCTGAGGCACGCACCATCAACACCAATGGCATCACTTACTTCGTCACCCACTCCCACCTCTCTCATGGCGACCTTGACTGGCAAAGTCATGCCTCCATCCCTACGGCACGTGTCTATCGCAATGCGGACGGATCCTACACCTATATGGCTTACAACCCCAAAGCTACGGCAGAGAAGGTGGACTTCTTCATCGGTGGCATAAAGACCTACACCATGACAGCCGCTCCCCGACAGCTTACCGTGAGCAACATCCAAGGAAATGCCGTTCAATCCCTCTTCGGATCCGGCCCACTCGCTGCTGACCCGCGTGACGAGCTGGAGATGGTCAACCTTGCCCTGCACAAGCAGGCTACCTCCTCCAGCGAGGAGAACGCAGGCACACTGACCAAGAGCCTCACTGATGGCGACCGCACCTCACGCTGGGGAAGCAAGCATGCTGACGGCGAGTGGGCACAGGTCGACCTCGGAAAGGCGGCACGCATCTATAAGCTGCGCCTGCACTGGGAGGCCGCCTATGCCAGCCAATATAAGGTACAGCTCTCAACCGACGGCACAAACTTCACTGACGCACACACCGTGAGCAGCGATGGCGGGGAGGATGTTGTCATGATGGGCGATGTGTCAGCACGATTCATCCGCATACTTGCCATCAGCCGCGCCACCACTTACGGTGTCTCACTCTATGAGGTAGAAGCATTCGGACAGTACGAGTCAGCTTCCCCCACTGACCTGCTCGGTGTCAAGATCACCGCTGACGAGCCTGTCCTGAAGCAAGGCAAGCCAGCCGTCATCCACATCAAGGGCTACACATGTGGCAAACAGTGGACCGACCTCACCCCAACCTGGTCATCAGCCGACGGAACCATCACCCCTGCGGGCAGCTTCACCCCCGCACAATATGGCACTGCCACCGTCACCGCCGCCGTCAACACAGGGGGTAACATGCTCAGCGTGAGCAAGACCTTCCCCGTAGAGGAGGCCCTGCGTGCCACCACCCTCACCCTGACCGCTGACCGCACCACCCTCACCACTGCCGACAAGGCGCGCATCAGCCTCCATGCCACTGACCAGTTCAAGGCACCGATGCAGCCAGAGCTGGTGACCATCACCGCCAGTGGAGGTCAGATCTCACTCACTGACTCCACCTTCACCGCCTCACAGCCAGGCAATTACAACATCTATGCAAGCAACGGAAATCTGAAAGACACGCTGACCATCAGTGTGCGCAACTTCACCGAACTCAACCTCGCCTTAGGCTGTCCGGCCACAGCCTCCTCACAGGAGAATGACGGCATGACGGCCCGCAATGCCACCGATGGCAATGCCAGCTCACGCTGGGGCAGCGCATGGAACGGGCTCACGGCTGCCGAAGCCGACAACCAGCAGCTGACCGTTGACCTACAGGGGCAGTACCTTGTCAACAAGGTGATTATCAGTTGGGAGGCAGCCCGGGCCGAGACTTATGACCTGCTCGTCTCAACGGATGGCAGCCACTGGACTGCCGTCAGCCATGTCACCTGCCAGGGCGGCAGGGAGACCGTCACATTCCCCGATACAGCCGCACGCTTCATCCGCATGCAGGGCAAGACCCGCAACATGGGCTATGGCTACAGTATCTACGAGATGGAGGTCTATGGAAGCAGGAAGCTCAACACCGGAGGACTGAACCTCATCGGCACCGATCCTGTGACGGGGGCCGACCGGCTCAGCGGGACATGGGACGAGGCTGACTTCCACATCATCGACAGCGAGAGAAGTGCCGTGGCTTATGACGTGCGTGAGGTCAGCTTCCCAACTGGGACTTCCTTTGCCACCCTCAATCCCAACTGCTTCATCCTCATCAGTCCCAGTCAGACTGACGCAGTGGTCAACAGCCATAACGTCATTGTCATGGGCAATGGCAACACCGCCCGCAGCATCCGCCTGACCGACGGACAGCCTGTTGACACGCACCTCAGCCTGCAGGCTGCCGATGCCACCTACCAGCGCACCGTCAATCCGTCTTACTGCACCCTGGTGCTGCCCTTCAATGCTGACAAGCCATCCAATGCCACGCTCTACAAGCTCAGCGAGGCACGCAATGAGAACGGCACAATCAGCCTGACTTTCCAGACGGCTGAACAGATTGAGGCTAACGTACCTTACCTGGTACACCTCAACAGCCCGTCCCTACAGGCATCTGCCACACAGGCCGAGATTGCCTTCAACGAGGAAAGCCAGCAACATGGCATCGTCAGTTTCACGGGTAACTACACCATGCATGACAATATTCCCGCCAGCAGCCAGACCTATATTCTGAAGACCGACTCCACACAGCCCGTATTCTACCACGCTGCCGGTGCTTTCCTACAGGCTTTCAGGGCATTTATCCGAACCAATGTCAGCAGTGGTGCGAAAATGAATATTCTCTTCGGTAATGCCACAGGCATACAGGCTGCCGAGACCGAGGCCGTCAATGCCATCTTCAATGTCTACAGCCTGAACGGACAGCTCATCCGCAGACATACCCACAGCCTTATCGGCCTGCCAAAGGGTGTCTACATCATCAATGGCAGAAAAGTAATAGTGGACGGGCAGAGAACCACTGACTGACAAGACCATACGGCTGACCCTGCCGCCAGCATAGACAACCATCCTTATCTGCCCGGATTATCCAGACAGGTAAGGGTGGACTGTTTTACCCCAAGGGCTTCCCCATTCTGTTCCCGTTGTCAAGACAGAGCAAGAGGATTGCCCTGTCCTTGCACCCTGTAGGCAGGCAGCACCAGTACTGCTGCTGCAATACTCCAATACTTCAGCAGGAGTACTCCATTACTTCTCATGAAGTATTTTGCAGCAACTCATGAAATGTTCCGGAGCAATAGGCTTATTCTTCCAGAAAGTGAGGTTTTTACGTAGTGGGAAAGAGGCTTACTTTGGTGATGGAGACTATCTTTGCAACCGATATTACATCAGATACCATTCAATTACATCAAAACAAAATCTATCAACAAAAACCAAACAAGCATGAAGAAAAACATCACTTTGCTGATCCTGCTATGGACAGCCATCAGTGCATGGGCGGGAACGGTGCCCATCAAATTGGTCAACAATTCCTGCTTCCCTGACAATCAGGTCTACGTTGCCATCATCGGGCAGTTCAATGGTCGGCCCATCTACTATGACCTGCCTCGCAACAGCAACGGGAACGCGGTCCTGGGAACGCTGACCACTGACCTCAACACATTGCACAAGACCAACGGCGACCGCGGCTTTGCCAATGTATTCACCACCCTTGACCGTATCCCTGACAGGACCATCCACGTGGAGCATACCAATGCCTGCCGCATCTTCTTTGGATTCAACTCACCGATGTACCTGCACGTGAACGACAACAACGGAGGCTATGCCGGGGCTGACATGCAGAACCCCAGTGACCCAAATCACAACATCCGTTGGGAACTGGTTGAGTTCACCTATGACAACAACAATGTCCTCTTCATCAATACCACCCGTGTCGATGCCTTCCAATACCCTATGGGACTGGAGCTGTATGGCGGGCAGGGGGCCAACAATGCCTACATGAAACGGGGAGAGCTGCTCAGCTATAACGAGATCATCGACCGATGGAAACAGGAAAACGGAGGGAATGTCTTTGGGAAGTGCCTGCAGAATAACGTCACCACCGACCAGTTGGGCGGTATCATCATGCAGCCTTCAAAGGTTGCGGAGGTGAAGCGGTCAGGATTCTTCGATGACTACATCAGCCGTATATGGAATGCCTTTTCAGCAAAGGACATACTTGCTGACATGGGGGTGCTGGGACAATGGCAAGGACGTGTAAGCGGAAATACCTTCAACCTCACTGCCCTAACAGGAGAATGGAAGGGCAAACATGCCGTGGTCAACAAGCCCTCAACAACTGACGTGGTGGAGGGAGCCGGAACCTTTGCACAATATAACAGCAATGACCGCGACTTACCCGTACAGGCCATGTTCTGTGGGGCGATGAACAGAGGGGTCATCAATACCCACCTGCCAAACGGAGTGCTGCAGGACTGGGGGGCAACGGCCGACTTCTTCAGCATTGACACCTTCAATCCTTACGTAAGGTTCTTCCATCAGCGTGACCTCAGCTTCGATGGATTCACCTATGCCTTCGCCTATGATGACACCTTCGATCAAAGCTCAACCTGCGCCACATCAAATCCTGACCATGCCGTCATCACCATCGGTGGCTTTGCCAACAGCACGGAGAACGGAAACGCAAGCAGCGGAAACCAGCAGAACAAGCCTGGGGCTGACACCCAAGGCACACAGCCGGCAACTGACTACAAACTGGTGTGGAGCGATGAGTTTGACAGCAACACGCTGGGAAGGAACTGGAACGTGGAAACGGTTGACGCACCCGCAAACAATGAGATGCAAGCCTATACCAGCCGCACTGAGAACGTGAAGATTGAGAATGGCACCCTTGTCATCACAGCCCGCAGGGAGAAATATGGCAGCCATGCCTTCACCTCAGGAAGAATCAACTCAAAAGGGAAGGTGAGCTTCAAGCACGGAAAAATAGTGGCGCGCATCAAGATGCCTGTCACCAAACGGGGACTATGGCCCGCCTTCTGGATGATGGGAGACGATATTGACAATGCAGGATGGCCAAAGTGTGGGGAGATTGACATCATGGAGGCTGGAAACAGCGGCGCATATGCCAACAATGTGGAAGACCGATACTTCTCCGGAGCTATCCATTGGGGGGAACGCTGGGACCAGCACCAGTACTGGGCACCAGGGGCCGTGCCCAATGCCTACAGCGTTGCCAGTGACTACCACACCTTCACCTGCACATGGGACGAGCAGTGGATCAGATGCTACGTGGATGACCAGACTGAACCTTATTTTACAGCAGCCATCAGCAAGGTCATCGACCAGAACATCACCTCTGACGGATACATGCACAAGCCTTTTCACATCCTCTTCAACCTGGCTGTAGGTGGCGACTTCCCCGCAATCACCAATGCCTGGGACATCACAGCCCTGCCTGACTATGGCAGCGAGGCAAAGATGTATGTTGACTATGTAAGGCTGTACCAGTCAGAGGAGAATGTCATATATGCCGAAAACGACCACGGACAGGAGAACCTGCAGCCAGCAATGGGAGCAGCACCCGTTCCATCACTGGATGCCGGAGAGGTAAGCTCGCTCTATAGTGACAGCTACGCATTGGCAGGCGGAACAATCAGCATTGGCGGATGGGGGCAAAACACCAAGACTGAGGAGATAAGCCTCAACGGAAACAAGACGCTCTACAGTCAGGACTTCAACTACCTGGGCCTGGAACAGGGACATGAGATCAATGTCACCAACCGCCATTATCTGCATGTTGACATTTACCCCACCACCGATTTCAGCATCAACATCTGTCCCATCGGCCGGGATGCTGCCGGGAACACCATTGACAACCGCAAGGTAGCGGTCAGCCTGAAAGGCAACCAATGGAACCAGATTGACATTGACCTGAACCAGTTCACCTCACAGGGGCTGACACTGGACCGTCTGTTCCAGATAAAGATGGACGGTGGGAATGGTGAAAGTTTCTATCTCGACAACATCTACTATTGGAGTGACCCCACCGAGGCACGCATCACCCTTAGCCGGAACATGGAAATGTACAGCAGCGACCGTGACCTGGACTTCAGCAACACAGGACTGCAGGCATACATCGTGTCAGGCTATGTGGGTACGACAAGCCTATCAGCCGTCCTCACACCCGTAACGGCTGTCCCTGCAGGCACCGGGCTGATCATTACCGGAACGGCCGGAGCCAGCTATAAGATTCCGTTCAGTCACGTCAATGGCATCTATGCCAACCTCCTGCAGGCAGCCGTACAGGAGCAGACCATCCAGCCAACAGAGGGAAACCGGACCAATCTCCTGTTTGACAACGGCACCTTCAGCACCTTTGGCAGTCCTCACAAAGTACAGGCTGGCAAGGCTTATCTGCAGCTGCCAAGCAATCTGTTTGTCGCCGGAGCCAAACAGGTGGGATACATATATGAAAGTGAGACCACTGGTATCAACATGCCCGCACAGCCAACTGATGCCCACCCCGTAAAGACATACGACCTGCAGGGACGTAAGATGACTTCAGCCCGTGGGAAACTTCCAAAAGGAATTTATATCCGAAACGGAGAGAAATTCGTTATCAGGTAGGCTTACCGGTGGCAAGAAAATTGGCGGACACTGAAAAGAGAAGTGAAACAAGAGCTGAAAAAGCGATGAAATCAGCCTTTTTAACGTTTACAGTCCAATTCATAATTTCAAAAAGTGAGTTTTTTGCGTGCTGTAAAACTTGTGTTTCTCTATAGAGTGTCGTACATTTGCAATCGAAAACGCAACAAGACATGCGCCAATCAGATTGAAGGTTTTTAATAGTTATGTTATTTGAGTTATATTATTAGTCGTAATGGGAGCAGGTCCCGTGTGAACGTCACCAGCTCCCCTTTTTCTTTCTCTCAAAAAGAGAAGAATACTGACATAAAAAGGGAAACTTGAAGTACCATGACTCGGAAATGACAGAAGCTATACCAAATAAGAAATCTAAATCATCTCCTCATATAAGTACATGTAGCGAGAACAAAAACAAATAAATACAATCATCAACCAAAAACCAAAATCACATGAAACACTTTAAGTATTTAATGGTGTTATTGGCTTTGCTTGTCTCATCATCCATCTATGCCCAGAAGCAGAACTTCACGGGTAAGGTGCTTGATGCGAACGGCGAGCCTGTCATCGGTGCCACCGTCATGGTAAAAGGCACAACTAATGGTACTGCCACCGACCTTGATGGTAACTTCACCATCGCTGTTGACCCTGGTGCCACACTGACCATATCCTACGTGGGCTATACGACACAGGAGATGCGTGCAGCCAACAACATGACCGTCACACTCAAGGAAGATGCCAAGATGCTCAATGACGTTGTTGTCATTGGCTACGGTACGCAGAAGAAGAGCGTTGTGACGGCAGCCATCGCCAAGGTGGACGCTGCCGACATGGCAAACAAGTCAATCGTCCGCATGGACAATGCCCTGAAGGGTCTGGCTGCCGGTGTCAACGTCACCTCCTCATCAGGCCAGCCAGGTGCCGCTGCCCGCATCCGTGTGCGTGGTACGGGTACCATCAACAACTCTGACCCACTCTACATCGTCGACGGTATGCCTATCGAGGGTGGTCTTGACTACGTGAATCCAAGCGACATCGAGAGCATCGAGGTGCTGAAGGATGCCGCATCAGGTGCCATCTACGGTGCCCGTGCTGCCAACGGTGTCATCCTCGTCACCACCAAGAAAGGCAAGAAGGGACGTGCCAATGTCAACTATAACTTCTCTTACGGCTGGCAGAGCGCATGGAAGCACCGTGACGTGCTGAATGCAACCGACTATGCCATCCTGCAGAACGAGCAGCACACCAACTCCGGTCAACCGGCACCTTACGCTGACCCATATGCATTGGGAGCTGGAACAGACTGGCAGAACCTGGTATTCAATGACAACGCACCAGTAGTGAACCACGAGCTGAGCGTCAGCGGCGCATCAGACAAGCTGAACTACTACCTCTCCATGGGCTACTATACGCAGGACGGTATCGTGGGTGGCAACTACGGACAGTCAAACTATCAGCGTCTGACCCTCCGCAGCAACACCACTTACAACCTCTTCGATGACACAGCTGAGCGCAACTGGCTGAACAAGCTCGACCTGACAGCCAACCTCTCTTATGCACGTGTGAAGAGCGCAGGTATTGCCACCAACTCACAGTGGGGATCTGTCCTGGGGTCTGCCCTCGCACTCTCACCAGTCCTCACCCCTACGGTAAGCGGGCAGGCTGCCATTGACCAGAACAGCCGTTACGTCTACCAGACCTACGGTACCGACAGAATGATTGACCATTACTATGACCCCATCCTCGACCGCAACGGTGAGGTGCTGATGATACCAGGCCCGTCCTACAACGAGATGAACAACCCGCTCTCCTTGCTGGCCCTCCCTGCTGCCAAGAACTGGAGTCACAAGTTCGTTGCCAACTTCGCAGCAGAGCTGAACCTCTGGGATGCGCTGAAGTATCGCTTCTCCTACAGTGCCGACATGTCCTTCTGGGGCAACGACAGTTATACCCCACAGACTTACTACCGGTCATCCAACAACCTGGCACAATACACCAGTGCTTACTCTGACAGCGAGCGTGGTACAGTATGGCAGGTGGAGAATACCCTCTCTTATGACAAGACCTTGGGCAAGCATCACTTCAGCATCGTTGTGGGACAGAGTGCTTTCCGCAACACTGGCTTCGGTCTGAACGGCAGCCGCCGCAACCTCATCAATCCTGACAAGCCATCTATCAACTATGCCAACGGCAGCTATCAGACAACTTATCAGGTTATTGAAAAGGGAAACGACAAAGGTAAATTCGTACCAGTCTATATCCTAAACGATAAGGGCGAGTATGTTCAGGCAGGCTATCAGGTCACAGGTGCTGTTGTCGAGTCGGCTGTTGCAGGCTGGATTGGCAATCCACACTCCATGTCATCCCTCTTCTTCCGTGGCAGCTATGACTATGACGAGCGTTACATGGCTCAGTTCACTATCCGCCGTGACGGATCAAGCCGCTTTGGAAAGAACCACAAGTACGGTACATTCCCATCGGTATCACTCGGCTGGAACGTCATGAACGAGGCCTTCATGGAGAACACCCGTGACTGGCTGTCAAACTTCAAGGTTCGTTTCAGCTGGGGTAAGAACGGTAACGACAATATCGGTGACTTCCGTTACACCGTTCTCACCGCAACCGGTAACAACTACTACTTCGGAACCAACTCCACCCTCACACAAGGCTCAAAGGCAAGCGGACTGCCCAACCCTGACCTGAAATGGGAGGAAAGCGAGCAGACTGACCTCGGTGTTGACCTCGGATTCCTCAACAACTCACTGACCCTTGGTATTGACTACTTCTCAAAGAGAACCAACGGCATGCTGATGGAGATGGGCATTCCCTCTTACATCGGCGAAGCAAAGCCTGTTGGCAACGTGGGCGACATGGAGAACTCCGGTGTTGAGTTTGAGTTAGGCTACAAGTGGCATGTAGGCGATGCACACTTCAATGTAAAGGGTAATGCCTCCTATCTCCACAACAAGCTGCTGAAATATGGAAATGAAAAGGGATTCCAGGATCTTGACTCTTTCCAGGGCGCAGGCACCATTACCCGTGCCCAGAACGGTCTGCCTTTCCCATTCTTCTATGGCTTCAAGACAGCTGGCATCTTCCAGAACATGAATGAGGTGCAGAGCTACACCAATGCTGACGGCGGCATGATTCAGCCAAACGCAGTTCCGGGTGACGTTCGCTTCGTTGACATGAACGGTGATGGCAAAATTAACAATGATGACCGTACCAACATTGGTAACGGTACACCAAAGTGGACCTTCGGTCTGAATTTCAATGCAGAGTGGAAGGGATTTGACTTCAACATGTTCTGGCAGGGTGTCACTGGTGTTGATGTCTTCGATGCTACCCGCCGTACCGACATTGCCTCCAGCAACTATCCTTCATGGATGCTCCAACGCTGGACAGGAGAGGGCACATCCAACAGAATACCACGGCTCAGTAATGGTGATGCCAACAACTGGCAGAGTTCTGACCTCTACATCTATGACGGTGCTTACCTCCGTCTGAAGAATATCTCCTTGGGCTACACCCTCCCACAGAACCTCACCCAGCGGTTCTTCGTCCAGCGTCTGCGTGTGTTCGTCATGGCAGAGAACCTGATTACCTGGACCAAGTACCACGGCTTCGACCCGGAAATCTCTTCTGGCGGCACATCATTGGGTGTTGACTATGGCGTTTACCCACAGGCCCGCACATGGACACTCGGGTTCAACATTACTTTATAAACTTTAATAAGGAATACAATATGAAGACGAATAAGATATTAGCATTGGGCTTGCTGGCTATGGGCACTGTCAGTCTGACAGGCTGCAGCGACAGCTTCCTGGAGGAGGAGAACCCTTCTGGTGACCCAATCGAACAATACTACAAGACTGAAGCCCACCTGCAGGAGTCCGTTGTCGCTGCATACGACCCACTCCACTGGCCAGACTGGGGCAACGGCAGCTACTCACCACTGAACATCAGCAGTGACATCATGGGCGATGACCTCAACCCTGGTGGTGCCACAGCCTCCGACATGCTCAACTGGCAGCTCATGGCCAACTACAAGGCTGATGCCAACAACACTATGGCTGCCCTCTGGACTGACGAGTACAGCGGAGTGAAACGCTGCAACGACCTCATCAAGTATGTTGACGATGCTTTGGCAGCCAACATTGCTGGTATAACACCTGAGAACACCAACCCATATAAGGCACAGGCAAGAGTACTCCGTGCCTATTACTACATGAATCTATGGAAGTTCTTTGGCAATGTTCCTTACTTCGACAAGAATATCGACGGACAATATGCTTATCCACAGGTGAAGGCTGACACATTATATAATAATGTGATAACCGACCTTGAAGATGTAATCGCACAGGACATTCTCCCGATGAAGGCCGCAGCAGGCAATGAGGGACGTGTGACCAAGGCTTTCGCCTATATGGTCTACGCTGAGATGGTGATGTACCAGAAGGACGAGACACGCTATCCGAAGGCACTCGCCTACATGCAGGAGATCATCAATAGCGGCTCATATGCCCTGCTGGCTGACTACAAGGCACTTTGGGATGAAGGCAATGAGTGGTGTTCGGAGAGCATCTTCGAAATCAACTACAATGATGACAACCACTCACGCGGTTGGAATACTCCGCTGGCTGTAGGCGGTACGGTTCTTCCCCGACTGATGGGGCCTCGCGAATGGGCGGTTGGAGTTGACGGTGTTGACACTGGATGGGGATTCGGAACAGTCAATCCCGCTACTGTTGCTCTGTTTGGTGCAAGTGACACCCGTAAGGATGCTACGGCATGGGACGTTAAAGCGGCAGCTGTTGCAAATGGTATAGACCCGGCAAAAGCCTATAAACCAGCATGGGGTGACACAGGCTACTTCCTGTATAAGTACCTGCCACGTACCGCTAACAACAAGGATGCAGGCTGGGATGTCGACCTGAACTTCAACAACAACTATCGCGTCTATCGCTACTCTGAGGTACTCCTCAACGCAGCCGAGCTACTGCTCCGCACAGGTGGCGATGCCGCAACAGCAGCAAAGTATGTCAACATGGTCCGCAAGCGTGCCGGCATCAGTGAACTGGGCGCAGTGACCATTGACAATGTCCTGAACGAGCGTCATCTGGAGTTCGTTGGCGAGGGTAAGCGTTACTGGGATCTCGTGCGCTCAGGGAAGGCAGCAGAGGTACTCGTAGCCAACTCGGCTTTCAACCGCACCAACAGCTGGACTGAGAACAAGAAGTACCTGCCCATCCCACAAGCTGAGCTGAGTGCCGACCCGAACCTGGTTCAGAACAATTACTAAACATTTCGTGCGAAGGTGTGCCGTGACCGCCGATTGCTTGTCAGCAGCTCCGGCACACCCTCACCGGGAAAACAAAGAATCTATTAAGACTATACAGAAATGAGAAATATATTGAAATCCTTAGGCATGGCTCTCCTTGCAGGACTGGCTTTCACAGCCTGCACCTCTGAAGAGTTTGATGGTGCTGATCCTAACGGCATCCCATCCCTTGAAGGGATTGACTACAATGTGTCTGTCAATCAGAAAACCAACACGGCCACCTTCACGCTCAACACGCCGGGTATCTATCCTATCTGGAACATTGAAGGAACACCTGCTGTCAAATCTACCGTCAACGGCTTCCAGAAGAAGTATATTTACAAGGGGACATATAATTACACCCTGAAAGTAGGCAACCGCAATGGAATCAGTGATGGCGAGATTGCAGGCACATTCACTGTCGACAGCACACGCTACGACTTCACCAAGACTATTACCGCTCTGACTGACAATGGCAGCAAGGAGTGGCGCGTCTATGCCTCAAAGAAAGGCCACATGGCTGTGGGGCCTGCTTGGTCCGACGGTACGGAATGGTGGTCAGGTGGTCCTAACGAAAAGGCTGGTGAGGGTATCTATGATGATGTCATCACCTTCACAAACACCAACGACTATAAGTACAGTGCAGGTGCTGATGGGCTGACTTTCTGCAATGCCGGTGTGAACACGCTCGGTGTCACTGGTGCAGGTGGCGACTACAGCATCCCTGTTGTAGGCCTGTTCGATACCAAGACTGAGGCCAAGTACAGCCTCGGCTACGATGAAGCACATGGTGTGGAGACCATCACTCTGCCAGCCAAGACCCTGTTCCCATACATTGGTCATGATGCACAGATGGCAGACAGCTACACCATGCGTATCCTCTCAATTGACTCCAAGTACATGGAGCTGGTACTTGACCTTCCTGACATTGCATGGCACTTCTCGCTCATCAATGGCGATGATCCTGCTCCTACAAGCGATTTTGACCCTGACAAGGTGAACTGGGCCGTAGCTGGTGAGGACGCTAATCTCGGCAAGGGATTCAATGGTGTCGGCTCAATGGTGTTCTGGTGGGCTACAGCTGGCTGGGCACAGATTGGCGACCCAGGATTCTCATTCGACAATGGCATCTATACCATCACAGCCAACGATGCTACCGCCGCACAGTGGCAGGCTCAATGCTCCATCCACGATGGTGGGGTCAAGCTGGAAGCCGGGCAGGCATACGACATCAGCGTGAAGGTAAATGCCAGCCAGGCATTTGACAATGCGACCATAAAGGTATGTGATGATGTTGAGGGCGATAACCCTACACTGATATATGCCGACAAGGTTTCCCTGAAGAAGGGCGACAACGTTCTCCGTTGGGCAAAACGCTATCCACAGACCGATGGCAAGGATGCAGCCGCAGGCAATGCCAAGTTCATCATTGACCTCGGAGGCTGTCCGGCAGGCTTGGTTGTCAAGGTGAGCGACATCATCATTCAGAAGCACAATCCAAAATAAGTGACTCTGAGATTCCTTTTCCACGGGAAGGAATACTAAGAAAGAAATCAACGTCAAACAAGAGGGGTGGATGCAGACATCCATCCCTCTTTTCACCTAAAGAAACCGTACAGATATGAATAAGCTAAAAGGACTGGCAGTAGCCTTCTTCTCCTTACTGACTATGACAGCCTGTGGGGGCAGTGACAGCAACAGTCCCGCAGGAATTGACAACGCAGCCATCACCTGCACCCCTGAGCAGCTGACAGCAAAGGCTGCCGGAGACAAAGCAACCCTCCAGGTAAGCACAACCAAAAAGGAGTGGACTGCCTATACGGACGCAAGCTGGGTAAAACTGTCCCTCAATGGGACTGCCAAATCAGCCGGCACAATAGATGTCATTGTTGATAAAAACACTGGGACTGAAGCCCGGTCTACAAACATAACCATAAAATCTGGTGCCGCACGCAAGCAGATCATCATCAACCAGCTTGCCCCACTGCAGGTATCAGAGCGAGAGATACAGACCAACTCGACAGGAGAGACAAGAACCGTGCAGGTCACCTCGGCCGAAGAATGGACTGTTACCACCAGTGACAGCTGGATAACAGTGGCAAAGATAGATGCCAAGAGCTTCAACGTGGCAACGGCAAAGAACGACGCACACGAGGCACGCACAGGCAAGATAATCCTCAAGACACCCACACAGACACTGGATGTGACCGTCAGCCAGTCATCAGTTGATGACCGCACCATGAACATCCCGGCTGGCTACAGCCTCGTATGGCACGATGAGTTCGATGGCACAGGGCTCAGCTCAGCATGGACACACGAGGTACAGAAGTCCGGATGGGTAAACCACGAGCAGCAGAACTACGTCAATAACAGCAATGTCACTTATCTGAAAGACGGCAAGCTGAACATCACCTGCTACAAGGCAAGCGACGGGAAAATCTATTCTGGCCGCATCTATGCCAATAAGAATACAGGAATAAAGTATGGATATGTTGAGGCACGCATCCTGCTCCCATCAGGAAAGGGAACATGGCCTGCCTTCTGGATGATGCCGGTGAAGTTCAGCACATGGCCGGGAGATGGCGAGATTGACATCATGGAGGAAGTAGGCGTGGTGCCCAACGAGGTATCATCCTCCATCCACTGCAATGCCTACAACCATGTGAAGGGAACACAGAAGACACATGCCATGACCATCAGCAAGGCTGAGGGCGACTACCATGTCTATGCCCTGGAGTGGACGGAGAACAGCATCAAGACCTACGTGGACGGAAAAGAGCAGCTCTACTTCCCAAATGACGGGAAGGGGAACAATGACACATGGCCTTTCAACAAGGAGTTCTATGTCATCCTCAACCTTGCATGGGGAGGTGACTGGGGCGGAATGAAAGGTACTGACGAGACAGCCCTGCCCGCAACCATGAAGGTTGACTACGTCCGTGTGTTCCAGAAAAAGTAAATCCGTTCAACAGGAGAACCAAACCAACAAAACCTAAGAATGAAAAAAACGCTTATCCTGTTCCTCATCATCCTCTCCTGCCTCACAACAGGAGCGGATGCCAAGAGCCGATTCGTCAGCATCCAGGGGACTGACCTCATCCAGCCTGACGGCAGAAAACTGTTCATCCGTGGAACAAACCTCGGCAACTGGCTCAATCCGGAAGGCTACATGTTCGGTTTTCAGAAAACCAATTCCTACTGGATGATCAATCAAATGATAGCCCAGATGGTCGGGCCTGATGCCACCGCTGACTTCTGGCAGTCATTCAAGGACAGCTACATCAGCGAGTCTGACATCCGTTTCATCGCCTCAACAGGTGCCAACACCATCCGCATCCCTTTCAACTACAAGCTCTTCACCTGTGAAGACTATATGGGGAAGAACGATGCACAGGAGGGATTCCGCCTGATTGACAAGACGATAGGCTGGTGCAAGAAGTACGGTCTGTACGCTATCCTCGACATGCACGACTGCCCAGGCGGACAGACCGGTGACAACATCGACAACTCATACGGCTATCCCTGGCTCTTCCTCAGCGAGCGTAGTCAGCAGCAGTTCTGCCAGATATGGAAGGACATTGCCCAGCACTATCGCAACGAGACCACAGTCCTGGGCTATGAACTGATGAACGAGCCTATTGCAACCTACTTTGAGAAGGATTACGACCTGCTCAACGGGCGGCTGGAACCGCTTTACAAGCGTGCCGTTGCCGAGATAAGGAAGGTTGACCGTAACCACATTGTCCTCCTCGGAGGCGCACAGTGGAACGGAAACTTCAAGCCCTTCACCGACTGGAAGTTCGATGACAAGATCATCTATACCTGCCACCGCTATGGCGCAGGAAGCAACCAGGCATCCTATCAGGACCTCATTGACTTCCGTGACAAGACCGGGCTGCCCATGTACATGGGTGAGATAGGGCACAACACTGACCAATGGCAGGAGGAGGTGTGCCGCACACTGGAGCGGAACAACATCGGCTACACCTTCTGGCCCTATAAGAAAGTCGACAACAGCTGCTTCATGGCTGTACGCCGTCCTGCCGAATGGGACTCTGTCATCGTGAAGTTTGCCGAGTCTGACCGCAGCACTTACAAGCTCATCCGTGACCATCGGCCCAACCAGGAGGTGGCACTGCGGATTCTGAAGGAATACATTGTCAACACACAGATGGAGAACTGCCTTCCACAGCAGTCCTACATCCAGTCGCTCAGAATGAAACAATAAGGAAAAAGAGAAAGGAAATCAGACAGATTGGTTGTTTTTGATGACCAATTTACTTGCTTTCTTTTTTTCTTTTTATTATATTTGCAGGCAAACGGTGGCACATAGCACAGCCATGAGCGGCCTTTCCGCCACCCTGGCAGTCACTG
Organism: Prevotella sp.; assembly: GCA_024688365.1. Lineage (GTDB taxonomy): Bacteria > Bacteroidota > Bacteroidia > Bacteroidales > Bacteroidaceae > Prevotella. The sequence continues at coordinate 109,643 of JAILEG010000017.1, forward strand.
TCCCTATAGCTGAAAACAATCAAATCAATATAACCAAACACATGCGTAAAGTATTCTTATTTGCCATCTCGCTGCTGGCTTGCCTGTCAGGTCATGCCCAGCAGCAGCTTCCGGTCTACCTGGATGCGTCAAAGAACCTTGAGCAGCGCGTGGAGGATGCCCTCTCACGCATGACGCTTGATGAGAAACTCCACGTCATCCATGCCCAGAGTAAATTCTCATCAGGCGGTATTCCACGTCTCGGATTTCCTGACTTCTGGACTGACGATGGTCCTCATGGTGTGCGCCCAGACGTTCTTTGGGACGAATGGGAGCAAGCCGGGCAGACCAATGACTCCTGTGTGGCCTTCCCAGCCCTCACCTGTCTGGCTGCCACCTTCGACCCATCCCTCTCCCTCCTATACGGACAGAGCCTGGGCGAAGAGGCCCTCTACCGGGGCAAGGACATGATCTTAGGTCCTGGTGTCAACATCTACCGCACCCCATTGGGCGGGCGGAACTTCGAATACATGGGCGAGGATCCCTTCCTCGCCTCGACAATGGTAGTCCCCTACGTTCAGGGGCTGCAGAGCAATGGTGTGGCAGCCTGCGTGAAGCATTATGCCATGAACAACGATGAGGAGTACCGCCATCAGGTCAACGTCATCCTCTCTGACCGTGCCCTGCATGAGATTTACCTCCCGGCATTCCGTGCCGCAGTGCAGGAAGGACATGCCTGGGGACTCATGGGAGCCTACAATCTCTACAACAACCAGCACAACTGCCATAATGAGATTCTGCTGAACAACATCCTGAAGCGTGACTGGAAGTATGACGGTGTTGTCGTCTCCGACTGGGGAGGCGTGCATGACACCGATGAGGCTGTGAAGAACGGCATGGACATTGAGTTCGGCACATGGACTGACGGTCTGAGCCAAGGCACCTCCAACGCTTACCAGAACTACTATCTTGCCCGTGCCTACAAGGAAGGAATTCTCAGCGGCAAGTACACCACCAAGGAACTTGACGAGAAGGTGCGCCGCGTGCTGCGCCTCTTCTTCCGCACAACGATGAACCGCAACCGTGGCATAGGCTTCCTCTGTTCGGAGCCACACTATGCCGCAGCCCGGCAGATAGGCAACAGCGGCATCGTCCTGCTGCAGAACAACCGCAACGTACTGCCCATCAAGACCACTACAGCCCGGAACATCCTCGTTGTGGGTGAGAATGCGATAAAGATGATGACCGTTGGCGGAGGCTCTTCTTCACTGAAGGTGCAGCGTGAGATTTCCCCATTGGACGGGCTACGTGCAGCTCTTCCAGGTGTGCAGATTGACTATGAGCGCGGCTATGTAGGTGATGTTACGGGTGCCTACAACGGTGTGACAACTGGCCAGGACCTTTCCGAGAAGCGCAGCGCAAGCCAGCTGATAGCCGATGCTGTGGAGAAAGCCCGCAAGGCCGATTACGTCATCTTCATAGGTGGACTGAACAAGGCCGACTACCAGGACTGCGAGGGACACGACCGCAAGCAGTATGAGTTGCCCTACGGTCAGGATGAGGTGGTCGAGGCACTGGCTAAAGCCAACAAGAACCTCATCTATGTCAACATCTCCGGCAATGCCGTTGCCATGCCTTGGAAGCCCAAGGTACCTGCCATCGTGCAGGGCTGGTTTGTGGGTTCAGAGGCTGGTGAGGCATTGGCCGATGTCCTCACAGGCAAGGTCAATCCCTCTGGCAAGCTGCCTTTCACATGGCCAGCACGGCTCAATGACGTGGGCGCACATGCCCTCAATACCTACCCAGGCACATGGCGGGCTGACCACAAGATCATTGATGAGGAATACAAGGAAGGCATCTACGTAGGTTACCGCTGGGCCGACCTGAAGAATACGAAGCCACTCTTCGCCTTCGGTCACGGCCTGAGCTACACCACCTTTAAGCTCTCCAACCTCCGTACCTCCGCCAAGGACATCACCCGTGACGGCACGCTGACCTTCACCGTCAGCGTGAAGAACACTGGAAAGGTGGCTGGTGCTGAGGTTGTGCAGCTCTATATCCATGATGACGTTGCCAGTGTCGACCGTCCATACAAGGAACTCAAAGGCTTCAAGAAGGTGTTTCTCCAGCCTGGTGAGAGCCGTGACGTGGAGATCACCATCGGTAACGATGCCCTGAGCTTCTGGGACGAGACATCCAATGGCTGGAAGAGTGAGACGGGCAGCTTCACCGCTCTTGTGGGCAATGCCGCAGACAATCTGCCACTCAACATAAAATTCAATCTGAAATGAGAAAGACATTCCTTACCATCGCCTTGCTTGCCACAGGTCTGCTGACCCGGGCGCAAGGCACTATGGACAGCTTCGTCAGCCAGCTCATGTCAAAGATGACGCTGGAAGAGAAGATTGGCCAGCTCAACCTGCTCCCCGGTGACGACATCACCACGGGCTCGGCAGTCAACAGCCCCTTGGGAACACTGGCTGCCAAAGGGCAGTTAGGAGCCATATTGAACGTGAAAGGGCAGGACAAGATACGTGCCCTGCAGGAAGTGGCAGTGAAAAAGAGCCGTCTGGGCATACCCCTGCTCTTCGGTCAGGATGTCATCCACGGCAACCAGACCGTCTTCCCCATCCCGCTGGCCCAGTCATGCTCATGGGACATTCCTGCCATTAAGCAGGGCGCACGCATCGCCGCCAGGGAGGCGACGGCACAAGGCATCAACTGGGTCTACAGTCCGATGGTCGACATAGCCGTCGACCCACGCTGGGGGCGCATCGCCGAGGGTAACGGCGAGGATCCGTTCCTGGGCAGCCGTATTGCCGAGGCACTGATACGGGGCTACCAAGGCAGCTACGGCAAGGAGAACGCCATGGCCTGCGTCAAGCACTTTGCGCTCTATGGCGCAGCCGAGGCGGGACGCGACTACAACACGGTTGACATGAGCCGGGTGCGCATGTACAACCAGTATCTGCCTCCTTACAAGGCTGCTGCCGAGGCAGGCGCAGGCTCGTTCATGTCATCATTCAATGTCGTCGATGGCATCCCTGCCACAGCCAACCGATGGCTGCTGACCGACCTGCTGCGCAAGGATTGGAGATACGATGGCTTTGTTGTGACCGACTATGGCTCCATCAATGAGATGACCCAGCACCGCATTGGCGAGCAGGACGTATGCGCTGCCCTCGCCCTCACTGCGGGAACTGACATGGATATGTGTTCAAGTGCGTTCACCGCACATCTGGAGAAATGCCTGAAAGAAGGAACTGTGACGATGGCTGACATCGACACTGCCTGCCGACGGGTATTGGAAGCCAAATACAAGCTGGGACTTTTCAAGGATCCCTACCGCTTCTGTGAGCCGAAACGGCTGAAGACCGACCTCTACACCGAGGCGAACCGCAAGGCTGCCCGTGACTTCACGGCTGAGACCTTCGTCCTGCTGAAGAACGAGGGCAACCTCCTTCCACTGAAGAAGGAAGGCAAGATTGCCCTGATCGGGCCGCTGGTCGACAACCGCAACAACTTGCCGGGCTGCTGGTCAACGGGTGACACTCCTGAGAAGTATACCACCCTCAAGGAGGCCATGCTGCACGCTGTTGATGGCAAGGCCACCATCATGACCGCTCCAGGCTGCAACATCTACGCTGATGCCGCCACACAGCTGGCTGGCTCCTTCAACCGTCCCATCGACCGGGTTGACGATGCCCAGGCCAAGGCTGAGGCTCTCCGCATAGCCCGTGAGGCCGATGTCATCGTGGCCGCACTGGGCGAGCTGGCTGAGATGAGCGGTGAGAGTGCCAGCCGGGCCAACCTCACCCTGCCTGACGTGCAGATGGACCTGCTGAAGGCTCTCGTCGCCACTGGCAAGCCTGTCGTACTGCTCAACCACAGCGGCCGGCCAACCATCCTGAAATGGGAAAGCGAGCATGTGGCAGCTATCCTCAACGTCTGGTTCGGCGGATCGGAGTCAGCCGATGCCACCTGCGACATCCTCTTTGGCGACAAGACACCGAGCGGCAAGCTGACCACCACCTTCCCACAGACGATGGGCCAGATACCTCTCTACTACAACCACCTCAGCACAGGCCGTCCTGTCCCTGACGGTGCCAAGGAGTTCCGCAAGTTCCAGAGCAACTACATTGACGTGCGCAATGATGCCCTCTACCCCTTCGGCTATGGACTCAGCTACACCACGTTCAACTACAGCGACATCACCCTCTCTGCCCCTACGATGGCCAAGGATGGCAGCGTCACAGCCACTGTCACCGTCACCAATACGGGCAGCCGTGATGCCGATGAGGTGGTGCAGCTCTACATCCGTGACTGTTTCGCCAGCATAGCCCGCCCCGTCAAGGAGCTGAAAGGGTTCCAGCGCATCCACCTGGCAGCAGGCGAGAGCAAGCCCGTCACCTTCACCATCACCCCTGACCTGCTGAAGTTCTACGACAGCTCACTCAACTTTGTCCTTGAGCCAGGCGACTTCGACATCATGGCCGGCCCTAACAGCCAGCAGGTGTCAGCAGCAAGGCTGAAAGTGAGGTAAGTCTCTCCCCCAACAGCCTCTCCCCTGGCCCCTCCCCAAAGAGGGAGGTGAACAGGCTGCGAGATTCCCCCCCTAGAGATATATCACACCTCAAGACAAATATAGCAAAAGCGATGGTTCCTTTTCAGGAAGAACCATCGCTTTTTACTTTACTTCTGTTTTCTTATTGTTCCTGCCCTAACCTCTTGGGTATCTCACCATCTACTCCCCTCCCTTTCGGGGAGGAGCCGGGGGAGAGACTGTAGGGAAAAGGCTGAGCTTCTTTTACTTTTTCGGCTTCCTTCGTGCCCAGCCTTCTTCAGAGAAGTCGGGCTCCTCGCCTTTCAGCTTGGCGGCACCACCCTTCATAAGTTCCTTCCAGTCATCCTTCTTGAACTTACGCTGTGTGAACTCCTGGTCATCATCATACTGGCGGCGGCCACGTCCCTTGCGCTCACGGCTGTCCTGGCGTCCCTCGCCACGGCTGCCATAACCACCACGGTTACTTCCGCCACGGCCATTGCCACCACGGCTGTGTCCGCCTTCCTCCGCATCATTGCAGCGCACCCTGCGTCCCTTGTAGGTAGCACCGTCAAGAGCCCTCATCACGTTCTGGGCATCCTGCTCGGGCACTTCGATGTAGCTCTGCTTCTGCAACAGGTCGATATGTCCCACCTCCTGATGCCCGTGCATGTTCTTGTTGAGGAACTGCATCACCTCACCAGGATAGAAGCCATCCGCCTTACCCAGGTTGACGAACAGTCGCCTGTAGCCCGACTCCGCCTTACGCGGTCCACGGCTGCGGCCCTGCCGGCCCTCACCTTTCGCGCCACGGCCCTCATTACGGGCACTGCGCGATGAGGGCTTCTCTATCGCCGGGGCATTCTTGTAATAGTCAAGGAATCGGCCGAAGGTTGCCGTGACAATCTTCTTGATGATGTCCTCCTTGTCAATAAACTCAAACTGGCGTTTGATGTCAGTCATGTAAGGCGCGATCTGCTCCTCATCGACATCCGTCTTCAGAATGTCGTCCATCGTCTTGAAGAGCTGCTTCTTGCAGATTTCCTCTGGCGCAGGCAGTGTCCCGTCGACGAACTCCTTGCCTATCTCACGCTCAATGTTGCGCACCTTGTGCTTCTCACGTGAGTGGATGATGGAGATTGACGTACCCTTCTTGCCCGCACGGCCCGTACGGCCCGAACGGTGGGTGTAGTTCTCTATGTCGTCAGGCAGACCGTAGTTGATGACGTGCGTCAGGTCGTTCACGTCCAGGCCACGCGCAGCCACATCTGTAGCCACGAGGATCTGCGTGAGGTGCGAGCGGAACTTCTGCATCGTCAGGTCACGCTGCTGCTGCGAGAGGTCACCATGCAATGCCTCGGCATTGTATCCGTCCTTGATGAGCTTGTCGGCAATCTCCTGCGTCTCAATCTTCGTGCGGCAGAAGACAATGGCGTAAATCTTCGGATAGAAGTCAACCAGACGCTTCAGGGCAAGATACTTGTCACGGGCATTCACCATGTAATAGATGTGGTTGACCCGCTCGGCCCCCTCATTCCGGCTGCCCACGACAATCTCCTTATATTCATGCAGATAGCCCTTTGCCACCCGCTCCACGTCACGGCTCATCGTGGCAGAGAAGAGCAGCGTGTTGCGGTCCTCGGGCACACCCGTCAGAATCTCGGTGATGCTCTCCTGGAAACCCATGTTCAGCATCTCGTCAGCCTCATCCAACACCACGTTGCTCACCTTGTCCAGGCGGGCCTTGCCACGGTGCATGAGGTCGATCAGTCGGCCTGGTGTGGCAACGATGACCTGCACGCCATGCCGCAGCTGGTGGATCTGCGTCTCGATGGATGCGCCACCATAGACGGCGGCGATGTGCAGATGGGGAATGTACTTGCCGAAGTCCTTCAGGTCATCGGCAATCTGGAGGCAAAGCTCACGCGTGGGGCTGAGTACCACCGCCTGTGTCTCCTTGCTGGCCGTGTCGATGCGCTGCAGCAGCGGCAGACCGAACGCAGCCGTCTTGCCCGTACCGGTCTGAGCCAGTGCGATGACATCGTTACGATTACCAAGTAAATAAGGGATTACTTCTTCCTGTACTGGCATTGGCTGCTCAAAGCCAAGCTCACTGATGGCACGGCGAATCTCTTCGCTCACGCCCAACTCTTCAAATGTCTTCAAATTCGTTTGTTTTGTTTTATCCTAATTATATAAAAAGGCAAGAGAGCCACCAAACGAACCCACTGAAAGACACTTGCCTGCAGCCGACTTCCATCAGCCTGCCTACAGACTCTCAGGTGGCATGTTACCTTTTTCCGCATGCAAAGGTACGGCAAGGAGATGGAACTGGCAAATAAAACAGCCTATAATTCAAAGAATTGCAGAAGATTAACCCTTTGAGCGTCCATATCACCAATACCCCTATATGAAAAGAAGCGTGGCAAGTCATGACTCGCCACGCTTCTGTAAGTTTATTGTCGGTCTTAGGACTCCTCACAGAGAAGGAAGCCGTTTAATCATTCCATATAGGCACAGACCAGCTGTTTTCCTTTGAAAGTGACTCACCCCCGTCCATTCCTGATATATTACCAGTAGGGTCATCATAATGTTCCTTATCCTTATTGACAGAACCTTCCTCCTTACCCGCAATACTGTCACGGCTTGTTCTCATCAAATTGTATTCAACCTTGACACCTACGAGCATGCACGTAGGTGCTATGTAAACCGTCTTATCCATTTCATTCACCATTTATCGTACAACATATCACAATATAGATACCGCTTTTCAGTCCCTCAAGGCTGTCAGAGTTCTGACGCACAATCTGACCATTGAGATTATAGACGTTGGTTACAGTCTTGCTGCCCGTTCCGAGAACTACGGCAACCTCTTCTATGCCATTGGTATCGTCAACTGATGCCAGACCGAAAAGAGAGAAAGCCTTTGCACCGGAACTCTCGATGAAAGAATCATCTATATTGGTATGCTCCTGTCCTTTGAACACCTGGACTGTTGCCGTAAAAGGATTCCACTTACCTTTAGTACCAGTCTGATAAAAGAATACATGCTTATCGCCACTCTGCCCAAGGAAATAGCTATATTTTGGCATATAGATAGGGCTTACAGTACCATTTTCCGACTTTGACAGATAGTTGCCAATAAAACGATAGCTGCAATCATCATCACCTGAACCTGCAGGAATGAAGGTTGGCTTGACGATAGTAGGTTCTGGAGAACCTGTTTCTATCTGATAATTCTCCATGATATATTTCTCGCCTGAAGCCAAAGGTTTGGTTGGGAATATCATGTAAGCTATATTATCCTTGATCACCATGTCGTCATCACCGGCAGCCTTTGACATCTGCTCATCCTGGAATTTCAAGGTGATACGTTTCTTTTCTGTGTCACGTACAACAGCATTCAGCTTGCATACCTCCGTGTTCTCACCAAACACCTCACGTACCTGCGCCTTGGTCATCTTGAATGGAACACAAATTGTCCACCACTGGTCAGCCCCTTTGATACGGTCGAAAGGCCACTTCTTTGTATCAGTAACATAGACATTGTTGGCAGCCAATGAGAAGCGATGCAGTCCCTGGTACTTTCCTTTATCATAACTGTCTGTTCCATTCCAAAGCGTCCCATTATCAGCATTGGTACGTGACTGTTGATAAGCAGCACTACCTGGCCAAACCATATCCGCTCCAAAATACAAATCATAGAAGCCATCCCAATAGCCCGGTGTATTTGCGTTTGGCTTACGCTCATATTGGCGCGTGATGTCCGTATATTTAGCACGTTGCTCATCGGTTAAGTCAGCACGGAGGTGCATCAGGCCCATAGTATTTGCATCATTCACATAGTTCCTACGCTCAGCATAGCCATTTTTAGTATCTCCAATAGGTTCAGCTGCGGAATAAGTAGTGGGACTAAAACTATTATTGCCATGATAAGTACCTTCATCAAAAGTGTCCGCATGAACTGTAGGAGCTTCAGCCCCCAGGAAATAGACATCTTCAAGTTTCGTATTGTTAAACACATTCTCACCCAAACTTTTCAGACTTGCAGGGAATACTATCACCTTGAGAGCTGAACATTGCTGAAAGGCATTGTTTCCTATACTCTCCAAAGTATTAGGCAATGTTATCGAACTGATTGCTGTTCTCGTGAAAACTGAACTGCCTATAGTGGTAATCCCTTCCGGCATCTCTACGTTTTTGAGTTTGGATTTTTCAATAAAGGCACTGTTACCAATACTTACATAGCCTTCTGGAATCACTATGCTTTCCAAATCTGCACCGAAACAGTCTCCAAACGAAGCAGGTATAGAGGTGCCTTGACTTTTAGGAAGTGAAACGGTTTTGGCATTAATGTGCGTATAGAAATTCGGAACCAATGGGAAATGATCATTTGTTCCCTTTTCAAGCGAGACATTAAGAACCGCCTCACTCATATCCAAGTTGTCAAGGTTCCAATTATGATTATTATTATCAGCACTCTTACCAACAATGACTTTCATATCCAAACTGCTGACATTTCCTTTGATTATCACGCTCTTGGCCATTTTGATAAGAGCTTTATCTCCATCTGAGATAGCTGTTGAATAGTCATAGCTTCCCCAAGCTGCTGCTTCTCCTATCTGCCCCGCTTCTCCTACCACAGTGATGGTCACTGTGCCTGTAGGATTCTTAGTCACAGTCACTGTTGCATGTGTAATCATAGCCACAGCCGCAGCTATGAATAATGATAAAAATCTCTTCATGTCTCTTATAATTATGTAATACTTCTCTTAATTGTTATCTATATTAATTTAATCTCTATCTTTCTCCGAACTCGTGAGAATCCAGAGGATTATCCTTGGCTATAAGGGGACTGAACACCCTTGCCCTATTTGCTGAAAAGGGCTGATAGCAGTTATTTGACAGACATTTCTAATTCGTGGTTATAAGTCCTTTTATGTCAAGCGTATTAAGCTGCAACTCTGCCTTTCCGAATATGAGTCTTGCAACAAGTATCCGCTGATTTTTATACTCTCTAATTTTTATATCCTAACTCTATTTATATAGTGTGCAAAGTTACGACAAGTTTTTTCATTCAGGCACTATCGCCCCATTTACCCCCTCGGATTAACTTTATTTAACCCTTTACAAGATTTTAGTTGTTATCCTGTCAACGATGCGACATCGTGAAAACCCTATCAAGGCAGGACTGCCATCTTCCTGCGGATGGCCCAGGTGTCATTTTCCTGCCACCGCCAACCTGATTTGAGACCATCAGAAGGCGGGGAAAAAGCCATGAAAGAGACTTTAAGGACAGGCCGAATGGCAACCGCAGCATTTTTCCCGGTAGTTTTCTTTCGTTTCTAAATATTTTTAGTATCTTTGCCTTGTCAAATAGAAAATAGTCGTTATTAAAGTTAATTATTTGAGTTAGTAAGAAATGACATGGCTTGCGTGAGCAAGGTGACATGTTGAGGAAAGGCTTCGCAGGGATGCGGAGCCTTTTTTCGTAAATGCCGGCAGCCTCCTCACCACCTATCCCCCCAGATGGGGCAAAACGGGGAAGAGGCTGCCGGAATATCATTTAGCCTTCAGTATCAGTCGCAGGCTCTGCTTGTAGTTGATGTAGTTCCAAAGCCAGTTGAGGAGGATGAACGCCTTGTTCTTCACACCGAGGATGGACCGCAGATGGACGATGAGCCACAGTGCCCATGCTGGGAATCCGCCGAACTTCCTGCCGCCAATCTCCGCCACGGCATGGTTACGGCCAATGGTCGCCATCACCCCGAGGTTACGGTAGCGGAAAGGCTTTTCCTCCCCTCCCCTCATCCTGGCTGCCAGATTGGCAGCGACAGCCTTTGCCTGCTGCATGGCTACCTGTGCCAGCTGCGGATGGCCCAGCGGGTAATCGGGATCGCCCTCTATGAGGCTCTGGTCGCCGATGGCATAGACATCCTGCAAGCCCTTCACCCGGCAGAAACGGTCAGTGAGGATGCGCCCGGCATGGCCGATGCTCTCCTTAGGGAGCCCCTCTATGCGGTTGGCGCAGATGCCGCTCACCCATATCACCGTCTCGGCAGGTATCTCCAGTCCGGCACTCGTCTTCAGCACGCTGTCCTCATAGGCCGTGGCGAACTGCGGCTGCCGCACGTGTACATGCAGCTCCTTCAGGTCACGTTCGGCACGGGCTGAGGAGACGGGATCCATCGCTGCCAGCAGGCGGTCGCCGGCATTGACAAGGTAGATGTGCATCTGCGAGGCATCAAGGTCAGGATAGTCACGCTGTATGACGTTCTTCTTCATCTCGGCTATTGCCCCTGCAATCTCAACGCCCGACGCGCCTCCGCCCACGACAACCACGTTCATCAGAGCCTGCTTGCGCACAGGATCCTCCTCGGTCTCCGCCCGCTCCAGGTTGTGGAGGATGGTGTTGCGCAGCCGCATGGCCTCAGAGACCGACTTCATTGGGAGTGTCGATGCCTCAATGGCCTTGTTGCCGAAGAAGTTGGTTGTCGCTCCCGCCGCCAGCACAAGCCAGTCATAATGAATGGTGCCGATGGTGGTGAGGATGGCCTTCTCAGCCGTGTCGACCGCCTGCACCTCTGCCATCCGGAAGAAGAAGTCCCTGTTGCCCTGGAACAGACGGCGGAAGGGGAAGGAGATGCTGCTCGGCTCCAGCCCCGCCGATGCCACCTGGTAAATCAGCGGTGGGAACTGGTGGTAGTTGTTCTTGTCGACCAAGACCACCTGGAAATTCTCCTTTGTCAGCCTGAAGGCCAGCTCCAGCCCTCCCAGGCCACCGCCCACGATGACCACTCTCTTCTTATCCGTACGCTCAATATTCGCTCTCATTATCCTTTTTACATTTACAAGTTACTGACAGGACAGGAAAAAGTATGCCAAACAAAAGCTGTCGCAACTGCTTTTTCTATCTTCTTTTGTATTACCTTTGCACCAACCAAAAACTGAAGCGAAATGAAAATAGCAGTATTCTGTTCAGCCAACAACCATATCGACCCTGACTTCTTCAAGATGACCGAGGCCCTGGGACGATGGATTGGCGAGAACGGCCACACCCTTGTCTACGGCGGATGCAACACCGGACTCATGGAGTGCATAGGGAAAGCCGTGCATGAGGCAGGCGGGCGCACCATCGGGGTCATCCCGAGAATCATTGAGCGGGGCGGACGGCAGAGCGAGTATGTCGACATTGAGATTCCCTGTGAGGACCTTACTGACCGTAAGGCCATCATGATGGAGCAGGCCGACGTGTTCTATGCCCTGCCGGGAGGCATCGGCACGCTCGATGAGGTGTTCACCGTCGCCGCATCGGCCACCATCGGCTACCACAAAAAGCAGGTGGTGCTGTACAACATGAAGGGATTTTGGGACAGCCTCATCGCCCTCCTCGATGACCTGCAGCAGAGGGGCATGATCCGTGGCGACTATCATGACATCATACGGGTGGAGGAGCCGTCAGCCCTGGCGGCACCACTCAACAGCAAAGCATAAGACAGCATGACAACCTACCTGACCGCAACCCTCAGCAACGGGCTGCGCATCATTGCCTTGCCCTCACCTGCGCCCGTGGTCTATTGCGGCTATCAGATAAATGCCGGGACGGCCAGCGAGCAGCCCCATGAGGAGGGCATGGCCCACTTCTGCGAGCATGTCACCTTTAAGGGGACCGGCCGCCGCAAGGCTCTTGATGTCATCAACAGCCTGGAGGAGGTGGGCGGCGACCTCAACGCCTTCACCACCAAGACTGACACCGTCTACTACGTTGCCATCCTGAAGGACCACCTGCCACGGGCCGTCGACCTCCTGACTGACATCGTCTTCCACAGCACCTATCCCCAGGAGGAGATTGACAAGGAGGTGGAGGTCATCTGTGACGAGATTGAGTCGTACAACGACAGTCCCGCCGAGCTGATCTATGACGAGTTTGAGAACCTCCTCTTCCACGGGCATCCGCTCGGACACAACATCCTGGGCACGGCACGGCAGGTGCGCCGCTTCACCACGACCGACGCCCTCCGCTTCACCCACAGGCATTACCGCCCTGACAATGCCGTATTCTTCGCCTATGGCGACATCGACTTCAGCACGCTCCTCTCTCTCCTTGAGCAGGAGACGGGCAGCCATATCCTTGCTGACAATGTGGCAGCGCAGCCTGTCACCCCCACACCGCCACCTCTGAGCATCTACCAGCCGCAGACCGTCATCACCGACAGGCAGACGCACCAGGCGCATGTGATGATAGGCAACAGGGCCTACAACATTCATGACCGGCGGCGCATGCCCCTCTACCTGCTCAACAACATCCTCGGCGGACCGGGTATGAGTGCCCGCCTCAACCTCTCGCTGCGTGAGCGGAGGGGGCTTGTCTACACGGTCGAGAGTACGATGGTGAGCTATGACGGCACGGGCTTCTGGAGCGTCTACTTCGGCTGCGACCCGGAGGATGTGGACGAGTGCATGGCGCTGGTGCGCACCGAACTCGACCGCCTCATCACCACGCCGCTCACTGCCGAGGAGCTGGCAACCGCCAAGAGCCAGATAAAAGGACAGATAGGCATAGCCTGCGACAACCGTGAGAGCTTCGCCCTCGACTTCGGCAAGGGCTTCCTGCACTATGGCTGGAAGAAGGACATCACCGCCCTCTACAGGGATATTGATGCCATCACGGCTGACGAGATACAGGCCGTGGCACGTGACCTCTTTCCTGAGAACCGCCTGACCAAGCTGGTGTACCGGACTGAAGGCGGTGAACAAACTGACTGAAAACGGTAAACAAACGCACTGAAGGCTGTAAACAAACGGGCTGAAAACGGTAAGCTACCACATGACAAGCCCTCATGACTCAGCCTTCACATCCTTTCCCCGAGGCTCTCCTGCACTGAAAAGCAGGGCTTTTGATTAAATTCTCTACATGTATGGAAATATTTTTCTGCGTGTATGGACGAATTTCTTTACGTGTATGGAAATTCGTCCATACACGTAGAGAATTCGGAAAAGACAAGGAACAGCTCGTTGTCAGCAGCACGGATGGACAGGCTGAAAGCCCACCTATTGTCTGTCAGGCTATCACCCTTCCGTATTATATAACCTCCCTGCCTCCTTTACTCTGCGTGAGACATGCACAAAATGATGTGCAGGCATGCCGTCACCTCACGCAGGGCCGCAGAGGAAAAGAATGGGAAAGAATGGAAAAGAAAAGAATGGAGGGAAAGCACACCAGGTATCTCACAGGTACAGCACACTCTCATTCCCCTCATTGAAGAGAAGGTCAAGGATGCTGAGATTGGGCTGGAAACCGAACTTCAGCTGATAGACCTGGTAATAAGGGCGGGAAACGAACGATGGGTCAGGGCCTGGATGCTTGGGACGGATGACCTCACGGAAATCATCAGTCCCATCAGCAACGCTGCTCTCATAAGAGGAGGTGCGCCGCAGACGGGGGCTGATGTCAATCAGCTCACACATCTTCAGCGTTATCTCCCAGTTGAAATCGTACAGGAACTCCCATTTGCGGGTGAAGAAGGGACGGAGGTCGTCCTCATAATACTCAAAGAACGGGCTCTCTCCATAAGCCGACTGCAGGGCATTCCAATGGAGGTGCCGCCAGTTGCCGTGGTCACTGATGCGCACGTCCTTCATCTCACACTTCAGTCCCTCGAACTTCTCCACAGGGATGGAGAGGCTCTGCAGCCCGTTGGTGGTGGCTATGACGCAGCGGTTACGGTAAGTCTGCTTGACGAAGTGGTCATGCCGCTCAATGAGGCAGGTTCCGTAACGGTTGAGCTTCTGATACCATTGGATGGGGGCGAAGTAGGAAGAGGTAAGCAGGGCGGAACGGGAAGAAGCCTCCCCAAGCCTCTCCGAAGAGGAAGCCTCCCCAAGCCCCTCCCGTAGAGGGGATGTCAAATTACCGATGTTAGGAATATGAGGACTGGACATAAGTGAAGATGGTTAGGAATGAAAAAATATGTTCTGGGGTTGGAATCAATGCCGAAGCATAAGGACTGTCTGAGAACAATCCGCAGGCAATCAGAAAACTATTATCTGTAAAAAACTCCAACAAAAAAGAGGGGATGCTGCACCATTGAGAGTGGTAACCAACATCCCCTCTACGGGAGGGGCTTGGGGAGGCTTCTTGTGAGGATCCCCCTCCTCCCCTTTACTTTATATTATCCACCCAACTGAACAGGCGGCCCCAGCGGATGCCCCCAAAGCCCTTGCGGTCAGGATCACTGGACCACCAGATGAAGAGGGGCTTGCCGACAACGTGATCCTCAGGAACGAAGCCCCAGTAACGGCTGTCGGCTGAGTTGTGGCGGTTGTCGCCCATCATCCAGTAATAGTCGAGCTTGAAGGTGTAACGGGTGGCAGGCTTGCCATTGATGAAGATTCTGCCGTTCCTGACCCGCAGGTCGTTCTTCTCATACACCTTGATGCAACGCTCATAGACCGGGAGGTTCTGCAGCGTCAGCGTGATGCTCCTGCCCTTGGCGGGAATCCATACCGGACCGTAGTTGTCACGGGTCCATCCCGTGAAGGCATTGAGCGGATAGTTGGGGCCGGAATAGATGTCCTTGTCAGTCACCATACGGAGCGACTTGACAAGGCCCTGCCGCTTCAGCTCGGCTGCGGCACGACGGGTCAGCGGCAGATAGCCATCATACTTCAGGGCAGCATCGTCAAGCACCAAACCGTTGTCAACATCATACCCGTGCAGTCGGCTCAGGCTCTGCACATCCTCGGTGCTGATGAGCAGCTCCTTACGCAGGTCATCATACCGTTCACTAAGGAGGTCGGCAGCCGTCATGTTGTTCAGCTTCACAAGATAGGTGTACTGCACGTTCTCCGGCTCCTTGTTCGCCTTGCCGTCAAGATAGACAATCTTGTTCTTGATCTGCAACATCTGCCCCGGCAGACCTACACAACGCTTCACGTAGTTCTCACGGCGGTCAGTGGGTCGCCAGTCGAGTACACCGAAGGTTCCGGCATTTCTGACAATGTAGCTGCGCCCCATAGCGTATGCCTTCTCATAGAAGGCCCGCTGCTGGAGAACATCCATCTGGGCGAGGTTGATGCCAGGCTGCTGCTGCGCCACCAGGCTCTCGCCCATCGTGTAGACATTCTGATAATAGTCCTGTGCCTGATAAGCAGGCTCGCTCATGATGGTGTCGCCTGCGGGATAGTTGAAGACGACAATGTCATTCAGCTGTACCTTGCCCAGTCCCTTCACGCGGCGATAGTCCCAGTGCGGCCAGGAGATATAGCTCTTGGTGTTGATGACGGGCAGCGTGTGCTGCGTCAGCGGCATGGTCAGCGGGGTCTCTGGGATGCGGGGGCCGTAGCTCACCTTCGACACGAAGAGGTAATCGCCCGTCAGGAGCGACTTCTCCAGTGAGGAGGAGGGAATGACATAGTTCTGGAAGAAGAAGAGGTTGATGAAGTAGACTGCCACCAGGGCAAAGACCAGGGCATCAACCCAGCCCATGACGAAACGGACCGGCCCCTCAGCGTCTTTCCACCATTGCCAGCGGATCTTCTTGGTGATGTAGACATCAAAGATGAAAGGGACAACCAAAAGCCCCCACCAGCTCTTCACCCATAAGAGGAAAAGGAGATAGAGGATGAGAACTATAATACACTTTGCCCACTGCTTGGCGGGGTTAAGAGCTGCTTTTTCTTTATCAATCATGTTGGGTGTTGGGTGTTAATGGGGTGATGGGTGATGGGTGATGGGTGTTGAATGTTGGGTGTTAATGGAGTGTTATGTGATGTTCCAGAAGTGTGGTGGATGATAGGCATTGCCTGTCTGATGCCAAATTGCATATCTTCAACACCCAACATTCAACACCCATCACCACCCAACACCTAAAACTTAAACAAGTCACTGGTGGTGAGCAGGCCATGATGGTCCTTGGTGTATTCGGCAGCAAGGACGGCACCGAGGGCAAAGCCTTTGCGGCTGTGGGCATCATGGGTTATGGTGATTCTGTCAGCCTCTGAGTCATAGCTGATGGCATGGATGCCCGGCACCTCATCACGACGGATGGAGGCGATGGGCAGCTCGTTGGCTGCAACGACATTCGTCCCGCTCTCCGTCCCGTCAGCAGCATGCTGGAAACCTTTCACCCAGGTGTCCTTACGGTCGACATTGTCGATGATTTCCTCTGCCAGGGTGATGGCAGTCCCCGATGGCGCATCGAGCTTGTGGACGTGGTGGGTCTCCTCCATCTCGATGCTGTACTGTGGAAAACCATTCATGATCTTGGCAAGATAACGGTTGACCGCTGAGAAGATGGCCACACCAATGGAGAAGTTGCTGGCCCAGAAGAGGGTCTGGCCACCTTCGGCACACAGCCGCTCGACATCAGCCTTATGGTCCTGCATCCAGCCCGTTGACCCGCTGACCACCTTCACGTTATGGGCAAAGGCGCGCTGGTAATTGGCATATGCGGCCGTAGGATTGGTGAACTCAATGGCCACATCGGCAGAAGCAAACTCCGGAGAATCGAAGTCGTCCACGTTGTCAATATCAATAATGCTGACAATTTCATGGCCACGCTCACGGGCTATCTGCTCTATCATGTGCCCCATCTTGCCGTAGCCTATCAATGCTATCTTCATAATTTGACGGAATTAAAAACATTGCAAAGGTAGCTGATTTGACACATAATACAAAATAAGTTCACTAATTTTAAGTAAGGGAGGCCTGCTATCTCACAAAAAATCAGTTTGCCACGTGATGATGTAGGGGATTTTTTGTATATTTGCGTTCTGTAAAAGCCAAGAATCTGTTATGGAACAGTTAATCCACTATGTATGGAAACACAGGTTGTTTCCGCTGACGGGACTCAAGACCACTGACGGCCAGCCCGTGGAGGTCATTGACCCGGGACTGCACAACCGCAATGCCGGACCCGACTTCTTCAACGCTAAGGTGAAGATTGGCGGGACGCTGTGGGTGGGCAACGTGGAGATACATGAGCGGGCATCGGACTGGTTCCTGCACAGGCATGACCATGACCCGCATTACGACAACGTCATCCTGCACGTGGTAGGGACGGTGGACGTGGACGTGAAGACCAGCCGGGGCGACTATCCGCCACAGATGCGGCTGGAGGTACCGCCAATGGTGCGCGAACACTATGCCGAGCTGCTCACGACTGACGAGTATCCGCCCTGCTACCGCATCATCCCCAAGCTGTCACGGCTGATGATCCACGCATGGATGAGTGCCCTGCAGACGGAGCGGCTGGAACAGAAGACGGAGGCCATTGCCCAGAGGGTGAGGGACTGCGACGGATCATGGGAGGGGGCTTACTTCATGACCCTTGCCCGCAACTATGGCTTCGGCATCAACGGCGATGCCTTCGAGGCATGGGCAAGGCAGATTCCGCTGCAAAGCATAGCCCACCACCGGGACAACATCATGCAGATTGAGGCCATCTTCCTTGGACAGGCCGGACTCCTTGACCCAGCAGCCATTCCCCAGCGGTACCGCCAGGAGGCACTGGATGATGGCTACTTCACCCAGCTCAGGGACGAGTATCTGTACCTGGCACATAAGTTCGGCATGAAGCCCGTTGACGTGGGACAGTGGAGATTCCTCAGGCTGCGGCCACAGAACTTCCCCCATATACGCATTGCCCAGCTTGCCCGCCTCTATCATGAGCAGCGGACGGGGCTGTCACGGCTGATGGAGTGTGAGACGGTGAGACAGGCTAAGGAACTGCTCGCCACACGGGTCACTCCCTACTGGGAGACACATTACACCTTCGGCCCGGAAAGCAAGAAGAACGAGAAGCGGCTCTCGCCCCTCTCGCTCAGCCTGCTGGTCATCAACACGGCCATCCCCATGCTCTTCGCATACGGCAGGCACAAGAGTTCGGAAAAGCTGTGTGACCGAGCCTTCGACTTCCTTGAGGAGATGAAAGCAGAGAACAACCACATCGTAAGGATGTGGAAGGAGGTGGGACTGCCCGTTGAGACTGCCGGCGACTCTCAGGCCCTTATTCAGCTGAAGAAGGAATACTGCGACGAGAAAGAGTGCCTGCGGTGCAGGATTGGCTACGAATATCTGAAAGGAAATGGCTGACAGCAGCAGCACCTCACCCCAAGATGGCAGCAGCTGACGGAACAAATCACATACAACCCAAATAAAAACATGGAAAAGAACAGCAAATACATCTTCGAGACCCGAATGGAAGTACGCGACTACGAGTGCGACATTGAGGGGATAGTGAACAATGCCAATTACCTGCACTACACGGAGCATACGCGCCACCGTTTTCTGCGCTCACTGGGTGTCAGCTTCTCCGAACTGCACGAGAAAGGGGTGGATGCCGTTGTGGCACGCATGCAGCTTACCTACAAGGTGCCCCTCCGCTGCGATGACGAGTTCATCTCACGCATGGGACTGAAGAAGCAGGGGCTGCGCTGGGTGTTCACCCATGACATCTTCCGTGCCGGCGACGAGCGGCTCTGCTTCCACGCTGACGTTGACCTCGTCACGCTCATCAATGGCAGGTTAGGCGTGAGCAAGGAGTATGACGAGGCTTTCAGCAAAGTGATATAAGGGCCCACCCCCAGCCCCTCCCAAGGGAGGGGAGCCCATTTGCCTTTTATCATCACCCATCACCGCCTATAACCAACCTTCATCGCCCACCATATTCTTTCCTCCCTTGGGAGGGGGCGGGGGTGGGCTCCTCCCCCCAACACTGACAATGGAAACCCTTAACACCCTTCTTCTCACGCGTCTCACACGCTTTCACCTGGCGGAACTGGCTGAACTATACAAACGGGCCGGCTCGGCTACAGCCGTCATGGAACACAGGAACGACATCAGGGATATCCTGCCTGATGCCTCCAGGCAACTTGTCGAGGCCCTGAAAGACGCTGACAGCGTCAGACCACGGGCCGAGAAAGAACTGGAGTATGACCAGCAACACCACATACAGCCCATCTGCATGAATGACCGGCGATACCCACAACGGCTCAAGGAGTGTGCGGATGCCCCGCTCCTACTCTACCACCTGGGCAATGCCGACCTGAACTGCCGCCACACCCTCAACATCATCGGCACACGCCACTGCACCACCTACGGGCAGGACATCATCCGCACCTTCGTCAGGGAGCTGAAGACAATATGCCCTGACGTTCTCATCTTCAGCGGACTGGCCTACGGAGTTGACATCCATGCCCACCGTGAGGCTCTGGCCAATGGCTTCAGCACCGTGGGCGTGCTGGCGCATGGACTGGACGACCTCTACCCACGGGGACACAGGGAGACCGCCGCGGAGATGGTCAGGCAGGGCGGACTGCTGACTGAGTACATGACGCACACACAGCCCGTGGCACGCAACTTCGTGCAGCGGAACCGTATCGTTGCCGGATGCTCTGACGCAACCATCCTCATTGAGTCGGCAGCAAAGGGCGGAGGACTCATCACCTGCAACATTGCCCGGAGCTACGGACGGGAGGTGTTCGCCTTTCCTGGCGCAATAGGGGCAGAGTACAGCGAGGGATGCAACAACCTGATCAGGGACAATGGGGCTGCACTCATCACATCGGCCACTGACTTCGTGAAGGCGATGGGATGGGATGAGGACAAGAAACTGGAACAGGCACAGAAGAAAGGTATTGAGCGGACGCTCTTCCCTGACCTGTCGGCTGAAGAGGAGACCGTTGTCAAGGCTCTCGGCAAGAACAACGACCTACAGATAAACCTCCTATCCGTGCAGGCCAATATCCCCATCGCACGTCTGACGGGTGTGCTTTTCGGACTGGAGATGAAGGGTGTCGTGAGGGCTATGGCTGGCGGATGCTACCACCTGTTAGGATAATGTTGGGCCTGTAGTCTCACCGTTCCAACTCACGCAGGACAACCTCCTGCTGGCGATAAAAGCTCTTCTCATCGGCATCAGTCACGGGCTGCACCTCAGCCAGGCTGGCAGCAAGGTTCTGCATCTCCCAAGTGATGGTGTAACCCGCCTGCCTGCGGGCAGCGATACACTTGTCAAGCTCATAGCGGGCACGGGGCTTGTCATGGCTGAAGAGCAGGCCTGCCAGGGTGAAGCGCATGCGCTGCCGGAACTTCTCCTCCCGCTGCGTGGCTATGGCCTTACAGAGCAGGGCTATCTTCTGCCGCTCATCATCAACCAGCTCAGAGAGTTCATGGAAAAGGTAGGACTGGCGATGATTGCGGATAAGATGACAGTAGATATTGATGGCTTTGTCCTTCTTGCCCATAATCCGATAGACCAGGGCCTTGTAACGCTGGTTGTTCATGTTGTAAGGACTGTGCCTCAAAGCCTCAGCCAAGATGGGAGCAGCCTTCAGGGCCATATCGACTGTAGGCGTGACCTCCACCTCCTTGAACACCTTGCTGACGATGCGCATGCCCGTTGACGGCACAGGATGCCCGTTTGCCTGCCCCATCGTCCAGTCGTCATCAGTGAGTCGGGTAATGTCCCAGCGCGTGATGAAATCGAGCATGGAGAACGCCGGGTGATGGTCGAAGACAAGCAGGGCAGCCCGCATCATGGCAGTCTGCCCTTTCATATCCTTGTCATCCATTGTGGGATAAAGCCGCATCAGACTCTGGAAAATCCTGTAAGCCTCCTCCAGCCTGCGTTGCTGATAGCGCAGGCGCATCATATCCACCCCCACCCAGAACATGGCTATCGTGGTGTAATGTCCCTTATGAGCAGCATACATCGGGCGGATGGCAGCATAAGCCTCCTCCGTCCTGCCTTGTCGGCGTAACTCAAAAATATCCTTTACCTCCATAGCACAGCAAGATTATAGTCGTCTGCAAATATAAATAATGTGAGGGAGACTGCCAAATTTCCATCCCAAGAACTCTCTTTGTCTCAGAAAAACACGACAGAAAAGCGGCAGTCATAGCGATGGGAAGCAGTGTTAGCATGTCTTAAATCCTTGACCATTCCAACAATTTCCACTACCTTTGCCCAAAACAAATAAGCAAAGAAGCAAATGAAATATCTACTGGTTTCCGACATCCACGGCTGTCTGCCCGCACTGGAGAAGGTGCTGCAGTTCTATGACCGCCAGCACTGTGACATGCTCTGCATCCTTGGCGACATCCTCAACTATGGTCCGCGCAACTCCATCCCCGAGGGCATTGACGCTAAAGGCATCGTGGAGGCTCTGAACAAGCGTGCCAATGACATTGTGGCTGTAAGGGGGAACTGCGATGCGGAGGTTGACCAGATGCTCCTCCACTTCCCGCTGATGGCCGACTACCTGCTCCTTGTTGACGAAGGAAGGAAGCTCTTTCTTACCCACGGACATATATATAATAAGGAGAAGATGCCCCAAGGACATGTTGATGCCATCGTATACGGGCACACCCACCTGTGGGAACTGACACGGAAGGATGACACACTGGTCTGCAATCTCGGCTCCATCACCTTCCCTAAAGGTGGTAACGTACCGACATTCATGACCTACGAGCATGGCATCTTCACAGCCTACACGCTGGACGGAGAGCCTTTGCGACAAGAGAGAATTTGATTGGAAAGGGGGATCAAGACTGAGCCTGTGCAGCTGCTATGCCCTTTCTTCTCTCCCTTCAACACGGCAGAAGAAGCCTGATGGGAGTTGACCAAGATTGGCTGGACGTTTTATCAATCCTTTGGTCATGGGATTACCAAGCATCGCTAAATGATTACCAATGCCTGACAAGAAATCAGCCAAGCACTGGTAAGATTATAACATGAACCGCACAGAATCACTCAATGATGTCCGTCGGGTCAAGCATGTGGGCCGGATCAAGGATGGCATCGAGCTTCTCCTTGGTCAGGAGCTTCTTCTCCAGCACGAGATCATAGACGGATCCGCCCGTCTCAAGGGCTTCCTTGGCTATCTTGGTGCTGTTCTTATAACCTATATAGGGGTTCAGAGCCGTGACGATGCCAATGGAGTTCTTGACCATATTCAGGCAACGCTCCTTATTGACCGTAATACCCTCAATACACTTCTCACGCAGCGTGTCCATGGCATTGGGCAGCCAGGTGAGGTCCTCCACCAGACACTCGGTGATGATAGGCTCCATGACGTTCAGCTGAAGCTGACCTGCCTCAGCGGCAATCATGATGGTGGTGTCGTTGCCAATGACCTTGAAGCAGGTCTGGTTGGTCACCTCGGGGATAACGGGATTGACCTTACCCGGCATTATGCTTGAGCCCGGTGCCATCGGTGGCAGGTTGATCTCATTCAGACCGCAACGCGGACCGGATGCCAGCAGGCGGAGGTCATTGCAGATCTTGGAGAGCTTGACCGCCAGACGCTTCAGCGCACCGCTGTAGCTGACGTAGGCTCCCGTGTCAGGTGTAGCCTCAACGAGGTCAGGACTCGACTCAAAGTGGTCGCCAGTGAAACGGCTCAGGTTCTGCGCGCAGAGCTTCGCATAGCCTGGGGCAGCGTTCAGCCCCGTCCCGATGGCCGTTCCGCCCATGTTGATCTCATGCAGCAGCTCAACATTACGGTTCAGATTGGCTATCTCCTCCTCAAGGTTGTCAGCAAAGGCACGGAACTCCTGCCCACTGGTCATGGGCACGGCATCCTGCAACTGGGTGCGGCCCATCTTGATGATGTTCCTGAACTCCTCTCCCTTCCTGCGGAAGGCTGCCACCAGCTCGCTCAAAGAGGCTATCAGATGCTTGTTCATGCGGATGAGCGCAAGGCGGATGGCCGTTGGGTAAACATCATTGGTAGACTGCCCACAGTTTACATGGTCGTTCGGATAACAATACTGATACTCGCCTTTCCTATGCCCGAGCAGCTCCAGCGCACGGTTGGCAATGACCTCATTGGCATTCATGTTGACCGATGTACCGGCACCTCCCTGGACCATATCGGTAACGAAATTCTCATGCAGCTTTCCGTCAATGATCTCCCGGCAGGCCTGGGCAATGGCTCCGGCTATCTGGTCGTCAATTTGTCCGAGGGTGTGGTTGGTCTCGACGGCAGCCAGCTTTACGTAGGCAATGGCGATGACATAGTCGGGATAGTCGCACATGCGCTTGCGGGAAATGTGATAGTTGTTGATAGCTCGCTGTGTCTGCACGCCGTAATAAGCCTCCTCAGGCACCTGTAACTCGCCCAGAAGATCGCTCTCCACACGATATTTCTTTTCTTCTTTCATTGGTTTTAATTGATTTTTATTTTGTAATGTATCTGGAATCAAACAGCAGGTCAGTATGCCTTGATACGATACATGAAACCTAACTCAATGCGGTTGGTGTTGTAGTCCTTCAGTCCGCACTGCTCACTGAAGTTGACCTTGCGCCCTACATAGGCAAGGAAGATGCGGAAGTCCTGGCTCTTCACGGGATAATACTCCACGCTGCCCATGTAGCCATAGCTCTTGCGATAGTCCTTGAAGCGCTCTATCTTAGTGACGCTTGCCGTCTCATACATACCCTTCAGCATGAGATTCCACTGCGGAGCGAACTGCCAATTGAGTTTTGTGATGAAGGAATTGTAGTGGACATCACTGAACCATGTGTTTCCCCCTACTCCTCCTACAATGGTAGGAGCCAATTCGCTGGAGGCTATCTTCAGACGGTCGAGCTCATCAAAGGCACCCATATAGTCGAAGTACCATTGCACCTTCGGCAGATTCAGCTTCTGTCCCAGGACAAGCATCCGACTGTACTTGTGCTTTGCCTCGGTTTGGATGCCCCATGACCAGCGGGTCTGCAACTTGTCATTGAGGAAGCTTCCGTTCCAGTTGACGATATAGGTCAGCGCATTCTTCGACGGACGCAACACCCTCGCACTTCCATCACTCTCAACGGCCAAAGAGCCTGCACCATACTCGTCAGAAAAACTGTTGTTGCTGGCATCGCTGATCTCAACGGCTATCTCCTGCGTAGGCACGGGCTTGTAACTGGCAACGATACCTGCCATGAAATTATCCATGTTGTCAACCATGTCAGAATACTGATAGATATACATAGGGTTCTCATCAAACTCAAATCCACCCCATATCTGACACATCTTACCAGCCTCCAGCTTGAATTTGTCGGAGAACTTATATCCCACCATCATGATGTCGGTGGCCTTGGCGAAGTTGTCCTGGCTCTGAGCGTTGTTGGCCTTGTTGAGCCGGTGACGCAGACGATAGTAAAGCTTGTCGGTTAGATTTCCCTTAATCTCCAGCCTGAGCTGCTTGTTGGCAAAGCGGGTGCCCCACTCTTTGTCGGCTCCCTGCTCTACCTGTGCGCTGGCAGCATAGTTGAAGTAGACGTTGAACATGTCGTTATGCTTCTTCAGCTTAGCCACTTCCTCAGCCAGCGACTTGAAGTTGCCGTCACCAGCACCGTATCCGTGATTGTCCTGTGCGCTCGCTCCTAACGTGAAGGCAAGGAGACAGGAGCATAATATGGTCTTTTTCATGTTGTTTTCTTTTTATGGTTTATGATTAGGGAGAGAGGATGGGAGGGATAGGCGATGATAAGCGATGATAGACGATACTAAACGATGATAGACGACAACAGGTGATAATGACAACGATGCCGCCTTCGGGTATCCCCAATCCCAGCTATCCTTCCCCCGGTAAGGCTGAGGATTAATACTCCTCAAAGTACTGCTGGATCTTCTGCCAGTCCTTGGTCTTGGTCAGGGCCAGCATCAGAAGGATGCGTGCCTTCTGCGGATTCAGGTTCAGTGAAGCCACGAAATGGTACTTGGCATCGTCCACCTCACCATTCAGATTGGTCGGACCATAAGGCACTCGGCTGGAACGGACAATCTGGATGCCACTGTTCTGTGCCTTCAAGGCTACATCGAACACATCCTTATAGAAGTTTCCATCGCCCACACCGGCAAGGACTATACCATCAAACTTAGCATCAACGAATGACTGCATGGGCAGAGGGGAGCAGTTGGCATAACCATAGACGATCCCCACCTTCGGGAGAGCCGTCACATTGTCGACATTGAACTCAGAGGAGAGTCCCTGCCGGGCAACCGGCTTATGGAGAAAATAAGGCTTACCGTTGTAGACATAACCCATCTCACCATAGATTCCGCCCTTGAAAGTGGCACAGTCAGTGGTATGGGTCTTGACAAGAGCCTTTGCCTCAAACAGTTCATTGTTCATACATGCCATGACTCCATGCCCCTTTGAGGATGGATCAACGAGCGTGCAGACACCGTTATAGAGATTGGCAGGACCGTCAGCACTGATGGCCGTAGACGGTCGCATGGAGCCAACCAGCACCACCGGCTTATCGGAGTGGACGGTCAGCGAGAGGAAGTAAGCCGTCTCCTCCATCGTGTCGGTTCCATGTGTCACCAGCACACCGTCATAGCCTTCCCTGTTCAGCAGCTCGTTGATGCGCTTGGCCAGCTTCAGCCACACCTCATCATTCATGTCTTGACTGCCTATGTTGACGAGCTGTTCACCCGACACATCGGCAATCTCCTTCATCTGCGGAACGGCATCAATCAGCGTCTGTATGCCCACCTGTCCCGCACCATAAGCCGAGCTGGTGGCTGATGCTGATACTCCGGCTATGGTTCCGCCGGTTGCGATAATGCGAATCTTTGGTTTCTGTGCCAACACGACAGTTGACATTACCAATGCCAGGACTGTCAGAAAAGTGATTTTTAAGGTTCTCATAAGATTTGGTTTTTATAAGTTAGAGAAATTGTATCACCAGTACGCCAAGGGCGATGGAGACGATTGTCGTAATGAAGCCGGGCAGCTGGAAGCTGTGGTTGATAACATACTTGCCGACATGAGTGGTCCCCGTTCGGTCAAAGTCGAGCGCAGCCACCTCAGTCGGGTAATTGGGAAGGAAGAAGTAGCCGTTGCAGGCAGGAAACATGGCGATGAGCAGGAGCGGATTGATGCCCAGGGCTATGCCTACCGGATAGAGTGTAGTCACCGTGGCAGCCTGCGAGAAGAGCATAATGCTCAGCAGGAAGAGCGCAACGGCAAAGAGAATAGGGGCTGACGTGATCATAGATGACAGGGCTGCATCCAGCACTTTCTCGTTACCCATATAGAACGTGTTGCCCATCCAGGCGATTCCGAAGATGGCGACAACCGCATTCATGCCTGCCTTGAAGATATTGCCGTTGACGGCATCACCCACGTTGGCTTTGCCTACAAGCAGAATCAGTGCTGCGTCTGACATCATTATCATCTCAATGGTCTGGCTCATGGACACACCCTTGGGGCGCAACTCTGGCAGGAAACCAAAGAGAATGACCAAGGCTACTCCGAAAAGAAATGCCCATACTGAACGTCTGGCAGCCGGATTCACCTCAGTCTCAGCCACAGAGACACTCCTGCAATCTTCCTCCGGATTGATGATACCCGCAGCCACACGCCGCCTGTACTCGGGATCGTCCTCCAGTTCTTTGCCCACATGGTTTTGAATGAAGGCGGCTACAAGGATTGACACGAAAGCCGTCGGCACGCAAACCAGCAATACCGTACCCAGCTCGATGCCCTTCGCCCCCAGGAGATCCTGGCTGATGAGAGCTGCTGTGGCCGCACTGACCGGACTGCACGTGATGCCGAGCGAGGCTGCTATCACGCTAAGACTCATCGGCCGCTCGGGACGGATCTTGTTTGCCTGCGCAATCTCAGAGATTATCGGCAACAAGGAGTAAGACGTGTGCGCCGTTCCTGCCACCACGCAGAAGAGCCAGCAGGTGATAGGACCAAAGTAAGTGATGTGGTCAGGATGTTTTCGGAGAAATTTGGCTGCTACGCCTACAAGGTATTCCAGCCCCCCAGATGCCTGCAATGCCGATGCCGCCGTGATGACAGCAACGATAATCATCATGACATCAATCGGTGCTGTGCCTGGAGCCAGCCCAAAAACATAGACAAGGACAAAGACACCTATCATGCCATAGATACCAAGCCCGATTCCTCCCACTCGGGCACCGATGAAGATGAGTGCCAGGACTATAAGCAGTTCAAGAATTACTAAGGTCGTCACCATATTACGGAAGATTGTTTTTGTTATTCGGTTACATTCACAAAAGTAGGAAAAATATTAATTGGTTGCACGAATTTGACGGGCAAAGTTCTTAATATTAATATTCTTTAACTTCATATTGACAATTATCTGTGAATATATCCAAGAATAATCCATTCTCATCTTACATAAAGACAGATACCAGGACTTCATTAACCGACAAGGAAATATCCATTCCCATTATTGGAGAACGGGACAGGAAACAGACAACATCTTCAAACAAACGCAGATAAAAAGGACAAATTATTATTAAAAACGCAGTGGACTTCAGAAATAATCACTACTTTTGCCAGCGTTATGAGGAAACGCATGCTTTTCATTGTATGGTTGCTGCTGGGCATTGCATCGGGAGCAACCGCACAAGACCATATCAACCCCGAGGACCGTGTGGTGGATATGGACTCGCCCACATTCGTCCCAATGGTCCACATAGGAAAGGCAAAGGTGGGCAAAGACAGTATTCAATATGTCCGCACAAGCAATGTGTATGTTTTTCCACCAATGGAATTCAAGAGCAAATCGCAGCAGAATGCATATTATCGCTTGGTCTACAACATAAAGAAAGTGCTTCCTGTGGCGAAGGAATGTCAACAGATCATCCTTGAAACAGGAGCCTATCTGGAGACCATTCCATCAAAGAAGGAACGGGCTGAACACATGAAGCGAGTGGAGAAGGACATCTGGAACACCTACAAGCCCCGCATGAAGAAGCTGACTTTCTCACAAGGCAAGTTGCTCATCAAGCTCATTGACCGCGAGTGTAACTCCACCTCCTACGAGCTGGTACAGGCTTTTCTCGGACCTGTCCGCGCCGGTTTCTACCAGGCTTTTGCCTGGGCATTCGGCAGCAGCCTGAAGAAACGGTATGACCCACAAGGAGCTGACCGCCTGGTGGAAAGGATCGTACTACAGGTGGAAGCTGGGCAACTGTAAGAAACACACACACTGAAGCCCACCCCCTGCCCCTCCCGAGGGAAGGGAGATTTAGATATAAGGTGGGAATGGAGATGGGGCTGTAGTGAGATTAAGATGAATTGAGACTGATGGGAGTGGGAACTAAAATCAATGGGCACAATATAAACTACAACCTGAAGAGGCGGAGGTCAACAAAAGCAAAAGGAACAGACACATCATCCCCATTGCCCGCATTGAGCAATGGGGATAATGTTATACATCACTGGAAGTCCAAGACACGAAGAACGCACTCTTCTGTCACTGTGCCTGTCTTTATAAAGTCATAATTCTCCCAAAAGCTTTTATCGGGCTTTAGCGGTCTCTTTTGTCTGACTTTCGGGATTCGCCTCAGCCTAACTGTCCGGACTCGTCTCAGCCTAACTGTCAACGGTCAGGATTCTATTCTTTATTGCAAAGTCAGGATTATACAATCCCATTCTCCTCTTTACGGCAGATTAACCTATCCCGCCAGGCACACCCCTCCCTTGGAAGGGGCTGGGGGCGGGCTAACTATACAGCACCTGTATGACCGTCTGCCCCACGGCCTGCAGCGTGTTCCGGTCAATATGCTCCATCGTGTCATTGACAGTGTGCCACGTAGGTCCAAATGAACTCTGCTGACAATCGGGATAATACGGGATGATGTCAACGGTCGGGATACCGCCATTCTGATTCACCGGCACATGGTCATCAGTCACCATGCCTCCCGTGGCATCAGGGAAGTAAGCCCCGAATCCGGCTGTCTTGGCCGCATCCCAGACACGGTTGACGATATCAGGTGCGAACTGCAGCGACATTCCCTCACGATAGAACTGTGCCCCTTCACCCCCTACCATATCAAGCAGGATGCCGAACTCTGGCTTTACTGTACCGTTCAGGTTCTGAGAATAATACTGCGCGCCAAGTGCCCACGAGTCACCTGTGTCCTGATAGCCAGTCTCCCATTGTGGAAGTCCCCAGTCCTCAGCATCAAAGCAGACGAAGTCTACACCCACGGAAAGCTTCTTGTCAGCCTGCAGCTGACGGGCTATCTCAAGCATGACAGCCACACCACTGGCACCATCATTGGCAGCCATGACTGGTTTCCGGTGATTGCTGGAATCAGGATCGTTGTCAGCCCAGGGGCGACTGTCCCAGTGGGCGCAGACCAGTATGCGCTTCTTTGCCTCCGGATTGAACCGGGCAATGATATTGGTCGATTTCAGTACAGTGCCGTCATAGCCTTTCAGATCGGCTTTCTGCTCCTGCACCTCACAGCCGTACTGGCGGAACTTCCCCGCAATCCACTTGCCGCACTGGTCATGTGCTGTGGAGTTCATCGTGCGGGGGCCGAACTGGCACTGCGCCGCGGTGAAGGCATAGGCAGAGTCAGCATTAAACTTAGGGCCTGACGGCTTTGCCGCTGCCACCGTGTCACTATCGGCAGCACCGCTGCCGTTGCTTGCTTTACCCTTGCAGCTGTAGGCAGCAGTTGCCAGGGAGGCTGCCAGCAGGCAGCCAAGGAAGATTCTTATTTTAGCTTTCATTATTTCTTTTGTTAAGGATTACAGGTAAGGATAATGGGTGCTGATAAGCGACGAGAAGTAATGATAAGTGACAGTGACCTATGATAAGCGGTGACAAATCACATCTGGCCACACCCCTTATTTTCTCACGCTCTGCACCTGCGCCATGACACGCAGCCAGTTGCCACCCCATATCCTCTCAATGTCACGTTCGTTGTACTTACGGCGGAGAAGGTGAAGGGTGAAATTGATCATCTCACTGGCATCAGCCATTCCCCGTACCGTACCGTCACCATCGAAGTCAGTACCGACACCCACATGGTCAATGCCCATGACATTAATGGCATGCTCCAGGTGGGCAATGGCATCCATGACTGTTGCCTCCCCCTCCTTGCGGAGGAAGCCGTGGTAAAGGGTTATATGTGCCACACCGCCCTTCCGTGCCAACGCACGCATCTGGTCGTCAGTGAGATTACGTGGGACATCACAGAGGGCCTTGCTGTTGGAATGGCTGCAGACGATGGGCTGGCTGCTGATGTCAAGCGCATCATAAAAGCTCTTCTCACCGCCGTGGCTCAAGTCCACCATGATGCCATTGCGGTTCATCTCCTTGATGACCTCAGCACCGAACTTGCTGACTCCTCCGTGCATGTTGCTGCCCCGGGCAGAGTCACAGATGTCATTGTCACCATTGTGGCACAACGTTATATAGACCACACCACGCTGTGCGAAGTGCTTCACGTTCTCCAGTTTATGCTCCAGCGCCAGACCATTCTCTATGGCGAACATGATGCTCTTACGTCCCTTGCGCTTGTCCTCATAGAGGTCAGATGGTGTGCGGGCAATACTGATGTAACGCTGGTTCTGCTTGACAATAGCCTCTATCTTGTCAAAGACAAGGTCGGCATAGACCGCCGGAGAGAGGTGGTCAAGCGTCTCCGTGAGGTCAGGGTTAAAGCGTTTCAGCCCTGCAATGTCAATCTTTGACGAGAAAGTCTCACCAATCTTCGGCTGTGGCAGATAGGCTGCCATCGTCACGGCATCCTGCCTGCCCTCGGTCATCTTGTGGAGGTCGTAGAGGATGCGCGGGTCACGCTGGTCAAAACGGACACCCTGCGGGAAGAACATCGGTGTGTCGCAATGCGTATCAAGCGTGAGGACACGCTGGTGGAGCTGCTTGGCTATGTAGAAGTTATTGGCCTGTGTGACCAGCCAGCTGAACAGTTTGCCACCTTCCGCCCCCAGCCATTCCGGATGCCATTGCACACCCATGACGGGCTTGAACTCCGAACTCTCAATGGCCTCTATGACACCATCAGCCGACTGCGCCGTGACCCGGAACCGCTTGCCCGAACTCTTCACAGCCTGATGATGGAAGGAGTTGACAAGGATACGGTCATCCTTGTACAAGGCATGCAGCACCGAACCCTTGCTGAGCATCACGCCATGCGTAGGCTCACTGCGGTCAGCATCCTGTGAGTGCTTCAGCTTTGCAGCATGGAAGGTGGTGATGGTCCTGTCCTTGCTGAGCTTCTTCTCAACCATAGACTCCATACGGATATAATCCTCATAGATATCCTGCTGCACGCTGCCCCCTAAGGCAACGGCAAGTGTCTGTATGCCACGGCAGATGCCCAGGATAGGCAGCTGGCGGTTGAATGCCAACTGTGTCAGCATCAGCTCGGGCAGGTCGCGCTCGGCATTGATGCCATGCAGGCGGGGCGATGGCTCTTCTCCCGCCCACAGTGGATTGATGTCGGCACCTCCTGTGAGGAGTAAGCCGTCAAGATGGTCGAGCGTGTTGACAAGCACCTCCTTGTCGGCTACAGGCGGCAGAAGGACTGGTGTTCCGCCAGCCTTGACAATCTGCTTGTAGTACACATCTCTCAAAGTAGCATCACCTTCCGTGAAGTTCGTGGTGATTCCGATGACAGGCTGACGCTTTGCCTCAGGATAAGCCGCATACACCTCGTTCAGATGCGACTGTAGATCATATTTCATTCTGCTTCTTCTTGAATGATGGGATTGTTCGTTTCAGACGCTATTTGCATGATGCCTCCTCGGCAATGGGAATCTCACGCTTGATGCTCTGCTCCAGCGAGATAAGTGTCTCAGTGGACACGACACCTGGGATTCCCTGCATCTGATTGTTCAGCAAATCCATCAGCTGCTCATTATCCTTGGCATAGAGCTTCACCAGCATGGTGTAAGGTCCTGTTGTGAAATGACACTCCACAATCTCGGGAATGGCACTCAGCCGCTCAACGACCTTCTTGTACATTGACCCGCGCTCAAGATTCAGTCCTACGTATGTACAGGTGCTGTAGCCCAAGCTCTTGGGGTTGACATCGAAACCACTGCCGGTAATGACCCCATTCTCCACCAAATGCTGCACACGCTGATGGATGGCCGCACGTGACACGCCACACTGGGCAGCAACATCCTTGAAGGGCATACGGGCATTCTGCGACAGGATGCCCAGAATCTTCTTGTCTAATCTGTCTATCTTTTCCATTTCTTATAGTTGATGTTTGTAGTCTTTGCCAAGCCAACGGACTTAGCAGATAGCAAGCAAAAGTAGGCAATTAATATGAAACAAGCAACAAAATGATATAAAAAATGCGCCATAAAGGCGCATTTTGTTTTCTTTTGGTCTGTCACCTGGTGGTTTCTCGGACATAAACAGGCCCGCATGAGCAAAATATTCCGATATCTATCCTGTGCAGAACGGCTGCCTCCATTACTTCCTGGCAGCTTTCTTGGCTGTCCGCTTTGCAGGAGCCTTGGCAACAGGAGCAACGTCCTCTGCTGGCTTCTCAGTCTTTGGCTCACTCTTCTGTATGCCCTGCAGCTCAAGTGTGAAGATCAGTGCGGAGTAAGGAGCGATGTCACGTCCGGCACCACGCTCGCCGTAAGCCAGTTCCTGCGGGATATAAACCTCCCACTTTGAGCCTACGGGCATCATGGTCAGTGCCTCTGTCCAGCCTTTGATAAGGCCGCCCACACTGAAGGTATCGTTCTTCGTGCCATGCTTTGATGTGGCATCAAACACCTTGCCATCCAGCGTCCTGCCCTCATAGACCACGGTCACCTTGTCATTCACCGTAGGAATCTCACCCGTTCCCTTGGTCAGCACCTTATACTGCAGTCCGTCAGGCAGCGTCACCACACCAGGCTTGGTCTTGTTCTCAGCGAGGAACTTCTCACCCTCAGCCTTCGTTGCTGCCTCTTTCTGCGCCTTCAGGGCCAGCTGCTTTCCCTCAAAGAACCTGTCAGCCCCCTCCTGCTTGAAGAAGGTGGTGTCCTTCTGCAGCGCAGCGAGGAAG
The DNA here is from genome assembly GCA_024688365.1 of Prevotella sp. Taxonomy (GTDB): domain Bacteria; phylum Bacteroidota; class Bacteroidia; order Bacteroidales; family Bacteroidaceae; genus Prevotella. The sequence goes on from JAILEG010000017.1 coordinate 142,977, forward strand.
CCGGCATAGAGCATCTCGGCATTGATTGGCTCTGAGGTGCCCTCAAACTGGCTGGTGACATTCGGCAGCATGGTCTTCTGCACCTGCTCGCAGATGGTCAGTCCAGCCACATAGGCAGCAAACGTTGAGTCGTTGCGGCTGGCTATGCCCTGCTTCAGTCCACGCAGGAAATCGGGCATCTGCGCCTTGGTGACACCCATACGCTGCTCCAGATAGCCATCCAGACCACGTGTCATCGCCATACCGGCGGCATAGCTCAGAGAGTCGGAAGCCGTCTTCAGCTCCAGTTTCTGCTCAACAGTTTCTGTTTTCTTCTTGTCCTTCTTCTTGTCCTTCGCCGTTACCGTGCTGAAAGAGGCACCTGCCAGGACGAGCAGTGCCAGTGTCAATACTTTCTTCATGATCTTATCTGTTTAAGAAAAGAGTTCTTACTCTGTGAAGGCAAGCCCTCACCTTATTAGTATATTATAACTCAAAATAAGGCCGGATTCGCAAACCCGACCCTATTCTTTTTATGTTATCCTCAATTACTTCACGTTAGGCTGACCAACCGGCATAGCAGGCTGACCCTGGGGAGCCTTCTCAATCTCAAGCAGCTCGACGGTGAAGACAAGTGTTGAGAATGGCTTGAGGTCAGGGCTTGGCTGCTGTGCGCCGTAACCTGCGGTGTAAGGAATGGTGATTTCCCACTTTGAGCCTACCGGCATCTTTGTCAGAGCCTCAGTGAATCCTGGAATCACACCACCTACTGGCATCGTTGCTCCGTCACGATGGTCAAACTCCTTGCCCTCAATAGTCTTGCCGACGTAGTTGATCTTGACAACGTCAGTTGCCTTAGGCACGGCACCCGTACCCTTCTTGAGTTCCTTTACCTGTACGCCCTGGCCGATAGTCCTCACACCAGCCTTCTTTGCATTGGCTGCCATGTAGGCATCACTCTTCTTCTTGTTGGCACCGTAGGTTTTCTCAGCATTCTTCGTCTGGATGGCCTTTGAGGTGTTCTGCTCAATGGTACGGGCCTGCTCAACGGTCATCTTCTGTCCCTTGCCCTTCGCACTGGCTGCGAAACCAGCGAGGAAGTTGTCCAAAGAGATGGTCTTGGTAGAGTCCTGGCCGAAAATCTGGCGGTTGATCTGCTGCTTGATGACCATGTTCATCTGCATACCTATGCCGATACCGGCATTGTAGGCAGCGCGCTTCTTGTCATCAGCATTCTTCGCACCATCGTTCAAACCCTTGACAAACTCGTCAATGTAGGCGGTATCAATCTGCATCTGCTGAAGGTACTGTTTTACCCCCTGGCCCTGGTCAATACCGAGCGCATAGCTCAAAGAGTCTACATCAGACTTCATCTCCTCCTTGGGAGTAGAGTTGCCACAGGCTGTGAAGCCCACGGCTGCAATAGCCATAACGGCTAAAAGTGAAATTTTCTTCATATTTTTTACTGTTTTGCTTTTTGGAAATTTATGGGGAAGGTGGGCGATGACAAGCGATGATAAGCGATGATAAGCACTCATAACAGCCTATAACATCCTATGCTCTCTACACCACCTCAATCAGCTCAACATCAAAGATCAGGGCTGCGAACGGAGGAATGGATGCTCCTGCGCCACGCTCACCGTAAGCAAGGTGGTAAGGAATGAAGAAGCGGTACTTGGCACCCTCCTGCATCAGCTGCACACCCTCAGTCCAGCCTGCGATGACCTGGTTCAGCCCGAAGGTGGCTGGCTGATTACGCTGATAGGAGCTGTCGAACACGGTACCGTCAATCAGCGTTCCCTCATAGTGGCACTTCACCTGGTCAGTGGCCTTAGGCTGTTTGCCGTTGCCTTCCTTCAAAACCTGATATTGCAGACCTGACGGAAGCGTCACGATGCCGTCCTTCTTGCCGTTCTCTGCCAGGAAAGCCTCACCAGCCTGCTTGGCAGCCTTGCCCGCCTCTGCGGCAGCTGCCTGCTGCTTGGCCTCCTGCTCCTGGAAGAAGTTTTGTACGAGAGTCTGCGCCTCGCTATTGTCAACCTTCAGTTCTGCGCCTGAAATAACATCCTTGATAGCCTGTGCGAAGTCATCAATATTCAGTTCCTTCGCTCCCATACCGGCGAGTTGGGAACCGATACCGATACCCAGTGCATAGCTTAATTTATCCATTACAGTTATTACTATTGTTTAAAATTAATGTGCAAAGATACTATTTTTAGGAGACAGTATTGCATTAATCAAATTAAAATAACTAAATTTGTAGAATTGAAACAAGAAGGGAAGGGATTTACTGGCGGAATGAAGTTGACTCCCGTCCCATTAAAGATAAGGACGCATGAAGAAAATCGTATTCCTCACAGGTGCAGGCATGTCAGTGGAGAGCGGCTTCAAGACTTTCCGTGGCAACGATGGGCTATGGGAAAACTTTCCCGTTGAGCAGGTGGCATCACATGACGGATGGGAAGCTGACCCGACCCTGGTGACCAATTTCTACAACATGCTGCGGAAGAAGCTCTATGCCGCAGAACCCAACGAGGGACACCGCCTCATCAAGGAGCTGGAGAAGGATTATGACGTGACGGTTATCACGCAGAACGTTGACAACCTGCACGAGAAGGCCGGGTCCAGCCATGTCATCCACCTGCATGGAGAGCTGACCAAGGTCTGCTCCAGCCATGAGCCGTATGACAGCCGATACATTAAGGAGCTTACGGCAGACAACTGTGAGGTCACACCTGGCACGAAGGCTGGTGACGGCAGTCTGCTTCGCCCCTTCATCGTCTTCTTCGGCGAGGCCGTCCCAATGATTGAGCCTGCGGCAGAGGAAGCCATGAGAGCTGACATCCTCGTCATCATAGGCACTTCCCTCAATGTTTATCCTGCCGCAGGACTCGTGCAATACACCCGCCCCGGAACATCCATCTATCTCATTGACCCGGAGGACGTGTCAGCCAACGGCATGAGAGCGGTGACGCATATAAAGAAAGGTGCAAGCGAGGGGATGAGGGAGCTGGCCAAGTTGCTCTGAGACGCTATGCTGACACTCACCGACAGATCATCCATCAAGGAGAAAGGAAACTTAACACGTGAGGACGAGAAGGTGAGCCCGCAAGAAACAGAACATTACAAACGATCAACATAAAACAGGAACAACAGAACAATTAACTGACAGCCCATTCCCCCATCCACAGGAGAGACCCCACTCTCCGCACGGGGGAACATCGTGACAGGGGATACCCACAGGATGGAAATGGGCATCAATGTGTTTTCCCATTATGAAAAAAATATTGTCAATCCTTTTCTGCGCTCTCATGGCATTGCCAGTCATGGCTCAGAAGAACGTGTACAAGTTCAGTGTGAAGGACGGAAACGAACACACCGTCAAGTTAAAGGAATACAAGGGCAAGGTGCTGCTCATTGTCAATACTGCCACAAAATGCGGATTCACACCCCAGTATGAGGCTCTGCAGAAGCTCTATGACACCTACAAGGCGCAGGGGCTGGTCATTCTTGACTTCCCCTGCAATCAGTTCGGCGCACAGGCTCCTGGCTCTTTCCGTGACATCCATGCCTTCTGCACTGGCAACTACGGAACCACTTTTCCACAATTCGCCAAAATCAGCGTCAACGGACGGAATGAGGCACCTCTCTACACCTATCTGAAGGCGCAGCAGCCCTTCAAGGGATTCGACACGAACAACCAGATTGGCAAGTATCTTGACGAGAAGTTCCGTACCGAAAATCCTGACTATGCCAAGGACTCAAGCATCAAATGGAACTTCACGAAGTTCCTCATCGACCGTGAGGGTCACGTCATCGACCGCTTCGAGCCTACCGCCGACATGCAGGCCGTGGAGGCTGGCATCCGTGCCGCACTGAAGATGTAAGTCCCCAAGCCTACATCCCACAATCACATAGCCTTGACACATCAGAAGAATACCTCTGAAGCATCTAAAGACTACCCCTGGGACACCGAAAGGGCAGCTTTGAGACATCAAAAGGGCAGCTTTCACACCTTGAAAGCTGCCCTTTTATGATTAAAAACAATTTATTTTCAGATAAAAAATAAATTAATAACAAATAAATAATAAATTAAAAACAGAATAAAATTAAATTAAAAACAAATCAGAAATAAATTAAAAATATATCGAAATTAACCTGAAAACAAACACAGAAGCAGCCCTTCCGCATTGCGGAAAGGCTGCTTCTGCGTTCCCAAAGGGCACCTTTTACTTATCAGACTGTCCCTCGCCTGTCTCCTTGTGCGCCTTGCGTTTCACCTTGAACTTGTCAAATCCCTTGCCGAACACACCCATGACCTGACTCTGCGTCACAAAGGCATTCGGGTCAATGTCATCAATCATGCGGTAGACATAAGGAGCCTCACGCTGCCGGGTCACCACGATGACCACCTTTATGTCATGCCCCGTATAGTAGCCCTGCGCGTCGATGATGGTGCTGGTGCGGTGGGGCTGGTCAAGCGAGATCTGGTCACATATCTCCTTATAACGTTCTGAAATGATAAGGAACTGCACCGAGCGGCGGCCAGAGTTGACCACCTGGTCCAGCACGAATGAGGTGACGATGAGGTTCACATAGCCGTAGATCACCTGCTCCCAGCTGTGCAGCACGAGGATACTGAGCGTGACGATGGTCATGTCGACCAACAGGATGACGCGTCCGAAGGAGATGTCACGGTACTTGTTGACTATGGCTGCGACAATGTCGGATCCACCTGAGCTGCCATTATAGGACAGTCCGAATCCCAGGCCCACACCGCAGAACGATGCTCCGATGATGGCCGTCATGAAAGGCTGGTCATGCAGCAAGCCCGGATGAGGGAAAGCATGGCCCAGCACACCCGTGGCTATGGTCAGCATACTGACACCGAATATGGTCTTCAGACAGAACTTCAGCCCCAGTATCTTCAGCGCAACCGCCAGGAGAATGGCATTAAGGATGAAATACGTATAGGACACGGGGATGCCATGCCCCCAATAGATAATGGAGGCGAGACCGGCCACACCGCCGTTGCTGATGTTGTTGGGCAGGAGGAATATCGTCCACCCAATGGCATAGGACCACATGCCCACAGCTATCATGACGTAATCCATTATCTCCCGATAGAGATTCTTCTTGTTAATGCTCTTGATCATACGTGTGAAAAGATATATAAAACGATGGTGCAAATTTAGATAAAATTTACCAAACAGAGCCTTTACGCAGAAAAAATGCCGTATCTTTGCAGAAAATAAGCTGCACACAGAACAAGGAAAACAAGACATGCCAGAAGATTTCGACATAAGAGAAGAGCGGCTGACCTCAGCTGAGAAGGATTTTGAGAATGCCCTCCGACCGCTCCGCTTCAGTGACTTCAGCGGACAGCAGAAGGTGGTGGAGAACCTAAGCGTGTTTGTGGAGGCTGCCAAATACCGCGGAGAGCCGCTCGACCACACGCTCCTGCACGGTCCTCCAGGACTGGGCAAGACCACGCTGAGCAACATCATTGCCAACGAGCTGGGTGTGGGATTCAAGATAACATCGGGTCCCGTACTCGACAAGCCAGGCGACCTGGCAGGCATCCTCACCTCATTGGAGCCGAATGACGTGCTGTTCATTGATGAGATTCACCGGCTCTCACCCGTCGTTGAGGAGTATCTTTACTCGGCAATGGAGGACTACCGCATCGACATCATGATTGACAAAGGCCCATCGGCACGTTCCATACAGATTGACCTCAACCCCTTCACCCTCGTTGGGGCCACTACACGCAGCGGTCTGCTCACTGCCCCACTGCGTGCCCGCTTCGGCATCAATCTCCATCTGGAGTACTATGATCCCGAGACTCTGCAGCGCATCATCAAGCGGTCGGCCCAGCTGCTGAAGGTGCCCATCATTGACGAGGCTGCCATCGAGATTGCCCGCCGATCCCGCGGCACGCCCCGTATCTGCAACTCGCTCCTCCGCCGCGTGCGTGACTTTGCCCAGGTGAAGGGCAACGGCACCATCACTCCCGATATTGCCACGATGTCCCTGCAGGCACTCAACATTGACCAGTATGGCCTGGACGAGATCGACAACAAGATTCTCCTCACCATCATCGACAAGTTCCGTGGCGGTCCTGTAGGTGTATCGACCATTGCAACAGCCATCGGCGAGGATTCCGGTACCGTGGAGGAGGTCTATGAGCCGTATCTCATCATGGAGGGCTTCATCAAGCGCACCCCCCGGGGGCGTGTAGCCACCCAGCTGGCCTATAACCATCTGGGCAGGAACAGATTTATGGACAATCCACTTCAACCGGGACTGTTCGACTGACGGCGTTCTCAAGGGAATATCCCGGACATGAGTACGGTGGAATGAAGAAAAGTAGCCTGAATCCTATTCCAAGGGCATCCATCACAGTGTTTTCCCATCACTTTATTTATCCATTTCATCCCTACTGCGTAACCTGCGTAACGTACCTTACGCAATAGGAATGAAATGAAACTGCCCTCAAGACCCTTACTGAACGTCAGATGGTCTATCCTAAGCGAGAAGGATAAGTTGTCTATGACCGATTCTTCGGGATGTGGCTGGCGAGGCTATAAGAAAAAGACAAGGGAACAAACAAGAATACAAAGCTAAGAAGGGTAAGAAACCGAGCTGGGAAGGAATCAAGACAGTCGAAGGTCAAAAACTCAAATAAAAAAAAATCACGTCTCATCTGCCACAACATCGTGCTTTCTTCCGTCTCTCTTTATGTAAACAGAAACATTTTCGTCCGACCAGACGAGCAAAGCCAGACTTGTCTGAACCGTCCATGACGAGCTGACATCTGTTGAAAACAGAAAGAAGAAACAAACCCTTTAAATAGTAAAAAAGATGAAAAAGACGCTCGTTACAATCATTTTTTTGGCAACATGCCTGTTTGCCGGAAGTACCGTACAAGCATACTCCTACGCTCAAGGCGGACAGCAGGATGACGGAATAGAAGCCATCTTCAAGCAATTCAAGAACGAGAAGAACGTCACGTACCTCAACCTGCCCAAAAGCCTCATCAAGATGGGGATGAAGACTGCGGACGACAAGGATGCGGAGAAGCTGGCTGAACAGGTGGACGGTATCAGAATCCTCACACTCGAAGACGCAGCCAAAGAGACAAAGGAATCTTTCCACAAGCGGTTCAACAGCCTGGAACTGACAGGATATGAGCCACTGGTGAAAGCCAATGATGACGGTGAGAAGGTAAGAATCCTCACCAAAGGCAATGACAAGGAGATTCAAAGCATCATCATCTTCACCGTTGACGATGAGGACTGTACCCTGATCAAGATTGACGGACACATCAATCCCGCCGATGTAGATGACATCGTGGAAGTTGAGACTGACAACTAAGCAAGCATCTCGGACAGCCACTCATGGACGCTACCCTATTCAAACAGCTCTTCCTGCCCTGCCATCGGAAACTCTTTTCGGTGGCCTACAGGCTCATGGGTAACGTCCAGGCTGCCGAAGACCTGGTACAGGAGACCTTCCTAAGGCTTTGGACACAGCGCAATCAGATAGCCAAGCTGGAGAATCCGGAGGCTTACAGCGTGACGGTGCTGCGACGGCTGTTCTATGACCGGATGCGTTCCGCCCGTTTGCCAGAGGTTGACAAAGACATTGGAAACCTCAAAGTCACTTCGTCACAGGATGTGGGCAGACAGCTGGAAGTGACTGACGAGTATGACCGCATAAGGCAGATGATAGCCCGTCTGCCTGACCCGCAGGGCAAGGTCATGCTGATGCGTGACGTGGAGGAACGCTCCTATGAGGAGATAAGCAGGGCAACAGGACTGACTGAGGTGAATGTAAGGAGCATCCTCAGCCGTGCCCGAAAGAAGATAAGAGAATGTTTACTCCAATCAAAATAAGCAAAGGCTGACCTATCCAGACCTTGCCGCTACGAGAAAACATCTGCTGGAAACGGACAAATAATGAAAATGAGACATGACAGAGACTGAGGAAACAAGGCTATTGCTTGATCGGTTTTACAACGGACTGACCACCGAGGAGGAAGAGGATACGCTTCGGAGCTACTTCAAAGGAGGCAACGTGGATGCCGCCTTGGAGAAAGACCGCATCTTCTTCACCGCTCTTCAGCCTGCTGACTGTCCCGTCCCCGAAGGCCTGGAATCCCGTTTGGAGAGGCAGGTCAGCCAGTGGAACACCATTGAGACCGCCACCCGGAGGAACGCAAGGCATGCAGGTCTCCGCTGGGTAGTGGGCATTGCTGCCAGCCTGCTGCTCCTGACCACCATCGGCACCATCGCCTATCACCGGCAGGACACATCAAAGATGAGCCAGGAGGACACCTACACCAACACACAGGATGCCTACGCTGAGACCAGCCGTGCGCTGATAAAGTTCTCCAAGACGCTCAACAGGGGTATCGAGGCAGCCGAAAGAATCACCAACAAAGAAAGAGATTAAGACATGAGAAGAATCATCATAGCAGTCATCCTCGCAATGGTCAGCACACTGGCCTTTGCTCAGAAGGCATTGTTCGACAAATACGATGACGTGGACGGAGTCTCCACAGTCTACATATCCCGCAACATGCTCCACATGATGGGGAACGTCAAGGCTGGCGACAAGGACATCAGCAATATCGCCAAGCGGCTCGACCATCTGCAGATTCTCTCCTGTGAGCGGCCTTCAATGGTCACAGCCATCAGGAAGACAGCCTCAGCCATCTACCGCCAGCAAAAGTTTTCCGTGGTCATGCAGGTCAACGATGATGGCGAGCATACCACCATCTATGAGCGGCACCATGCCAATGGCAAGAACGAATTTGCCCTTCTCTCCTACGAGCATGACGAGATCAGCATCATCAACATCCTCGGGAACGTCACCCTACAGGACATCCAAGGCATAGCCGGAGGGAAATAATCCTCCGGCTTTTTTGGCTATGTGCTGGAAATGAAGTATATTTGCAGCAAAAAAGGAGGTCAGAGATGAAAAGAACGATCACAATTCCAGACGCAGACAACGCTTTCCTGGAAACGCTAGCTCAGGAAAAGGGGTGGATAATCAGTCCCATTTCAGGTGAATGCAAACCACTTCCAGCATTGGACACCCCTGACAAGCGCAAAAAGGCTATTGAGACACTACGTTCTGTTGCAGGAAGCCTTCCAAACTGCAATACAGACAACAGGAAAAAAACAAAGGAAGAATATTTAAGAGAAAAATACTTATGAGGATATTCCTTGACACGAACATCCTTTTGGATCTTCTGGAGGATAGAGGAGGATTCACGAAAGCAGCACTAAACATGACTTCCTACGCTATAAGCAATCAAGACACCCTTCTCATTACGGATTTATCAGTTGTAAACGCAAGCTATATTGGGCGAAAGGCCACAGGAAAGGCTAGATTCATCATGACCTTCTCAGCCATTCGGGATTTCTTCGAGATTATTGACGTAGGGGGAAAAGCTATAGACTCAGCCTTGGTCGCTGGATGGAAAGCCTTTGAAGATACTGTTCAATATTTTGCAGCCGTCAATTCAAAAGCTGATGCCTTGACTACAAGAAACAAGAAAGACTATATCAATAGCCACCTCCCTGTATACACCTCTAAAGAGTATTTAAATCAGTTTCAAGCATGAGAACAGGAATATTCGTCGGTAGTTTCGACCCCTTCACCATCGGTCACGACTCCATCGTGCGCCGTGCCTTGCCACTCTTTGACCGCATTGTCATTGGTGTAGGCATCAACGAGCGGAAGAAGTACATGCTCAGTGCAGAGGAGAGGACAGGGAGAATAGCCCGGCTCTATGCTGATGAGGGGAAGATTGAGGTATGCTCCTACAGTGACCTCACCATCGACCTTGCCCAAAGGGAACAGGCTGGATTCATCATCAAGGGGGTGCGAAGCATGAAGGACTTCGAGTACGAGCGTGAGCAAGCTGACATCAACCGCCGTCTGAGCGGCATCGAGACTATCCTGCTCTTCGCCGAGCCTCAGTTGGCGGACATCAGCTCCAGCGTAGTCCGGGAATTAGCACACTTCAACAAGGACATAAGCGAGTTTCTTCCTTGACCAGCAGGACCACTCCCCTGACTGGGGAAGGGAAAAAGCAGAGACAAGTCAACAAACAATACAATAAGACTGACAAGCCGGAGAATACAGAAGTTACCTGTCAGCCTGCCAACTTTAAGAATATGATTACATATAGTGCAGAAGGCGTGAAGATGCCTAAAATAAGGAAACGTGACACTTCCCGATGGATAAAGGCCGTGGCTGCCACCTACGGCCGGACGATTGGGGAGATCGGCTACATGTTCGTTGATGACGAGAAAATACTGGAGGTCAACAACGAATATCTTGGCCATGACTACTACACGGACATCATCACCTTCGACTATGATGAGGGCGATGTCCTTAATGGCGACCTCGTCATCTCCCTTGACACCGTACGCACCAATGCCGAACTCTTCCACAAACCATACGAGGAAGAGCTGAACCGTGTCATCATCCACGGCATCCTACACCTCTGCGGCATCAATGACAAAGGGCCTGGGGAACGTGAGATCATGGAGGCCAATGAGAACAAGGCACTCGCCCTGCTTAGGGCTATGAAATAAAAAAAACAAAACAATACACAACGCAGACAGCCATGCCCGCAAAAAGGGTGTGGCTGTCTGCATTCTATACAAGCGTATCAGGCTCTCCCACCAACATGAGCGACTGAAAGCGCAAGCCATAGCAGACAAATACCCGTCTGACCGCCTCACACATTGGAGAAGCGGACAGACGGGTATCTGTCCCGATAGGGCCACTATGCCCCAAGAAGGCTATTCCCCTGCCAAGTCCACCGCCTTGCTGACAATCTCACTCTGCTCATTCCACACCCGGAAATACTCATTCATATCCCAAAGGTCACGGGCAACAAGAGCCTTCAGCTGCGTACGTATATGAGGCAGTGTGGCTGCAAGCTCAGCGGCATCCTTTGGCTCCACCTTCTGTTTCTTGCCCTCAGCGATAATCTGGTCAAGCAATGACTGCGGTATCACGTAGCCACTGTTGAATGCCTCAAAAGTCTTGAAATGCGCCTTCAGCGCCTTGCGGTTGGCATCAGCGTACTTCAGGTAAGCATCAATAATGACATTCTTGGCTGCCAGCTGACGATGGAAGCGGGTATACTTCATCGTGTCAAGCGGAACGAAGTAGTCAGGCATGATGCCTCCACCCCCATAGACCACACGGTGCTGGCGGATGGTGTAGTATTTCAGCGAGTCAGCGAAGTGGATGCTGTCCTTGTTGGTCAGCTCGCCATGCCTGAGCCGGTTCTCAAGGTCCATCTCGTAGTCCTTCAAGTCACCTTTCTTATACGGTTTCTGTATGCAGCGACCACTTGGCGTATAGTAATGGGCGATGGTCAGACGGATCATACTGCCGTCAGGGAAGTCGAACGGACGCTGGACAAGTCCCTTTCCGAAGGTGCGGCGGCCGATGACCGTGCCACGGTCGTTGTCCTGGATGGCGCCCGTGACAATCTCAGCGGCTGAAGCCGTCAGCTCATTGACCAACACAAAGGTCCTCACATCCTGCAGGTGGCCATTGCCCACGGCCTTGTAGTCCTGGCGGCGGACACGGCGGCCCTCGGTGTAGACAATCATGTCGTTGTCACGCAGAAACTCATTGGCAATCTGCACGGCTGCCTGCAGATAGCCACCGCCATTGTCCTGGAGGTCGAGGATAAGGCTCTTCATACCCTTCTTTCTCAGCGAGTCGACAGCCGTCATAAACTCCTCATGTGTCTTCATACCGAAGCTCTCCAGCCGGACGTAGCCCACACTTGGGCGGATCATGTAGGCAGCGTTGAGCGTATGCACAGGAATCTTGGCACGGGTGACGGTGAATGTCAGCAGGCTCTTCACCCCACGGCGCACCACACCTAACCTGACCTTCGTGCCCTTCTTGCCGCGCAGCCGCTTCATGATGTCATTACGTGGCATCTTCACCCCGGCGATGGCTGAGTCGTTGACACTCACGATACGGTCGCCGGCAAGAATACCCACCTTCTCTGACGGTCCGTTGACAACAGGCTGGATAACGACCAGCGTATCCTCAATCATGTTGAACTGCACACCAATACCCTCAAAGTCGCCCTGGAGCGGCTCATTCATCGCTTTTGTCTCCCGGGCATCGGTATAGGTGGAGTGCGGGTCAAGCTTCTCCAGCATGCCCCTGATGGCATCCTCCGCCAGTCGCTGCTCGTTCACCGTGTCAACATAGAAGTTCGTTATCGCCATCTCCGCCAGCTGGAGCTTGCGGAGAGGAGAGTCACTGCCGAAATTAAGCTTCATCTGCGCCTGCGCAAGGAGAGGCAGGAGCAACAGCGAAAGTGTGAGAATTATGAGTTTTTTCTTCATACTAATTCGTTCGTTTATATATTTTATAAGCAAGATTACCTGCGATACATCTGTTACTTCTTACCTCTGCGGGCTTTCACAGGCACAAAGTGTCCCAAGACATCCGCTCTCAAGAAGAGACTGAAAGAAGGAAGGCCTATGCCTCCTCAGCATCAGGCAGGTCTTCCTCTATGACGAGGTTGTCAATGATGAAGTTCTGACGCTCCATCGTGTTCTTGCCCATGTAGTACTCCAGGAGTTTCTGCACCTGGTCATTCTTGTGCAGCGTCACCTGCTCCAGCCGCATGTCAGGCCCGATGAAATGGGCAAACTCATCAGGGGAAATCTCTCCAAGTCCCTTGAAACGGGTTATCTCCGGTTCCGGGCCAAGGTCGCTGATGGCAGCCTGACGCTCCTCCTCAGAGTAGCAGTAACGGGTGATAAAGTCATTCTTCTTCTCATTCTTGGCACGGTGTGTATCAGCATCGGCGATGACCTGCTTGTTCTTGATCCTCGTGCGGCGGTTGCGGACACGGAACAGGGGCGTCTGCAGGACAAAGACATGCCCTTTCTTTATCAGCTCTGGGAAGAACTGGAGGAAGAAGGTGATGATGAGCAGGCGGATGTGCATGCCGTCGACATCGGCATCAGTGGCGACAATCACCTTATTGTATCGGAGAGAGTCAAGACCGTCCTCAATGTCGAGGGCAGCCTGCAGGAGGTTGAACTCCTCATTCTCATAGACTACTTTCTTGGTCAGACCGAACGAGTTGAGCGGCTTTCCCCGCAGGGAGAACACTGCCTGCGTGTTCACGTCACGGCTTTTCGTGATGCTTCCGCTGGCCGAGTCGCCCTCGGTGATGAAGATGCAGCTCTCCTCCTTGCGGTCATCCTTCGCGTCACAGTAATGCACCCGGCAGTCACGCAGCTTGCGGTTGTGCAGGTTCGCCTTCTTGGCACGCTCACGTGCAAGCTTCGTCACGCCAGCCATAGCCTTGCGCTCACGCTCGGTCTCCTTGATCTTGTTCTCAAGAATGTCAGTGAAGTCCTCCTTGTGGATGTGGAGATAATTGTCAACATTGGTCTTGATGAAGTCGCCAACGTATTTGTTGATACTCTCACCATCGGGCGACATCTGCGTGGAGCCCAGCTTGATCTTCGTCTGCGACTCAAAGACAGGTTCCTCTACATTCACGGCAATAGCTGCCACAAGGCCATTGCGGATGTCACCATACTCATATTTGCCGAAGAACTCCTTGACGGTCTTGGCGATGTGCTCCTTGAAAGCCGTCTGATGGGTACCGCCCTGCGTGGTATGCTGGCCGTTGACGAAGGAGTAATATTCCTCACCGTACTGGTTGGTATGGGTGAAGGCGATCTCTATATCGTCCCCCTTCATGTGTACAATGGGGTAAAGCGGGTCAACGGTCATGTTGTCGGTCAGCAAGTCCTTCAGTCCGTGACGGCTGAGGATGCGTCTCCCGTTGTACATGATGGTAAGCCCCGTGTTCAGATAGGTATAGTTGCGGAGCATCTCCTCCACGATGTCATCATGGAAACTGTAGTTCCTGAACAGTGTGCTGTCAGGCTCGAAGAAGATAAAGGTACCGTTCTCATCAGTCGACTTCCTCGTCTTGTCGCCCTGCAGGTTACCTTTCTCAAACGAAAGCTCGCGCACCTTGCCCTCTCGGAAGCTCTTCACCTCGAAACGGGAGCTGAGGGCATTGACCGCCTTCACACCGACACCATTCAGACCGACACTCTTCTTGAATGCCTTTGAGTCATACTTTCCACCGGTGTTCAGCACTGACACCGCCTCAACGAGCTTCCCCTGTGGGATGCCACGGCCATAGTCTCGGACGCTGACGCGCAGGTTATCCTCCACATCAATCTCAATGCGGTCGCCGGCATTCATCTTGAACTCGTCAATAGAGTTGTCGATAACCTCTTTCAGCAGCACATAGATGCCGTCCTCTGGCAGATTGCCGTCGCCAAGACGGCCAATGTACATACCCGGACGGGTGCGCACATGCTCCATATCCGACAGGTGCCGGATGTTGTCATCGGTGTATTCTACGGGTGTTGGGTGTTGAATGTTGGGTGATGATGTATTGTCCATATGCTACTAGGTGTTGGGTGATGAATGTTGGGTGGTGATGAATTGTCCGTATGGTGGGTGGTGGGTGGTGAATGTTGGGTGATGATGAATTGTCCATATGCTACTGGGGCTTGGGTGATGAATGTTGGGTGATGATGAATTGTCCGTGACTCGGATAATGGGGATAATCTAACCTCTAAAGGCAAGACCTCAACACCCATCATTCAACACCCAACACCCATCACCCATCACCCAGACTGCAACAGGGATTTTCGCAGACCAGCGAGTTGTTTGACAATGCTTAGAATCTGATTGTCGAGGGCGCACTGTTCCTCGGCTGTAATATAGTGATATTCTGCAGCCAATTCTATCTGACTGGAAGTCTCCATCAAGGAGCCATTAGCTATATCCAAGAAATGGATTCGTTCTTTTATGCCATAACGTCCGAATCCCTCAGCAATATTAAACATGACAGATGTGGATGCCCGTTGCAGCTGACTTGTCAATGCGAAACGCTCCTCATGGGGAAAACGCTTCAATATTTCATTGACAGCTATAGCCAACAGCTTGGCATCTTTGTAAACATCCAAACGTCTATAATAGAATAATTCCATAACTTACATATTTCTACAGGATGGGTATCTACCATATAAATAGATAAGTCGGTATCGGCATCAGAGAGGGCATTTCATCAACACCTATCACTTAACACCCAACACCCATCCAGGCATTTCATCAACACCCATCACTTAACACCCAACACCCATCCTGGCATTTCATCAACACCCATCCTGGCATTTCATCAACACCCATCACCTAACACCCAACACCCATCCAGGCATTTCATCAACACCCATCACTTAACACCCAACACCCATCACAGCCGCTTTATATAGCAGCGTCTCTTCTTATGGTTGATGGGGTCCAGCGGCCCCCACTGGCTCTGCACGCCCTCATTGCTCTCCATCTCAACCTGGCTCTCCCCCCACTTGAATCCGTAGTCCACGTAACGGGGGATAAGGTCGGCAATGACCAGGGCATTGGCACCCTTGGCACGGTACTCGGGCAGGAAGCCCATCAGGAGAAGATCCACCCCCTCCGTCCTGTGGAACTTGATGGCACGCAGCAGATGCCACCAGCCAAAGGGGAAGAGCCTGCCACGACGGCACTTCTGCAGCGCACGGCTCAATGACGGGATGGTGATGCCCATACCTGCCAGCTTGTTGTCCTTGTTGCCATCCTCAATGACAGTGATGAGATTGAGGTCGGCCAGTGGGAAGTACATGTTGATATACTGCTCTATCTGCCGGTCACTCAGCTCTGAGAAGCCGTAGAGGTCAGTATAGGTGGCATTGATAAGCTCAAAGAGCTTCTTGCCGTAACCTCCCTCGAAGATGTCTTTCTTCGTCAGCTTGCGCACGTGCAGGTTATAGCGTTTCTCCACCATCTCGGCAATCTTAGTGTACTTCTCCGGAGCCTTCTCCGGCACTTTCAGGAAATATTCAACATAGTCATTGTCCTTCTCCCAACCGCCGAGTCGCTCCATGTGCTGCGGATAGTAGTCGTAGTTGTAGATGGTGGGCATCGTGCCGAGCTTGTCAAAGCCCCACGTCAGCATGCCCTCAGGGTCCATGTCAGTAAAGCCCAGCGGACCGACGGCTGCCTCCATGCCCTTCTCCCGTCCGTAATCCTCAACGGCGGCAAGCAACGCACGTGACACCTCCAGATCGTCAATGAAGTCAATCCATCCAAAGCGCACCTCCTTCTTCTGCCACTTCTCATTAGCCTTGTGGTTGATGATGGCTGCCACGCGCCCTACGGTCTTCCCGTCCCTCAAGGCAAGAAAATACTCCGCCTCACAGAAGTCAAAGGCTGCGTTCTTGTCCTTCGAGAGCGTGTTCCACTCATCGCTATAGAGATTCGGCACATCATACGGGTTGCCTTCGTAGAGGTCATAATGAAATTCAATGAAAGCCTTCAAATCCTTCTTGCCCTCTACTCTCTTTATCTGAACTGATGACATTATCGTATTCTATTCGTTATTATCTTCAAATATGCAAAAATACAAAAAAACAGGCAGATTGACAAATTTACATTGCATTTTTGGTGATTATTAAGACCAAGCCACAGATGCCTAACTCATCTTGAAAATACCAAAGATGCCCTTCCAGCAATGTAAAGATGCCCTTTCGCAATAACAGAGTTGCCCTTTTGGCTATCAGAAGGGCAACTCCTGTCATAATTTTTAATTTACTTCAGATTGTTTTTTAAATTATTTTCTATTATAAATAATTTATTTTTAATATAAAAATAAATTATTTATAATAGCAAAAGGACTGCTTCCAGGCCCTGAAAGGTGCCCTTCAGAGGTCTGAAAGATGCCCTGTCAAAGCATGGGAGGTCCCTATGAAGCATGGGAGGACTTATTTCGGTTCGGGGGAAGGCCGACTGAGGCCGAAAGAAGAGATGTTCTGATTACGACAAGCGGACAGGATTTGGAGAAAGAGTGAAGGGATGGAACCGAAGAAGGAAAGAAGCAAGGCCTGCAGAGAAAGAAAGAGCAGAAGGCCGACAACGGCTCAACACAGACACCCCCCGCCTGTCCAGCCAGCAATGGTGGTTGGACGGACGGGGGTGTCTCTTCCTGGCAACATAGGCAGCCCTATGCCCTTCAGGCGGTTGGCCACCTAAGAAAGCCACAGGTCATCCCATGAGTGTTCCCCACTCTTAAGGTGGCGACAAAGAGGGGGCCTTAATGAAATCCTTGGGCAAGAGACCGAACTGACGCTGGAAGCACTTGGTGAAATAGCTCGGACTGCTGAATCCTACTTTATAGCAGACCTCATTCACCTTCGACTGTCCTTCCTTGAGCAGCTGTGCAGCCCGCTTCAGCCGCTCAAGACGGATGTAGCTGTTGGGCGACAGATTGAGCGTCCCACGTATCTTACGGTTCAGGCTGGTACGGCTCATGTTCATTGATGATGCCATCTCGTCAACATTGAAGTCGCTGTTGCTGATATTCCTGCTCACCACCTCACCCAGCCGCTTGAGAAAATCGGCATCAGCCTGGCTGATAGGCACCGTGCCTGATGACACGAACGGTGAGCCGGCATAGGCCCGCTGTATCTCCTCCCGGCTGCGCAACAGGCTGCGGATGGTCTCCAGGAGATAGTCCATAGAGAACGGTTTTTCAATATAGGCATCAGCACCACTCTCCATTCCCTCCATCTTGGCTGCGGTGACGGTGACGGCAGTAAGCAGGATAAACGGTACATGGCTGTAGTTGATATCGTGCTTCACCTTCCGGCACAGCTCAAATCCGTTCATCGGTTCCATCATGACATCTGAGACTATCAGTCCCACCGGATGACGGGAGAGTACCCCAAGAGCCTCCTCGCCGTCAGCAGCCGTGAGGATGTTATAGTCCTTTTGCAGCCGGCGCTTCTCATACTCCAGCATCTGTGGATTATCCTCAACCAGGAGCAGCGTGTCCCTCCCATCAGCCATGACGGCATCCTCTGCCTCATCATCCTCATCAGAGGGCGGGGCAGGCGGGAGCATGATACGGTCAGCTTGGTCAAGGGGCAGCGTCAGCCTGAAGACATTCAGCGTCTCGCTGTCATCCATGACGAGCGTGCCGTTGTGCAAGTCGGCCAGTGACCGTGCCATCGCCAAGCCAATGCCTGTCCCGTTGTTGGATGACTGGCGGGCAGCATCCATCCTGAAGAAGGGCTGGAAGATCTGCTCCCGCAGCGGGAGCGGTATGATGGTTCCGTCGTTCGCCACCGTCAGCGTGAAGTCATCCTCACCGTGCGTGAGGGTCACCATCACCCGTGAGGCACAATACTTCACGGCATTATTGATAAGATTGCTCACTATCTTCGTGAAGCCCTCATGGTCAACATAGGCATGCAGCTGGTCATCCTGCAGGGAGATAGTAGCACTGATTCCCCTCTCCCGCATCAGCGGCCGGAAGCGGTCATACACTCCTGTGAGGATCTTTGTCACATTGCAACGCTCATAGTTCAGCTTCAGCCCGTCACGCTCGGCCTTGCGGAAATCAAGGAGCTGGTTGATAAGGTCATTGAGGCGATTGGTGTTCTGCGCCATGATACTCAGATCTTCCTTTACCTCCTTGCTTTCCACCTTCCCGGCCTTGATGATGTTCTCCAGCGGACCCTTGATGAGGGTGAGTGGTGTGCGTATCTCATGGGCAACATTGGTGAAGAAGTGTATCTTGCTCTGGTAAAGCTCCTGTTCTTTCTCATGCTCAAGCTGACGCATGGCCTCCTCCCGCTTTCTCCGGCTGCGGCGGTTGAGGTATCTCACCACCAGCCACACGGCAGCGGCGGCAAGCAACAAATAGATGAGCCTCGCCCAAACTGATAGCAGCGGATGGGATTTGACCTCTACCTCCAACCGGTATTCCTTCGCGCTCCAGCTGCCATTGCTCTCCCTGATGCGTACCCGCAGGCGATAGTCTCCCGCAGGCAGGTTGCTGTAAGCGATGACATTGTCGATACGCATGGGCTGCCACTCCTTGTCATATCCTTCCAGGAGATACTCCATCTGGCTCATCTGCTGCCGGGAGAAGCTGAGGGGCACCACGTGAAGGCTGAACGAGTTCTGGTCATAACCGAGCGAGAGCCTGCCTGTGAAAACGATGTTCTGCACGAGCGGGCTCTCTGGTGTATGATTGTCAACAAGACTGTTACCCAGACGCAGCTCAGTTGCCACAAGCCGCGGCACCGTCTGTCCGCGCTGCAAGGCATCAGGCTGGAAGCGGATAAAGCCATTGAGCGAACCGAAGTAGACACGGCCGGAACGGTCGATGAGCGAGGAGGAGTTATTGAACTGGTTGTCGAGCAAGGCCGACTGTGAGGTGTAGGTGCGTGACTGTCCGCTCTGTGGATTATACTTCACGATTCCGTTGTAGGTTGACAGCCAAAGGCAGCCCTGCCTGTCCTCCACAATCTCAAGAACGGTGGTCTGCCCACTGACACCGCTGACGGCAACCTCCCTCATCTGACGGCTGGCCGCATCGTATCGGTAGACTCCCCCACCCTGCGTGGTGAACCACATGCGCCCCTCACTGTCCTCAAAAGCCGTAAGCACCTTGTCGACCCTCAGGCCCGAATGATTGTCCTTCCTGAAGTTACGCCACTGACGGGCACCTGCCCCAAGCAGATAGATGCCATTGTTCTGCGTAGCCACCCACAGGTTTCCCAGTCGGTCAAAGCGTACCTTATTGATCAGCACATCAGGAACACCACGCTGATAGACGAAGGAACCTGTCTTGCTGTCCAGACGGCAAAGTCCCCGTATCGTACCGAAATAAAGCTCGCCTTTGGGCGACCTCGTGATGCTGAACACCGTATTGTCACGCAACTGACCGGGGCCACTTCCTGCCTGATAGGACTTCACCACCTGATGGGTGCGGATGTCTATGACCTTCAGCCCATAGGAGAAAGT
The DNA here is from genome assembly GCA_024688365.1 of Prevotella sp. Lineage (GTDB taxonomy): Bacteria > Bacteroidota > Bacteroidia > Bacteroidales > Bacteroidaceae > Prevotella. Next base: position 162,909 of record JAILEG010000017.1, read on the forward strand.
GCCCACCCAGAGGTAATCACCACCTGTCCACAGACCATGAATATTGGGAAAGAGCTGGCTGCTGGCAACGAGGGAGATCTGCCCCGTGCGTGGGTCCATGCAGTTCAGTCCGCCATCCTCCGTCCCTATCCATATCTGTCCCAGCCTGTCCTGCACCATCTCACGCACCCGCTGTCCGTGAAGCGTTCCCTCAGTCCCGGCAAGGGGGAAGAAACGCTCAAAGAGAGGATAACGGGCAGGAGCATAATTGGCTCCACCGAAGTAAGAACCCACCCACATCCCGCCCTCATTGTCGCGGAAAAGACTGTAAAGCGGATTATCAGACAGGGAGAAGGGGTTGACGGGATTATGCCTGTAGTGCTGCTGGCGGTGGGTCAGCAGATTATAGACGAACAGTCCCTGCTCGGTCGCCGCCCACAGCTCATGCCTGTTCACCGCCAAAGCCCTGACGAAGAGGTCACGCCCATCCTGCTGTGGAATGACCTCGCTGAAATGACGGCGTTCAGGACTGATGACCGACAGTCCCCGGTGGTCGGCTCCAACGAACAGTTGTCCGGGGCTCACCTCCCTGATGGCTGAGACAATGTTTCCAGCATAGGGCTGTCGGCCGTCGGCCGTAACAAAAGGATGCAGCACCTGCAGACGCGCATCAGCACTCCAAAGGCCACCACCGAAGAAGCCTATCCATACACGGCCGGTATGGTCGAAACCCAGTCCGGAGATATTAGGATGTCCGCTGAGGCGATGGTTCGCCATACGATGGCTTTTAAGATCATAGACGAAGAGTCCCTGCTCGTTAACACCGATGTAGACCTTCCCGCCATGCTCCGTTATCAGGTTCACGTTGTCAGTGATCCTCACACCGTTGCTGGCTGGCTGATTGAGATGGGTGAAGGCATCCGCCACCGGGTTGTAAATCCATATACCTTCATCCGTCCCTACCCATATCTTTCCATCAGGGGCCTCGTATAGGGCTGTGACATAGTCGCTGCCAAGGCTGTAAGGCCCAGTTTTATGCCGATAGACCTTGAAGGCCGTACCGTCAAAGCGGTTCAGTCCGGCTTTTGTTCCCATCCAGACAAAGCCCGTCCGGTCCTGCAAAATGGCATAGACTGTGCTTTGCGAGAGCCCCTCCTCCATCCCTATATGCCTGAAAAGACAATCAGCTCTGCCCCCGAGGGAGCAGAGCATGATGAATGATAAACCTATTATGAATCTGAACTTATTCATCCGTTGCTTTTATATGATCAGGCGGCAGATGCCCTGCATCCCCCGATTATTTCAGGAAGTCGGCCGTGCGGTTTGGGCTGTAAAGCTCCCAAAGAGAGGCTACCGTCCAGCCTGGTGCAAAGAGGTTGTTATAGAAACCTTTCCCATTACGGCCGTAATCCCATGTAGTGTGCTGGACTACCTCAGGATAGAAGCCAGGCTGACCTATTCCGCAGAGGCGGTCCGGGGTTGGCAGGAGCTGGTTGAGCGATGAGCAGATGACATCATGCATCTCAGCAAAACGCTTTTCCCCAGTGACGGTGCTGAGCCATTTCACAACATGAGGCAGCTCGAACACAAACACATCTATATGGTTGTTCTCGACCGACACATTACCCCAGCCCCGGCTTCTGAAGCCAAGGTCGCCCAGCATCTGTCCCTGTGCAAAGGGCACATCCCACGTGTAATACCATGACATGGCGAAGTAGGCGGCCTGGCGACAGAGGTCAATGTAGTGCTGACGCTCTTTCCCTTTCGTCACCATAGCCAGGTAGTAAGTGGAGGTGACGGCTGCTATGGCCGCCTCCTTGTCCTCACAGTTGGCATCCAGCGTGGATGAGAAGTAATCGCTCTTGGAGATGATGTTATTCTCAACATAGTCAATGGTGCGCTTGGCTGCCTGGAGATACTTCTTGTCCTTGAAATACTTGTAGCCCATGACGAGCGTTGAGGTAGCCGATGGGGTACTGCATCCAGAGGCATCAATATCCTCACCAGCGTCATTATACTTGCGGGCAAAGTGCCCGTCAGCCTTCTGAAGGGCAATGAGGTTGTCGAGCAGCTGACGTGAGCGCTCCTCCCAATCGCGGTGCTGGCGGCCGTGCTGCCTCTCGTAATTCAGATAATGCAGGATGGCATAGATACCCTCACTCTGCTGACGGATGGAGTGGATAAAGTCCTTGGGCATACCGTCACGGAAGTTCACCCAGTCGACGAACCAGCCCTGAGGGGTAAAGCCATTGTGGAGCCAGCTGGAGATGATGTCCTGCCCCATCTTGACAAGGTCGGCCTCACCATGTGCCTCACCGTATTCAATCTCGTTGAAGGCATTGAGAAGCACGCGCCCACAGAAACCCAACTGTACTTCCGTGTAAGGATTGCAGTCGGCAGTCTCTATCGTGATGCCTGAATTATACTTCAACGGATAGCGGTCAACATAGGACGCACGGAAGTAATTGGTGAGCTGCGCCTTCATCTCGTCAGCTGTATAGAGCGGGGTGATGGGCTGAGGGCGCATCTGGTCGAAACTGTACTGCCACATCTTCGTAACAAAATCGCCATAGTCAGCGGCCTGCATCTGGTGAATACGCCAGGCTATGACCTTCTCCTCGCCAGCCTCCAGCTTCTGGAAAGTGGTGATGGACGGGGCAAGGGTCAGCTTACGGATATAACGCTTAGGAGTCTCAACGTAAGGAAAACCGAAGCATAGCCTTACCTCGCCCTGCTCATTGTCGAAGCCCAGGTAGCCTACGGAGGTCTTGCCGGGCAGGATGACCTCACCCTCCGTCAGCTGCAAGGCACACTCGACAGGGGCATCCGTCACACGGAGGACGGAGATGCCCTGGTGAAGATGGCTGTCATAGGCTGAGGTGAGCGGTGTGGAGAGGCGGTCGTCACGGAAGTTCCAGCTCCTGCTCGTATGGAAAGACGGTGCCTCCTTCGGAGAACGGAGATTGCGGTGATACCAGAATCCGGGAAGATAGAACTCGCTGTCATCACTCTGGAAACCCGTAGGAATCATGGCGCCAAAGTTGAAGTATACCCGTTCTGCAGCCTTGATGCGGATAGTGACAACCTTGTCATCACCACTCTGCTGTTCATCAGCCGTAATGGTCAAGGGTAACTGGTCATGTGACACCAGCTGATTGCCCCGCTGGCTCAGCACGTATTGCCGGGAATGATTACCCGGCTGTTTCAGTAACAGGGTTGCCTCAATGGGGCTTGCAGTCATAGGAAGGGCTATGGCTGAGAGGACAATACTGATAAGGATGTGTTTTAGGTTCATTGTTGATTGGTTTTATTTCTCTATTATTTTTCCTTCAATATATTCCACAGTGTTCTTCTTGCAGTCATTCCCATCATACACAGAGTGACTGATGGCCAGCCAGACGGTCTGACTGTCCTTCAGGAAGAGCGAACTGTAATAGGCTCCCTCACCTGTGGGAAGTGAGGAGAATGGCAGCGTACGTGAGCCGAAATTGTGCCCGGTATTATCGCCAATGACCACCTTCGTACGGTTGGTCTGCCAGACAGAGCCCTTCTGGTCAGCATGCCCGCAGATGACAATCTCCCCCGTAGGCAACTGAATCATGTAAGGGGCGCAGGCACCACGGATAGGTTCGGCCACCCAACGGTGGCTGGTCTGTGTGCCTGTCCATTCATTTGCTTCCCATTCGCCATCCAAATCACGAAGGATAAGGCTGGGATTGTCATTGCTGTTGATACTCTCAATGGTATAGAGGATTCCTTTGTTACCTTGCAACAGGACCGGTACCGGCATGCCGTCCCGACAGCCAGCATGGTAGCTGGCACGGGTGAAGGCCGTCCATGTCTCCCCATTATCAGTTGACCGTGAGCAGAGAATCTCCTGGAAGAGGTTGTCGCGCTGGCTGTCCCACCAGTAAGCCTCGGAGGAGACCAGCAGCTCCAGCTCGCCACCAGGCAGCTGGACTATCTGCGGCTCCCATGTACGCCCCCGCCCAACGGTGATAGGGTCGCCCCATGTGTTACCATTGTCCTTGGAGATACTCACGAAAACCTGGCAGTTGTGGTTGGTCTCCGGATTGGCATTGCCAATGAACTGCATCAGCAGCCAGCCGTTATGCAGCCGCGTGAAAGTAGGATCAGCAAAACGATACCATCCATAGGCATCATTGGAGAAACGCTTGCTGTGATCCATGAGTTTCTCCGGCACTGACCACGTCTGCCCGTCATCCGTTGACCGCTGCAGGTAGATGTCCTGCCAATGATCAGTGTTCACAGCCGTTCCGTCACCACCGTGATAAGTCAGCAGGATAGTGTCATTGGAGACACGCTGGAGACGGGGATACTCAGCCTGTATGTTGTCGGGCGACAGCTGGATACGGTTCTGCCTGTTCCACTCAATCCGATGGCTGGCAGGAGTAACGCTCTTGTCAATCTCAAAGGAACTGTAGTCAGTCATTGTACGGACGGACTTGGTAATGGTCTGCACGTCGCCACCAAGGTCAGCCGTCACAGTAGCGATGTATTCCTTGCCCGGCTGTAATCCCCTGACCGCCTGTGATGTATAGAGCCAGCTGCCATCACGTGAGACTGTATAGGGTTTCATGTCACCCTGCGTGCCGAACAGGAAGGTAATATCGGGAGCTGTTCCCGTATAACCGTCAAGGCGGAACTTGGCTATGACGGTGTTCTTTGTGATGGTCCAGTCTTCCGAACTCCATTCCAAGCCAGGAAGCGTCTCGGTTATCTTGGACGGACCGTAAAGGACAGAGCCGTCTTTAGTCTTGAAATAGACCCTTACGGAATATTTCTCATTGGGTGAGAGATGGGGACAGACAAGCTCAAACGTGTCACCATCAGGCAGTTCCGTGCCAATCTTTTCCCGATACATGTTCTGATAAGTACGGCTGAGATTGTAGTAATTATGGCAGAATCCCCACTCGGTTATCTCACTGCGGGGCACGCTGAAGTTTGAGATTTGATAAGTTGCCGTGGTGGCTGAGGTCTCAACAAGGTCAACACTGAAGCTGGAGGTCTTCACGATGTGCGTCTGGGTGATGGGCTTGCAGGCCTCATCTCCACTGACTACAACCCGCAGGTAGCTGTCAGCCGATGGCAGGAAAGAGTACTCCCGTGCTGTAGCACCAGCTATGTCAGTCCAGGTCCTTCCTTGGTCAGAAGAACGTTGCCACTGTATGCTGCCATAATTACGGGCTGTCCAATTTATCTGAAGCGTTGTCTTGAGCCCAGTCCTGGCATAATGGGTAAAGGTCTGCTGTGCGCCGGAGCTTAACGCCAGCCCCAGCAGGACAGTGAGAGTGAGTATTCTGAAATGTCTCATTGTGCAGGTTTATTTGATAAGGGTGCGTCTGACGGTCGCAGTTCCGTCCGCATGAACATAAGTGAATAGATAAATACCAGGCTGCAGACCGTAATTCTCCGCTGAGTTCAGGTCAGGCAGGGTTATCTTCTTGACCAGCAGCCCCGAGGGAGCCACTATGCGCAGCTGGCTGACAGGCCTCTTGCCGTCAAGCACAGCAATTCCGTCAGTCGCTGTTGCAGTGAAACGAGTGCTTACCTGGCAGCCATTGCCATCTGCCACCCGCAGGTAATAGTCACCAGGAACGGTAATGAGAAGTGTCCTCTCTGTTCCCAAGATTCTGCCATCACCGTCAGTCCAGATATAAGTGTAACGGCCATCTCCGCCTTCCACGCTGATGTCACTGCCTGCATTGAGTCCACCTGCAGGCAAACCGATCATGACGGTCTCTGCGATGACAGTCAACGGAGGATTCTGATCAATGCTGACACCTATCACGGTCTGTGCCTTGGTGAGAACAGACATCAACAGCATGACTGCCAACAGGATGATTTGCTTCTTCATGTTAAGCTGGTTTGGTTTTATCAGGCAGGGGACAGGATGTCCCACCCCTGCCTGTCATTATCAGTATGATCGGGTCACATATACCCCAGCAGAAATCTTATTCCATGCAAAGGTACGACTTCTATCCGGGAAAATAAACCCAGAACCGACTTACTTTACAATCACCTTCTGGACAGTTCCGTCAGACATTTTAACAATATTGATACCTTTCTGTCCCTGCTGGATGAGCTGACCGCTGACATTGTAACGTGCTATTTCCTTTGCAGTGGTGTCCTTGCCAACCTCAGAGATAGCCGTTGCGTCAGGCTTCCCCGAGCCAACGACAACCGTCTCACCCTTGGCAAAGCTTGAGCCTTGCAGAGCTGCGCTGACAGTCTGCACACCCCACTCATACGTTCCGTCAGGAACATTACTCAGGCTGATGCCTGTGTTCATATAGGCATTACCCTCACGGAGCGCCTTACGCACACCGTCCTTGTCGCCACCTACGAAAGCCAGCACGCTGTTGAGCATCCTGCCAGTGGTCTTTTCTTTGAGATAGTAAGCATAGGTCACATTCTTCATGGAGGAAGCAGCAGGCTCCCAACCCAAGGTAACGCTGTGGTCATTCACCTCCTGCGTGAGCGATACAGGTGCCTCCGGACGCTTTGCCTTCGCATAGGGGTTGTTGGTGAACACCAGGGAGCGGCCTGTTTTATTGTCAGTGGCATCATCAAAATATGTATTGTCACCATGATAGCCGGTGAAAGCATAGTTGAGCGCACCCTGAACACCATTGTCGAGGAAGAAGATACCCATCTCTGATGCACCTGGGATACGGGTATAGGAGGTCAGACCTGCGGCCGAGCCATTGAAGAGATAACCAGCCTGGGTACTGGCAGAGCCATCCAGCATCTGCGTACACCAGCCATCATAGAAGAGGTCGTAGAACCCATCACCATTATAGTCGATGGCACGGACAGCCATATTGTTGGAATTGAGCGGACGGATGTCCTTGGCACGGCCAACAAAAGAGGCATTGTCCGTATAGGTAAGCTCATTGTCAGCACTCACTTTCCCCATCAGCAGCTGTGGGAAATATTCCCATGCCCCTGCCGGACGGGCATCATCAGGCGACTCACCAGTCAGGAAGACATCAGGTGTGCCGTCATTATTGAAGTCGGCAACGGCAAAGTTACCATTACCCATCTGATGAGAGACACCCGTCCCCAGCTCCATGCTGAAAAAAGCGACATTGCCATTGTCATCCACCCCCATGCTCTGAAGCCCCAACAGCGTGCGTCCAACCTCCTTGCCAGCTGCCGTGTAGACGGGAGCCTGGTCGGTATTGTCAACATTTCCCTGCAGGAGAATGTCAGGATAGCCATCCTTGTTAAGGTCGTAAGCCTTGACAGTGCAGAGGGCCATCTCGTAGTCCAGGGCACCATCGCCGATGGTTCCCGTCTCCATGACATTCCTGAAAGTCCCGTCGCCCTGATTAATCAGTACACCGCAGTTTGCCTGGCGGTTCCCCTCAACGGCACTCCACCCAATGCTGACAAAGTCCGGACGGCCGTCAAGATTGAAGTCGGCCACATCAACGGCACGTGGATGCCAAGGCACAACATTGCCTTCAGCATCCTTCACGGCATACCTTGCGTCACGGGCGAAGTTTCCACTGCCGTCATTCAGGTAGACACCGGAATAGTCATAAGCCTCACCGGCAATGAAGAGGTCAATGTTGCCATCGCCGTTGAAGTCGGCAGGAATGATGTGGGAACGCAGTCCGCACAGTTCCGCAAACTCCTTGGCAGTATAGGATGTGCCATTCCATGTGAGCGTCCATGACTGTAGGTCAGACTGTTTCTCGTTGCCTTCGGCATCCATGATGATACGTCCTGGGGCAGCATCCCACTGAGGTTTCCCTGAGATGATGGCTTCCATGAACCCATCGTTGTTCAGGTCAATCTCACATCCACCTGCAAAGTCGTTGGCAAGCGTAGGGTCAACATGCCCCACTGTGACTGACTGTGCGCTCATTGCCATAGCAAGCGTGGCAGCAGTCATAAAGGTAATGATTCTTTTCATAATAGATAAGTTAATGATTGGTATTGAAGAGGGAGCAGCCCGGCCATCCCCGGATACTCCCTCCTGGGTTAATTAAACAGACTCGCTTATTGGAAGCGGGGAGCTGTCCATCCCTTCTGCGCCTTGGCAGATGTGGTGAACCAGCCATCCTCGCCCATCTCAAACGGGGTGATGAGCATTGGCTTGCGGGCAAAACCGCTTGTCATGAGAGGCTTGTCAGCCTGCGTTGCGTTGTAGGCTACAAAGACATGTGTTCCTTCCTCATTGACCAGTCCACGCATAGGATTCTCCGGATTGACCATGTCCGCGCCACTCTCCAGCAACAGCTCGCCTGTTGAACCTGCAGTGAGGGCAGTGCCAGCCTTGTCAAGATAAGGGCCCGTAATCTTTGATGCCATAGCGTAGCGTATCTGTGTAGCTGTCCCACTGGCCACAGTCCCCATCAGGTAGAAACGGTCGCTGCTCACACGGACGATGGCCACATCACCAAACTCTTTCCCTGCGAGCTTGACGGCAGCCCCGCTCTTGGCTACCCCACGCACACGATTGAGCGTGACACGCTGCATATAGGTACCGTCATCAGTAGTATAACAGAGATAATAGCTGGTGGCTACAACTATCAGGAAGGGATCCTTCAGCGTTGCCGAACTGACCTCATCAGCTGTCAGGACAACACCACGGTCAGTATAGGGACCGGCAGCAGTGGTGGCTGAAGCCGCACCGATGCTGTTGCTGCCCTCAAGGGTATAGAACATCCAGTAAGTCGCACCAGTCACGGCACGGGCATAATCAACCGAAAGCGAGTTGACACGCCCCTCAGCCCAGTCAGGTGAGGCTGTGAAGGCACTGTTGCCCACTGACCATGACATGAGATTGGCAGAGGTGAGCGTAGGGCAGACGGTGGTCAGCCCTGCTGCCCACTGTGTCGTGGCAGAGAGAGCCGTATAGGAGCTGGCACCCTTGACGAGCGTTCCGCCCTCCAGCGATGGTTCCCACACCGGGTTACGGAAGCTGGTGTTCTCAGGATTCGTACTGCCCTCCCAGCTGACGGAGTCGATGCCATCGCCGTCATTATCAGTACAACTGGTCATTGACATTGTCAGGATAGCTCCTGCGCAGAAGGTCAATGCGAGTAATTCAAATATCTTTTTCATGACTTGTTCTGATTTTTGATTGTTAGTAACCTGGATTCTGCGTCAGGCCTTCCCAGAGGTTGATCTCATGGTTCGGGATAATCCACAGATGATTCTTCCCCACTGTGAAGCTATGGAAGTCGGCATCGCGCTCAGCAATCTCATTCACCTTTGCCTGTGAGTGCAGGTCGCCCCAGCGGTCAAGGTCATACCAGCGGGTACACTCGCCGCACAGCTCAACGACACGTTCGTGCTTTATCTGCTCCATGAGTTCATCATAGGTGGTGAAACTGGTTGGCGTGAGATCGGCCATATTGGCACGGCGGCGCACCTTGTTGATATATTCCACTGCCGTTGCCCTGTCACCATCCAGCTCGTTGATGCACTCAGCATACATCAGATAGACATCAGCAAGGCGCAGGATGCGCAGGTTGGCACCTGACGAGTAGTCCTCCGTCTTATTGTCAGTCTCAACGCTGGTGTACTTCTTCCAGTAGCAGGCATGGGGGAACTGGTTGTCCTTATAGCCCTCAACGGCACACCATTCGGGCCAGGTCTTCCCATAATAGTTGGCCGTGGCTGTCTGTGGCTCAGCCGGATCATAGTAGAACAGGGTATGGAACTTACGCATGTCAACGTTTCCGTCCTTGTCACGCTCCTTGTTGAACTCGTCCAACATCCAGTCACGCGACGAGCCGTCATTCCAGGCACCAGACCCATCGCTCAGATAGAGTCCCAGGAACTTAGGCCGCTGGTTGCCCACCTCATTGCCATTGATGAGACCATCCTTGAAATTTATCTCAAAGAGACTCTCCGCATTGTTCTCATTGGCCTCGGTGAAGTTGTCCATCCAGTTGTCACAGAGCCTGTAGATGCCCATAGCGAAGATATCCTCAATATTCTTCTTGGCAGCCTGCCAGTAAGCTTTTGCCTCCTCAGGATTCTGGCTTGCAGCATCCCACGGGCGATGGCTCTTCATGCCAGCCAGCTGCATGTTCATGCGTGCCATCATGCCAAGGGCACCCCCTTTTGTGACACGTCCCTTCTCATCACCCGGCCAGTTTTCGGGAAGCAGCTCAGAAGCCTTGGTGAAGTCGGCCAGTGCCTGCTTGTAAAGGTCTTCCTGCGTGCCTATAGGCCCATTTTCGGTTGAGCTGGTCTGTACGGGGCCCGTACCATAGACACCAGCTATCGCCCAGAAGGCAACGCCACGGATGAAGTAGCCCTGCCCCAGGATGCGGTCAGCCTCCTCCTTGGAGAAGAGGTTATAGCCATTGGCATTCATATTGTCGATGACCTGGTTGACATAATACAGACTGTTGTACATAGCCTGCCAAGGCAGGTTGATACCCTCATTGGCATCATAATTATAAGCAGAGATGACGAAATTGGCATCGGCCTGGAACTCAGCATTGGGGCTCTCGCTCCATCCCTCGTCACTGCGGAGGATCATAAGCAGCTGGAACCAGCGGCTGAAGTATCCGGGACGTCGCCAGGTGGAGTAAGCAGCAGAAAGACCTTGGTCAAACTGCTCAGTTGTTTTCCAGAAGGTCTCGGCAGTCTCCAGGTTCGGATCACTGAGCGAGAGCCAGTCGTCATTGACAGAACATGAGCTGAAGCCTGCCACCAACGATGCTGCCATAAGTGTTTTAGCAATAATATTTTTCATATGACATATTTCTTTTTTGTTAGAATGTGACCTGTAATCCAAGATTGATCTGGCGGGTGGAAGGATACTGACCATAGTCAATGCCCTGTCCGTAGACATCCGTGCAGATGATGTCAGGGTCGTAGCCTTTATAGCCCGTGAGGGTTATCAGATTGGTTCCACTGATATAGGCACGCAGTTTCTGTAGGTAGATTTTCTTGCAAAGTGACTCCGGCAGGTTATAGCCCAGCTGCACGTTCTTCATACGGAAGAAGCTCGCCTTCTCAAGGAAGCGGTCACTGGCCTTGTTGTTGTCAGTTGAATTGGCATACATGCGTGGGTACTTGTCTGACGGATTATCCCAAGTCCAGGGGGTAACATCAGCCGGAATGTTGTCAACGTTGAAGTTCAGTGTTGACGCACGCACCTGGTTGTAAATCTTGTTGCCAACCTTGCCTGCCCAGAACATGTTGAAGTCAAAGTTCTTCCATGTCAGTGAGACATTGAGTCCTACCTCAAACTTAGGCAGCGGGCTGCCACACCAGTCCCGGTCAGTATCATCAATCCGGCCGTCACCATTCACGTCAACATACCGCACGTCGCCTGGCTGTGCATTAGGCTGGATTACCTTCACCGTGCCATCCTCAAGGGTTGCCGTATAATCATACACCTCATCCATTGACTGGAAGATGCCTGCGGACCTCAACAGGTAGAAGTCGGAGATGGAACGGCCCACCTCTGTGCGGGTATAACCACCCTGCACATAGGCATCACCCATCTTGAGGACCTTGTTGCGCAGCGTTGAGACGTTCGCACTCACGCTGTAGCCGAAGTCGCCTTTCTGGTCACGCCAGCCAAGAACAAGCTCGATACCCCGGTTGCGCATGGAGCCATAGTTGGTCCAGAGTGTAGAGATACCCGTGCCCCATGCCTGCGGAACATTGAGCAGCAGGTCGGTAGACTTGGCATTGAACCATTCAAACGAACCGAACATGCGGCTGTTGAAGAGGTTGAAGTCGAGACCGATGTTGGTGGTGGTCTTCGTCTCCCATCCCAGGTTGACGTTCACCTTTGATGTCTGTGTGGCACCATAGTGGATGTTCTCACTGCCTGACGGGCCAAAGACGGCATAGAGTCCCTCGTAAGGACCATTGTGGTCAATGGTGGGAATGTAGCTGTAGTTGCCCAGCGACTGCATGTCGCCCACCTTACCCCAGCTCGCACGGAGCTTCAGGTTGTCAACAATCTTCTTCATCGGCTCCCAGAAAGCCTCCTCTGAGATGCGCCAGCCAAGGGAGAGTGAGGGGAAATAACCACGGCGGTTGGCCGAGCCGAACTTGGAACTGCCGTCCGAACGGAAGTTGAACTGTGCGAGATACTTGCCCGCATAGTTGTAATCAATACGGCCAATGTAGGAAATCTGGCGGCGTTCCTGCTCTGATCCCTCCATATTGTTCTGCTTGCCCACAAGATCAATCTCCCACAACCCGGCAACCTGCTGGTCATAGCCCTGGTTCATGAGCCAGTGCCAGTTGACATCCTCTGCCGTGTGTCCGACAAGTGCCGTGAGATTATGCTTGCCAAAGGTGTTCTCGTAGGTAAGCGTATTCTCGATGATTGTGGTAATGCGCTGGTCACGGTTGTCCGTGAGCACATCCTTGTAACGGGTCTCACCTGAGGCCATGCGCATGGTGTAGCTGTTGTTGATATACTTGTGACGGCCAAACCAGGCATCCACGCCAACATTGAACTTGTAGCGGAAATGCTTGAAGAGGGACAGCTCAGCAAAGGCATTGGCAATGACACGATTGTCAACCGACAGCCCCTTATAAGAATCCTGTATGGCTATCGGATTGCTTGAATAGGTAGGGAAGTCAGCACTGCCATATCCATAGCCACCCTTATGCGATGGCTCGTTGGGATCATAGACGGGAATGACAGGAGGCATGGCCAGCGCATTGGCGAATGAGCCCGAGTTGGTCTCATGGTTGCGCGCATGCTGGAAAGTGCTGTTGACACCGATCTTGAGAATACCATAGGTGGCATCAGCATTGACACGCCCCGTGAAACGCTGGTACTTCGGCCCCTCTACCACGCCTGTCTGGCTCATGTAGCCAGCCCCGATGGCAAAGTTCACCTTATCAGAGCCCTGTGTGTAAAGGGCATTGTAATCCTGCGTGAAGCCTGTCTTGAAGACGGCACGCTGCCAGTCGGTATTGGGAATCAGCTTTCCGGCATTGGCAGCCGAATAGTTGGCCGCAGGCCATGCTGTGTTGGCATTGATGTAAGCCTGCTCGTTATAGTGCATGAAGTCAACAACATTCTTCATGTCAATCTTCTTTGGCATATCTGCGATACTCCATGTTGCCGACACATCGAGTGACGGGCGGCCGTTGCGTCCCTTCTTTGTAGTGATGAGGATGACACCATTGGCACCACGCGCACCATAGATGGCTGCGGCAGAAGCATCCTTGAGTACCTGCATTGACTCAATCTCATTAGGATTGAGGTTGTTCACGTCATTGACGATCATCCCGTCAAGGACGTAGAGCGGACCCACCGTGTTGAATGAGCCGACACCACGTATCTGCACCTGACTCATGGCACCCGGCTGGCTGGTTGTCGCAACTGACACTCCGGGGACCTGGCCCTGAAGCATCTCATAGATATTGGTGGCTGCGGACTTCTTCGCCTCTTTCATGTCGACAACACCGACAGCACCAGTCAGGTCAGCTTTCTTCTGCGTACCATAGCCTATGACAACCACCTCGTTGAGGTCATTCTGACTCGGCTTCATCTGCACGTTCACCGTTGTGCGGTTGCCTGTCTGCACCGTCACATCGTCATAACCCACATAGGTAAATGTGAGCGTTGCCGAACCTGAGACTTTCACACTGTAATTGCCGTCAATATCAGTGACGGCAATGCCCTTACCGTCAGGAGTGCGGACGGTGACACCGATGAGCGGCTCCTGATTGGTGGCATCTGTGACTGTTCCCGTCACGTCCTGACCAAACACTGTCAGAGGAATCGTGAGCAGGATGAAAAGCATAAAGGCTTTCCAGGGGTTAGTTACTTTTTCCATACATCATTTTTAGTTATTTGGTATTGTTTATGGTCATGCCGGACGACTCCGACTCTGCCGTTAGATTGTTTTGTGTGCTGCAAAAGTAGGATAACGGCGGAACAACTGCTGAAAGATGTGAGCCAAAATATAGAACAATCTGACCAACTTGTATTTTTTCCGCTTTCCAAATACCGACAGCATGAGACTGCCTTCTTACCTTCCAATGCCCTCTCTCCGGTATCATATTCCGATGAAACGGCTGTTTTCTTCCTTTTGTCGGCTTACTTTGATCCCGTCTGGCCATCATACTGACAAGAAGCCGTAGCCCCCTGTAACAATACTGCTGCTAAAGTACTGGAGTACTTTAGCAGCAGTATTACGGTACTTCATGTGAAGTATTCTGCACCGACAGGCCTGCCAACCGACAGGAACTGGCGACACAACACAAAAAAAGGCTCCGCATCACTTCCGAAGAGTGATACGGAGCCTTGTATCAAGATAATGTCTGCGGAACGCGGCGACTACCTCACAATGAACTTCCTGCCGCCACGGACATAGATGCCGGGCTGGAGCCGCACGCCTGAAGGCTGGCGGATGCCCTGAAGGCTATAGACAGCCTCATCCGTAACAGTGCCGGTCATGACCGCAGAGATGCCGGTTGCCTCAGCATCCTCCACGTAAAGCATCGGATAGAGTGCGCCCGCCTGTGGGTCAGCATAGGCCCCGAACGACTTGTACTGCGTAGAGTACTGGATGGTGAAGTGGGCATCCGTGGTAGTGATGTCAAAGGTTCCATCGCCCTTCGGCTCAACCGTCCACTCACTTGCCTTCGTGACATCGGTCACTACATTGAAGTTCTTATGGCTTCCATCCTGGTAGAAGTAGCGTCCCTGGCTGTCCTTGATGTAATAGCCACCAGCCGACTGCTCCAGCATGAAGACTGCGTCATTGGCAGAAAGGGCTATCTTGCCAGCCTGCTCCGTCACGTTGGTTGTCTTGAGGTAGTCATATTTCCTGCCTGCCGCGACAGTGTTGGCAGCCATCAGCTGTCCGCCATTGTCAACCACGAGGATGTAACGCTTGCCTGCCTCGGGGGCAGTGGTGGTCTTCACGAAGATGTAGTTCTGAGGCCCAACCTGTGGCTCGTCCGGATTCTCGCCCGGCTCAGTGGTGACAGACATGTAACGACCGTCATCCGATGCTGTGGAGAGGGATGTCTCGGGATTGAACGCCACCTCCATGCTGTCGCCCCAGACGTATTCACAAAGGTTAGGGAAGTCAATGTACAGGTTGCGGTTCTGCTGCAACTTCGCAACGGCATTGTTGCGGGCAACCTCCATTGAGTCAACACGGTCGTTCCGGCTCCACTGACGGAAGAGGTCAGACGACCATTTCTGCAACGTCGGGTATGCTCCGTTCACAAGCTGATGTACACCCTCGGAGGTGAAGTTCAAGTCCTGGTAGGTGGTCGCCATATACATATAGCTACGGCTGAACTCACCCTTGAAGCGGTCGCCCGGCTCCCACATCCTGACCAACTGCCCATTGGCATATCCTGAGCCAACCTTGTCATAGCCTTCTCCGGCCGTACTCTTCACCTGGGTGACAACACCCATGATATAGTTGCTCTTATCACTGTTTGCCTTTGAGTCAGAAGGATAAAGGTTGTAGAGGTCGCACCAGGCATCGTTCTCAACCCCTCCCCACCAGCTCTTCGGGAAGGAGTGTTCAATGTTCATCCCATCAATGCGCCGGCCAATGTTTGTACTGCCGAAGTAGAACTTCCGGTCACTGTAGCGGTTGATGCACTCGCTGGTCTTGGGGTCACGGTCAGTGTACCAGAACCCATACCATGTGTTGTGCTTTCCGCTGCCATAGTCAAGCACATCCTTCTGCCTCATAAGCTCATGAAGGGCTTGCTTGAGCTGTTCTTTTTTCAGTCCTTTCAGCGAGGAGGCATACTGCACAAGGGCATCGTGGTTAATTGCACCGGCCGAGGTGGTAAAGCCCAACAGCACTGATGCGAGAATCGTCTTGAGATACTTTCTCATTGTCTTGTAGGTTTTTATAAGTAAAAATTGTCCATATAACGTATTGGATATAGCATTTTCATTCTGCCAGGACCATCAGGACAGGCACCCTGACTGCCCGATACGGGGGAATCGGCCAGGAGTTCCCCCTCCTTTTTGCACAGGGCCAGGAACGGCAGATGCCCCATGTTCTTTGCAAAGATAGGTAAAGTTGTCAATAAATGCAAGTTTATACAGGATTTTAACAGGATCGTATCAGGCGGCAAGACAGCCGCCAATACCTCACATCTTACGGCAGACCAGCAGAAGATGATTGCCTGAGGCATCGGTTGTGGCAAAGAGATAGACCTCCCCACCCTCGGCGATCTTGAGCCGCCTGCGCAGGTCGGCAACACTCATGCGGAAGTTGCGGACGGCTATGTTGGCCTTGCTGATGCCTGCCAACGTGCGCCGGAGTTCCTTCTTGTTGAACGAGGAGACAGCCGTCAGCACGAAGCTGCGCCCTGGGAAGCTATCCACCTCCTTATCGGCGACAAAGAGATGGGAATTGGCACTGACAGCCGAGACTGGATAACGCGCTGTGAGCAGGGAGAAGCAGCCCGCCTTCATCAGCGATGGATTAGGCTCATAGAGGAACTGCCCTGCCACGGGAGTGGATGGGAGGATGTGCAGCTGGATGTCAGTATCCTCCTCAACAGTATAAGCAACCACGTCTCCATCGCTCATGCAAAAGACACGCAGGGGAGCCACGGGCATCATCTCAGCACACTTATCATGGTTCCTCCGCATCACGATAAGCAGTTCCTTACACTCATTGCGCACGGAGACGATATGCACCTCACGCACGACATCACCATTACGGTTCAGCTCCTTCACGGCACGATGCCAGTCGAGCATGGGCGAGAGCTTCAGCAGGACGGTGTCAGCCTTTGCCAGCAGCTCCTCCTCCAGTGCCAGCACATCAGGCGTGCAGTCGCTTATCAGCACCGTCTTGCCCCCATGCCCATCACGGCGGGCTGGGTCAAGGAAGATCATGGCTGCATGGGAGAAGCTGCGCAGGAAGTCGGTACTGTCGGCATTGACCACATCGGCCTGCGTCAGACCTAAGGCAGCGAAGTTATGCCGTGCCAGGGCGCAGAGATGTTCCTGCCGCTCCACGTAGGTGGCATGGCTGAAACAGCGTGCCATGAAGGAGAAGTCGACACCAAAACCTCCGGTGAGGTCGACCAAGAGTCTCTCCATACTCTCTTGGGGAAGGGGGACCGGAACTGCGGGAGGAAGAGGAACAGGGCTGGAAGAAGAAACCGCGGAGCAGGAAGAGTCTGTCAGACGTGCGGCAAGCTGCGCCTTATAGGTTGCGGTCTGCTCGCTGGAGCATTGCTCCATCGACAGGTGGGGCGGATAGATAATGCTGTCGTTCGCAGCCCATGACGGCAGTTTTCCACATGCCGTCTGCCATCCTGAAAGCTGGTCAACCAGGGTAGGCATGTCAACATCAGGATAACGGTGAGCCTGGAGAAGCAGCCTGTCCCTCAGCCTTGTCCCCTCTCCAGGTGACAGAAGTCCTTTCCCCGAAAGAGAGGGCAACTGGATGTTGTGCCGGTTTAGTATTTCACGCACAAACCGCGGCAACTGCCGTTGTTCTTCCGTATGCTTGTTCGTTTGCTGTGACATATTTGCAGGAATTGGGGAATCACGTCTCTTGTCCTCCCCCTTCCCGCCTTTGGGAGAGGAGTCGGGAGGGAGACTGTTGGGATGAGGGAACTGTTGAGAGACTGCTATTTAATTGCTTTCAAATTCTTCCTTGCCCAAGCCCTTGTACAAAGGTTGAAGTGCCACCACTCTGTGCGCAGGGGCATGAATCCGGCAAGCGTCATCACCTCACGCAGCAGACGGCGGTTGGCAAGTGCCTCAGGGGAGAGAATGCCACGGGAGAGGAGTGCCTGCTCCCTATCAATATGGCTTGCCTCACCCATGAAGTCGACTTTCACTCCCATCGGCAGCGTGTCAATACGGCATTTCGCCGCGCCATCTTTCCACTCGTCATCATCCCATGAGGCTTTGCAGAGACTGATGTCGACAGCCATACCGTAGTTGTGCATACCGCCACCGTGGGCTGGATTGGAGACATAGAAGTACTTGGACGTGCCCTTCACAGCATCCCACATCTCCTGCTGCACGCTCATGGGGCGTGTGGCATCGAAGATGCAGAGACTCAGGTCGGGGCGACGGCGCTTCAGCTCGGCCTGCGCCTTGCGCAAAGCTTCGGCACAGGCAGGAAGAACATAGGCATCACGCAGGTCACGGTACAGCACCCGATGACAGAAATTATCACTACGGGCATACATCAGGGCCACCTTCATGGAGGGGACAACCGTCTTTATGTCAACCAAGCCCTGGCGCTCCATCGTCGCACGCACCGCCTGCCGACGCTTGCCGGGCAAGTCTTTGCCCTGTGCTGCCACCGCCCTATGAGACTGGACAGGCACACGTTGCCCCACCCTGCCGGCTTTGACGCTGGGCTTCTGTGCCTGCGAGGTGCATGACAGCACCAGGATCGCAAGGCTCAAAAATAGGATTCGCTTCATTCTTGTCAACTAAAAAAGGGGCAGCCCCTGCCTTTCCTCCACAACCTGCAGGCTGCAAGAAAGCCCAGAGCCAGTCCCTGTCTTCATAATCATCATTGCCCCATGATGGGAGCCCCTCAGCCCGCGCCCCTACTTCAGCGCAGCCTTCTTCTGTTTCACATAGTCGCCGAAAACACGGTCAACCTCGGCGCGCTGCTCAACATCGAGCGTATCATTGGCCTGTATCAGACCACGATAATAAGCCTTGATGGACTTGTTCAGCTGGGCACGGTCGCCGGCACTGCGCTCAAAGATGCGGTCAAGGTCACGGTAAAGATTAGGCTTCATTGCGTTCATAAAGGCGAGCTTGCCTGTCGACGGAGCCTCAGCTGGAACCGCCAGGCTGTCGGCATGCTCAACAGGAGCGGCCGCAACGGTATCGGCTGGGGCCGAGGAAGCATCTGAACTGAAGACGGAGAGGATGTCGGCTTGCTCAATCTTGCTTACAATGGTGCCACCATAATTGAAGAGCAACACACCCAGCACGACCGCCACAATGGCTGTCAGAGCAGCGACAACAGCCCCCTTGCCTATCTTCGGCATGGAGAATGATGAGCCTTCATGGTTGAAATCGGCAAGGAAATCGTCAACGCTCGGATAGCGGTCACTACGCTTGAAGGCACAGCAACGCTTGATGACCTCACTGTAAGCCAAGGTGAGGCCCATCACCTTCAAGATGGTGCCAAGCGAGTAGATGTCGGCCGTGCCATCAGCCGCCATCGTCTCGTCCTTCAGCTCAGGTGCCATGAAACGGGTGGTGTCAGCCGTAGGCTTCACATCGTCCAGCGAAAGCACGCTGAAGTCAATGAGCTTCACACGGTCACCCTGACGGGTAACAAGCACATTGGAAGGCTTCAGATTACGGTGAGCCACCCCCTGCTGATGGGCATACCGCAAGGCATCGGCTATCTGATTGACGATGGCCGCCTTCTCATCATCCGTATGCTGCTCCTTGAGGTAAGCCTGCAACGTGCGCCCGTCAATGAACTCCTCCTCTATGCACAGTCCGTATTCAGCAGTCTCTACCAGCCCCTGATACCTGATGATGCCGGGGTGGTTGAGTGTCTGGCACTGCCTGAACTCCCGCTTCAGGGCATTCCGGAGCAAAGCGCGCTCCCTGTATTCCTCTTTCAGACCCTTTATGACAACAGTCTGGTCACCCTTGCGGCACTTCGCAACCAGGTTATGCCCCTGCGAGGGGATTATGTTATAATCCGTATAGCTTGCCTTTACAGGGGCATCTGCCGTCTGGGAGGTCACGTTGGCAGAGAAGTTGTTTTCGCTCATTATATTTAGTTTGTTTGTGAATAATCGTTTTTATGCTGTCAGACCGCAAATTTAGCAAAAAAAAATGAGACAAGACAGAAAAAGCATGCGTTTAATATGGCATATAACCTGCAAAAACCTAAAATACAGTAAAATAGAAATAAACATTGACTAAGAACAGAGATATTATCCTCCCCAGCAGATAGCATCAGAAAACAGGAAAACTATAAGATTCTCTCAAAAGCAAAAACGCAGATTAACCAAACAATATGCAAATGTTAAAATGCCACTTCTTTTACTCTACTTTGACTGAATTTATTTTTTTTGCACCAAAAACAGGACTTTTAGTCCTTGCTATAATTACAACTAACTTTTAAAAAACAATAACGAAAAAGAGACTTCTCATGAAGCAGCCTTGATGTTGCTGTGTGGCACTTCGCTTTTCACAAAAGCTCAAAAACCTCAGCACTACATTGTAATGATTACGACATCATGTGGCAAAACTGCCTACATTGACACATGCAGAGAATCTAAAGCACAAGTCCTTCAATAGATCCTCCCCAAAAAAGACCGAGGTAAAGCTGAAACTCTACAACTTCACCAACGAGGTGGCAGCCTCACACTTCCACACCTGTGGACTGCTGGATGCTGACATGGGCTATAAGATAAACAAGACATGGGAAGCGGGATTGTCCGCAAGAAACCTGCTGAACCACACAACCTGCTCCGTCACACAGCACTCAGGCTTCAATACATTCGCCTCAAGCCTTCCTTTAAGGGGAAGGGAGGTTCTTATACGCCTGCTGTACAGATTATAGCTCAGAGAGGAGATTTACTGCCCACAAGGGGCAGAAGGCTGCCCACAGGGTGAGCTGCAGCCCACTGAAGAGAAATGCCACACAACCCGGTCAGACCAATTGGCACAGACTTGTCCGATGGTCATGGGAGACAATCAAAGAAAAGTCCCGTAACTCCGATGCGGAGCTACGGGACTCATGCTTTCATTCAACTGGGCAGCATGCCAGCTGCCACAGCAACTCATATCTTAGTCAGCCATCTTAGCCTTGATGAACTCACGGTTCAGACGGGCGATGTTGGCAATCTTCTCGTTCTTAGGGCAGACAGCCTCACAGGCACGGGTGTTGGTACAGTTACCGAAGCCCAGCTCATCCATCCTGGCAACCATAGCCTTGGCACGCTTGGCAGCCTCAGGACGGCCCTGTGGCAGGAGGGCCAGCTGGCTTACCTTGGAAGAGACGAAGAGCATCGCAGAACCATTCTTGCAGGCTGCGACACAGGCACCACAGCCTATGCAGGTGGCGCAGTCCATAGCTTCGTCAGCATTCTCCTTCGGAATGAGGATAGCATTGGCATCCTGTGCCTGGCCGGTACGGATGGAGGTGTAACCACCAGCCTGGATGATCTTGTCAAAGGCAGAACGGTCGACCATGCAGTCCTTGATAACCGGGAAACCAGCCGAACGCCAAGGCTCAACGGTGATGACATCGCCATCGTTGAAACGGCGCATGTAAAGCTGGCAGGTCGTTGCGCCACGCTCAGTCTTGCCATGAGGCGTACCGTTGATGTAAAGAGAACACATACCGCAGATACCCTCGCGGCAATCGTGGTCGAACACGAACGGCTCCTCACCAGCCTCAATCAGCTCCTCATTGAGGATGTCGAGCATCTCAAGGAATGAGGTGTCGTCCGGGATGTTCTTCATCTCATGTGTATCGAAATGACCCTGATCCTGCGGACCGTTCTGCTTCCAATACTTAATTGTGAATGATATTGTCTTTGCCATTTTGTCTTTAGTTCTTATAGTTACGTGTTTGTACCTTGATTGCCTCATACTCAAGAGGTTCCTTTATCAGCTCAGGAGCCTTGGCATCATTGCCCTGGTATTCCCAGCAGCCAACGTAGAAGAAGTTCTCATCGTCACGCTTGGCCTCGCCTTCCTCCGTCTGGTGTTCCTCACGGAAGTGGCCGCCACAGCTCTCCTCACGGTGCAGGGCATCATAAGCGATAAGCTCACCCATGAGGATGAAGTCACGGAGATGGATTGCCTTGTCAAGCTCTACGTTCAGGCCTTCCTTCTTGCCAGGAATGAAGAGGTTGCTGTCAAACTCCTCACGAAGCTCCTTGAGCAGCTTCAGTCCCTGCTCAAGTCCTTCCTTGGTACGGCCCATACCTACGTGTTCCCACATGATGTGGCCGAGTTCCTTGTGGATGGAGTCAACCGAACGCTTGCCCTGGATGCCCATCAGGCGGTCAATCTCAGCCTTGACACCCTTCTCAGCCTCATCGAACTCAGGACGGTCCGTAGAAACCTTCGGCCACAGAGCCTGGTCAGCAAGGTAGTTCTGGATGGTGTAAGGCAGGACGAAGTAACCATCGGCCAGACCCTGCATCAGGGCAGAGGCACCCAGACGGTTGGCACCGTGGTCGGAGAAGTTGCACTCACCGATAGAGAACAGGCCCGGAACGGTGGTCATCAGCTCATAGTCGACCCAGATACCGCCCATCGTATAGTGGATGGCAGGGAAAATCATCATCGGGTTGTAATACTTCACGCCGTTGATCTCATTGGCAACCTCGCCCGGATTAACGTCAGTGATCTCCTCATACATATCGAAGAGGTTGCCATAACGCTGCAGGATGGTGTCGATGCCGAGACGGTTGATTGACTCAGAGAAGTCAAGGAACACGGCCAGACCGGTGTTGTTCACACCGAAGCCCTTGTCGCAACGCTCCTTGGCAGCACGTGATGCCACGTCACGGGGAACCAGGTTACCGAAAGCCGGATAGCGGCGCTCCAGATAATAGTCACGGTCTTCCTCAGGAATGTCAGAACCCTTCTTGGCTCCTGCCTGGAGAGCCTTGGCATCCTCAAGATTCTTAGGTACCCAGATACGGCCATCGTTACGCAGGGACTCTGACATAAGGGTCAGCTTCGACTGCTTGTCACCATGTACAGGAATACAGGTTGGGTGAATCTGAACGTAGGATGGGTTAGCCATATAGGCACCCTTACGGTAGCACTGAATGGCTGCGGTGCAGTTACAGCCCATCGCATTGGTTGAGAGGAAGTAAGTGTTTCCGTAGCCACCTGTAGCGATAACGACAGCATTGGCGGTGAAACGCTCCAGCTCACCGGTGATGAGATTCTTGGCTATGATGCCGCGTGCGTGGCCGTCAACGATGACAACGTCCTCCATCTCATAACGGGTGTAGAGCTTCACCTTGCCGGTCTGAATCTGCGCGCTCAGTGAGGAGTAGGCACCCAGCAGCAGCTGCTGGCCTGTCTGGCCCTTTGCATAGAAGGTACGGCTCACCTGTGCGCCACCGAACGAACGGTTGGCAAGCATGCCGCCGTACTCACGTGCGAACGGAACTCCCTGTGCGACGCACTGGTCTATGATGTCGTTTGACACCTCTGCCAGACGGTAGACGTTCGCCTCACGGGCACGGTAGTCACCGCCCTTTACCGTATCATAGAACAGACGGTAGACCGAGTCGCCATCATTCTGATAGTTCTTGGCTGCATTGATACCACCCTGTGCGGCGATGGAGTGCGCACGGCGTGGTGAGTCCTGGATGCAGAAGTTGAGTACGTTGAAGCCCATCTCACCGAGAGAGGCGGCAGCACTGGCACCAGCCAGACCCGTACCAACGACGATAACGTCCAGTTTCAGTTTATTCTTAGGGTTAACCAAACGCTGATGAGCCTTGTAGTTGGTCCATTTCTCAGCCACTGGTCCTTCTGGTATTCTGGAATTTAATGTCTTAGTCATGATTGTTTTCAATTAAAATTTCAATTTAGATAGTTATTATGCCGCACAAAGGCTTGGCGCACAATGGAAAGCGAATGCCAGCACCACAACGAGGAAGCCCAGCATCAGCAAGGTGACATAGACAAGACCTATGGTTTTCCAACGGTTGAACCATACCTTGCCATTGACACCTACGGTCTGCATAGCACTCCAGAAACCATGAGAGAGGTGGAACCACAGAGCCACAATCCAGACTACATAGAGAACAACATACACTGGATTGCCAAACGTTGTCACGATCTTGCCGAAGCCATCAGCCGGAGCCGGGTCAAAGTGCAGGGATGGGAAAAGCTCGGCAAACATCATGTTGTACCAGAAGTTGAACAGGTGAAGGACAAGGCCCAGCAGGACGATGATACCGAGAACGAGCATGTTCTGGCTTGCCCACTCTACCTTCTCAGGCTTTGCCGTCACGGCATAACGCTCATTGCCACGGGCACGGCGGTTCTGTGCTGTGAGGATGAACGCATAGACGATGTGACATACTGCCAGTGCGCCCAGACCAATCGTAGCTGCTACAGCGTACCAGTTGGCACCCAGCAACTCACAGATCATGTTGTAGCCTTCCGCTGAGAAGAGCGCGACAAGGTTCATACAGCAGTGGAACGTCATGAATAGAATGAGTGCCATGCCTGTTACCGACATCACCACCTTTCTACCAATAGATGAATTGATTAACCACATAAATGTTTTGATTTTAAATATTTAAACTGTTAGAATTATGATTCCCAAATCAGCACATCGCAGGATCGGATGCTCCTGAATTACGCTTATACCTATTCTGATACCGACATATTGGTATTGCGCATACTAAATGCGGTGCAAAAATACTATATTTTAATGATTTATCAAAGTAATTTAACCAAAAGATACAGTATTTAGACGGAAAATAAGGAGCCGTCTCTGCACCGCATCACCACCTATCGGGCTATCACCTCAAACACCTCGGCAGCACCGTCCAGCTCTACCCTCGTCACTCCCTTTGCCACGCTCGTGCGCCAAAGGTCGGCACTTACGGTTTCCTCTGCCTTCAGCTTGCCCCGCTTGCCGTACTGGCGCAGCCGCACAGAGCTGCCTTCGGGAACGGACAGCAGCAGTGTGTAAGCCGTCACTCCCTTGGGAACGCCGAACGAGAGTGTACCCGTATTCATGAACGAGGTGGCGGGCTGACGGTCGAATGCCTGCAAGGCGGCATCACGCTGCGTTGACTCCACCGCAAAGCCCAGCGACTCTGCACTCACGGGATTGACCTTGAAGGAGCGTACTGACACCCAGTTATTGCGCTCGGAGTCAAGACGGCGCAGGCGGACATAGCGTGCCTGGACGGGCACACCAGCCCAGTGGATGTCATACTGACCACGGAGGTCGGCCATGAGGGGCTGCCAACTGTGCCCGTCAGGCGAATATTCCAGCGCAGCATGGTCATAATAATCGACATCATCCTTGGAATTGCGCCCTTGCAGGATATGCACCTCACGCACGTCAGTGGCCTGCCCAAGGTCGACTCCCAGCCACTCGCCCTCCTGCTGGCTCACCCCGGAGGTGTAGAACGAGACCGTGTCGGCATCGAGCATCAGGCGGCTCTGTGTCGTCTTGAGGTTCGGATAAGAGCCAATGGCATGGAGGCTGAACGGCCTCTCGCCTGCCTGCCGCGCATAGAACTCCTCTCCAAGGTCGGCCATTGCCCACTCATAGAAAGGCTGGAGCTTCATGGTGCCCGACTTGTGGGCCTCGTATGCCTGCCGGTCGGCTGCGCTCATGCGGCTCTTCACGTAGGCCGTCCAGAAGGCTTCACTGCCGCCCGAACTGTATAGGTCCATGAGTTCAAGGGCTTTCTTGCCACGGTTGCCCAGCTTGCCAAACTCTGTCAGCCACGGACGCAGCTCCTTCAAGAGCTGTGGGTTGCCGCATCCTGCCTCAATCACGGCAGGTGCCTGCGCTACCTTGTCAAACTCCTGCCAGAGACGGTCACGCTTCTCCCGTGTGTAGTCGGCCAGGCGGAAGGTCAGCGTCTCCCATGACTCGTCACGGCGGTAGCCCGTCTCGGTGTCGGCCGAGTGGATGGCAAAGGTGCGGTAGGCATCCCTGGCATGCGGCATCATCACCTCCAGGCCACGCTCCCAGCTGTCAATGGGGTTATAGGCTGACGGATTCCATGTGTAGTCGGCCACGCTGTAGAGTGATAGTTTTGAGGCCTCTCCATGCTCCATCGGGTTGCTGACGAGCCCGCACATGTCCTTGGCCGTCAGCGTTGGCTCCAATCCATAGACCGGGCCTTGCAGGATGATGTTGCGCACGTAGTCGGTCACGGCATAGTTCCACCAGAAGAAGGCAGGCCGCCGTATGCGGCTGTTCACCCAGCCGAGGGTCTCACGGGTAACATCGCTGCACACCACATCGCCCGTCCAGAACACCCGCACGGAGGGGTCAAGCGTCTTCCCATAGATGCTCAGCGCGCCATCGGCACCGGGCTTCGCCCACAGCTTGGAGTAGTCGGTAGGACAGACGATGAGCGGGGACACACCCTCCTTCGTCTCAACAAACTCGTGGGTCAGGCGGTTCAGCAGCTCCACCTGCCGGGCCGGGTTGGTTCCTTCACCCGATATGTCGTCGAAGAAAATGGCAAAGGAGCGCACTCCATCGGCATACATGAGATTGAACTTGTGAAGAAGGTTCTGATAGTCCTCCTCGTTCCACTTGATGTCCTTTCCGGGGTGGATGGCCCATACGAAATCAACGTGGTTCCGGCGGCATGCCGCTACAAGCTCACGGATGTTCTGCTGCT
The DNA here is from genome assembly GCA_024688365.1 of Prevotella sp. Taxonomy (GTDB): domain Bacteria; phylum Bacteroidota; class Bacteroidia; order Bacteroidales; family Bacteroidaceae; genus Prevotella. The sequence goes on from JAILEG010000017.1 coordinate 189,222, forward strand.
CCTTAGACGGGTAAGGAAGCCGCCAGTTGGGCGAGCTGTGGTAGGGATCGTCCTTCGGACCGTAGATATAGGTGTTCATCTTGTATTTGCCATAGAAGTCGATGAGCGACAGCCGCACCTCATGGGACCACGGCGTACCGTAGAATCCCTCCACGACACCACGGTAAGGGAAGACCGGCGCATCATCTATTTCCAGGCATGGCAGCTTCCGCCCGCCTTCCACGGCAGTACTTTCCATAAGCTGGCGGAGTGTCTGGATGGCATAGAAAGCACCATCGCTATCATCGGCCTGGACCATGATGCCCTTTTTTGTTATCTTCAGGGAATAGGCTCCGGGAGTGTGACCACCATCTGATGTGACTGATGCAGACGTGTCAACAACTGGAATCTTCGCGAACTCTATTCTCAGAGGGAATCCCTTGGCCGACTGAGGAAGGAAGGCAAGGGCCTCCTGATAGCCAAAGTGCCGCATCATGGCCATGTCTGAAAGCCGCACACCTCCGGTTATGTCAACCGTCCCCTCACCCGTCAGCTTCATATAACGTGGTGTTGGGTTGATGACAAGTCCCTGATGGTCAATCTTCCTGCCGGGAACAGGGTTCACCAGCTGTGCCTCTGAACGCTGGCTGGTCAGGTCGAACCCGTTGTCCTGTGCCTGGACTGTGGCCAAGGCGCAAAATCCAACGGCGAGTGTAGTCAATAATCTCTTTTGTCTCATGTAGGTTTTAAGATTTAGATGCCGACTTGCCTTTCACGTGCGTGCCGGCAAATCGCTTACATTGGTAATATGAATTGGTTTGTTTTGCAAAGATAATACATTATTATTGAAAGCCAAACTTCAGGGATGTAATTTCCGGAATAATCCGCTCGTCTCCCTGCTTCTTCCGCACCGATCCGGTTCTGGCATCACCTACAGGAACTGCCTGTCCAAGCACGCTCTCCCTTTGAAAACAGTCACTCCGCAGACTCTTCACATGCAGGAGCTACTGCCCTGTGACACTGCACGGCAAGTGCTGCCACGCTGAAAACGCTTGGCAGCATCGCAACTCCTATGCAATGCCCCTGTACCCGGTGCCCGATTACTCGAATACTTTACGTGAAGTAGTCGGGTACTTCTGCTGCAATACTTGAGTACTTCACGTGGAGTATTCGGCAGAGGTATGCCACCGCCATCACTAAAGACCATCAGACAGGTCAGAATCCATCTGCTCTTTCCCGTTAATAATCCTATACAAAGCCGTCATCTGTCTGTTAAACATAACAAAAAAACTTTTACACACTTGCTTTTCAGTAATATTTTATATACCTTTGACTTGAAAAATATATAGCAGTTTCATACTGACACTTACGACAGACTTGTATTTTCATAAAAGACAACATCAGCCAGCATATACTTGCACCCGATTTCCGCACAGGTCAGCCAGCACTGCATGATAAGTCAATAATCAATCTTTAACATTTATCTATGGACAGACAAATAAAATTACTATCGTGGAACATTGACGCAGCGGTCATGAGCTGCCTTATCTACTCATTATTACCGGATGGTGCGTTCCAGTCTATCATGATGGGCATTATATTTCTGTTGACCCTTACTGCCATTTGGTTAGGAAGAAATGTAAAGGTAAAAGGATGGGCGCAGGCACTGACAGGTACACGAAAACAGAATATATTGGAGATCATAGCCTACGGAATTTTTATTGCAATCGCCATTTACCTCAATAATACCGAAATAGCCATAACCGCCGGGGTACTGTTGCTTGCGACGTCACTTGCCTTTCTTCCGACACCAAAGAATAGGAAAAGCATGCAATAGTCTCGCAGCTCTCACACATAAAGGACCGCAAAAGTTGTCATACTGATAAGGACAGGTAATCATGCCTGCCCTTATTTGTTTATACCATTGGATGGGATGATACGCTGTGCATCATCCCATGATGAACGTGCATGGGATGTTTTTCTATTGAAATATGACCATAATCCAATTTTATTTATTACTTTTGCGAAGTTTTAAATTGGGGGTTAATGCCCCTATACCATAACAGACAAAATACACAACACGCTGTAATACAGCCTGTTACGCATAACAGAAGCAAAGGTTTCAGTCCTCTGTCCTGCCCAGCAGGTGGGGTTTGGAGCTGCAAAAGACATAAAACAAAGGATAAGAAAGGAAATATCCCAACAATGAATTTCAAGTATGACGTACTTGTTATCGGCGGTGGGCACGCAGGTTGTGAGGCTGCTACGGCAGCCGCCAACATGGGTGCGAGGACGTGTCTGGTAACAATGGATATGAACAAGATTGGCCAGATGAGCTGCAACCCTGCCGTTGGCGGTATTGCCAAGGGACAGATTGTCAGAGAGATAGATGCTCTCGGGGGCAACATGGGGCTTGTCACTGATGCCACCGCCATCCAGTTCCGCATGCTGAACCGCTCTAAAGGTCCTGCCGTGTGGAGTCCGCGTGCGCAATGTGACCGAGGCAAGTTTATATGGGAGTGGAGAACGATTCTTGACCACACCGAAAACCTTGACATTTTTCAGGACCAGGCTGATGAGCTGTTGGTTGACAACAGCAATAAAGTACTGGGTATCAGAACAATATGGGGCATAGAGATTTTGGCAAGAACGGTCATCGTCACCGCCGGGACGTTCCTCAACGGTCTTATGCACATTGGCAGGAAGAAGGTCGAGGGAGGACGGTGCGCTGAGCCGGCGGTGCATAACTTCACGGAGAGCATCACCCGCCACGGCATCACCACAGCCCGTATGAAGACGGGAACACCTGTACGCATCGACCGCCGTTCGGTTCATTTTGACGAGATGGAGCCACAGCCGGGAGAGAATGACTACCATCAGTTCTCCTTCCACGGCCCCCAACGCCAGCTGCCTCAGCTCCCCTGCTGGACTTGCAGCACCAACGAGGAGGTACACGAGGTGCTTCGGGGCGGACTGGCCGACTCTCCTCTCTTCAACGGACAGATTCAAAGCACTGGACCCAGGTACTGCCCGTCAATAGAGACGAAGCTCGTCACCTTCCCTGACAAGAACAGTCATCCTCTCTTTCTTGAGCCGGAAGGGACTGACACCAATGAGATGTACCTCAACGGCTTCTCCTCCAGCATGCCCTGGGAGGTGCAGCTGGAGGCAATCCACAGGATTCCGGCCCTCCGTGATGCCAAGATTTACCGACCGGGATATGCCATTGAGTACGACTATTTCGACCCCACGCAGCTGAAGCAGTCACTGGAGTCTAAAATTATCGAGGGACTTTTCTTTGCCGGACAGGTGAACGGCACCACAGGATATGAGGAAGCAGGCGGGCAGGGAACTGTTGCCGGCATCAACGCTGCGCTGCTCTGCGCTGGCAAGGAACCGTTCGTCATGAACCGCGATGAGAGTTATATCGGTGTACTTATCGACGACCTGACAACCAAGGGGGTTGATGAGCCTTACCGCATGTTCACCTCCCGTGCCGAATACCGCATCCTGTTGCGGCAGGACGATGCCGATGCACGTCTCACCGAACGGGCCTACAAATTAGGTATTGCCAAGCGTGACCGCTATGACTGGTGGCTTCAGAAGAAGGAGAATATCAGCCGTATACTCGCATTCTGCGACAACACATCCGTCAAACCTACTGAGGTGAACGGCCTTCTGGAACAGATGGGCACGTCAGCCATCAAGGGATCGGCCAGAATTTCCGACCTTATGGCACGCCCACAGGTCAACTTCCAGAATCTCGCTGCCATCCTCCCTACCCTACGGGAAGCCATAGAGGCATCCCCCAACCGCAAGGATGAGATAGCCGAGGCCGCCGAGATCGAGCTGAAGTACAAGGGCTATATTGACCGAGAACGGGTCTTTGCCGAGAAAATGCACCGCCTGGAGGACATAAAGATCAAGGGGCACTTCAACTACAGCGAGCTGCATGACCTCTCAACGGAGTGCCGGCAGAAGCTGGAACATATCCAGCCGGAGACTCTCGCACAGGCAAGTCGCATACCGGGGGTGAGCCCCAGCGACATCAACGTGCTGCTTGTCCTCATGGGACGGTGAGCAACTGCCCAGAAGCTCGGGGCAAAGATAAAGCCAAGCGTACGTTTCACGTGAAACAAAAACATAAAAAGTAATCACATAACAAACTGAAAATGAATAAGAAACTGTTATTAGACAACCTGAGATGTATCCCAGACTGGCCTATCAAAGGTGTCAACTTCCGCGACATCACCACCTTGTTTAAATCCCCTGAAGCCCTCCTGGAAATAACCAACGAGATGGTTGACATGTACAAGGACAAAGGCATCACAAAGATTGTGGGCATCGAGAGCCGCGGGTTCGTCATGTCATCAGCCGTGGCCACTCGCCTCGGAGCGGGCATCGTACTCTGCCGTAAACCTGGAAAGCTGCCCTGCGAGACCGTACAGGAGAGCTATGCCAAGGAATATGGCCTGGACACGATCGAGATTCACAAGGATGCTATCAACGAGAACGATGTCATTCTCCTGCATGATGACCTCCTCGCAACAGGTGGAACCATGAAGGCTGCCTGCGACCTCGTCAAGAAGTTCCACCCCAAAAAGGTGTATTGCAACTTCATCATTGAGCTGCACGAGGAGTTTCCTAACAGCCGGGATCAGTTCGACAAGGATGTCGAGATAACATCCCTGCTCCGATTCTAAGCGGAAACTGAAGCAAGAAGAAACTGGAAAGAAGAGGAGCAGCCCTGCAAGAGGAGTGTTCCTCTTCTGATTTTAAGCGAATAGGAGTACCTCCTCATTCAAGACTTAAACACCTCCTCATCCAAGACTTACCATCAACAGCTCACATCAGTCCTCCCCGAAAATGACACAGGAGACCATAAGACTATGACGGAAACAGACAAAAGCTGCAATAAGCAACTCCCTAAACAGCATCTGACAAAAACGAAGAAAGCTCTAAGAGACTTGCGAACAATACCGCACATCAAATAGCGAGGAAAAGAAAGGAGAATCACAAGACACCCAACCGCATCTTACGAAACCAAATGTGCCCAATGTCTCCTTCCACTCCTTGACAGTAACAGGCATCAAGATGCAGAAACACGGATGTCCAACCAAGCCAACCCATCTGATGCCACACATCTCAACTTAACGTTCCACGTGAAACAGAACATCTTAAACAGCCTTTAAACAAAGCAGTTACAGAAAATGACTAAAGAGGAAAACTTGAAACGACTGGCTTATCTGAAGAACATAGTATTGAACATGCCGGAGAAACCTGGCACCTATCAGTACTACGATTCAGAGCATACCATCATCTACGTAGGCAAAGCCAAGAACCTGAAACGGCGCGTATCATCTTACTTCCACAAGGAGGTTGACCGTTTCAAGACAAAAGTCCTGGTCTCCAAAATACACGACATATCCTATTCCGTTGTCAATTCAGAAGAGGATGCTTTGCTGATTGAGAACCAACTGATCAAGCAATATAAGCCAAAATACAATGTATTGCTGAAAGATGGCAAGACTTATCCCAGCATTTGCGTGACCAATGAGTACTTTCCACGCATCTTCAAGACCCGAACCATCAACAAGCGTTACGGCACGTTCTATGGCCCTTACAGCCATATCAGCAGTATGTATGCCGTGTTAGACATCATCAAAAAGGTATATAAGCCCCGGACGTGTCGCTTCCCCATCACAAAAGAGGGCATAGAACAGGCAAAATATAAGCCATGTCTTGAGTATCACCTGCACAACTGTGGCGCACCTTGTATCAATAAACAGAGTTATGACGACTATCAGGAGGCCATCCGGCAGGCAAAAGAGGTGCTGAAAGGCAACACCCGCGATGTCCAGCAGCTTCTGAAGCGGCAAATGGAGCATTACGCGGAGCAATTACGCTTTGAAGAAGCCGAAACATGTAAACAGAGATTCCTTGCCCTCGATAACTTCGCAGCCAAGAGTGAGATTGTAAGTCATACTATCAGCGATGTGGATATATTCACTATTGTTGATGATGACAGCCGAAAAAATGCCTTTATCAACTATATTCACGTAAAGAACGGGGCCATCAATCAAAGTTTCACTTATGAGTATAAACGAAAACTCGATGAATCCGATGAAGAACTGCTCAACGAGGCGATACCAGAGATACGTGAGCGCTTCAAGAGTACAGCCAAGGAGATTATCGTTCCTTTTGAGCTTGACTTCAAGATAAAGGATGCCGAATTCTTCATCCCTCAGCGTGGCGACAAGCATCACCTGTTAGAATTGTCCGAAATGAACGCCAAACAGTATAGGTTTGACCGTCTGAAACAGGCCGAAAAGCTCAACCCTGAGCAAAAACAGACCCGCCTGATGAAAGAGCTGCAGGACAAGCTGAAGCTGCCGAAGCTGCCTTACCAGATAGAATGTTTCGATAACTCCAACATCTCCGGTACAGATGCCGTGGCTGGCTGTATTGTCTACAAAGGCATGAAGCCCTCGAAGAAGGACTACCGCAAGTACAATATCAAGACCGTTGTGGGTCCTGACGACTATGCCTCCATGCAGGAAGTGGTCAGACGGCGCTACAGCCGCATGCAGGAGGAGGGCACTCCCCTGCCCGACCTCATCATCACCGATGGCGGCAAGGGACAGATGGAGGTGGTCAGGGAAGTTGTCGAGGACGAGCTGCACCTCAGTATCCCCATTGCAGGCCTTGCCAAAGACGACCGCCACCGCACTAATGAACTGCTCTATGGGTTCCCTCCACAGACCATCGGACTGGACGTGAAGGGCGAACTATTCAAGATCCTCACGCAGATACAGGACGAGGTACACCGCTTTGCCATCACCTTCCATCGAAAAAAACGGTCTAAGCACCAGCTACACAGCGAGTTAGATGACATTAAAGGCATCGGGCCAAAGACCCGCGAGGCGCTGCAAAAGAAACTGAAGACCATAAAACGGATAAAAGAAGCTGATAATCAAGAGCTTACAAGCATAATAGGAGCCAGCAAGGCAGCCATTGTCTATAATTATTTTCACACGAATGAGCAGGAATTCAAATAAAAATTGTATATTTGCCGTATGAGAATCGTAATACAGCGTGTCAGCCATGCCTCCGTGACCATTGAGGGCCAGGTACGATCAGCCATTGGGCAAGGCCTCCTCATCCTCGTAGGCATAGGTGAAGACGACACCGAGGAGGATGCCAACTGGCTGACACGGAAGGTCATCGGCCTGCGCATCTTCGATGACGAGAACGGCGTGATGAACCGCAGCATCATGGATATTGACGGTGACATACTCGTTGTCTCGCAGTTCACCCTCATGGCAAGCTACAAGAAAGGCAACCGTCCAAGCTGGATACGAGCCGCCCGCCACGAGGTCTCCATACCCCTCTACAATCGCTTCTGTGCCGCTTTAAGCGATGCCCTGGGCAAGCGTGTGGGAGAAGGGGAGTTCGGAGCTGACATGAAAGTGGAGCTGCTCAATGATGGCCCTGTGACAATTTGCATGGACACGAAGAACAAGGAATGAGCCAACCTCCTACTGCCCACCCCCAAGCAGGCAAGAGCAGACATGGTGAAAAGCAAAAAGCATCCCCACCCCAACTCACTGCTCTCATGAGCATCACAGAAGAATAAAAACCCAAATCCACAATAAAAACAACAGAACTAATGACGATAAAAGAAGCACAAGAAGCCGTTGACCACTGGATAAAGGAATATGGCGTGCGATATTTCAGCGAGCTGACCAACATGGCCTGCCTCACTGAGGAGGTAGGCGAGCTGGCACGCGTCATTGCCCGAACCTACGGCGACCAGAGCTTCAAAGCCGGCGAAAAGCCAAATTTGGGCGAGGAAATGGCCGATGTGATGTGGGTACTGATGTGCCTTGCCAACCAGACGGGTGTCGACCTCACCGAAGAACTGCGCAAGAGCTTCGAGAAGAAGACCACGCGTGACAAGCACAGACACCACGACAACCCCAAGCTGAACGCATAACATTTCATTTAACAAAATAAATCAACAAACATGGGAACAATTAAAGACACCGTAACAAAGGACATCCAGGAGCAGAAAGCCGCTGGAATCGTAGAGAAAAGCAAGTACAGCCAGGCATTGGAACAATACAACCTCGACATCAAGGAGGACGACGTAAAAGCCGCAGTTAAGAAAATAATTGAGGAAAAAGTTGCCGAGAACGACAATGTAGAGGTAAAGAAATTCCTCTTGGGAAGCGTTGAGCTGACCTCACTCAGCACCACTGACACCGAGGAGAAGATACTCGCCATGACCGAGAAGGTAAACCAGTTCGACAGCGAATATCCTGACCTCCCGCACGTAGCAGCCGTCTGCGCCTATCCTTGCTTCACCAAGCTGATTGCAGACAGCCTTGAGGTTGACGGTGTTGAGATCACCAATGTCACGGGAAACTTCCCCTCCTCACAGACTTTCCTGGAAGTGAAGACCATTGAGACTTCCCTCGCCATCAAGGACGGTGCCACCAACATTGACATCGTCATGCCTGTCGGGAAGTTCCTCTCAGGCGACTATGAGGGTGTGTGTGACACCATCAATGAGATGAAACAGGCCTGCGGTGACGTGCCTATGAAGGTAATCCTGGAGACTGGTGACCTGGGCAGCGCACGCAACATCAAGACCGCAGCCCTGCTATCCATGTATGCCGGGGCCGACTACATCAAGACCAGCACGGGTAAGGAGAAAATCAGCGCAACGCCAGAGTCAGTCTACATCATGTGCCAGGCTATCAAGGAATACTATGACAAGACCGGCATACAGATAGGACTCAAGCCCGCTGGCGGCATCAATACGGTCATGGACGCAGTCATCTACTACACCATCGTCAAGGAGGTCCTCGGTGAGAAATGGCTCACCAACTACTGGTTCCGCATGGGTACCAGCCGGCTGACCAACCTCCTGCTGACTGAAATCCTCGGCAAGGAAACCAAGTTCTTCTAAGACAAGCACACAATGCCCCTGTTTCCCACCACAGAAACAGGGGCGATTTCGTTTCCACAACCCATGAGAAACATCTCAGACTGGCCAGCTGCCACAATATGCCTGAAGCCTTTCACCATATTCTAAAAACCTTACGCAGAGACCATTACCAATCTATGCAAAGCAAGACGGAAGCTCCTGCACAGTACTTCACGTAAAGTAGTCAAGTATTGCAGCTGAAGTACCGGAATACTTCACATGAAGTACTCCCTAATCAGTCGCCAGCCACTCTCCATCCCGTGAGTCCGTGACATAAAAAAGGCCGTCCTGAAGGGAGTAACCGGTGAGAACAGGAAAAGAAAAAGGCGTTTACCACGGCTCGCCACCGTAATAAACACCCTTTCAATATCCCTAAAGCCTGCTTATTTTCTCCGCTTGATCACATAGTCCAGATAAGCCTGCAAAGCTCCCTTCACGGCCTCATCTTTGACGTATTCATCGAGAAACACCTGCGCCCTGGCATGAAAATCCCACATCTTTCGCTCAGCATACTCAATGCCGCCATGCTCCTTGGCGAACCTCACCAGCGTCTCAATCTCCTCACGGCTCACCTCATGCGCCTTCACCTTACGTGCCAGCGTGAGCATTTCCTCGTCTTCCGTTGAGTTCAGGGCATAGATAATAGGCAACGTCAGCTTACCCTCAGCAAGGTCATTGCCCGTGGGCTTGCCTATCTCCTTCTCTGAGTCATAATAGTCGAAGATGTCGTCACGAATCTGGAAGATGACACCCAGGTTCTTCCCGAAGAGGCGTGCCGCCTCCACCTCCTCCTTGGAGGCACCTGCCGACTCTGCTCCTATGGCCGCACAGGCCTCAAAGAGGGCAGCCGTCTTGCGGTCGATGATCTGATAGTAAACATCCTCTGTCACCTTCTTGTTCTGAATGTTCGACAGCTGGAGAATCTCACCGTCGCTCAGTGTCCTGCCCAGTTCAGCAAGTCGGCGCACGATAACCTCTGAGTGAGTGTAACTTACGTACAGCAAAGCCGTTGACAGCACATAATCGCCCACCAATACCGCCACCTTATTATCATAGTCGGCATTGACGCTCGCCTGCCCTCTCCGCTCGGCACTCTCATCCACCACATCGTCATGCACCAGTGATGCCGTGTGCAGCAGTTCCAGCCCCACGGCCGCATGCTGCGTCACCGCAGAGACCTGGCCAAAGTTCTTGGCGATAAGAAGAATGAGAATAGGGCGCATCCGCTTTCCCGCCCGCTGCCTGATATGGTTCAGCACCTGTTGCAGCAAGCCGTCCTCATGCTCTAAAGCATGGTTGAAAAGCTCGATGAAATCGCCCAGTTCTGACTCAATCGGTTGCTTGATGAGAGAAAGGGTATCCATTTTTGACTTGAAATTTGATACAAATTTAGTCAAATTATCGGAGATTATGGAAGATTTTTAGTAATTTTACGGCTAAAATACAAATAATTATGGCAAAGTTGTTTCTCCTCGACGCCTATGCGCTCATCTACCGGTCCTATTACGCATTTATCAAAAGCCCACGTATCAACTCAAAAGGGCTGAACACATCAGCCATCATGGGCTTCTGCAACACGCTGAACGAGGTGCTGACCAAGGAGAAGCCCACGCACATCGGTGTCGCATTCGACCACGGAAAGACATTCCGCCACGAGGCTTTTCCTGATTACAAGGCACAACGGGAGGAGACACCGGAGGACATAAGACTCTCCGTACCTGTCATCAAGCAGGTTCTGGAGGCCCTGCGCATCCCTGTCCTGCAGGTAGACGGATTCGAGGCCGATGACATCATCGGCACTGTCGCAACCCGGTTTGGTACCGATGGAATCGAGACTTTCATGCTCACCCCTGATAAAGACTATGGACAACTCATCGGGCCGAACGTCTTTATGTATCGGCCCCGTCATGGTGGCGGCTATGAGACCTTAGGCGAGAAAGAGGTGGAGGCAAAGTATGGCATCCCCTCCCCGGCACAGGTCATCGACCTCCTTGCACTGATGGGCGACACGGCCGACAACTTCCCCGGCTGCCCAGGTGTGGGTGAGAAGACGGCAGCCAAGCTCATCAACCAGTTTGGCTCCATTGACAACATGCTCCAACATACGGATGAGATAAAAGGCAAACTGCGTGAGAAAGTGGAGAATGCAACTGAGGATATAAAGATGTCCAAGTTCCTTGCCACCATCCGGACGGATGTCCCAATGGAACTGGAACTGGACGACCTTAAGGTGAAGCAGCCTGACGAGGACAGACTGCGTGAGATTTTTGCCGATTTGGAGTTCAAGTCACTCGCAAGTAAGTTTCTTAATAAAAGTGAATCAAAGCCAAAAACCATCAACAATCAGCTCGATCTGTTTTCCGTAAACACGGACGAACACCCAGAAGAGCCTGAAAAAACGAATTTTGAGACCATAAAAACCGTCACCCATGAATACAAACTAATTGATAATGAGGAAGAAGCACGTAACCTATATGACTTTTTCAGGACAAAAGATTTTATCAGTTTAGATACGGAGACCACCTCTACCGATGCTGTCAGTGCAGAATTGGTAGGTTTGAGCTTCTCCGTAGAGGAAAAGAAGGCATTTTACGTTGCCATTCCAGCCAATCGTGAAGAAGCGTTAAAATACGTTCAGATATTCAAACCGCTCTATGAAGACGACAAAATACTGAAAATCGGACAGAACATCAAGTATGACTACGAGGTGCTGAGCAACTATGGTATCACACTGCAAGGCAAGATGTTCGACACGATGATAGCGCATTACCTCATCCAACCTGAGCTGCATCACAACATGGACTACATGGCCGAGACCCTTCTTGGTTACCGAACGGTTCACATCGAGGAGCTGATCGGCCCGAAAGGGAAGAAGCAGAAGAACATGCGCGACCTCTCCCCCACTGACATCTACGAGTATGCCTCAGAGGATGCCGACATCACCTTGCAGCTGAAGAACGTGCTTGAGCCCAGACTGAAGGAGCTGGGAGTGGAGCAGCTCTTCTGGGATGTAGAGATGCCTCTCGTCCGCGTGTTGGCCGACATGGAGCTGAACGGTGTCTGCCTGGACACTGATGCCTTGCAGGAAACGTCAAGAATATTCACAGAACGTATGACCCAGTACGAGCAGGAGATTTACAAAGAGGCCGGTGAGGAGTTCAACATATCCAGTCCGAAGCAGGTTGGCGACATCCTCTTTGGGAAACTGCGGATTATGGAGAAGCCCAAGAAGACACGCACGGGACAGTACGTCACCAGTGAGGAGGTATTGCAGAGCCTTGAGGGAAAGAATCCTATCGTAAGAAACATACTGAATTACAGGGGTATGAAGAAACTTCTCAGTACCTATATTGATGCACTCCCGAAACTGATAAACCCACGCACAGGACACATTCACACTTCCTTCAACCAAGCGCTGACGGCAACAGGACGTCTCTCATCGAGCGACCCGAACCTGCAGAACATCCCCGTGCGTACAGATGATGGGAAGGAGATTCGCAAGTGTTTCATACCTGAGCCTGGATGTCAATTCTTTTCGGCTGACTACAGTCAGATAGAGCTGCGCATCATGGCCCATCTGTCAGAGGACGAGAACATGATGGAGGCTTTCCGTGAGGGCTTCGACATCCACCGGGCCACGGCAGCAAAGATATGGCATGAGGACATTGGAGAGGTCACTGACGCACAGCGCAAGAAGGCCAAGCAGGCCAACTTCGGCATCATCTACGGCATCACCACCTACGGACTGGCGCAGCGTATGGACATTTCCAACGCTGAGGCACGCGAGCTGATTGAGGGTTACTTCCGCACTTTCCCCAAGGTGCAGGCCTACATGGAGCAGGCCAAGGAGCAGGCACGGCAGAAGGGGTATGCCGAGACGCTGTTCCACCGCCGCCGTTACCTGCCCGACATCAACAGCCGCAACGGCACCGTCCGTGGCTTTGCCGAGCGCAATGCCATCAATGCCCCTATCCAGGGAACAGAAGCCGACATCATCAAGGTGGCAATGGTGCGTATATGGCAGCGCTTCAAGGCAGAGAACATCCGCTCGAAGATGATTCTCCAGGTGCATGACGAACTTAACTTCTCCGTCTATCCAGAGGAGCGTGAGCAGGTGGAGCGCATTGTCATCGAGGAGATGCAGAACGCCTATCCACTCAATGTGCCCCTCATTGCGGATGCCGGATGGGGAAAGAACTGGCTGGAGGCACATTAGAAGGCAAACACAAGCCAAAAAGAAAGGATCCTGCTTCAAGCAGGCAGACTTCAGACTGTACCGGAAAGCGAGTCTGAGAACAGCGAGCAGACACGCACAAAGCCGCCCTCATCAAGGCACCGCCCCCATCACTGGGTAATGTTAAAATAAGAGAAAAGGCTGATGATTTGGCTTTTTTAGCGTAATTTTGCAGTTTAAACAATGAAGCAAAATTGATGAATCTTACCAAGATAGTAAACAAATTATACTTCCAGCCACGGCGCAGGGAACTTGAACGCTATGCCAAGGAGGGAGAGACCATCCAGCGGGAGGTCATGGAATATCTCGTAGAACGGGCAAAATACACCGAGTACGGACGCAAGCACCTGTTCTCCGCCATCAAGTCTTACGATGACTTCGTGCAGAACATTCCTGTCAATACCTATGAAGAACTGAAGAAAGACATTGACCGCATGCGCCACGGAGAGCATGACGTGCTGTGGCCAGGACAGGTGAAATGGTATGCCAAGTCGTCAGGAACCACCAATGACAAGAGCAAATTCATCCCCGTGTCACACGAGGGATTGCAAAACATACACTATCAGGGCGGCAAGGATGTCATAGCCTATTACCTCAGCAACCATCCTGACAGCAGGATTTTCAATGGCAAGAGCCTCATCCTGGGCGGAAGCCATTCACCAAACTACAATCTTCCCAACTCACTCGTGGGCGATCTCAGTGCCATCCTCATTGAGAACATCAACCCATTGGCCAATCTCTGCCGTGTGCCGAGGAAGCAGACAGCCTTGCTGAGCGACTTCGAGGTGAAGCGTGACCGTATCGCCCAGGAGACCTTGCGCCAGAATGTGACCAACATCTCGGGTGTTCCGTCATGGATGCTCTCCGTGCTGGTGCGTGTCATGGAGCTGAGTGGCAAGCAGCATCTGGAGGATGTATGGCCCAACCTGGAAGTATTCTTCCACGGTGGCATCGCCTTTACCCCCTATCGCAAGCAATACGAGCAGCTGATAACGAAACGGGACATGAACTATATGGAGACCTACAATGCCTCCGAGGGCTTCTTCGGCATACAGGATGACCCTGCTGACAGCAGCATGTCGCTCATGCTGGATTATGGTGTATTCTATGAGTTCCTGCCTATGGACGAGTTCGGGAATGACCATCCCAACATCGTTCCACTGTCAGGTGTTGAGACGGGACGCAACTATGCCATGCTCATCAGCACCTCCTGCGGACTGTGGCGGTATGAGATTGGCGACACAATACAGTTCACTTCCGTCAATCCCTACAAGTTCATCATCACCGGACGGACCAAGTATTTCATCAATGCCTTTGGTGAGGAGCTTATCATGGACAATGCAGAGAAGGGCCTGGAAGCTGCCTGCAAGGCGACGGGCGCACAGATTTCCGACTACACGGCGGCCCCCATCTACATGGACGCCAATGCCAAATGCCGTCACCAGTGGCTCATTGAGTTCGCCAAAGAGCCTGACTCTGTTGACGAATTTGCCACCATCCTCGACACCAAGCTACAGGAGATCAACTCCGACTACGAGGCCAAACGCTTCCACAACGTCACACTTCAGCCACTGGAAATTGTCGTGGCACGTAAGAATCTCTTCAATGACTGGCTCAAGGCTAAGGGTAAACTGGGCGGACAGCACAAGATTCCACGCCTCTCCAACAGCCGGACGAACCTTGAGGAGATGCTGGCGATGAACCAAGAGGAGAAACAGTAATGCCGCCTGTCATCGGGTACCGTCTCCCGTCCTCGCCTAATCATTGCCGATCAATGCCTGTCACCATTCCATCCCCGTCTATCCCCGCTTATCCGCAGAGCAAAAGAACAAAAGACATGAAGATGCCAAAACAAGCATATAGCCCCTCCGAAACAGATGGAAGGAAACGTCTGTCACCTGCCGTTGGACGTTTCTTTTCATCCCCATTATCACCTTTTCACTTTCTCATTCTCTTACTCCTGTCCCTCGCTTCCTGTGCCAAGATGGGTGAGCCTGACGGCGGATGGTATGACGAGACACCTCCCCGGATACTCGGTGCCTCACCAGCCGAAAGGGCAACCGATGTCAACAGCAAGAAAATCAGCATCTACTTCGACGAGTTCATCAAGCTCGACAACCCTACAGAGAAGGTTGTCGTCTCTCCCCCACAGCTGGAAGCACCTGAAATAAAGGGGCAAGGCAAGAAAATATCAATAGAGCTGCAGGACGGACTGAAGCCCAACACCACCTATACCATTGACTTCTCAGATGCCATATCCGACAACAATGAGGGCAACCCCTTGGGGAATTACACCTACAGTTTCTCCACCGGCGACCATATTGACACGATGGAGGTGGCTGGATATGTCCTTGAGGCTGAGAACTTAGAGCCTGTCAAGGGCATCCTCGTGGGTCTTTACAGCAACCAGGCCGACACCGCCTTCCAGAAAGAGCCCATGCTGCGCGTCTCCCGCACTGACAGCCGGGGGCATTTCGTCATCCGTGGTGTTGCCAAAGGTGACTACCGCATCTATGCCCTACAGGATGCTGACGGCAACTACACGTTCAACCAGAAGAGTGAGAAGCTGGCCTTCACCCCGGAAGTCATCATGCCTTCATCGAAACCTGACGTAAGGCAGGACACCATCTGGCGTGACTCGCTCCACATCAATGACATCAAGCAGACTCCCTACACCCACTTCCTACCCGATGACGTGGTGCTGAGTGCCTTCACCGAGATGCAGACTGACCGCTTCTTCCTCAAGGCGGAGCGCAGGGAGGCTGACCACTTCACGCTCTTCTTCAGCTATGGCGATGCCGACCTGCCACAGATAACAGGCCTCAACTTCAACGCTGACGATGCCTTCATCACTGAGCCGAGCCTCAACCAGGACACCATCACCTACTGGCTGCGTGACACAGCACTCGTCAACCAGGACACCCTGCGCTTCCAAATGGCCTATAACATGACCGACAGCCTGGGTAGGCTCATCTCACAGACTGACACCCTGGAGGTACTCTCCAAGACTCCGTATGCCAAGAGGCTGAAGAAACAGCAGGAGGATTACGACAAATGGAAGAAGAAACAGGACAGGAACAAGGAGCGTGGACGGGCTTACGAGACCGCCATGCCCCCCACCCCACTGGAGATACGCTACAACGTGGCCTCACAGATGAGCCCTGACGAGAACCCTACCTTTGAGCTTGCCGCCCCAATAGCCATTACTGACACAGCGAAGATACACCTCTATGAGAAGATTGACACCCTATGGTACAGGTCCAAGTACCAGTTCGGTGCAGAACCGGGCAGACCGCGCAGCATGAAGCTGGTCAGCACGTGGAACCCAGGGAGGGAATACAGTCTCGAAATCGACTCTGCCGCCTTCACTGACATCTACGGACGGGTATCACAAAAGTACAAGCAGGGCATCCGCATCCCCTCAACCGATGAGTACGGGACGCTGGTCATGACGATCCAAGGCATGGAGGGCAGGAACTGCCTGCTACAGTTGCTCAACGAGAGCGACAATCCCGTGAAGGAAGCCACAGCAAAAGGAAACCTCGCAACCTTCTATTACATCAAGCCCGGCACCTACTACCTTCGCCTCATCGTTGACGACAATGACAACGGACGCTGGGACACAGGCGACTACAGTACGCAGACGCAGCCGGAAGCTGTGTACTACTACCCGAAGTCAATTGAGTGCAAGGCCAAGCGTGACGTGCAGGGGACATGGAATCCACGACAGCTGCCTCTCTATCGGCAGAAGCCCGGTGCCATAACCAAGCAGAAGGCCGACACCCAACGCAAGGCAAGAAACAGGAACCAGGAGCGGGCAAGGAACCTGGGGATAGAGTACAGGCCCAATTAAGCTCATCCCCAGCTCCTACCGGTATTTCATAGCTCCCATCTAAACAAAAGCATTATGATCAAAGAAGAGTGGATTGAGAAAGGCTACATTGATGAGCCCGTTGACAAGGACATTGACCTCAAGGCGGAGATACGCCGGATGTGCAAGGAGAAGGATGCCATCATCCTTGCCCACTACTACACAGTGGGCGACATACAGGACATTGCCGACTTTGTGGGCGACTCACTGGCACTGGCACGCAAGGCCGCCGAGACTGACGCTAAGGTCATGGTCATGTGCGGCGTACACTTCATGGCGGAGACCTGCAAACTGCTCTCTCCTGGCAAGACCGTCCTCTGCCCCGACCTCACGGCCGGCTGCTCGCTGGCTGACAGCTGCAAGGCTGATGACCTCCGTAAGTTCAGGAATGAGCATCCTGGCTATAAGGTCGTCTCCTACGTCAACACCACGGCTGCCGTGAAGGCACTCACTGACTGTGTCGTGACCTCCGGTAATGCCAAGAAGGTGATTGATGCTTTCCCGCAGGATGAAAAGATCATCTTCGGCCCCGATTACAACCTTGGCAACTACATCAACTCGGTCACGGGCCGCAACATGCTGCTCTGGAACGGCGGATGCCACGTCCATGAGAAGTTCTCCGTGGCAGGGATTCTGCGGCTCAGACAGGAGCATCCCGATGCCATCGTCATGGCTCACCTTGAATGTAAGGCCCCTGTGCTTGCCTTAGCTTACGTAAAGGGCAGTACTGCCACCATGCTGAAATATGCCCAGGAAAGCCCTGCAAATGCCTTTATCGTGGCCACGGAGGCCGGCATCCTGCATGAGCTGGAGCGTACCTGTCCCGGCAAGACTTTCTATCCCGTCCCCCCAGAGGTGAGCGAGGGCGAGGCGGGCTGCAGCTGCAACGAGTGCGAGTATATGAAGAAGAACTCCCTGGAGAAGATTTACAACGCTCTGAAATATGGTTGGCCTGCCATTGAGATTGACCCGGAGATTGCCGCGGATGCCGTCCGTCCTATCGAGAAGATGCTATCTCTGAGCTGACAGTGATGGGGGTTGGGTGTTAGGTGTTGGGTGTTGACGGATAGCTGAGAGGGTGTTGAGTGCTTGGGGGTGATGTTTTTCTGAACTGACAGCACATACATTCATACAGACAGAATCGCTGTGTGCGCTCCCAATGTTAAATATCTCCTTACCTGTTGATTTTTAACAGTTTATATTTGGAGCATAGACAAAGGTTGACTATATTCGCAACAGGAAAAGAAACCAATCCTAAAAGGGATGAAGTCAACCTGAATTAATGGCCAGCCTAATAGGTGTTGGCACCGGATTGCAAAGACATCCGGAAAGAGATGGGTGGGAAAGCCGTTGAGCTGTCCCACCTTTTTTGTTCTCCATCGCTGAACGTGCTGCCCGTCTTGACCCGAACATGTGACCACTTGAGACGCAGGGAGGCATATCCTCAGCTGCAAGATGCGCACGGCAGCGCAATACTTCACATGAAGTACTTGAATACTTCACGTGAAGTAGTCGAGTATTGCAGCTGAAGTACTGGCGCAATCTGTATACGGGTACGTAGCCATTGGGCATGCCCTGTTACGGAGCAGGGCACAGCTTATTCTCAGAGAGGCCTACTCCCTGTAGGCATTCAGCTTCGCCAGGCAGTAAGCCTTCACGTCAGCCCATCGGTAGAACGGAGTATGGGGCGCATAAGAGGAGATGGGAAGGGTGGCATCATCCTCATTCAGAAGGAATCGGACAAGGATGTCTGAGTCGCCGACCGCGGTGGCTGCCTTGCCAACAGGCTTGTAGAACACCAGCTGGATGTTGGAGCCCATTGGGAAGATACGGTAGTTCACCCAGCCCGCAGCCTCAAGGCTGTCAAGGTCGCTTACCTGTCGGTCAGCACCATTCAGTCCCAGGAGGCAGGTCAGCGGCATGACCATCGTCTCATGGCCGAAGCGGAGCGTGGCACCGGGATGGGCAAGAGCCAGGCAGGAGTCGGCCTCGTGGATGATGTTCCGCAGGAGATTGCGCTGAGAGTAAGGCTGCAGCCCACCGCTCTGTGGTGCAGGTCCGTAGTTGAGATACCAGTAGACGTTGGCCTGCCGCCACTGACGGTAGAGGTCGTCAGCGGTATAGAGGTCATAGAGGGAGAGCCGGTGGCGTATCTCAGAGTTCTGTATGATACCCGCCAGAGAGAAGAGCTGGAAGGCAAGGTCATCAGCCTTCACGTTCCTCCGCACGTAAGCCGTATCGGTGAAGAGGCGGAGCATGAGCGGGCGGTTGTCCACATGGCGGGCACACCAGTCGCGATAGGCTGCCTTCGCCTCTGGCGTGTCACGCATGGAGGTCAGTCTGCGGTCGCCCAGGTTCATGTAGTACATGTCATGCATGCTGGCATCGTGGCGGATGCGCAGCCGCGGATTGAGTCGTGTAAGCTCCAGCAGCTCGTTCTCCATAGAGAGGATACAGCGGATGACAACCGTCGACTTGGCATCCACCCACACCGAGTCACGGAAGACGGAGGGGAAACGCCCGTACATGCGGCGGGCTATCTCCCGGTGCTGGCTGGCTCCCAGGGGTGTCAGCTCTCCCCATCGGTTGAGCGACTCGGCATACATCCGCCGCAGCTTCCCCAAGGTCTCCCTACCCTTCGGCGTAAGCACCCCGGCTGAGTCGGCCTGCTCCAGCGTGCGGATGGGGCGCATGTAGTCACGTTCGGCAATCATGTAGCGTGACCCGTGCCGCCCGTAATGGGAGATATACACGGGCTGATAGCCTTCAGGGGCAGCTGCAAGAGCATGCCTCGGACCGGGATAAGACAGGTAATTGCTGGCTGACAGACAGGGATTGGCTGCGATCTCCTCCCGCACGGTCTGTGCCGTGGCTGTCAGTGTGAGGAGGAATGACAGGAACAGAATAAAGTTTTTTCTCATAAATCAGTTTGTTTCGTTGTGGCAAAGATAGGGAAAAAGATGGCAACGGATAAGCTTTTAACAAAAGAAAACAAGAATATTTGTTTTACACAATAAGATTTTTCACTACTTTTGTGGTCAGATTGTAAATAAAAACCTGGTATTTCATCCGCTCTATATGAAGAAAACAACAATCATCCTTGCAGTCTGCCTTGCATCGACAGCTGTATCAGCACAAAACGTAACCGACTCTGACTCGCTCCAGACGCAGCGGATGGAGGAGGTGGTGGTGACCCATCAGCGCCAGTTGGTCAAGAACGACATTGACAAACTGACCTACGATGTGCAGCATGACGAGGCAGCCAAGTCGAAGAACACGCTGGAGATGCTCCGCAAGGTGCCAATGGTGACGGTTGACGGACAGGAGAATATCAAGGTGCAAGGCTCTTCCAACTTCAGAATCTATAAGAACGGGCATCCCGACCCCAGCCTTTCGGGACAGAACGTGAAGGACGTGCTGAAGGCCATTCCCGCAACGAACATCAAGAAGATAGAGGTCATCACCGACCCTGGGGCGAAGTATGATGCCGAGGGGACGAGTGCCATCCTCAATATCGTGATGATGGACAACTCTCACATGCAGGGCGTGGCAGGCAACGTCAACATGCACAGCAACACTTACGGGTCAGCCAACCTCGGTACCTATCTGACCACACAGGTGGGGAAACTGACCACGGCCCTGAGCTACAACTATGTGAAGCAGAACAGGCGGCAGGCCGAGAACGACAGCGAGGCCGCCTACGACTATGTGAAGACGGGTGAGCGGTCGCTTGCCACCTTGCACGGCTACACGGCTGCCGACATACACTTGGGCGACATCAGCGCCAGCTATGAGATTGACTCGCTCAACCTGCTGAGCGCATCGTTCAATGCCTTTTATTATAAACTGGATGCCCGAGGGCAGGGCACCCATGCCCGGTGGGATGCCAATGACCATCTTCTCTACCAATATGACAGCCAATCCTCCTATCCCGGCTACTCTCACTATGACCTCGGCGGACGGATGGACTACGAGCGCAAGACCCATCTGCAGGGTGAGGTGCTGACACTCTCCTATATGCTTGCAGCCACCCGCCATCACAACGTGCAGCGACAGGAGTACACCAATATGGTCAACATGCCCGTGGGCTACACCGGATACGACCAGGACAGCCGCGAGCGGTTCACCGAGCATACCTTCCAGGTGGACTATGTGCGCCCCCTCGGCAACCATCACAAGATTGAGACGGGACTGAAATACATCCTCCGCACCAACAACAGCAACACGCTCATGGACTACCAGGGAGCCGAGAAGGATGTCGACACCCAGTTCAGGCACAGCACGCAGGTGGGTGCGGCTTACCTCTCTTACATCCTCACGGCTGGCAAATGGTCGGCCCGCGCGGGTCTGCGATACGAGCGGAGCTACATGAAGGCAAGGTATCCCGACGGCACTCATGACGGCTTCCACTCCACACTCAACGACTGGGTGCCGTCAGCCAGCGTGCAATACAAGATAAGTGATGCGCAATCGCTCAAGCTCAGCTACGGTACCAGCATCAACCGACCGGGCATCAGCTACCTCAACCCGGCTGTCATCAGCACACCAACAACGGTGAACTTCGGCAAATCCACCCTGGGCAGCAGCCGTAACCAGCGGCTCCAGCTCACCTATATGCTCACCACACCCAAACTGACGCTGAACTTCTCGCCTTACTATGCCTTCACCAACAATGGCATCACCGACATCAATTACGAGGAGAACCGCCGACACGTCTCAACCTATGACAATGTGCTGAAACGCAAGGAGTTGGGTATCAGCACTTATACGCAGTGTCAGCCCTTCACCGGAACAACACTCTCGCTCAATGCCTCGCTGCGCTGTGCCCATATCACCATTCCTGCTCCTGCCCTGCGCAACACGGGCTGGGGTGGCTACATCTCTCTCGACATGGAGCAGAAACTGCCGTGGAAGCTGACGCTGGGCGCCCAACTCGACGCTGATTATGGCCGCAGGATATTCAGCCCTTACGACATTGAGGGCAGATGGTACGACTACAACGTCAGCCTCACCCGCCTGTTCCTCAAGGAGAAACTGTCGGTCAGCCTGTATGCCCACATGCCTTTCAACAGTCGTGAGCATTACAACTACCGCACCATACAGGGCGATTACACGGGCTACAACCGCACCACCGACAAGCCCCGCGTCTTCGGCATCCGCATGACCTGGAACTTCGGCAAGCTCAAAGCCAGCGTGAAGAAGGCCGAGCGAACCATTGAGAATGACGATCTGGTGGGAGGAGTGAAGAAGTAATGGTGGGTGTTGGGTGTTGAATGTTGGGTGTTGATGGTTTCCTTATTATCGCTTATCATCGCTTATCATCGCCCATCATCGCCCATCATCGCCCATCATCGTTTACCACTGTTTCCTGCCACCTAAGCCCCGAAAAATTTTGTTATTACCATAAAAAGGAGTATCTTTGCGAAAAACAAACTTACTCCTTTCGCTTATGGCAACACATCCCTTATGGTCTGACGACTACTGGCTGCTCCTCCTCCAGCTTTATCTGAAAAAGCCAGAGGGCATGAAACCAGTATATTCACATGCACTGGTCGATCTCAGCTTGGAGCTGCACATACCGCCACACAGCCTCTATGAGCAACTGTTCCGCCTCCGTCACCGTGACACTCCCGTCCTGGAACTCATCTGGGAGACCTACGCAGGGAATCCGAGAAAGCTCTCCAGAGACGTGAGGAAACTGCGGGCAATGAAAGGATTCGGCCAGCCCGAGGAGTTCTACGAAGGCGTTGAGGTGAAGGAGACCTTTGAGCGTGACTTCCTTCCGCTGGAGAACAACAGCGACCTGAAGCCAATTATGCTCATCATGATACTCGACCTTTACTTCCGCCTCACACCTATCACCATGACTGAGGAGACTCCCGAGGTGCAGGAACTTGCCCGGCTCATGAAGATTCAGCCCCGCCGGGTGGTTGAGGTGATGGACGTGTTCCAGTTCTGCGACCCTTATCTGAACCGTGACGACCTCATGATCTCACCCCTTTTGCTGCCCTGTCAGGAAATATGGAACCGATATGGCAACGACAATCCTGAGAAACTTTCAGCCCTTGCGGCACAATTAAGGGAATATTTCAGATGATTATCTTACTTTTTTAGTACTTTTGCAGCGTAATTCAGGTGAAAGATGGCACAGGAACAAATACAGATTCAAGCCCAGAAGCAGCAACTGGTACAGAGGCTCTCACAGCAACAGATGTTGCAGGTGAAGCTCCTGGAGATGCCGCTGACTGAACTGGAGGAGAGCGTCAATGCCGAACTGGACGATAACCCTGCCCTTGAATCGGGAGAAGGGGAACCGGATGAGATGGGCACGGACGAGTCTGTGGAACATGCTGACGATGACTTCGACACACAACAGGAACGGGAAGAACGGCAGGATGCTCTCGACTCGGCACTGGAGCGCATGAGGTCGGACGATGACCTGCCCACCTATGACAGCCGACAGCAACGAAATAATGCTGAATATGAGGAGATTGTTTACGGCGACACCACCTCGTTCATCGACAAGCTCAATGAGCAGGTGGGCGAACGGGAACTCACCGACAGGCAAAGGGACATTCTGGAGTACCTTATCGGCAGCCTGGATGATGACGGACTGTTGCGGAAAGACCTCGGCAGCATCAGCGATGAGCTTGCCATCTACCACGGTATTGATGCCACTACTCAGGAACTGGAGGAGGTTCTTCAGCTTCTTCAGGACTTTGACCCTGCCGGCATAGGAGCAAGAACGCTCCAGGAGTGCCTGCTCCTACAGGTTGACCGCAAGGTGGAAAATGGCGAATGGGACCGTGACGGACACCTATACAAGTACGTGCGCACCATCCTTGCCAGCCATTTCGATGCCTTCACCAAGAAACACTGGGACAAGATACAGTCATCGCTCTCGCTGTCTGACCTCCAGGTGGAGACTTTGCAGCGCGAGATACGTAAGCTCAATCCGAAGCCCGGCTCGTCAATGGGCGAGACACAGGGACGCAACATACAGCAGATAACACCCGACTTCATCATTGATACCGATGATGACGGCACCATAACATTCTCACTGAACCACGGCAACCTGCCTGAACTGCATGTCTCGCCGACATTCAACGACATGCTCGCTGCCTATCGGGACAACAAGGCGGGCATGAACCGCCAGGCAAAGGAGGCTTTGCTCTATGCAAAAGAGAAGGTTGACAAGGCACAGGGCTTCATCGAGGCCGTGAAGCAACGCCGCCATACCCTGCAGGTAACCATGAAAGCCATTATTGACATCCAGCGGAAGTTCTTTCAGGATGGCGATGAGGCTGACCTGAAGCCAATGATTCTCAAGGATGTGGCTGACCGAACAGGGCTTGACATCTCCACAATCTCACGTGTGAGCAACATCAAGTATGCGCAGACACGCTGGGGGACATTTCCCCTCCGCTTCTTCTTCACTGACAGCTACACCACGGAGGATGGAGAGGAAATGTCGACACGCAAGATAAAACTCGCCCTGAAGGAAGCAATCAGCAAGGAGAACAAACGCAAGCCACTCAGCGATGATGCCCTCGCCAAGGTGATGAAGGAGAAAGGATTTCCCATAGCCCGCCGCACGGTGGCCAAGTACCGTGAGCAGCTGGGGCTGCCCGTGGCAAGGCTGAGAAAAGAGTAATGGTGGGTGTTAAGTGTTGGGTGTTGGGTGTTGATGATTACCTATTTGCGCTTATCACCGCTTATCACCGCCTATCATCCCCATCCTCCTCCATCATCATCTCCTACCCCCTACCCCAAACTGCATGAATGAAAAGAACATCATATTGACCGCAAGAATCGTGAGCATGATGCTCACACCCTTCTACCTTCCCGTTGTAGGCATACTGGCTATCTTCACCTTCAGCTATCTCAGCATGTTTCCGTGGCAGGCAAAACTGTTGTATGTCCTGCTGGTCTATGCTTTCACGGTACTCTTCCCCACCCTTCTCATTCACCTTTACCGCCAGTATCATGGCTGGACTCCCATCCAGCTGGGACACCGGGAGAAGCGCATGATGCCCTACGTGATTTCCATCCTGTGCTATTTCACGTGTTTCTACATCATGAATCTACTCCATCTGCCCCACATGCTGACCTCCATCATCATGGTGGCACTGGTCATACAGATACTCTGCGCCGTCATCAACGTGTGGTGGAAAATATCCACCCACACAGCCGCTATAGGCGGAGTGACTGGCTCACTGATAGCCTTCTCGCTGATGTTCAACTTCAACCCCATGTGGTGGCTCTGCCTTACGCTCACCGTATCGGGCATGGTTGGATCCAGCAGGATGATTCTCCGCCAGCACTCGCTGGAGCAAGTGACATCAGGATTCTTCCTTGGAATTGTCAGTTCGTTCCTCACCATCATCATCATCTGATGCTGCCGAAGCCGACAAGCATGCCTGGCAGGCCCCGTGGACATAAGGACAGGAGAGACATTGACACAGATTATTCATCACATAAGATAAGAACATGAAGCCATTAGTCAGTATTATCATGGGCTCAACAAGCGATCTGCCCATTATGGAAAAAGCTTGTAAGTGGTTGGAGCAGCAGGAGATTCCCTTTGAGGTGAATGCCCTTTCGGCCCACCGGACACCTGATGCTGTAGAGACCTTTGCCAAAGCGGCTAAGGAACGGGGCATCAAGGTCATCATTGCCGGAGCTGGCATGGCTGCCGCTCTGCCAGGTGTCATAGCAGCCTCAACCCCATTGCCGGTCATCGGTGTGCCCATCAAGGGCATGCTTGATGGACTTGATGCCATGCTCTCCATCATCCAGATGCCACCGGGCATCCCCGTAGCCACCGTTGGTGTCAACGGAGCGCAGAACGCAGCCATCCTTGCTGCCGAGATGATGGCACTGGGCGATGAGACGATTGCGCAGAAGGTCAGCAACTGGAAAGCCTCACTCGGTGAAAAGATAGAGAAAGCCAACAGGGAACTGTCAGAGATTAAGGAGTATAAGTTCAAGTGCTGAGATACCCGCCCACAAGAAAGCCCACCACAACAAGTTCACCCCGAAGGCCTACCCCATCCCCTCCCATGGGAAGGTGGAAGCCAGACCAGACATGAGGGCAGAGGACAGGCATTAGGCACACAAGGACCAGTATCGCTTATCACTGCCCACCAACATCCATCACCCAATATAAGAACATATCATCAACATTCAACACCCAACACTCAACATTCAACTCCCAACACCCAACACCCAAACATGATTGATTTATTCAACTTTGAAAGAAGGAAAACATCCGTCACCCACGTCGGTGCCTTGAATATTGGCGGAGAGAATCCAGTACGCATACAATCAATGACCACCACCTCCACTGACGACACCGAGGGCAGTGTGGCGCAATCCGAGCGCATCATCAATGCCGGAGGTGAACTCGTCAGGCTCACCACACAAGGCCGGCGTGAGGCCGAGAACCTCAGGAACATCAATGCCCAACTGCGCGCTGACGGCTATATGACCCCGCTCTGTGCCGATGTCCATTTCAATGCCAACGTGGCTGATGTGGCTGCACACTATGCCGAGAAGGTGCGTATCAACCCCGGAAACTACGTTGACCCTGCCCGCACGTTCAAGAAACTGGAGTATACCGATGAGGAGTATGCCCAGGAACTGCAGAAGATAGAGGACCGGCTGACACCCTTCATCGAGATATGCAAGGAGAACCATACAGCCGTCCGCATCGGTGTGAACCACGGAAGCCTGTCTGACCGCATTCGCAACCGATACGGTGACACACCGGAAGGCATCGTGGAAAGCTGCATGGAGTTCCTGCGCATCTTCCGTAAGCACCATTTTGACGATGTGGTCATCTCCATCAAGTCATCAAACACGGTCGTCATGGTGCGTTCCGTGCGCCTCTTGGTTGCCGAGATGGATAAGGAGGACATGCACTATCCGCTCCACCTGGGTGTCACTGAGGCAGGCGAAGGCGAGGACGGACGCATCAAGAGTGCCGTGGGCATTGGCGCACTGCTGGCCGACGGCATCGGCGACACCATCCGCGTCTCGCTGAGTGAGGACCCTGAGTGTGAGATTCCAGTGGCCAAGCACCTCGCCTGGTACATACGCCGCCAGGAGAAACATCTCCTCATCCCTGGCGAACAGTACAGCGGCTTCGACTATCTCCGCCCCGCACGCCGCTCAACCGTGGCTGCCGGCAACATTGGTGGTGAGAATGTGCCCGTCGTCATCTCCACACGAAAGGCGGGGGATGCAGCCATCGACATCTCCTCGCCCGAACTGCCGAACCCCGACTACATCTATGTGCAGGGTGAGCTGCCCGATACACTGGTGAGGAACCAGAGATACATCCTCGACTATGATGCCTACATTGACCTCGCCAACAGCGGCAGACAGTCACTTGAGAACGTCTACCCCATCTTCCCCGTCACGGGAATGCCATTCATCAGTGCCA
Organism: Prevotella sp.; assembly: GCA_024688365.1. Classification (GTDB taxonomy): domain Bacteria; phylum Bacteroidota; class Bacteroidia; order Bacteroidales; family Bacteroidaceae; genus Prevotella. Next base: position 216,745 of record JAILEG010000017.1, read on the forward strand.
TCAATACGGACGTGAAGTTCCTCGTGCTGAAGTTCGGAACCCCATCAGAGGAGTTCCTGGCATGCCTGAGGACGCATCCCGAGGTAGTGGTTGTCTGCATGACCAGCCACCAGAACCGCCTGGGCGACCAGCGTGCGCTCGTCCATCAGCTGATGAATGCCGGTGTGAGGAACCCTGTCATCTTTGCCCAGATGTACCAGCACTCCACCACCGACCCTGCATCACAATCCCTCAACACCCAACACCCATCATCCATCACCCCGAAGGAGCAATTCCAACTGGAGGCTGCTGCCGACATGGGAGCCCTGATGATGGACGGACTGACTGACGGACTATGGCTCATGAACAATGGCGACCTCGCACAGGAGGACATTGAGCAGACTGCCTTCGCCATCCTTCAGGCAGGCAGACTGCGCATGGTGAAGACCGAATATATCTCCTGTCCGGGCTGCGGACGTACCCTCTACGACCTCCGCACCACCATCGCCCGCATCAAGGAGGCCACCAAGGGCATGACCGGACTGAAGATTGGCATCATGGGCTGCATCGTGAACGGGCCAGGAGAGATGGCAGATGCCGACTACGGATATGTCGGTGCCGGGCCAAGAAAGGTCAGCCTCTACCGCAAGCAGGTGTGCGTTGAGCATAACATCCCTGAGGAAGAGGCCGTCGAGCATCTCCTTACGCTCATCAAGGCTGACAGGAAGGCTCAGCAATAAGACTGCACTCCTCACAGGATTCCATACAGGGGCATGTGTCATAAGGCTATGGCACATGCCCCTTTTGCTTGACTTCCATCTTCGTCAGACCAAATTCATATTACACTCAATCTGTATATCCCATCCAGTCCGCCTGCCTTTGCAAGCCACTCTCCACCCACTTATATCACCGCCAGCCACCAGCAGGAAAATACTTTGGTCGAAGTACTCCAGTACTGCACGTGAAGTAGTCGAGTACTTCAGCAGAAGTATTCGGGTAATCAGGCACAGCGTACTGACGTAATCGGGCACCGGGGACAGAGGTACCCATACACGGATTACATCGGTATTTGCATAGAAGTACGGTTACAGGAGGGCATCCGCTCCATCCTGTTTCCTCATCTTTCCCGTAATGAAAGGCAGATAACGGTAAACAGCCCATACGGCAAGAGTGCTGAAAGCACAGACCGCTGCATAGGCTGCCAGCACACGGTAATACTGCCCCTGATAGCCCATATCTGCCCACTGAAGAAGGATTGAGACGCAGAGGGGGATTCCTCCACAAAGGAAATAATAGACGATGCTGTGCGCTCCCACCCATTCTATCGGGCGGCAGACAGGCAGATGACGGCTGACGCTCGCCGCCAGCAGCACACTGACCACCGCGTCAGCAAGAAAAAGCGGATAGGAACCGATGGCAATGGGCCATAGCATCGTATGGACACCTGCCCGGAACGCATAAACCTTCATCCCTATAAGAAGAACAAAGAGGAAGAAGGAGGATGATAAGGTGTGGAAACGGTGGAGAAACGGCTCCCAACGGTGCCAGAACCAGCCTGCACAGAGGAATAGCACGGCCTGCAGACCGTTGTTGACCTGCCACGGATAAACAGCCCGTTGTTCCGACAGTACGGCTGAGCCAAGGAACGCCACGACCGAGAGTGTGCATAACAGCCATGCTTTTCCGCGGCTTATCCACAGCAGCAGGCTGAAAACAACCTCTCCGACCGCCAGCGCGGCTATGAACCACGATGCCTGCCCAAGAAGAACCGGAAGGAAAGGAGCTATAAGTCCATCCACCTCCCCATCCAAGACCGTGGAGAGCGATATGACCCCATGCGCCAAGGCCTTGGGCAGTGCCATGACTGTGGTGAAGATGAAGTAAGGCAGCAACAGGCTGCGGCAGACCTTCCCTAACCGATGAGACAGCCGGCAGGGTGAGCCTTTATACATCAGATAGCCTGACAGGAAGAAGAAGATGACCAGCGCGTCAGCCACATACAGGTCATACGGGACGATATTTGCTCCCGTATAATAGATTTCCGTATGGTCAAGCAGGATGGCAAGCATACAGAATCCCCGCAATAAATCAATCCAGTGTTGGCGCTCACGCATCATGGGTTATGCTAAATGACGAATATCTCCCACAAGGGGATGATGGAATTGGCTTGATGACTCGCGACAGACAACAACGTGACGGCCGCCGGTTCACCGTGCAAAGGTAGTCCCTTTTCAGGATAAAAGCAAGAAAAGAATCCTATTACAATGCACCCACAGCCGCGCGCTGTGTCACTTTTCCACTTTAATAGCCAAGTTTACGGAAACTTTTTGTAAATTTGCAGATTGGTTATCATACCCTTTTCAGAAGCCGTTGGACGATGGTGAGAACCGCCTACAGGCAGGCGGCACCCGCCAGACAAGGTTAGGATAAAAACAAACAACATACAGAATGGAATACAACTTCAGAGACATCGAGAAGAAATGGCAGCAGAAGTGGGTTGAGCAGAAGACCTACAAGGTTGTTGAGGACAAGGACAGACAGAAGTTCTACGTACTCAACATGTTCCCCTATCCATCAGGAGCAGGCCTCCACGTGGGGCATCCATTGGGCTATATCGCCAGTGACATCTATGCCCGCTACAAACGGCTCAAGGGCTTCAACGTCCTCAACCCGATGGGCTATGATGCCTATGGACTGCCTGCTGAGCAGTATGCCATCCAGACCGGGCAGCATCCGGCCATCACGACGGAGAAGAACATCGCCCGCTACCGTGAGCAGCTGGACAAGATTGGCTTCTCGTTCGACTGGGACCGTGAGGTGCGCACCTGCGACCCGAAGTATTACCACTGGACACAGTGGGCATTTGAGAGGATGTTCAACTCCTACTACGACAACCGGCTGCAGCAGGCACAGCCCATCTCAAAGCTCATCAGCCACTTTGAGGAGGAGGGAACGCTTGACATGGACGTGGCACAGACGGAGGAAAAGATGTTCTCCGCACGTGACTGGAAAAGCATGGACGAGCAGGAGCAGCAGCAGGTGCTGATGAACTACCGCATCGCCTACCTCGGTGAGACGATGGTGAACTGGTGCCCGGGATTGGGTACGGTGCTTGCCAATGACGAGGTGGTCGATGGCGTGAGCGAGCGAGGCGGCTATCCTGTGGTACAGAAAAAGATGAAGCAGTGGTGCCTTCGAGTGTCAGCTTACGCACAGCGGCTGCTCGATGGGCTGGATACCATCAACTGGTCGGACTCCATCAAGGAGACACAGAAGAACTGGATCGGCCGTTCCGAGGGTACGGAAGTCGTGTTCCGCAGCCTCACCCCAAGCTCCTCATCCGCCGGAGAGGATGCTGGGATGCGGGAAGGGCACTTCACCATCTTCACAACCCGGGCCGACACGATGTTCGGCGTGACGTTCATGGTGCTGGCACCGGAGTCTGAACTGGTGGCGGAACTGACCTCTGAGGCACAGAAGGCTGAGGTGGATGACTACCTGGCATACGTGAAGAAGCGCACGGAACTGGAGCGCATGTCTGACCGTAAGGTGACTGGCGTGTTCTCAGGCTCGTATGCCGTCAACCCATTCACAGGCGAGCGGATTCCAATCTGGATTTCAGAATACGTGCTGGCAGGCTATGGCACAGGAGCCATCATGGCCGTTCCGGCTCATGACAGCCGCGACTATGCCTTTGCAAGGCACTTCAACCTACCCGTTATCCCGCTCATTGAGGGTGCGGATGTCAGCGAGGAGAGCTTCGATGCCAAGGAAGGCATCGTGACCAACTCTCCGGCTGAGGGCAAACAGGGCATGGATGGCTTCACGCTGAACGGTCTGACGGTGAAGGAAGCCATTGCCGCCACAAAGAAATTCGTGACCGAGAAGGGCATCGGACGGGTGAAGGTGAACTACCGCCTGCGTGACGCCATCTTCTCCCGCCAGCGTTACTGGGGTGAGCCGTTCCCGGTTTACTACAAGCACGGTATGCCTTACGTGGTTCCGGAGGAGTGCCTGCCGCTTGAGCTGCCTGAGATTGACAAGTATGAGCCCACTGAGACAGGCGAGCCACCACTGGGACGGGCCAAGACATGGGCCTGGGATGAGGCTGGGAAGAGGGTTGTTGACAAGTCACTGGTCAATGACACGACTGTTTTCCCGCTGGAGCTGAACACCATGCCGGGCTTTGCAGGCAGTTCAGCTTACTACCTCCGCTATATGGATCCACACAATGATGCGGCATTGGTGTCGGAGGAGGCCGATGGCTACTGGCAGAACGTTGACCTCTACGTCGGAGGTACGGAGCATGCCACTGGCCACCTCATCTACAGCCGCTTCTGGAACAAGTTCCTGCACGACTACGGATACAGCTGCAAGGAGGAGCCGTTTGAGAAGCTCATCAACCAGGGTATGATCCAGGGACGGTCCAACTTCGTCTACCGCATCAACTCTGATGACCACTCAAAGGCTCCCGTCTTCGTGAGCCTCGGACTGAAAGACCAGTATGACACCACTCCCATCCATGTGGACGTGAATATCGTCCATGCCGATGTGCTTGACGTTGATGCCTTCAAGGCATGGCGTCCGGAATACAACAACGCCGAGTTCATCTTCGAGGATGGCTCTGCATCATCGGAATCCATCACCACCCAACATCCAACATCCAACACCTATCGGTGTGGCTGGGCTGTGGAGAAAATGTCAAAGTCAATGTTCAATGTTGTCAATCCTGACGACATCGTCGGGCAGTACGGTGCCGACACGCTCCGTCTGTACGAGATGTTCCTCGGCCCGGTCGAGGCAAGCAAGCCTTGGGACACCAACGGCATTGACGGATGCTTCCGTTTCCTCAAGAAGTTCTGGAAACTCTATCAGCAGGAACTCAATGACAACGAGCCTTCAAAGGACTCTCTGAAGAGCGTACACAAGCTCATCAGGAAGGTGACAGGCGACATTGAGCAGTTCTCCTACAACACGGCCATCTCCGCATTCATGATCTGCGTGAATGAGCTGGGACAGCAGAAGTGCGCCAATCGCACGCTGCTGAAGGACATGGTTGTCCTCATCGCACCGTTCGCACCTCACATGGCTGAGGAGCTGTGGGAACAGTTGGGCGGACAGGGCAGCGTCTGCGATGCGCAGTGGCCTGCCTGGAATGAGGCCTATCTGGTCGAGAACGAGGTGCAGCTGACCGTTTCCTTCAATGGCAAGGCACGCTTCCAGATGACCTTTGCGGCTGATGCTGCTAAGGACGACATCGAGAAAGCCGTGCTTGCAGCTGACCAGAGCCAGCGTTACCTGGAGGGAAAAACCATCCTGAAGGTGATTGTTGTGCCGAAGCGCATTGTCAACGTGGTTGTGAAATAAGGGAGTGCCTTCCAGCACTCCTTCACCCCTCTTAACTTCTAATCTATAAACAAATATGTCGAGAATTCATAAAGCAGTATGGAATGAGACCAAGGATTATGTCTACATAACCCTTGGCCTCCTCCTTTACACCTTTGGCTGGGCGGTGTTCCTTTTACCTTATCAGATTGTGACAGGAGGTGTGACGGGTATCGCCGCCATCATCTTTTATGCCACGAAGATACCGATCTCCTACAGTTATTTCCTCATCAACTTCGCCTTGTTGATAGTGGGACTGAAGATTCTGGGCTGGAAGTTCATGGTAAAGACCGTCTATGCCATCCTTGCACTGTCAGTTTTCCTATGGGCGGCACAGCGCATCATGACACAGCCTGACGGCACGCTGACACAGGTTCTTGGTCCCGGACAGGCATTCATGTCGCTGGTCATAGGCTGTATGCTGACCGGTACATCACTTGCCATCGTCTTCCTGAGCAACGGCTCCACGGGTGGAACGGACATCATAGCCGCCTGTGTGAACAAATACAGGAACCTCTCATTGGGCACAGTGCTGATACTCGTCGACCTGCTCATCATCGGATCCTGTCTTTTCATCCCTGAGTTTGGCGAGCCATTACAGCGCACACACAAGGTGGTGTTCGGTCTTTGCACGATGGTCATTGAGAACTATATGCTCGACCGCGTCTTCAATGCCCGCCGGCAAAGTGTCCAGTTCATGATATTCTCCCGTAAATACATGGAGATTGCTGATGCCATCGGTACACAGATGGACCACGGTGTGACCATTCTTGACGGTCATGGCTGGTACACGGGCAATGAGGTTAAGGTGCTGTGCATCCTTGCCCGCAAGAATGAGAGCCAGCCCATCTTCCGCCTGATCAAGATGATTGACCCCAATGCCTTTGTCTCCCAGAGTGCCGTTATCGGTGTCTTTGGCGAGGGTTTCGACCCGATTAAGGTGAAAGTACCCAAGAAAGTCCAGCAGACCTCCGGTGAGTCATCCCCCAAGACACCTCCTGTCAAGGACTCATAAAGTCCCCAGCAGGAGACAACCTGTCATCACCCATCATCGCTCATCATCACCCATTATCACCCATCATCGCCGATCATCACCTATCATCGCCTATTATCACCTATCAACACCCAACACTCAACACCCAACACCCATGAAAATTGTATTTGCAACAAACAACGCTCACAAGCTGAGTGAGATAAAGGACATCCTCGGGCCTGGCTTTGAGATTGTGTCCTTGGCTGAAATTGGCTGTCACGAGGACATCCCAGAGACAGGCATGACACTGGAGGAGAATGCCTGCCAGAAGTCGTCCTACATCGTTGAACACTATCAGCACAACTGTTTTGCTGATGATACGGGGCTGGAAGTGGATGCCCTGGGAGGTGAACCTGGCGTACACTCTGCCCGTTATGCTGAGGGAACTGACCATGACAGCGAGGCAAACATGCGGAAACTGCTGGCACGACTCGAAGGAAAAACTAACCGGAAAGCCCGTTTCCGCACTGTCATCTCCCTCATCATTGACGGTGAGGAACATCAGTTTGAGGGCAAGGTGGAGGGACATATCGCCACTGAGAAGCACGGAACAGAGGGCTTTGGCTATGACCCGGTATTCATACCAGAGGGCTATGACAAGAGCTTTGCCGAATTGGGCGAGGAAATAAAGAATCAAATCTCCCACAGGGCAAGAGCTGTCAGGAAACTGGCAGAGTATCTTAGGAGCTGAGTCTCCAGCCTCTTCCCTGCCCTCTCGCCAAACAGAAGGGGCACAACTGACAGGACACCTCTTGCAGGCTGTGCCCTTCCTCCAGCCTATCAGGGCTGAAGGAGATGGGCAAAAACGGAATGGCCCGTTCCTTATCCTACAGGCAACACCGCCCATTCCTAACCCGGACAGCTGATGTCTTCATTCATAAACCACAACCTCCAACTCCTGATTCATGCTCTCTCTATCCATCCTTCTTCCCACTTACAACTGCAGCTGCGTGTCACTGGTCACCGAACTGCAACGGCAATGTGCGGAATCTGGTGCCGACTATGAGGTTATCGTGGCTGATGACGGATCGCCAGACCAGTCGTTTATAGCGGAAAACAAAGCAATAGAACGGCTGGCGGGAGTCACCTACATCATCCGACAGCAGAACGTGGGACGCTCAGCCATCCGAAATTTCCTTGTCGCCCAGGCACATCACGAATGGCTCCTCTTCATTGACGGCGACCTTTCGCTGGACAATCCCAACTTCATCCGCAACTACCTGCGGGCAGAAGGTGAGGTTATCGTAGGCGGAATCACCATCGGAGGGGATGAAACTGTGTGGAAAAACAACCTCAGATACCGCTATGAGCGGGCATATGAGCAAAGGAACAAGGCCCAGGAGAGGCAGCTGCACGCTGCCCAGCACTTCCGTACAACGAACTTCCTTGCCTGCAAGAGCGTGATGCTCTCCCACCCTTTTGACGAGCATTTCCAGCAGTATGGCTATGAGGATGTGCTTTTAGGAAAGACATTGGAGAAAGACAGCATACCGATTACACACATTGACAACCCCATCATGCTGGATTCCTTTGAGACAAACAGCGTCTTTCTTGCCAAGACTGAGGAGTCACTCCGCACATTGCATACGTTCCGCAAGCAGCTGGAAGGCTATTCCACCCTGCTGAGAATAGCCGGCATGATAAGAAAAAAACACCTGACAGGACTTATCCTCCCGCTCTATAAGATTGCTGGCAAGTGGATAAAGCACAGCCTGCAAGGCAATAAACCCAGTGTTTTCCTGTTTAATGTGTATAAACTCATGTATTATATACATTACGAAAAAGACCCTTTATGATGAGAAGACGTTTCTTTATCACACTTATATTCACCCTTATGGTATGCTGCAAGCCCCTTGCCGCAGGCATGGGCACATGGAAGAACTACATGGCTTACAGCGACATCACATGGGTGGAGCAGGGAGGAGACAAGCTATACGTGCTTGCCTCCGACAACCTGTATGCCTACAACAGGAACGACCAGAGCATACAGACCTACGACAAGGTCAACGGACTGAGCGGAACGGACATCCGTCTCATTGGCTGGAACAATGCCGCCAAGCGGCTGGTCATCATCTATTCTGACTATAATATCGACCTGCTCGACGACAAGGGAAACATCACAAACATGCCTGACTACTATTCCAAGTCGATGACAGCCGACAAGACCGTGAACAGCATCGACATGAGCGGCAGCTACTGCTATCTATCAACAGGTTTCGGGGTGGTGAAGCTGAACGTTGCCAAGGCTGAGGTCAGTGACACCTACAACCTCTCCTTCAGCGTGGACTACACTTACGTTGAAGGCAGCCACATCTATGCTGCCAGCCAAAGCCGGGGACTTTACCGTGCCCTGCTCACCAGCAACCTCCTGGATAAGAACAACTGGCACCGCACAGGCAACTACGTGGCACGCACGAAGACGGCTGACGCTGACCTGATGGCGCAAGCCAAGACACTCAATCCTGGCGGGCCAAAGTACAATAACTTTGCCTTCATGCAGTACCGGAACGACTGTCTCTACACGGTGGGGGGCCTTTTCAAGTCCGGAGGCGTAGCCATGAACTACCCCGGCACGGTACAGGTGCTGCGAAACGGCGAATGGGAGATTTACCAGGACAACCTCCCAACGATAACCGGATACACCTATACTGACAACAATGTGCTCGCCGTTGACCCCAAGAATCCCAACCACGTCTTCGCAGGAGGCAAGACAGGGCTCTATGAGTTCCTGAACGGCAAGCTGAAAGCCTACTACAACAAGGACAACAGTCTGCTCCAGGGCGCAATGGACCGCGGAACGGAGCTTGACAACAACTTTGTACTCATCAACGGACTCAGTTTCGACACTGACGGAAACCTATGGATTCTCAACAGCCAGACCAATAAAGAGAATCTCCTGCGCCTTTCAGCCGATGGGAAGATGGTCTCCTTCAGCCAACCAGCCCTGATGAAGAATGGGGTAGGGGCTTCAGTCCTGACCAGCATGATGCCTGACAGCCACAAGCTCCTGTGGTTCTGCAACGAAGACTGGAAACAGCCGGGCCTGTTCAGCTACCAGCCAGCGACGGATGAACTGCACTCTTACCTGAAATTCACCAATGAGGACGGCACCTCCTTAGACCTCATACCTCACTGCATGGCTGAAGACAATGACAACAACCTCTGGATCGGCACCACATCAGGGCCTCTGCTGCTGGAAAGGACGCAGATGAACACACCTGACAATGCCGTATTCAATCAGATAAAGGTACCCCGCAATGACGGAACCAACCTTGCCGACTATCTTCTTGACGGCATCAACATCACGTGCATGGCCATAGATGGCGCCGGGCGGAAGTGGTTTGGCACCAGCGGCAATGGCGTTTACCTCATCAGCGCCGACAACATGACGCAGGTGCAGCACTTCCTCAGCTCAAACAGCAGCCTGCTTTCAGACAACATCCTCTCCATTGCCATCAACGATGCTACAGGAGAAGTGTTCTTCGGAACTGACAAAGGACTCTGCTCCTATATGAGTGATGCCACCCAGACGGTGGAGAAGATGGATAAGGACGTGACCTATGCCTATCCGAACCCTGTCAAGCCTGGCTACACCGGACCGATAACCATCGTCGGCCTTACGCTTAACGCTGATGTGAAGATCGTCACCACCAACGGTGTCCTCGTGGCTGAAGGCACCAGCAACGGCGGAACCTTCATATGGGACGGCAGGGACAAGAGCGGGAAACGTGTCGCATCGGGGGTCTACATGGTGGAGACAGCCGATCAGAACGGTGATAACGGAACGGTATGCAAGGTAGCTATTGTAAGATAACCACAGCCTATCTCATCTTCCTCCTGGCAGTCCTGTGCCTATGGGGATACACACCCTCCAATGACGGAGACGGCTACATTGAGCTTGCCCGCGAGTGTCTTGCGGCCGGGCAGCCCTACCCCTGCACAGCCTCCATCCACGGCAAGCCATTCATCTGGAACATCGGGCAGATCAATCTGATTGCCCTGTCATTGGGGCTCTTCCGTTCCGTCCTGCCCGTGCTGGTACTGATGTGTGCCATGAAGGCACTGACCGCCCTGCTGATTGCCAGGATCACCGAACGGCTCTTTGGCTACAAGGCCGGCATGATTGCAGTCTGCCTCTACATGGCATACCCCAACAACTGGGGACAAAGCACCACCCTGCTCTCTGAGATACCCGCCGTGACCCTTCTCCTTGCCGCCATCCATCTTCTGCTGCTCCGCAACTCAAGGGGCGCACATGCGGTGCTGGCAGGCATCTTGCTGGCTTCAGCCAACTGGTTCCGCTCGGTCTCCCTGGTATTCCTTGTGGCGATCTTCCTCTATTACCTGTTCTTCCAACGGAAAAGACTTGTCTGCAGATACTCCCTGCTGCTTTCCGGTTACGCCGCCTTTGTGCTTTTGGTGGGCACGGGATGCTGGCTCAGAACAGGATACTTTATCTACCAGGGCGACACGCTGTGGTTCAACATGGCTGAGGCAACCTATGAGACATCAGTCGCACCGCATTACAACAGCGAGATGTACCCTAAAGGCACAGCAAGATATATCCCCGGCCGGGAGCATATGACGGCTATGGAATGTGCGGCAATATGGCGTGAGCGCAGCCTTGCGTGGCTCAAGGAGCATAAGGCTGACTATCTGAGGAAGATTCCGGGCCGCCTGGTCTACATGTATATGAACGATATGGACAACCTTTCGGCCTTCCTGCCTGACAAGTCAAGACCGGAGAACAATTTTGTCACCCTCCCTTACCGCCACATCTTCTCAGAGATGGGCCAGCTGTCAGCCGTCCAGTGGCTGGGCATCGTCAACTTAGTATTCTATCTGCTGCTGCTCATCGGCTTTCTGCTCTCCTCTGTCAGCATGATAAGGAAGCGGGAGAACTGGGGGCAAATCTTCCTGCCAGTATTCCTGACCGTGGGCGGATCGCTTGCCATCGTGCTTGCCGTGCATGGCGAGACACGCTTCAAGGCACCGTTCATGCCCTTCATCTTCATGATGGTGGCGGCAGGTTTACAACAAATCATCCAAAAGAAGCAATTATGTCAGGAACCGTAAGAGACTCAAACATGGAGCTGCTGCGCATCACGGCCATGTTTCTTGTCATCATTTTCCATGTCGACTTCATCAGTTTTGACTTCCCTGATGACCAGCTTTCCATACACACGGATTCCGTCTCAGCGTTCCTCAAGATATGGATGTGCAACGCCACATTCACCTGTGTTGATGTTTTCGTCCTCCTGTCAGGCTGGTATGGCATCCATCCAAAAGCCAAGCGGCTTGCCGAGTTCCTGTTCCAGGTGTTCTTCTATTCGCTGCTGTCCTACGCATTGTTCCTCGCTTTTGATGACAACGTAGACTTCTCATGGCATTTCCTGGTCCATATATTCGTGACTGACGACTATTGGTTTGTCCCTATTTACCTCTCACTATATCTGTTTTCTCCCGTTCTCAATGCCTTTGCCGAGCATGCCAGCCGCCGGCAGTTTCTCCTTGTCATCTGCGCTGCCATGCTGCTGCAGAGCGTCTATGGCTGGATGAGCCCCACAGAGTCGGGATATATGGAAGGAAGAAGCCCCTTCTCGTTCTTCCTACTTTACCTGCTGGCACGCTACATCCATCTCTATGCCGACAGGCTGCGTGCCATGAGCAGGCGGCAGATGGTGCTGAGCTTTACCATCATCAACACCCTCGCCACAATCATTGTCTTCCTGGCTTATTACCATGCGCAGCAAGCGGTCATCAACACGATGTTCAAGTTCTCATCTCCGTTCACGATAGCCTCGTCAGTGCTGATAGTACTCTTCTTCTTAACCCTCCGCCTGAAGAGCAAAGCCGTGAACTGGGTTGCCGCATCCTGCTTCGCAGTCTTTCTCATTCACTGCTTCCCCTATTTCAACATGGAGATATACCACCCTGTCATCAAGTATTTCTACCTGCATTATGACGGTCTGGCCTTTGCCCTGCTCACCTCCCTGTTCATCCTTACCGTCTATTCCGGCTCCATCCTGATTGACAAGGCGCGCATAGCCATCTGGAAGCGTCTGTCCCGCCATGCCGGAATATAAGGCAGGGCATTTCACCTGCCGCAAGACCAGTACAGGTCCTGAGGTTCATCCCTTCCGCCAATCCTGTCATCCATTCCCTATCCTTATCATGAGAACAGGCCGTCCGACCAGCTGCCGGCAGCGACCGTCCCGGACAGTACTTCACGTAAAGTACCGGAGTATTGCACGAGAAGTACCGGAATACTTCGGCTGAAGTACTGAAGTAATCAGGCACCGAGTACAGGAATACTTCCAGGGAAGCTTCTGGCTGTCGGTGGGAAGTGCAGGCACAAGACGTGCCCGCCTGTCCGCCAACCGGCATGAAAAGGCATCGGCCCTCCTCGCCACATGGGCAGCAGAAGAGCCTCAACCACCCTCTTACCTCACCAGTCTGCCATGACATTACTCCTGGCAGCAGCCCAGGTCACGGCAGCCGTCCCTATGGGAAAGGAGAGGAAAACGGGCAGAGAAGCCAGCCGATAAAGGTTTCTTTAACTTTTAAATATTTGCGCTTTCCTGCTTAATTTTGTACTTTTGTAAACTTTAGGACAAAACAGAATCAGACAGAAAGGATTACAACAGATATGGCAAAGGACGACAAGGGGCTGACCCCGATGATGAGACAGTTCTTCTCAATGAAGTCACAGCACCCCGACGCGCTGCTGCTCTTCCGCTGTGGCGACTTCTATGAGACCTATTGCGACGATGCCACCGAGGCTGCCCGGATTCTCGGCATCACCCTGACGCGACGCAACAACGGAGGAAACAGCCCCGCCACGGAGATGGCCGGTTTCCCTCACCATGCCCTCGACACCTACCTGCCCAAGCTCATCCGCGCCGGAAAGCGGGTCGCCATCTGCGACCAGCTGGAGGACCCGAAGAAGAAACGTGAGGCAATAAAGGGCAAGAAAGGCCTGACGGCGATGGACAAGATGGTCAGGCGCGGCATCACGGAGCTGGTCACGCCAGGTGTTGCCTTGAGCGACAACGTGCTGAACTACAAGGAGAACAACTTTCTTGCCGCCGTCCACTTCGGCAAAGGCTCCTGTGGTATCAGCTTCCTTGACATCTCCACGGGCGAGTTCCTCACCGGTGAGGGCACGTTTGACTATGTGGAGAAGCTCCTGGGCAACTTCCAGCCCAAGGAGGTACTCTTCGACCGGGCGAGGAAACAGGACTTCGAGCGCGCTTTCGGCACCAAGCTCTGCACGTTCGAGATGGACGACTGGGTCTTCACCGAGCAGACGGCACGGCAGAAGCTGCTGAAGCACTTCGGCACGAATAACCTCAAGGGCTTCGGTGTCGACCACCTGCGCAACGGCATCGTGGCCTCAGGGGCCATCATGCAGTATCTGGAGCTGACACAGCACACGCACATCAACCACATCACATCGCTCTCCCGTATCGAGGAGGAGAAGTATGTGCGCATGGACCGCTTCACCATCCGGTCGCTGGAGCTGATCGCCCCGATGAATGAGGACGGCTCGTCACTGCTCAATGTCATTGACCGAACCGTCACTCCGATGGGCGGACGCATGCTGCGCCGATGGATGGTGTTCCCGCTGAAGGACGTGAAGCCCATCAATGAGCGGCTTGACGTGGTCGACTACTTCTTCCGTGAGCCTGACTTCCGTGAGTGCATTGATGACCAGTTCCACCGCATGGGCGACCTGGAGCGTATCATCTCGAAGGTGGCCGTGGGCAGGGTGTCGCCCCGTGAGGTCGTCCAGCTGAAGAATGCGCTCATGGCCATCCAGCCCGTGAAGACTGCCTGCCTCTATGCCAAGAGCGAGCGGCTGAAGCGGATGGGCGAGCAGCTGAACCTGTGCGAGTCGTTGCGTGACCGCATTGAGAAGGAGATACAGCCTGATCCGCCACAGCTGGCCAACAAAGGGGATGTCATCGCACCCGGCTACAGCAAGGAGCTGGACGAGCTGCGCGCCATCCGTGATGGCGGCAAGCAGTATCTGCTGGAGATCCAGGAGAAGGAAGTGGAGCTGACGGGCATCTCCTCGCTGAAGATTGGCTTCAACAACGTCTTCGGCTA
>JAILEG010000038.1 GCA_024688365.1 Prevotella sp.
CAATACCGTTGACCTCACCTACCCCTCCGCACCGCTCTACCTGGCCTACAATCCCAACCTGCTGAAGGCCATGATGACCAGCATCCTCGACTACAGCCGCAGCGGACGGTGGACAAAGCCTTTCGCTGCCCATGACCTCGGCACCTACCCTATTGCCAACGGACAGGTCTACGGGGCTGACATGCCGCTGGAGGAGGCAGGAAACATGCTCACACTGGCCGCCATGCTCTCAAGGATTGACGGAAACACAAGCTATATCAATCCCTACTGGGACATAGTACACACATGGGCCGACTATCTCGTTGAGAACGGACAGGACCCCGCCAATCAGCTTTGCACTGACGACTTTGCCGGACACTGGGCACACAACAGCAACCTCGCCGCAAAGGCCATCATGGGTGTAGCTGGATTCGCCGAGATGGCACGCATCAAGGGCGATGCCGCAACGGCTGATGCCTACATGCAAAAGCACGCACGATGGCGGAGAAATGGGAACTGGATGCCCATGAGGCTGACCATTACCGCCTTGCCTTCGACCGACAAGGCACATGGAGCCAGAAGTACAACATGATATGGGACAAGCTTTGGAATCTCCATCTCTTCCCAAATGATGCCATGGGCACGGAAGTGAACTTCTACCTGAAACAGCAGAACCAGTACGGCCTGCCCCTTGACAGCCGGAAAGACTACACCAAGAGCGACTGGGTACTGTGGTCGGCTGTCATGGCTCCCGATACCAAGACTTTCCTCCGTTTTGTCACTCCTATCTACAATTACATCAACGAGACCACAAGCCGCGTGCCCGTAAGCGACTGGCATGATACCAAGACGGCCAATATGGTCGGGTTCAAGGCACGATCTGTCGTGGCAGGCTACTGGATGAAAGTCCTTGCCGACCGTCTGGCTGAGAAATAGCCACATGGTACAAGAAAGCAGGGCTTTGCCCGTCATCACCTGGTGGCTGATGACGGGCAAAGCCCCTGTCTCGTCTTTATGGATAAATCATTTCATGGGTAAGCCCAAACGGGGCAGGCAGCCCCATCACCCTCTCTCAGATGCCCTCTTCCTCAGCCAGCTCATCCTCCGTCTTCTCCTTTGCGGGACGTGGCTGGTCGCTGCCCGTGTCAAGCTGAACGGCATTGGTGATGTGGAGATGGCTCATATTGTCGATGGAGACGTCAATGGGCACGTACTCATCGCTGTTCGGGTCAGGCGATCCCACGCTTGCTCCGAAGTAGAGGCTGTTGCCCTCGGCACGGTCGAACATGAATCCGACGAGTGCCCCGTCACGTCCGTACTGGTTGTCAGTGAAAGCCTTGAAGTCATCCTTGGTGAACGTACGGTCATAGAACTCCGATCCGTCCTTGCGGAGAATCACCAGCTGCACCTTGTTGTCATAATATTTCCGTCCATCCTCGTCCTCGGTCATTGCCAGTTCCTTGTCGGCAAAACGGCGGATGCGGATGGTGTAAGTGCTGCCCAACCAGTCCACTTGCCGCTCGTACTTGAAGTCGGACAGCTTCTGCGGACCACGGGGTGGCTTCTTCCGGGGTGCGATCTTGGTGATGATATCATTGCTTTTCTTCTCCTCCTTGCAGGAGCCGGCGCACAGGAGCGTCACGCACAAGAGGAGGAGGGGTATCATTCGTCTTGTCATAATGTGATGAAAATTGTTCACAAAAGTACACATTTTATCCGAACCCTGCAACTATCCTAAAGAAAAACACAGGGCGGGAATGTCCTCCGCCCCTGCCTGCTGCCCTTCTTGCCATCACGGCTCCTTCCCATCCGTCCCGTTCCCAGCCTGCTTCCAGGGCCTGAAATGTGAGACTGAAACGTCCAGGCACCGTGACTGCTGAAAGCAATGAGGGATAAGGCGGGCAGTGAAATCCCGTCTTATCCCTCATCTCCGTCAGTCTGTGGGCAGGTTCCTAAAGAGCCTTGCCACCTGGCTATGCCACAGCCGGATTCATGTGCCCGCCTTATTCCAGCAGCAGCACACGGCTTGCCCATGCGCCACCCGTGTCATGGGTGTAAGGCATCTCCAGTCCATGCTCCATAAGGTAAGCACCCAAGAACTGCTTGCCCTCGCAGGGAAGCGGTTTGCGGTCAATGCGGTTCAGCTCGCGGACGGTGTATATTCTTGCAGGATCGAGACCGGCCATGCGCACCCGCGGGAGATGCTGGTTGACGAAGGTCTCGGTCTTCCACCAGAACCACACGGCCTTGCTCTTGGCATCATTGACGTACATGAGCGATGCCAGTCCCTTGTGCTCATACGGACTTTGGAGACGATAGAGGTTGCCCAGCTGCACGATGGGACGAATCTGCTTGTACTCACCGATGGCCTTGCGGCAGAGCGACTTCTCATCCTCTGTCATGTTCTTTGGCTGGATTTCCATTCCCAACCGACCGCTCATGGCAACGTCAATGCGGTACTTCAGCGGTACGACACGGCCAGTCTGATGGTTCGGGGCAGCCGAGATATGAGATGCCATCGTCATGGCGGGGAAGAAGTAGCTGGTGCCCCACTGCATGTAGATGCGCTGCAGAGCATCAGTGTCATCGCTCACCCAGAACTCGTCAAAGTAAGGCAGCACACCCCAGTTGGCACGGCCTCCACCACTGGCACAGGCCTGGATGACAAGGTCGGGATATTTCGCACGTATACGCTGGCACACCTGTTCCAGCCCACGATGATAGGCAATGTAGAGATGGCTCTGGTCAGCCATAGGGAGATATTGTGAGCCGTGGTTCAGGACAGGCATGTTGGCATCCCACTTGATGTAAGCTATCTCAGGATATTTCGTCATCAGGTCATCCACGATGGAGAAGACGAAGTCCTGCACCTTCGGATTGCTGAGGTCGAGTACCAGCTGTGTGCCGCCACGTCCTGTCACAGGCGCACGGTTGGGAGCTTTCAGCACCCAGTCGGGGTGCTTCTCGTAGAGTTCGCTGATGGTGTTGGTCATCTCCGGCTCAATCCAGATACCGAATTTGATGTTGTGCTTGCGGGCATCACGGAGAAGCCCCTCTATGCCGTCAGGCAGCTTCTGGCGGTCGACCACCCAGTCACCCAGCGAGGAATTGTCTACCTTCCGGGGATATTTTCCACCGAACCAGCCATCATCCATGACAAAGAGTTCACCTCCCATGTCGGCAATGTCGCCCATCATCTGGTCCATTCCCTGCTGGTTGATGTCAAAGTAGACACCCTCCCATGAGTTCAGCAGTACCATACGCTCCCTGTCGCCGTGCATGAGACGGTACTTCCTTCCCCACCGGTGGAAGTTGCGGCTGGCCCCGGAGAGTCCTTCCCGTGAGAAGGTGATGGCCAGGTGAGGGGTGGCAAAGGTCTCCCCACGCTTCAGGTGATACTCTGAGTTCTGCTCGTTGATGCCGGCGAAGAAGTAATGGTACTCCGTGTCGTCAGTGACGGTCGTCAGCTTATAGTTTCCGCTGTAGCAGAGGGCTGCGCCGATGACGTTGCCTGTGTTCTCCTGCCCTTTCCCATCGAGGGAGAACATCACCTCTGCATGGTCAGTGTGTGAGTTGCGGGTGCCATCATTGTTTCGGATGACAAGCTCTCCAGGCTGCAGCTCCTCCTCAGCCACACGCCCCTCATTGGCCCATGAGCCGTAGAGATGACTCACCCAGACGTTGCCACGGCGGATAGGCAGCATGGCAGAGGCAAAGGTGGTGAGGCGGATGGTACCCTTCTCGCCATTGATGACCTCAGTCCATGCCTCAATCATATCGGCATCGGCGAAGGCCTTGTACTTCATGTCGACCCGCAGGTTGTAGACAGGATCCTTCAGATGGATAGTCGTCAGGTCACCCTGCTGCTCAGTGCCGGTGACAACGAGCTGTGTACTCATGTTGCCATCAGCGTGCGTGCAGGCAAAGGCCGCCTCTGCCGGACAGTTCATGCCATAGGCTGGATAGGCATCCATGCGTCCACCTGTCGGTGGAAGAAGAAGACGTGCCTCATTGGGCTGGAGACGTGACCCGAAATAAACGTATTCCGGCTGCTTTCCCTCATCGGCGTTCAATATCAGCGAGAGGTTGCGGGTCGTGATGCTCACCTGTCCAGCGTAGGTGGCCACTGAGCATGCCACGGCGATTGATGTGAGAAGTTTATGATACATGTTTGGCTTTTGTTAGGTTTTATATTGGTACAAAGATAAGCATTTTCTTCCTATTGGCAAGGCCTGTGGCAGAATAGTATGAGCATTGGGCAAAAGAAAGGAGGGAATGACTCAGGAGCCGAGCTCCTGAGAACCCGACCCCAAACGAAAAAAGGAAAAGGCAAGGGAAAGCCAGAACCATAAACCCGACCCCAAACGAAAAAAGGAAAAAGCAAGGGGAAAGCCAGAACCAGAAACCCGACCCCAAACGAAAAAAGGAAAAAGCAAGGGAAAGCCAGAACCATAAACCCAACCAGACCACGAACCCGACCCGGAACGAAGAAAGCGAAAGGAAGGGATGAGAAGGAAGGGGAGAGAGGGTGGATGCCCTCTCCCTTGGGTGTTCAGCACCTGCCTGGTCATTGGTCTTGTCCGGTGCAGCTCGGCTGCGGTGCCTCACGCTCTGCCGATGGCTGCGGTGCTGTGCCAGCCAGTGCCTTCTCCAGCTCCTCTGTCCAGGGCTCGGTGCTTACCTGCGCAGCCATAGCGTTGAGAGCCAGGCACTGCTGGCGGGTGATGGTGCGGCGTTGGGTATGGTAAGGCCAAGGGGCGAGCATGAGCAGCAATCCTTTGGCGCATGCCTCAAAGTATTTCCCTGGCGGCTTGTACAGCGGGGGAAAGCCATTCTCAAGGATGACGATGAGAGGCTGGCCCGCATCCAGCGCAGCCCGGGCAATCTCCTTTTCACCCTGGGATATGCAGGGGCTGACGATGACAGCACCCTTCATTGCCCGGTCAAGGAAATAATCTCTCTGCAGACTGATGAGGCGCAGGTTCTCCGGGCGGCTGTTGTTGTGGCAGCGCACCTGCAGCCGCACAGCCCTGTCGAGCAGCCAGCGGTTCCCGATGGCGGCGAAGGTCTGCCCGGACACCTGCACGCTGCCGACAATGCGGAAGAGGTCGGGCCTCTCACGCCTGACCATTGCCCGCAGCGGATTCTGCTCCACATAGCGTATCATCGTCTCCAGCTGCCCGCCATGACTGAGGATGGTGTCCTGAAAGTTGGCGCTGAAGAGTGGTGGTGGCGCCTGCACACCTTTCGGTGCAAGCTTTCCCTGTGCGGTCAGCTGTGCCCAATAGTGCTTGTTGGAGCGGTTTTTCACGATGCCTACCAGCTTCCCCAGGGGCTTGGGTATGCGCTCTCTGACAAAGATGACCACGTGCAGATGCTCTTCCATGAGCTGCAACCGTATCAGCTGCACCTGCGGATAATCCCGGCAGAGTGCCGCCCACTCACTGGCTATCAGCTGCCCTAAGGCTGACGGCACCAACTCGGCAGAGCGTCCGCCCCGCTGCCCACCCTGCACCGACCAGCGGAGCCTGCCCAAGAGCGGACAGCTGCGGTCAGCAAGGGTAAGCGTAAGCATGTAGATACAGCGTGACCGATAGTCATGGTCCTTCATGCGGCGCAGCATGGAGTGGTCAGTGGCATATCGCCAGCCTATTCCCTCCAGGAAAGTCAGTTGCCGGTCATCCATCACACTCCCCTTATCTATACTCACTCGGCGACACACCAAACTGCCTCTTGAAGCTGGTGGAGAAGTAGGACAGCGAGCTGAATCCCGTGCGGTCAGCCACCTCTGACATCGTCAGCTCTCCCTCCCGTATCAGCTCGGCGGCTCGGTTGAGCTTGTAAGTGCGGAAGAAGATGCCTGGCTTCGTTCCCGTCAGGCCCTTCATCTTGTAATAGAGTTTGGAGCGTGACATGTTCATCAGACTGGTCACCCGGGCTATATCCAGCTCAGGATTGGACAGCTCGTCCTCCATGATGCGGTAGAGTTCCTTCATGAAGGCCTGGTCCTGCGGGGCAAGCACCTTCCCGGTTGCCTCGTCAGTCTGGGTCGTCTTGTTGAGGATGACGTGCAGCTTGCTGCGGTTCAGCAGGATCGACTGTATCTGTGCCAGCAGCAGCTTAGGCTCGAAAGGCTTGGCGACATAGGCATCGGCCCCCGTGTTCAGTCCCTCGATCTGATTATCCACCGTAGCTTTCGCCGTGAGGAGGATGACCGGGATATGGCAGAGCTGCGGGTCGTTCTTGATGTGGCGGCAGAGGTCATAGCCACTCTCTCCCGGCATGATGACATCACTCAGCACGATGCTGGGCTCCTCGTCCTCCATTGCCCTGTAGGCACTGGCGGCATCGAAACAGGTGACGACACGGTAAGCACTGCTGAGCAGGCTGCGCAGATAGGTCACCACGTCAGCATCATCATCAACGACAAGGATGGTCTGCTCTCCCACTCCATCGCCTCCGGTCGTGGGCAGGCCCGCCTGCGGGCTGACCGCCCCGGTGACGAAGGCCTCATGCCCGGCGGGCTGCTCCTGCCTGTCCAGCCGCTCCTTATCGGCATAGTCCCTTTCATCCATCGGCAGCAGGAGCGTGAAGACGGCACCAGGGCCCTCGGCGCGGTTGGCTGCGGTCAGCGTGCCGTGGTGCAGCTTCGCCAGGCGGCGCGAGTAATAGAGTCCGATGCCCGTCCCCATGTTGCGGGCCGTGCCGTTCTGGTTCTCCAACTGGTAGTAACGGATAAACACCTTCTCCATCTGGTCAGCGGGGATGCCCGTTCCTGTGTCGGCAACGGTCAGCTTCAGCTGCTTCCCCTCGGTGTCGAGCCCCACGTCAATGCTGCCGCCTGAGGGCGTGAATTTCATCGCATTGGAGAGCAGGTTGCCCACGATCTTGTCAATCTTGTCAGCATCAGCCCATGTGACAAGCCCGTCCTCCAGGCCATGCGTCCTGAGGGTGATGTCCTTCTGAGCGGCCGAGAAGGAGAAAGCCTCACAGATCGACCGCAGCTCGGCTGCCACATCCGTCCTTGCCACCTTCAGCTCAAGGG
>JAILEG010000003.1 GCA_024688365.1 Prevotella sp.
AGGTGAAGAAAAGAATGAATGATTTGCTGCGGAAGGAGTGAGAAATGTCTGGATGAGACACATTGCCGTAACAGTTTACCTATTAATATTATGGTTTGAAACAACGGTCCACCAGACCAATCCACATCAAAGACAACGACAAACAAGACAAATGAAGAATATGAAAAGAAATGTATGGATAGCCCTTGCCACCACAGTGGCAGCTCTGACACTTGACAGCTGCGGGACACAACAGCAAGCAACGCAGCCCGCTACCGCCACCCCTACACCAGTAGAAACCGTCACATCCGTCACCCCACAGGCTGATGTCATCAGCATCGCCGAGGCCCTGGATGTGTTCCAGAATCCGGAGAAGGCGGCTGCAACAACTAAGAAGTATGGCTACAAGCTGAAGACAAACTATGAGGTGTATCGGCTGGATAAGTTCTCGAAGATGTACTACAAGAACTGCCGGCTGGCCAAGCTGCTCACCGCTGAAAAGTATGAGGACTACCCCAAGCCGCTGCGGAAAGGCACATCCAGTTACATCGCCTTCAAGGACGGTGCCATCATCATTGCCGTATTCAACCAGACGGCCTATGAAAACCTCGTCGCGCAGGTGAAAGCTGCTGGCTTCACGCTTGACATGCCGGGCAGCGAGGACATCTATACGAACGGCACACGCACCATCGCCTGCTATAAGGACGGGAAGAGCGTGAGGATTCAGTAAGAGTCTCATCCCCCACCCCCCACAGGAGGACTACCATTTCTCATCTGCGGTCAGTCCACTTCACATGCACCGCAGGGCAAACCTAAAAGAGGGAAAGTACAGCACTACTTTCCCTCTTCGTTCATATAATTCCGTTGCTCCATGTAACAGACTTCATCGCCCAATATACAAGAAAAAAATGTATCAGAACAATCAGCCATCAAGATAACTAACCGTTCTGACACACCTTATATCATGTCTCAGCCTACCCTCCTTGGGAAGGGGGCAGAGACAGTTTCCCTGCAAGACACTTATCCCACCTGGCTTCCTGGCTTCACCTCACCCATCGTGGTCGTCACGGTGAGAGACCCATCGAAGTTGACGGCAGAGAGAATCATACCCTGGCTCTCAATGCCCATCATCTTGCGTGGTGCGAAGTTGGCAACGAAGAGGACATCCTTGCCCGTCAGCTGCTCCGGCTCATAGTAAGCCGCAATGCCACTGAGGATGGTGCGCTCCTTGCCAGAGCCATCATCAATGGTGAACTGAAGGAGCTTCTTGCTCTTCTTCACTTTCTCACACCTGATGATATGCCCCACCCGGATATCAAGCTTCTCAAAGTCATCAAACGGAATCTCAGCCTTTACCGGCTCAGCCTTATAGCTGGCCGCCTCATTGGCCTTCCTGGTCTCCTCCAGCTTGCTGAGCTGAGCATCAATGGCCTCATCCTCTATCTTCTCGAAGAGCAGTTCCGGCTCGGCCAGCTGCTTGCCCGCAGGGAGCAGGTCGGTGCTGCCAAGCTCACTCCAGTCATACTCTGTCATGTTGATAAGCCCACGCAGCTTCCTGCTGCTGAACGGGAGAAACGGCTCAAAGGCAATACTGAGGTTGGCAACCAGCTGGAGAGAGATGTTGAGGATGGTCTCCACCCGCTTCGGATCAGTCTTCCACACCTTCCAAGGCTCGCACTCGGTGATGTACTTATTGCCGATGCGGGCAAGGTTCATGGCCTCCTTCTGCGCCTCACGGAACTTGAACACGTCAAGATAAGCCTCAACCTTCTCCTTCACATCCTGGAACTCATGGATGGTCTGGCGGTCAACATCCAGTAGCTCGCCGCAAGCCGGCACAATGCCGTTCCAGTATTTCTTGGTCAGCTGCAGAGCCCGGTTGACGAAGTTGCCGTACACTGCGACCAGCTCTGAGTTGTTGCGCTCCTGGAAATCCTTCCAGGTGAAGTTGTTGTCCTTGGTCTCCGGCGCATTGGCGGTCAGCACATAGCGCAGCACATCCTGCTTCCCCTCGAAGTCGCGGAGGTACTCATGCAGCCATACCGCCCAGTTGCGGCTGGTTGATATCTTGTCATTCTCAAGGTTGAGGAACTCATTTGCCGGGACATTGTCAGGCAGGATATAGTCGCCATGCGCCTTCAGCATCGTTGGGAAGATGAGACAGTGGAAGACAATGTTGTCCTTCCCGATGAAGTGGACCAGCCGGGTCTCCGGATCTTTCCACCACTTCTCCCATGAGCCGAAACGCTCCGGGTCACGGTCGCACAGCTCCTTGGTGTTGGAGATATAGCCGATGGGCGCATCGAACCAGACGTACAGCACCTTCCCGTCAGCTCCCTCCACAGGCACAGGGATACCCCAGTCCAGGTCACGGGTCATGGCACGTGGCTGCAGATCCATGTCGAGCCAGCTCTTGCACTGCCCGTACACGTTCGGACGCCACTCCTTGTGCCCTTCCAGGATCCAATTCTTCAGCCACTCCTGATAGTTGTTCAGCGGGAGATACCAGTTCTTTGTCTTCCTCACAACAGGCTTCGAGCCAGAGATGGTTGAGTGTGGATTCTTCAGCTCCATAGGGCTGAGGTCGCTTCCGCACTTCTCACACTGGTCACCATAGGCATTCGGGTTGCCACAGTGAGGACACTCGCCCATGATGTAACGGTCAGCAAGGAACTGGTGAGCCTCCTCGTCATAGTACTGCTCACTCTCCTGCTCAACGAGCTTGCCGTCATCATAGAGCTTACGGAAGAAGTCGGATGCCAGCTTGCTGTGCGTGTCACTCGTCGTGCGGCTGTAGACATCGAACGAGATGCCGAACTCCTCAAATGAGTCCTTGATCATCTTGTAGTAACGGTCGCAGACATCCTGCGGCGTGATGCCCTCCTTCTTGGCACGCAGCGTGATGGGCACACCATGCTCGTCACTTCCGCCGATGAAGACCACCTCCTGCTTCTTCAGGCGGAGATAGCGCACGTAGATGTCGGCAGGCACATACACACCAGCAAGGTGCCCGATATGCACACCACCATTGGCATACGGCAGAGCGGCCGTCACGGTAGTGCGCTTGAATTTCTTATCTTCCATATATGCTTGATTGTTATTTGTTTGCTGCAAAGTTACTACTTTTCCATTAAACTTCCAATCCTTCAGGAGAAAAAGCCATCACGTGCCTCAAAAACGGGAAAAGGTTGAACCGGCAAGAAAAAACCATCATAAGATTAGCATACTCTCATTGCCTTTCAGTACCTTTGCACCGTTCTTTTATTTAAGGCAAACTGATTATGGTATTGGATAACAGCAGCAAAGGCTCCACGCATCACAGGCTCAGCCTGATGGGTGTCATTGTGACATTAGGTATTGTTTTCGGCGACATCGGCACGTCTCCGCTCTATGTTATGAAGGCCATCGTCAGGGCCGGCGAGACGGTCAATGCCGAGTATATCACCGGGGCCGTGTCATGTATCATCTGGACACTGACGTTGCAGACTACTGTCAAATATGTCCTGATAGCCCTCCGGGCTGACAATAAGGGAGAAGGGGGCATACTCGCCCTCTACGCCCTGATACGGCGACACAGCCGGAAGTGGCTCTACCTGCTTGCCATCATAGGGGCCAGCACGCTGGTCGCCGATGGGGTCATCACCCCATCAATCACCGTCCTGTCCGCCATTGAGGGGCTGCGTGCCTATGAGCCCTCCACCCCCGTGGTGCCTATCGCCCTCTGCATCATCACCGTGCTTTTCTTCATCCAGCAATACGGGACAAACACCATTGGAAAGCTCTTCGGTCCTCTGATGCTGATATGGTTCACCCTGTTGGGCATATTGGGCGGGATGCACATCGGCGACTACCTGCCCATCCTGCGTGCCTTCAACCCCTGGCATGCCATACAGCTACTTACCCACAGTCCTGAGTGGTTTCTCATTCTCGGTGCCGTATTCCTCTGCACCACAGGTGCCGAGGCCCTCTACTCTGACCTCGGTCACTGCGGAGCCAACAACATACGGGTAAGCTGGGCATTTGTCAAGACCACACTCATCCTGAACTATCTCGGACAGGGTGCATGGATCATCTCCCATACTGACAGCCTTATGCCAGGTCAGAACCCCTTCTATGCCATCATGCCTCACAGCATCCTCTTCTTCGGCATAGCCATGGCTACTATTGCCGCCGTCATAGCCAGCCAGGCCCTCATCAGCGGTTCGTTCACCATCTTCAGTGAGGCGATGAACCTGAGCTTCTGGCCACGGCAGAAAATAAAGTATCCCACTGATGTCAAGGGACAGCTCTACATACCCTTTGTCAACTCATCCCTCTTTGTTCTCTGCGTGGTCGTGATCCTCTTCTTCCAGAACTCAGAGAACATGGAGGCGGCCTACGGACTGTCAATCACCATCACCATGCTCATGACAACGCTGCTGCTCTGCGCCTTTCTCCGTCAGCGGAGACTGAAACGATGGATGGTCCTGCTGTTCCTCGCAGGCTTTGCCGGACTGGAAAGCATCTTCTTCATTGCCAACATGGCGAAGTTCGTGCATGGAGGATGGGTGACGATGCTGCTGGCAGGAGTGATGGTCACGGTGATGTACGTGTGGTACAATGCCACGACCATCCGCAACGCACAGGTTGACGTGCGTGACGTGCGCGACTTCTTTGGTGTCATCTCGGATATCAAGGCCGACAGTACAATCCCCAAGTTCGCAACCAACATTGTCTATCTGAGTAAGCTCTCCGGCACGTACGAGATAGAGCAGAAGATACTCTACTCCATCATCTACAAGCATCCCATGCGGGCTGACCACTATTTCCTCCTGCACATTGACTACCAGGACGACCCTTCCACGCTGGCCTATGAGGCCACGACCCTTATCCCTGACACGCTCTACCGCATCAACCTCAAGCTGGGATTCCGCGTACAGCCTCACATCAACCGATACTTCAGGCAAGTCATAGAGGACTTGGTGGCCAGCAAGGAGTTCTCCATTAGCTCCACCTACCCCTCATTGGTAAAGAACAACATCCCAGGCAACTTCATCTTCGTAATGATCAACCGGCTCTATGCCGCCTTCAGCACCTTCTCAGCAAGAGAACGTGTCATCATGAATGCCTACGAGTGGATTGACCGCCTGAAACTGAGCATGGCACGCTCATTAGGGCTGAACACGAGCAACGTACTCATTGAGAACGTCCCCTTGGTCGTGGCTTCCCGCAGAAAAAACGCCCCTTCCACCCCGACGAGAGTGGAGAGGCTGATGAAAGAGGAGGAAGAGGAGGCATAGGAGATAATGGCGGATGGACTCCCTCCTTCACACGGCTGCATCCCCGCCGCCCCATAAGCAGACAGCAAGGAACTGCCGGGGGTAAGGGCCAGCGTCCAAGGACCAGAGTTCCAGGAGTCAGCAAGCAGCCGTCACCAAAGCCCGGCCCTGCCTTTTCATGACAGTACTCCCGGACAGGTACCAGCGTAATTCCTGACCTGTCACTCCAATCCTCTGTGCCTGATTACCCCAGTACTTCACGTGGAGTATTCAGATACTTTTCCTGCAATACACGAATACTCCACGTAAAGTACAGCCTGACAGGTGTCAGCTTCCTCCCGATGGGGTGAGAGACCAAAAAGAAAGAGGACACCCCGAAATCACTTCGGAGCGCCCTCAAAAAGAATCTAACGATTATTATTCTGAAGCAAAAATGCGATTACCTCACCAGCACTTTCCTGCCATTGCAGATGTAAAGTCCCCTCCGCACGGGCTTCACAACACGCTGTCCGCTGATGGTGTACCATACCTGTGGCTCTGAGTCACCAGCCTCCACACTGTCAATGGCTGTAACAGGATTGTTGGGATTGATGGGGCTCAGGGCAGGCTTCGGCACAATGAAGTCGATGCTCAGCATCGTGTAGTAACCACCATTGTAGAACGGAAGCCCATCAGCTGTCTGCCGGCGGCTTTCTCCCTCACTGCCATTACTGAAGATGATGTTCGTTGCCTTGTTGGCGACCGTCGTAGCCCACTTGTAGACCTTCAGTCCGTCCTCCGTCTCGCCCACGCTCTCCAGCTTCTTGCCCGGCCATGCCGGTGTGACGTCAACATATCCCTCACTGGCAGTCGTATTGTAGGCATAGGCATAGACTTCTGTCCAGTCAGCAGGAGCAGCGAAGTAAGCATACTGTCCATCCTTCTGGTACTTCAGGTAAGTCGTATCGACAAGGGCGGTGTCAAGTCTCTGACTGTAGAGCTGGTTGATGACACCCGTCACATTGGTAGCCCGTGTGCCGCCATCATAGATGAAGTACTGGTCGGAGGTGATGTCCGTGATGTCTCCCGTCTGGTTGAAGTTCTCCTTCTCAGTCACCTTCCCGTTGTTGATGACAAGGCTGACGCTCTTGATGTCGAATGCGCGCTGATACCAGTCATGCCCGTCCTTTGCTGTAAGCTCACTTGCGGTGTCCATCAGCTCACCTGGCCACTCAGCATTGGTTCTCACCGTGCCATTGGCATCCCAGGCATGAATGAAAGGCACACCGCCATCCATCTGGACAAAAATCTTCACGTCACCACTCTCTACAGGCTGATCCCCGCTCATCGTCACGTCCTGCCCCTTATAGGTAAGGGAGTCGGCCACGGCGTGGCCAAGACCATCATAGGTGATGAATACGTCATGGGCAATATTCTCCACAGTGGCGGCTGTAGGGTCAACATCCTCCTGGTTGTTGGCAGGCAGCTGGTGAAGGATGACGCTGACCGTGTCAATCTGGAACTCCTCCAGATACCACTCCTTATTGTCAGCAGTGACATACTTCTGTGCATTCATCTTCTTACCTGGGTAGCCGCCCACGATATTCTCCCGAATCTTATTGTAGGCATAGAGATAAGGAACAGTTGTAGCGTTCACATAAACCTTGACCATGTGCTGTTCGACAGGCTTGGCACTGGACACATAGGTTGTCGTCACGTCTTTGACGCTACTGGCCCCATCATAGATATAATAGACGGAATCAGCACCAAACTTGGTGATGTTGCCCGTCTGGGGACCGTTCTGCCCCATCGTGAAGAGCAGTCCCTCCGGACGGATGGAAAACCTGCGCACGGCCCAGGTCTTGCCATCCGGTGTCGTTGCTGTCTCTAATGCAGAGAGCTTATCGCCCGCCCACTTGTTGGTCAGGTCCTTTCCATCAGCATAAGCGTAGACATATGCATCCTCCGGCCCCTGGGCAAAGACGGTGAAGACATAGTTCACCGGCTCCGTACCTGCGGTGTCGTCCAGCAGGGCAGCATAGTCGTCAGTGACAACAGTCGCTGCTGATGTACCGTCATAAGTAAGGAAGATGACACTGTCAGTCAGGTTCTCGATATTATCCGTCTGTGTGACGTTCTCATGCTTCGCATCTCCGCCATCATTCAGGATGACGCTCAGTCCGCCTTTCACCGTGACGCTCATCTTATACCAGTCCTTATCGCCCACCTTCACCGTGGGGCCTGTCATCTGTGTGCCAGGCCACTTTCCGGTAAGGTCAGCCTGTCCGAATCCCCATGTGTAGAGATAAGGAGCCACATCGGCAGTTGTGTTGACATAGACCCATGCCCTGTGAGGCTTCACCGTATCAGGGTTCAGAGCTGCTGCATACTGCTCTGTGACATCCGTAGCCATCGCTGTGCCATCGTACTCATAGAAGGACGAGCGGGACACACCCTTGATGTCACCAGTCTGGCCACCCTTGCCATTGTTGAAGATGATGTTCAGCGGAGATGTGGTAAAGGTTTTCTTATACCAGGGCTTACCACCGACCTCAACCAGATCAGCCTCAGTGAACGTGTAACCCGGCCATTTGCCAACCACCTCCTTACCTGCGCCATCCCAGGCATAGACGTTCGGCGCGGCCTGTGCGCTGACATAGATGTCGAGACTCCCCTGAGCCATAGCCAACAGAGGAGCCAGCATGAACATAAATAGTGTAATGAACTTTTTCATTTGAAAACAATTTAAAGAAACGAAACCTTATTTGAGCGATACAGGAAAGGAGCGGCATCCGCCTGATCCGCTCCTTCCGCCGTACCGTTTTATCTTACTATGTATTTCTTACCGTCATGGATATAAATGCCACGCTGAGATGGCTTCTCACTAAGACGAGTGCCCGAGAGGGTGTACCATGCGCTGTCGGCAGTCCGTCCTGAGACCGTTGTCTTGCCTATTCCCGTAATGACTGACGTGCCATTGAGGAAGACGGAGGCACCTTTCACGTCAATGCCTGGCTGGCCGGTACCCGGATACTGCGCACTGCCGCCATTGTTCACAATCACCTTGGCCGTCTCATAGCCTGCGGGCAGCCTGAACTTATACCATCCATCCTTCCCAAAGCCTGAGACCGTGCTGTCAAAAGTCATTGCTGAGCCAGGCCATTTTGCATAATCGCCCTTGTCATTATAGACATAGAGGTTGACCGTACTCCAGTTGTTGGGGTTGTTATAGAACACATAGACTCCATCCGTGGGAAAACTTGTGGTTGCGGCTGGAGCCTGTCCCCCGCTGTGTACTGTCGCCGAAGAACCATTCCAGTCATACCACACGTCAGAGGTCACACCTGTAATATCGCCACTCTGCGCTCCGCCACTCTGCCCGTCATTGATGATGAAGTTGAGCGTCTCAAGGTCAAAATTGGCCTCATAGACTCCGTCACCATCTGAGTCGGTCATCTGAGAGCCTGGCCAGGCACCATTCACCTTGGTGTCAGTGGCTGTCCACACATAGAGACTGGGAGCGTTGCCTGTTGAGGTTACCTTGACGGTGATGCCCTTTGCCGCAGGATCCTTCTTGATGTACCTGGCTGACCCGGTGCTTTCCTCACCCTTATCGTTCTTTGCGCCCCACTTGACAACAATCTCAGAACCGACAGCCATGCCCTGACCGATTTCAAAAGAGGCTGTGCCCGTGAAACTCGTCTTGCTTCCCGTGCCCACCTGATACCAGGCGCTGGCGGTCTTGTCATTCGCCGTGGCAGTCACGGTCAGCGTCTCAGTCTTGAAGGAAGTGCCCGTCATAGGCGACAGCGTCACCTGTGCCTTGTCATCGGGGACGGCATTATAGAGAACGGCGATACCCGTGTTGTCAGTCTGTCCGCTGATGGTAGACGCTGTAATGGTCCACTGGTTGCCACTCACCTGGTCAGTATAGGTGCCCGGAGTGGCATAGCTGCCGCCATTGGCTATGGTCACTTGACCGCTACCGCCGAAGTTAACGACAATCGCACCTCCTCCTTTACGGGTGATGGAGGCTACGCTGCCATTTGCGGTGTAGTATTCCGCCTTTCCATTCATGGCATTGTGGAACTTGTTGACCTCTGCCACACATTTTGAAGTGAAATGCGTAGAACCCTTAACACCTGCCTGCGCCTGTGAGCCACGGCCCGACGGACGTGAGAAATAAAGGGCAGGAATCTGATTGTGGCTCGCAGCGACAGCATAGGCACGGTCGACCACAGCCTGGCTGACACCGTCTGAAGCACCGCCATCATTGCAATAGGTATCATGGCTCTCACCCCAGTAGACGACCTTATTCGTATTGAAGCGGGGAGCATAGTTGCCGTTGCCGTAAGGTGAGGCCTGCCCGTTCCGCGCACTGCCCAGGACATTATTGGTGCCGTAGGGACTGTCGGTGACACTCATGTACTGCATATACTCCGGGAGAAGCCTGCCGTCATCACCGCCCGTGTTGTCAAGTATCTCTCCGTAGTTATACATGGACTTGTCCAAGGCCTGTGCCCAGAACTGGTCGCCCTCTGAAGGCAGCCCAATATGCTTGGCGGCATCCCACCGGCAGCCGTCCACACCGATGCTTTTCAGTTCCTGTATATAGGTCTTGAACTTGGAATAGACACGCTGGTCTTCCGTTTTGAGATCCTTCATGCCTATCTCTCCATGCGTTACCTGCCAGCGGTCATTCCAGTTGGAAACCCATCCGAGCGTATGATAGAGGTCAGTATTCTTCCAATAGTCGGCTACCCACTGGAGTGAACCGTCAGTATGGTTGGCGACAATGTCGACGATGACCTTCAGCCCCCTGGCATGCGCAGCCTCACAGAGGGCCTTCAGCTGCTCTTTCGTTCCAAGCGTATTCGGCCCTATCTCCGTGTCACGAGGCCGATAGAGGGTGTTCCAGCTCGTAACCCCTGTATAGTTCGACTGTGCCGGTGAAGTCTGCACGGCTGTGAATCCTGCTGCAAGGATGTTGTCAAGCTCGGCCTGAATATCAGTATACTTCCAGTCGAAACAGTGGAGAATATTTCCTTCCTGGATAGAGGGTGCCTGTCCCCATGTACCCACCTGCCATCCGAAGGCAAGCAGGAGACTCATCAATACGGTTCTGTAGGTTTTCTTCATAACTGCCAATGTTGTTTTAATTATTTCGTTGCGTATTTTTTGCCATTGATGATATAGATTCCTGCTGGAAGTGAGTGCAGGGCCGTCTCAATGGAGTTGACGGTTGCAATGAGCTGTCCTCTGAGATTGTAGACGCGCATGGGGACTGCATCCGACACTGACGGAAGATGCTCTATGCCTGTCGTTGCGCCATGACTGTTGTAATAGCCACCATCTGCAAAGCTGAGGTCGGCTGTCTGCTTGCCCGAACCATTGCTGAAGATTATCATTGGCTTTGCCGCAAAGGTGGCAGTACCGTCATACGTCCATTCCCAGATGTCATAACCCTCGGCCGACTTGCGCCCTGTGGGGCTGCAGACCACCCCTGGCCAGCTGCCGCCTGTATAATTATGGGAGGTGTCATCAGCATCCCACACCCAGGCATAGACGCTTCCCCAGCTTCCGTCGTTGACGAAGTAGGCATGTGGTCTGTCCGCAGCAGAGGCTGGCGACTTCGTGTAAGTAGCTGTCTTCACACATGTAACCTTGCCGTCCTTGAGGGCACCGACCTTCAATGTCGTCGTTGCAGCAAAGGTAAACTCCCTGCTTCCCGCAAAGGACGCACTGCCTGCTGTCGGCTCGCTGCCGTCAGTCGTATAGACACCTGTGGCATTTTTCACTGTAGCCGTGACTGTCATGCTGTTCCCGAAACTGGCAGAGCCTTGCGAGAGAATTACGCTGACGGCTTCAGGATCGGCACTCACCTCATGATTCCACACATTATCTATATAGTAACCGTGGTTCCTGTATTCCAGGTCTTTGCTCTGCTCGCCATCAGGAAGGAAGATGACCTTCGATGGCATAGCTGTCTCAGAGCCTGTATAAGTCCATTTGTAGATATTCCTGCCCGTTGTGCTCATGCCCATATACTCCATGTCGGGCTTCCTGTTCCAATCACCGCCAGTGTAGTTGGCTGTCTCCGTCCATACCCATATTCCTACGCGCTTGGCCGAAGTCTCATAGAACACTGATGTCTCATCTGCGGTGACGGCCGGAGTATAGGTTCCTACCTTCTTGAAGGTAACGCTGCCGGTCGTCTCCTCACCACCCTCAGAGGGTGTTGCGCCCCAGTTAACGGTGTAAGTGGTGCCTGCCGGATCACCTGCACCGATGGTGAACGAAGCCTGACCGTCCACACTGACCCTGCTGCCCCCATTGACCTGATACCAGCCACGGGAAGCTTTGGTGAGAGAGACTTTCACCTCCTGTGATTCAGAGGTGAATGTACCACCATTAGGGCTGAACGTCATGCCAGTCTGCGCCACAGCTGCAGCCTCAACCCAGCTGGTGCCTGGGTCAGTGGCAAGGCTGCTGTTGTCAGCCGGAGCAGGTGTGGCAGCATAGAGGAACGGACCGTCCTCACCTATCTTGCCAGGACCATTCAGTACATAGACACGGGCATTGCCCTGATTGCCAGGACTTGAGACGGTAAGCGTTCCGCCACTGACGGTCTTTGTATCGCCCGTAACGCAGTCAACATAAGTGCCGTCAGGGATACCTGTGAATGTTGCACCACCATTCATGCAGACCAGCGCATAGGAGTCAACACCTCCTGCCTTGTAAGCCTTCTTCCATGCAAAACCTCCCTGGGCAGAACATCCCTCTGTGGAATACTGCCCCTTGCGCAATGCCGGAACAGCCTGGCGGATGCGGTTCAGACGTTCCAGATGCTTGGAAAGAGGGTGGTTCAGCGTCTTGGCAACCTGCCCATCGGCAGTGAACTGCCCGAAGTCAGTGGTCGTGACGGTACCCTCCAGATTCTGACCGAAGTAGGCACGACCTGTTGCAGAGAGGGGTCCGTTAGGCCCTTTGTCAATGGGTGCGCCCTTCATGAACTCAACCTCAGAGCCATAGTAGATACAAGGAATACCACGGAAGAGGAACATCCACGTCATATTCTCCGCCCATTGGTCAGTGCCTCCCGCGAAACGGATTCCGTCATTGGGCTGAGGGCTGTAGTCGTGGGAGTCGACATAGACAACATTCCACGTAGCATCGTTGTAGTACTGGTCGCCACTCGTTGCCATGCCATAGGCTGAGCCGGCATTGGTGAAGTTGTAATGGACGGGGAAGTCTATCACATTGAAACCGCTTGCCTTGGAGTAATCCGGAGCATGGTAAGCCCCGTTGACAAGTATGGCATTGTCAGATGTCGGCTGGCTGTTTGCTTCCTGCAGACAGAGGGTCATGTTGCCAAGTGGCTCCGCACCTTCCTTGACCACCTGGTTGTCCCACCATGAGGCATCATCATTCCACTGTCCGAGGACAGATGCGTCTGAGGCCCATGTATAATAATAAGGTGAGAGGTTCGGCTGGTCACGATAGGTAACGCCGCCGAAGCGTGCGCAGACCTCACCGAACATGTAGAAAGGTGCCGAACCCAACCCTGCACCCTGACGTGCAGCAGCATATTCCTTGCCCAACTGGGTGAACTGGGGAATAAACGACTTATTGAGCGTCAGGCGGGCCATATGCCCGGAAGTGTCGATACGGAATCCATCGACCCCGAGCTTGATAAACTCACCATAGCATTTCACGAGATATGCCGACACTGCCGGATTCTCTGTATTGAGGTCAACGCAGTCGCCGGCAATCTGTCCCCACCAGCGGCTGGGCTCGTCCCAGTTCCAGGCATTGGCTACATGATGCCAGTAGTTATGCTTGTCGTGGTTCTGACCATCCGTATTCTTCATCAGAGCCAGACGGGTCTGGTACTGCGTCTTCTCATTATCAAGGTAGTCAGCAGGCAGGACATCATAGTTGGGCAGCATGCAATAGTCCAGATTGCCCTGTGTGGCAATGTTAGTATCACGTGTGAACTCCTTCATGAGATGCTCCTCACCGAAGTTTCCCGTGTGATTGAGCACAATGTCGAGGATAACCTTGATGCCTTTGGCATGGGCCGCATCAATAAGTGTCTTGAAGTCTACATCCTTATCCGAGCCTTGATCAGTCCGACTGAGGTAACGGCAGTCCACTCTTGAGAAGTCCATTGCATGATAACCATGATAATCGTAGCCCGATGCGTTCTGCACCACTGGTGTGATCCAGATGGCGGTGAATCCCAATGCCTTGATATAGTCGAGTTTCTCGATGATACCGGCGAAGTCACCACGCCAGCAGGGATCCTTGCCAGCAATCTGCTCCTTCTGATTGTCCCAGCACAGGACGTTATTTGCCGGATCACCATCATAGAAACGGGTGGTCATGAGGAAATAGATTGACTCATCACGGAAGTCTGTACGGTTGGCTACGAACGTGCTGCCGTTATCAGCATTGATGCCTGCAGAAGTGCCAAATAGCATAGCACAACTTAAAAGCGTACTTTTAAGTAGAGTTTTAATCATGTCGTTATTATCGTAATAGTTAGTAAAACCTGTCAGTTATAAGGTATTGGTCACAAAGGTAAGACCAATTGAAAGGAATCAAAAGGTTTTAAAAGAAAAATAAAAGCAGAAAGTGTGAAAACGATTGCACAGGCTGGCTTCAGTCCTACAGCTCCAGCGGACAGTCGAAAGTCATGCGCTCACCCGTCACGGGATGCGTAAGTTCCAGGTGCCCGGCATGGAGCCAAAGGCGGTCAGCACGGTTCCCATAGAGAGCGTCACCAAGGATTGGGGTACCCAAACCGTCAGGATGGGCACAATGGACACGCAGCTGGTGGGTACGGCCCGTCAGCGGACGAAGTTCCAGTCTCACCGCCTTCTGTCTGCCAGCACCATAAGCCACGCAGCCTATGACATGATACTCGGTCACGGCAGGCTTGCCGCCCACAGGGTCAACCAACTGCCGTGGGCGGTCATCAGCATCAGGACGCAGAGGCAGCTCTATGCGGCCTTCGGCTGGGAGATGCCTGTCAAGGAAACTGAGGGGAAGCAGGGCAACGTACTCCTTCCTGACCTCCCAGGCTGCGAACTGCGCCTGAAGCGACTTATGGACAGCCGGTGTGCGAGCCACAACAAGAAGCCCGCTTGTGTCCATATCCAGCCGATGAACCATCAGCGGCTCACCACTGCCAGCCCACCGCGTCCTCAGCAGACTGTAGACGGAGGGACGGTCGCTCCTTCCTGGCACGGAGAGCAGCCCTGGCGGCTTGCTGACAACGGCAAGATATGCGTCCTCATAGATAACCTCCAGCATAGCCTTCTTACCGGGCGGGACACTCCTGACCGCGCCCTTCTCACCTGCCGCCTCCGTTTCCAGCCCCTGCATCATCCACGTGAGGATGGGTCTGCACTTCCCGTTGCAGGCTGGGTAGAAGTTGCCATGCTGCCGTATCTCGGCCTTTGGCGACGGTCCCCACCAGAACATCGCCATACTTACAGGTTTGTAACCATGCCGGAAAGCATATTGAAGCAGTTTCGGCTCACAACATTCTCCTGCGCCAGATGGCGGAAGGAGTGCTGCGGACGTACCATCCACCCCTGACTGTGAGGAGAAGGTGGCCCCCACATGGGCAACACGACTGCGGGCCGGACTGTTGGCAAGATAGTAGTCACGGAAAATGTCGAGCAGGCTTTTCCGCTCTCCACGGGCATTGAGCAGCGAGAACTGGGAGAAAAGCCACCGCTGCAGTCGGTCAGACTTCAGTTTCCGCTCCCGCTTCCAGCCTGCAATCCTGTCCTCATAGCCTTGCAATATCCGCCGTGCGGCATCCACCTTCCCGGCACATGCCACCTTCACCCGGTGCAGTTCAGCCTTCAGGAACTGGCTCTGCCTTGTCATCTCTTCGCGTTCCTGCTCGGAGATGAAGGCTTCCCGCCGCCGCTGATCACGCAGCAGCTTGGCAGCCTGCATGACGGTACGCCGCTGTCCTATCGCCAACTCGGCCTCCTTGCTGACAGCCGTCAGCCGTTCCCGAGCCTTCCTGTATGCCTCCGATGTCTTCAGCCGTGCTATCTGAAGGTTCAGCTGCGTTATCTCAGCCTCATGTGTCTTGAAATATCCAACGGGCTGCAGATAGTCAAATACTGCCGGGACGAAATCCTCCGTCCCGTCCTCCATCTGCCCCGAGTAGGCTTGCAGATACCCCATCTGTCCGCCACGTTCCACGATCAGCACGCCATACATCTTCCCCTCAGCCGGCCTTGCAGGCAACTCAGCCTGCAAAGCAGCCACGGCAGACAGGGACAGGGCATCGGGCTCGTAGTCAAACGGGCTGTTGAAACGGAACGGACGCTGCACGCCGTCAGCTTTAAGCGGATGGAACTTCATGATGCAAAGGTACGAAAAAGATGGCACGTGGACGGACTGTCTTGTGGACGACTTATGGACCGATGCTGAAAAAAAAAGACCATACCCAGCCTATTCTGACCAAAAAAGCGTAATTTTGCCACTATGAAGAAGAGAGTTATCCTGTTCGTCCTGCTTGCCTGCATCATGTGCCCGCTGTCAGCACAACGGCCGAAAGTGGGATTGGTGTTAGGCGGAGGCGGTGCGAAAGGGGCCGCAGAGGTAGGTGTGCTGAAGGAGATTGAGCGTTCGGGCATCCCGATTGACTATATAGCCGGGACGAGCATCGGATCCATCGTGGGTGGACTGTATGCCCTTGGCTACCGTGCTGCCGACCTTGACACGCTCTTCCGCTCACAAGACTGGCTGGCACTGCTTGCCGACCGTGACACCACGCTCGCCGGACGCATCATAAAGGAGGAGGATGGCGTGACCTACCTCTTTGGATTCCCTGTGCGCAGGAAGCCCGATGCCAGACACGGCAAGACCTTCGGCCTGCTGCATGGCGACCACGTTTACCACTTCCTGGACTCTCTCGTCAGCCATTCGCCCGTGAAACAGGATGCCGGAAGACGGCAGACTCCTTTCGCCTGCGTGGCCTTCGACATAAGGCACCGCAATGAGGCCATACTCGACACTGGCAACATGGCACGCAACCTGCGCGCCAGCATGGCCATACCCGGGGCTTTCAAGCCCGTGAAAAACGGCATGATGATGCTCGTTGACGGGGGAATGATCAACAACCTGCCCGTTGACGTGGTGCGCAGGATGGGAGCTGACATCGTGATTGCCATTGACCTGACCCAGCACAAGCACGATGACTACCGCTCACCTTTCGCCTTTCTGAAGGGAATGGGGGGCATACTGGACTGGCTGGCGGAACGCCCGGATATAAAAAGATATAATGAGAACCGCACGCAGGCCGACATCTATATCAACCCTGACTTAGGCAGCTATGGTGTGACCGACTTCAAGCCTGCCGCCATAGCCGATATGATACAGATAGGACAACAGACAGGCGAAGCCTTCCGGAACAAGCTGGAGGAGCTGCGGGTCAGTCTTCTCCGGCACGGGGACCGCACCCAGCCTTGACCCTCTCATAGAACTGTCCGAGAATACCCAGTATGTCATCGGGCAGATAGCTTACCGCCCGCTCAATCATCCACTCCGGAATCTGATAGTAAGCCTCGGCGATTGACCCGGCTATGCATGCCTTTGTGTCAGTGTCACCGTCACAAAGCACTGCCAGGCGTATAGTCTCCTCAAAGCTGTTGGCATCCATGAAGCAGCGCAGTGCCATCGGGACGGTCTCCTGGCAAGTCCCGTCAAAGTGTCCCTCCTCACCTATCTTTATAATGTCACGCATCGGGGGAAGGTCATAGCCGAAGAACTTACGCACCTTCCGCTCCACGTCCGACTTGGAGAAGCGCATCAGGCGCAGCCAGCAGATCGTCTCTGCCACGCATTGTGCCCCTTTGATTCCCTCAGGATGATTATGGCTGACCGCAGCACTCTTCTCCGCTTCAGCCACCACGTCCTCCCATTCGTCAAAGAGCCAGCCAATGGGACTGACCCGCATGGCAGATCCATTGCCAAAGGAATTCATCGGATGAGGCTCTGCCGAGTTGACCCACTGGAAGAAACGGCTGCCGTAACCGCCCATCGGGTCAGGATAGCGGCGGCACCAGTCAAGGAGTGCCTCCTGATAGTCACGACCATTCATCACCGCATCGGCAATGGCGATGGTACAGATGGTATCGTCCGTATAAGAACATTCTGGGGTAAAAAGCTTGAAATCCTTCTTGGGAGCCGGCCCGAACTCGAACCGTGAGCCGATGATGTCTCCTATAATCGCGCCTATCATGATTGGTTAAGTTATCACCCACTCCTGGATCCTCTCCAAAGGGAGAAAGTCTTGGCATGTCAAAAGGGAAGCAAGTCTCAATGCGAAGCCGGATAATTACTCAGCGTGGATGGACAGCCACCGGATGAGTAGGGGTCATTCCCCAATGAGTGGGTTGTGAATATAATTAATAAATGGGTGTATCGAAAAGGTCTTTTCAGTGTACTCCGACCGGGAATCGAACCCGGATCAAAGGTTTAGGAAACCTCCGTTCTATCCATTGAACTATCAGAGCAAGCCTCCAGTCACAGTAGCCTGCAACAGGCAGACACAAGGCAGGACTGCGCTTTCTAATTGCAAAGGTAGAAAAAAAATCTTATATTCACAGCGAAACAATCACTTTTTTGTCGCCCTACTGATTACTAAAGAGTCAACCAGCAAGTGCAATATTACGCATAATATTTGAAAAACTCCTTAGCCGGTGTGTTAAATTTTAATTTTTCCCTTGGTCTCCTGTTGATTTTAGCCTGAATGCTTTTGATTCTTTTATCGGTGATGGTACTGATGTCAGTCCCTTTGGGTATGTATTGCCTGATAAGCTTGTTCGTATTCTCAATGGCTCCCTTCTGCCATGAGGAATAGGAGTCCGTGAAATAAATCCTCGCATCAAGGTGTCTCGCTATCCATTCGTGTTCCGCGAACTCACTGCCGTTATCCGTGGTGATGGTCCTGAGCAGGTTCCCCTTGTATGGCATGAGCAGCCTCCAGACGGTCTTTGCCAAGGGCATGGGCTTTTATGTTTGACATTACGATCATATAATTTCAGAAAAATAACTTTATCTCACAAATCCGTTTTTATAGAAATCATACCATGACGCAATGTTTTCCGGAGTATTGGCTTCCAGCAATAGAAGCATCTCTCGAGTGAATTCCAAATGCCCTACACCGTTTGCCGTAACAATATTCTTGTCACTAACAGCTTGTGCTTCCACATAGTTTTCTGCGTTAGTGTAAACGATATCGCCCCATTTTTTGAGTTGGTCGAGACCGTTGCCTGTATGCTTTACATTGTTCAGGAAACCGTGTGAACATAGGAATGAAGCACCGTTGCATATCGCCCCGATGATTTTACCTTTATCCAAAGCCTCCCGTACCAATGGTACGAAAAGTTCTGCTTCAGGAGAGTCCCAACGGTTGCCACCGATAAGCACTAAAGCGGCATAATCTTTCGGCATATTCTCGAAAGAATAATCGGGCAAGGTTCTGAAACCTCCGATGGAACGGACTGCGTCCGATGTCGGGGCAATGGTATGCACTTCGTATTTTATTTCACCGCCCGGTATCACGCCCACATGAAGAGCCGTGGAGAGAAAAGCCCCCTCCCAATCTGTGTATTCGTTCAATATGATAAATAATACTTTCTGTTTCATTGATATATCTTTTTTACTTTAACAACTTCGCTGCAAGTTTATAAGTGAACTACTGATTACTATTTAATTCCGCCAACGGGTGTCCTATTAAAAATCTGTCAGCCCCCTCGTTTGCAGGACATAAGATACTGATGGGAAACAAACCATGTCCATGATGACGACAGATGCCCTTATGCGGCAGTACTCCAGCAGCAGTATTCCAATACTGCACGTGCAATACTCCAGTACTTTAGTTGCAATACCTCACAACTTCACGTTAAGTACTGCGCAAGAGCTGTCCCACATAGTCTCAGGATATGCCATACAGAGTGAAAAGACCAGTGTGCAAAGATTCAGCAAAGGAAGACATCCGCGTCAGGAGGCCAAGAACATGACAAGCACCTGGGCAATGATGACCCGGATGAACATGCCAAGGGGATAGACGGTGGCATAGCTGATGTTGCTCGTCTCGCCCTTGATGGTGTCATTGGCATAGCCCAGCGCCATAGGATTTGCCATAGAGCCGCAGAGAATACCGCAGAGAGTGCCGAAGTCGAACTTCCGCATGCGGAGGGCAACAGCACCAATGACGACAACCGGGATGACCGTCAGGGCAAAGCCCAGTCCTATCCAAAGCAAGCCCTCAGGGCGGATAATGGTTGACAGGAAATCCTTGCCGGCATCCAGGCCCAGGCAGGCAAGGTAGAGCGACAGGCCTAACTTGCGGAGCATGAGCGAGGCACTGCGCGTGGTATAGGAGATGAAATGCAGACGGGGGCCGAAGGCACCCACGATGATGCCCATGATGATGGGTCCGCCAGCGATGCCCAGACGGATAGGGGCATCCATGCCTGGCAGCGAGACAGGGATAGTGCCCAGTGCCAGACCGAGGAGCATGCCCAGGAAGATGCTGCCCACATTCGGCTCATTGAGCGTCTTGACTGAGTTGCCAAGGAACTTCTCCGCATGGTCAATGGCATCAGGCTGGCCCACCAGCGTGAGACGGTCACCATAACGGAGAATGAGATCCTCAGTGGCGAGCAGCTTGATGTCGCCACGCAGCACACGGCTCACATTGACGCTGTAGGCATCGCGCAGGTGCAGCTGTCCGAGCCGTTTCCCGTTCAGCACACCCTTGGAGAGGACTATGACACGGCTCTCCACCTTAGAGTCAATATGGTTCCAGTCAATCTGGTCCTTGTTCCAGTCACGCTTCACCTTCTGTCCGAAGAGAATCTCCATTGCCGACACCTCCTCCTTCTTGGTGGCCACCAGAAGGTTGTCATCCTTGAAGAGCTGGGTGTTCCCCTTCGGCACTATCACCTCATCACCCCTCCATATACGGGAGATGATGAACTTGCGATGCGTGCCCTGTGCTATCTCGGCAATATTCTTCCCGTTGACAGCCGGGTTTACCACGACAAACTGCCCTATATAGGTATGGTCATCGTCGGCACTTGACTTCACTTCCATGTCGCTTGCCCTGGCGAAGAACTTGCGGATGAAAATCATTGCAAAGATGACACCTACGACACCAAGCGGATAAGTGACCGCAGTGGCAAGGGCTGCCCCTGCCCCACTCTGCCCTACGTGCTGCAATGCCTGCTGGGCTGCACCAAGAGCCGGTGTATTGGTGGTGGCACCGCAGAGGATGCCCACCATATCGGCCATTGGAATATTCATTGCATAAGCCAGCACAACCGCCATGACCGTACCCAGCAGTATGACTGCCAACGACCATAGATTGAGCGCAGTGCCCTCATGACGGAAGGATCCGAAGAAGTTGGGACCGACATGAAGCCCCAGCGTATAGACAAAGATGACAAGTCCGAACGTCTCACAATAGGTAAGCATCCGCTGGTCTACCTGCAAGCCGAAGTTGCCCACGGCTATACCGAAGAAGAAGACGAAAGCCACACCAAGTGAGATACCTGCAATCTTGATTTTACCCAATGCCAGCCCGCCTGCACAGATGAGCGAGATGACAACAACAGCCTGCAGGGCTGAGGGGATTGAAAAAAGTGCGTTTAACCAATCCATTATTGTTTTTTATTGTGGAGGAGTTGTTAAGGGAGTTAAAGGGGTTGAAGGAGTTAAGGAGTTAAAGGAGTTAAAGGAGTTGAAGGAGTTAAGGAGTTAAGGAGTTAAAGAAGTTAAAGGAATATTGATATATTGGCTGCTCCTTTAGAAAGACTTACCTTTTAATGCCGTTGTCTTAACTCCTTAACTCCTTAACTCCTTCAACTCCTTTAACTCCTTCAACTCCTCATTCATAATATCTCCAGGTATTTCTCCAAAGGAATACCCCTGTTCTTGTCCTCGTTATCCTTGTTCAGGTCAATCAGCTGATAGACACCATCCATTGCCTTGCGAGTACTCGGGACGAGTTCCTCGCCATCAAGCAGATGGCCGATGAGAATGGCAGAGAAGATGTCGCCTGTACCAGGAAAGTGGACGGGTATCTCGGTATAGGGGAGGGCGAAGTATTCTCCTGTCACATGGTTATAGCCAACCACTGATGGCTGACCATCCACAGGGATGGAGGTGATAAGCACCGACTTGGTGCCTATCTCCCGTAAACCGTCAAGCAATGCCCTTGCCTCATTGGCTGTCACCCCCTCGGGATGATAAGGACTGTCAGTGAGGTAACAGGCCTCGGTGTGATTAGGGAAGGTGAGGTCGGCAACGCCGATCATCTCTCGCATGGAGTTGATGGTGGCCGGTGTCACACCGTTATACAGCTTTCCCTCATCGCCCATGATAGGGTCGACAAAGATGATTGTGCCCATGCCTTCCTGCTCACGGCAATAGGCAGAGACAAGCCTTGCCTGCCGCTCCGAGGCGATGAAGCCTGTGGCAATGGCATCAAAGCGGAAGCCCAGCTCCTTCCAGACAGGAAAGACTCCCTTGATGTAATCAGTGGTCTCAAGGATATTGAACTTGCCATAA
The DNA here is from genome assembly GCA_024688365.1 of Prevotella sp. Taxonomy (GTDB): domain Bacteria; phylum Bacteroidota; class Bacteroidia; order Bacteroidales; family Bacteroidaceae; genus Prevotella. Next base: position 21,828 of record JAILEG010000003.1, read on the forward strand.
TCAAGTGTGTTGGAGACTAAGGCGGTGGGCAGGTTGTAGACAGGATGGCCCAGATAAGACAGGATGGGGAGCATGGCTGCCGTAGCAACCTTGCCGTAGCCTGCCATGTCATTGATAAGGAGTATCTGTTTCTTACTCATTATGATATACTTAATTGGGTTGTGATGATAGTGCAACCGGGCACAAAAAAACTTGCTTTCAATTTGCCGAGTGCAGCCAAACCCGATGCAAAGGTAGTGCAAACAACAGGAACGGCAAAATAAAAACAAAAAAATCAGCCCGCTGTCATCATGACAACGGGCTGATTATATATAATAAGGTGTAAAACCTCAGTTCAGACAAGTTCCTAACTAAGCCTCAACAGCTGCGGCCTCAAGCTCCTCTGCCTCCTTTGCAATCTTCTTGCCCAGTACCAGGTAAGCAACTGGCGATGCGATGAAGATGGAAGACAGCGTACCGATAATGATACCGATAATCATTGCGAAAGAGAAGCTGCGGATACTGTCGCCACCGAGAATGAAGATAGACACCAGCACGATCAACGTTGATACTGACGTATTGATGGTACGTGAGAGCGTCTGGTTGATAGAGTCGTTGAAGAGTTTCTGAATATCGGTCTTCGCAAGGTTATGCCTGTGATTGCGGAGGTTCTCACGGATACGGTCGTAAACCACCACGGTATCGTTGATGTCATAGCCGATAACCGTCAGGATGGCACCAATGAAGGTCTGGTCAATCTCAAGTGAGAAACCTATCCAGCCGTAACACAGGGAGAAGAAACCAATGACGATGGTGGTATCAAGTACCAGACCGACGATGGAACCAACTGAGAAACCTATGTTGCGGAAACGCAGGAGGATGTAAAGGAAGATGAAGAAGATGGCCAGTGCAACACTCATGAAGGCATTGTAGGTGATGTTCTTGGCAATTGACGGGCCCACCTTTGCACTCTGGATGATGGAACCACCCTCACGGATGTCAGGGTTCTTGAAGTTCTCAACACTTGCCTGGCTTACGAAACCACCCTTCTTCAGCGCATTGTAGAGAATCGTCTCTGCCTTGTCGTCCTCAAGCGGGTCATTGGAGTCGATGTTATAGTTGGTAGATACACGGACGGTCTTGCCGTCAGTACCCAGCGCGATGACACTCGTCGTGGCTGCCTTGCCGGCATTCTCACCAACGGTATTGACAAACGCACCATCGAGAGCCTTGCGGACATTCTCTACCTGCGTGGTCTTATTCAGTGTTACGACATAGTTGCGGCCACCAGTAAAGTCAATGCTGCGGCTCAGACCACGCACGGCAAAGCTGACAATACAGATTGCAATGGCTACACCCCACACGGTGAAACTCTTGCGGTACATGCTCATGAAGCGGTAGTGGGTACCTTGCATAAAGTTGCGGGAGAAGCCTGTAGTGAAAGTCTGGTTCAGCCACTTGTCATGGTTTACACGGTTCTCGAACACGATACGGGTGAGGAACACGGCCGTGAAGAAGGAGATGACAAGACCGATGATCCATGTGGTGGCGAAACCACGGATCGGACCTGTACCTGTCACGAGCAGGATGACACCTGTGATGAGTGAGGTGAGGTTGGAGTCGAAGATGGCTGAGAAGGCATTGCTGTAACCTTCCTGCAGAGCCTGCTTCATACCCTTGCCCAGCCGCAGCTCCTCCTTGATGCGCTCATAGATAAGCACGTTGGCATCAACGGCAGTACCCAACGTCAGCACGATACCGGCAATACCAGGCATCGTCAATGCCGACTGGAAGGATGCCAGCACACCCAAGGTGAAGAACAGGTTGGCAAGTAGGGCGAGGTTAGCCATCATACCGGGAATGACGTTGTACATGACAACCATGTAAATCATCAGCAATACAAAAGCAATAGCGAAGGAAACGAGACCCTGCTGGATTGACTGCGCACCCAGCGTAGGACCGACAACCTCTTCCTGCACAATCTTTGCAGGAGCCGGCATACGGCCAGACTTCAGCGTGTTGGCCAGGTCCTTGGTGTCCTCAATGGTGAAGTTGCCAGAGATGGATGACTGACCACCGTCAATCTCACCATTGACACGCGGAGCTGAGTAAACGACACCGTCCAGGACGATGGCTACAGCCTTGCCAACATTGGCCTTGGTGAGGTTGGCCCACTCACGGGCACCTTCAGAGTTCATCGTCATGCTGACCTCCGGACGGCCGAACTGGTCGAACTGGTCCTTAGCATCCGTAACGACATCGCCCTCCAATGGGGCACGGCCGTCAGCCGTGGTGACCTTCAGGGCATGCAGCTCAAATACGTTCTTCTGGCTGATGCCGTCAGCCGGCTTGGCACTCCAAAGGAGCTTCAGGTCGCTTGGCAGGACCTGCTTGGCAAGCTGGCCATAAATCAGCTTATTGATAGCGGCGGTATCGCGCACGCTGGCATAGCCAACGAGGCTGAGTGACTCGCCCGGAACAGTCTGCAACATGGCAAGCAGCGGGTGCATCTTCTTGGCAGCCGCCATCTGTGCGCTCTCGCCCTTGGCTGCACCAGCCACAGCATTCTTACCTCCGCGAAGAGTGAACTTGGGGGCGGCGGCAGGCTTAGCCTGTGCCAGCTTAGCAGAATCAGTAGCTGTGGTGTCAACCTTTGTGTCGCCATTGGCAAGACGCTGGTCGAGCTGTACCAGGTAAGGTGCAATCTCCTGGTTGTTATAGGTCTCCCAGAACTCAAGGTTGGCCGAGCCTTGGAGGAGCTTACGCATACGCTCCGGCTCACGGATACCCGGCATCTCAACCATCAGGCGCCCTTCCTGACCTTCCAGCTTCTGGATGTTCGGCTGTACAACGCCATACTGGTCGATACGGTTGGTCACAACATTGTAGGAGTTGTCGATGGCTGCGGTCACCTCATCCCGGAGGGCTTTCTCGACCTCATTGTCCGTACTCTGCGTGCTGACCTTGCCCTTCAGCTGCTGTGTAGCGAAAATCTCAGCGAGCTTATGGCCTGGAGCCGCCTTGTGGTAAGCATCGATGAAGAGCGAGATGAAATCGCTCTGACTTGTCATCTCCTGTGCCTTGGCCTCAGCCATTGCCTTCTGGAAGGCAGCATCCTGCTTGTGGTCGGCAAGAACCTCAACAACGTCAGGCACGGAAATCTCAAGGACAACGTTCATACCACCCTTCAGGTCAAGACCGAGCCCGATCTGTGTCTCAAGGCACTTCTGGTAAGAATAGATACCCAGATACTTGACAGAATCCTTGTAATCCTGCTGCGCAATAGGGTCCTTGATCTTTGCTGCCTGGCTGTCATAGTAGCTTGTCGCCACGGAGAAAGACAGGTAGAAGATACTTGCGAGCGTCAAGAGGACGGCTACGCAAATTACTAATCCTTTGTTTTGCATTTTATTTTGATTGTTTTTAATTATTGTTTCGCTACTTTTGATAGACGTGCAAAGATAAGCATTTTTTCACACTTCGGGAAATTTATACCGTACAAATGTGCTTTTTTTAAGGTTTAGGACGGTATTTCAACCAGCAATATACGGGATAATGGTCGGAAGTTGTCACTTTGTCATCAACGGTGGCACCAAAAGGCTCGAAATCATCGGAGCTGAAGATGTGGTCTATACGGAAGTACATGCCACTCTTATGATAGCTTACACCAGGCCCGTTGCCACTGGCTACATAGCAGTCTGTCAGCTCTTTCGCCATTGTCCGGTGGACATAGCTGAGAGGGTTGTCATTGAAATCTCCACAGAGGATGACGGGCACCTTCCGGTCAAGATATTTCCTGACGTAGCGAGCCACTGTTTCCGCCTGCGGGGCACGTCTTGCCGATACAGAGCCGAGCTTTCGCAGCAGATGGGACGACTCGCTCTTGGCCTCACCCGTCTGCATGTCACCCTTGACCAAGGTCTTGAATTTGTCCTTGTCGTCCTGATTCAGCCCGTTGCTTTCAAAGTGGTTGTTCACGACAAGGGTCTTTGTCCCTCTGATGTCAAGCATATAAGCCATGCTCAAGTTGCTGCTGGAGCCGTAGGGAATACTGTCCTGCCACAATATGGGGTAACGGCTGAGCAGGATAAGATGGTCATCCCCAGGACGTTTCTTCACCATCAGACTGAAATGGCGATAATGCTTCCGCAACTCGGAATAGACCCGGGCACTGTCGGCCTCGATGGCGCTTGCCTCCTGAAGGCATACTATGTCGGCCTTGCTCTTGACAATATACTCCACTATGGGGTTCGGCTCGCCCTCAGCCAAATCCCAAGGGGCAAACATAAAGACATTGAACGACAGCACCTTCAATGCCCCATGCGGTTTCTCCTCTGGCAGATTGAAGGGTGTATAAGTCCTCACCGGACCGTAACAGAGCAGGAAGCCCAACACGGGAAGCCAAATCATCCTGACCCTTACCAACACCCAGAAAACGAGAAAACCCAGGTTCAGGGCGAGAAGAACGGGAAAGCCCAGTCCTAAATTTGCCAATAGGGGATATTCAGCAGGCTGCAGCCGGTCGACATTGCCCACCAGAAACATCATCAGGATGGCAATGATGTTACCCGCAACGATCAGCCTGAACGTAAACTTCTTGATTGTCTTGTACATTTAGTCTTCTATAATATCAGCTCCTCCCCAGGCCTTTTATTGTTGTTCCCTGCGGGCAAGCACCAACCACGGAACAAGCAGACCGCCAGCAGCCTCATGCAAGAAACCTGCATACAGCTCTACCTGCATACGTGTCAACATGCCTGCCAGGACTTACCAGGCAAGCTGTCTACTTCCTGCTGCTGTCAAAGAGCTTCTGTTTCTCTTCCTTCGACAGGCTGTCATAACCGCTCTTCCTGATTTTATCAAGGATACGGTCAATCTCCTCCTGCTCACGCTGTTTCCGGGCATTGAAATCCCAATCAGCGTTCTGCTGCGTGTTCGTATCTTGAGTAAATCCCCCCCAGGCCCTGCCGTTACCGCCACGGTCCTTTCTTGAAGAGTGACTGCTCCGATGTTCCCAGTTGCTGCGCATACGATCGAAGAACTGCTGCCCTTTGTTCATTCCAAAGTCTCCATAGCCGGCATAAGGGTGCCTCTGCCAATACTTGATAAGGATAAATCCGAAAAGCATGCCCCCCAGGTGCGCCAGATGAGCCACACCGTCATTACTCGTCCCCACGGCAGAGAACAGCTCTATGGCAACCGAGCCAAGCACAATCCACTTCGCCTTGATAGGAATGGGAATAGGAATAATAAACATCCGCTCCTCAGGGAAGAGCATACCGAATGCCAACAGTACTGCATAGATAGCTCCTGAGGCACCCACTGTTGTGAGCTGATTGAGGTAGACGGACATCGGTACGACCCCCATCCCTGTGTTAACGGAGTCATAGTGGGCAAGTCCTTCCACAAGATAGCTCCCGTACTGTGCCAGCTCCTGGCACAACCCAGCCCCAACACCACACACAATGTAATAAAAAAGGAACTTCTTAGGCCCCCATACATTCTCCACCACCATACCGAACATCCACAGCATAAACATATTCATCACAATATGCATGAAACCACCGTGCATGAACATGTACGTGACAAGCTGCCATACGTGGAAATCGCTCGCCATGAAGAAATGCAGGCCAAGGAGGTTGTTCAGGTCAATTCCCATTCCCCCCAGCACATAGTTGGCAAGGAAAGCCAGGACGTTGATGATAAGGAGATTTCTTGTAACTGTCGGTATATTTCGCATCAGCTTATTTCTTTCTTGGTTCGTGAGTTATCTTTAACGGCACAAAAGTACTAAATTTTCCCGTTATCTGACATATAATGAGGAGGATAAGCGGCTTTTTTCATTATTTTCTACACTTTTCCCCAGATTTTATTTGTTTTATAAAAGTAATCGACTATATTTGCAGCAAAATCAAAGGAATCATTCATAAATTAATCATCAAATAAGTCAAAATTATGAACAAGACAGAATTAATCGAGAAGATTGCAGCCAACGCAGGTTTAAGCAAGGCTGACGCAAAGAAGGCATTGGACGCAACTACTGAGGCTATCAAGGCTGCGCTCGTTGCAGGTGACAAGGTTCAGCTCGTAGGCTTCGGTACTTTCGCTATCAATGAGCGTCCTGCTCATGAGGGTATCAATCCTGCTACAAAGCAGAAGATTCAGATTGCTGCAAAGAAGGTTGCAAAATTCAAGGCTGGTGCTGAGCTGGCTGATGCTGTAAACGCTTAATTTGTAAATTATTTACATAATACAAAAGGCAATCTGTAAGGTTGCCTTTTTGCTTTTATACACTTGGGTCCTAATACCTGCAAAACACAAAGTAATTCACTTAACAAAAACAAAATATGCGTATGAAAATCATTACCTCTTTAGCTCTCGCCCTTCTTCTCTCCCAGAACGTAGCAGCACAACAGGCTTCGGACGAACTGATTCCTGCGCCTGAGAATGAGGAGCCAACAGTATTCTATCTGAATGACAAACTGATATTAGGCGGTACGGAGGCCTTCACAAGAAACTTTAGGGAAGAAAAAATCTTCTTTCTGGATGACAACCAGGTTCTTGTCAGGGAGTTCCTTGACTACGGTGCTTATCTGAAAGGGACACTCGACAAGACAGCAGGGACTATCACCATTGAGAACGGACAGCCTGCGCTGCAAGTGCAGTCTGGTTTCGGTAGTCCAGTTGTCACCTATTACTTTGCCGAACTTGACCCAAACACGGGACAACCCAAGACGGGGGCTTTCACTCTCAATTACGAGGACAAAGGAAATGGGAACTTCAGCGTATCGGCCGAAGACTTGCAATATGCGCTCTACAATAACGACAATGGTCAGCTGGCAATCTATAAGCAGGGAAGAGTACCGCAATTCACCAGCAAGAAAGACATTGACAGCAAGGCCTTTACCGTAAAATATGAATGTGATGACAAGATTTACGGAAGCGGCAGACTGACAAATGACCTTACGGCAGTCTTCCACAACGGCACACTCTATCTGCACAATTTTGACCCTATACTTGAAGGCACATGGGTATCAGCGCAAATCAGATATAATGCCGATGGGATGTCACTCTTCATCCCCTCATGCCAATATCTCGCCTCCTACACCAACACAGAGCATTTCATCCTCTATGCAGGGTCATCCAACGATGGTTCATCCATTGACACCACCAGCTATGACGGTTTGTCTCTCCCTACGACATTGAGTGAGGACGGACAAACTTATAAGTGTGTCTCAAAGGCATCTGATGCCATTGGCGCAGGCGACTACTTCAGTGACGGAAGAGGGCTTCAAGAGGAGTTCGGCACTATCTATCAGAACCTTTCCATCTCCCTCCCTGCCAGTGTGATTACAACAGGCATCACCTCAGTCACCACTAAAACAACGAATGGCGACAATGCTTATTATGACCTGCAGGGGCGCAAGTACAGCAAACCGACACACGGTGTGTTCATCCACAACGGGAGGAAGGTCGTTATCAGATAAACCAGCAACCGCACAGTATCACCTCCCCACACCAAGCCATCAATCTGGATTTTCTTTCAATGCTGACACCTTGGTGAGGGGAGTTTTCTTTTCGCTTCTCATCACATGACAACCGTCTGTTTGTTACTGTTTTTCAAGTGTTTACCTATCTCCTTATATGCTTTACCCTTTGACAGCCGCCAAGTGGAGGTTAGGCTCAGATTTTTCATACTACCCAAATTGCTGCAACGCAGTGTTATGCCCTTGTGGATATTGCTGTTGAGCAACCGCATGGGAGGCTCCGACACAAACTTGTAACTGAGGTCGTTGAAGTAGAAATATTGATAGGGCAGGTTCTGGCCTTGTCAGCCATTTTCAACTGTCGTACAGGACCGACATGGATGCCGACAGGACGCGTTGCCTTAATTGTCGAGACTGACCAGTGTGTACTTCCTGCTGCCCAATCCGATTTTCTCTGCATGCTCAATGGTATGAAGTCCATGACGGCTGTTGATGCGTTCCTGGAGCGGCTTAGCATCATCACCCTGGGCAGAGGAATGACTGAACACCTTGTCAACGCAGGCCTGATCGAGGGCTACAGGGTCAAGCGATGCCATGATACCCATATCCTTCAACTTCACAGCATCGGGTGTGGCCACGCAGTCACAGTCGACACTCATGTTGTTCATCACGTTGATGTAGAGGATGTGGTCGCCGAAGTAGTCGGCAACAGCCTGTGCCGCAGCCGCCATCGACTCCAGGAAGGCATCCTGTGGCGCGGTATGCTCCCAACACCCTTCCACAACCTGCTGGTAACCAGCCGTGTGGATATTTGCCTTTCCATTGGCTGAGGCCACACCGATGCTCTGGTTCTTGATAGCTCCACCAAGTCCGCCCATCGGATGTCCTTTGAAATGGGACAGAGTGATGAGGAAATCGTAGTTCTTCAGATGTGTCCCAACGATGTCATAAGGAATATGGGTGGTATCCCTCACGGGAATGTTGAACTCTCCTTCCTCATCCATCAGGTCCACCTTGGCAATAGAGTCGAAACCATGCTCATGGATGGTCTGCCAATGCGCCTCAAAGGTGTTGCGCTTGCCTGGATAGGCTGTATTACACTCAACGATAGTTCCGTTCACCTTCTGCACAAGATCCTTGATAAGAGCAGGCTTCAGATAGTTAGGATTGCCTGACTCTCCTGTGCTTATCTTCACCGCCACACGTCCTTTGGCCTCCCTGCCCAGCGCCTCATAAATTCGCACGAGGGCTGCGGGGCTGATCTCTTTGGTGAAATAAACCTTCGACTGTGCCGACACACCCATGGCCATCAGCACACTTACTAACAATAAAACAACTTTCTTCATATAGCATTTGGGGTTTAGAAATTCCAACTGATACCACCCATGAAGGTGGTGCGGGGCATAGGGAAGCCCAAGAAGGTCTCATACTTCTGGGCAAGAAGGTTCTCTCCCTTGGCAAAAACATTCAGACCTTTGGCAAGTCGACAGTCGGCCGTAAGGTCAAGAAGTACGAAGTCCTCTTTCCTCTCACGGGATCCCGTGGCCGTATAGAGATCCGCCACATACTGCAGTCCGCCATTGAAGCGGAATCTTCCGATACTGTAGCCTGCACCCAGGAAGAGCTTATGGGCAGGGGCTGAGAGCTGAGGATGGCTCATGTGCAGATAGCTGTAGTTGGTGTTCAGCGTCAGATGATTATTCAAAAGATAGGCTGCCTCTGCCTCTATGCCGCTGTTTTCCGTATTTCCGGTATTGGTGTTCCGCTGCCGTCCACCAATCATCATCGTCTGAACCATATTGTCAGCCTTCAGATAGAAGAGACTTACTCCATAACGGAGCCGTCCTTGCATCAGCCGCTGGCTGTAACTTATCTCATAGCTCATCATCCGTTCGGGGCGCAAACCGGCATTGGCAGCACCATACATATACATTTCACGGAGCGTCGGATTGCGAAATCCTTTTGAGACCATGCCTTTCAGCTCTGCCTGGCGAGACATCCTCACGGTGAATCCACCCTGAGGAATCCACTCGTTGCCCGTCACTGAGTGATGGTCAAGCCGCACACCGGCATCCAAGGTCAGCCAAGGAGCAACATCCTGACGGAAGTCAATATAGCCCGCCACCTCATTGACAGCCTTCCGCACAATGTCGGTCTCTGTGCCATCAGCAAAGGCACGGTTCCAGGCATGCCCCCCAAAATGCTGGTAGTCGATGCCAGCCGTCGTGCGGTTTCCCTTGAAAAGCTCAATGCTCTGGTAAAGAGAGAAGCCACCCATCCTGTCATCATGCATATAGAAGGCTTTTCCAGGATGCCCTCCGGGATGATAGCCGTCATTGATATGATGGTGTCCCCAGTTGTAGAAAAGCCGGAAAGCACCGTTTGCACGTCCATAATCATTGATAAGCGACAGGGCTGCCATCCCCCGAGTAATCATCATGTCATTGTCAATATAAGGATTCGTGACCTCTCCAGGATTCGCCGATTCAAAGTAAGTGATATTTACATCTCCGGTCAGCGTCCAATAGGGTGTGAAATCATAGCCCAGCTTAGCAAAACCACTTATCTGCTCAAAACCCGAACGGGAACGGTGACCATCAGTCCGCCCATAGTCGGCTCCTGCAATACTGAAGAACTTCCCATGTCTGAAACGGTTGGTGGCAGAAGCCTGCAATGTCCCATAAGACCCACCTTGCAGCTGGAGATGGGTCGACACACCATCCTGTAACATCGTCCGAGTGACGATATTGACCACTCCGCCCATAGCGTTGGAGCCATAGATGACTGATGCCGGACCACGCAGCACCTCCACCTTGTCAGCCATCAGCGTCTGATAGGCATCGGCTATGGGATGGCCATAAAGCCCAGCATACTGGGGAAGTCCGTCAACCAGTACGAGAAGATCAGCCATGCCTCCTATCCCTCTCACCTTCATGCTGCCTGCCGACCCACGGCTGACACCATAGTCCAACAGCCCCCGAGAGGTGGCAAAGAGCCCTGGTACCTGCTGCGTGAGCGAAGGGAGTATCTTGTCGTCGTAATTGGCCGTCAGCCTGCCATGCCCTATCACAGAGACGGTCATGGGCAGATGGCGCACATCAGATCTGCCGCGCGTACCTGTCACCACCACCTCATCCATAGAGAGAGACGCGCTGTCAGCTGCCGACTCCTGCGCCGCAACCGCCACGGAAGTGCTTCCGAGGATAACAATGCTGAGTAGTCTGGTCTTCATCATAAAATCTTTCAACTGTTGTCAATTCCCATTAAGAGTTCTCTAAACATCCGTAAACTTACAGGCTGAGCCTGCCGGATGCTGCAAAGATACTAAAACCCATTTGAAATATATCTAACTGAAACGGCAAACAAACAACCTTTTTTACAGAAACCAGTCTCCAAGGCGAGTCCCTACAGGATTCCCGTCTGCCTGTCGCTACGATTCTGCATCGTCTTCTTTATCTCCTTGTATCTCGTGCCTTTTGGCAGACGCCAAGTGAGGTTAAGGGTTATCATGTTGCCCAGGTCGCCACTGCGAAGGGATGTGTCCTTATGAATACTGCTGTTGAGAAGCTGGCTATGAAACATCACTGGATGCTGCTGGAACGGATGCTGCATGTAGAGGGCTATGTCACAGTTGCCAACATGATAGGTGGCTCCCGCATAGACAGCCGCCCCGTTATGGCTCTGTTTCTCCCCTTCAATGAATTTCCAGCCATTGTCAGCACTCGCCTCCAGCGTCCAGCGTCCAAGATAGGCCTGCATGCCACCACCAAAGGTATAGGAGGTGAGATAGTGGTGATAAATGTCACAGACATTATAGAATCGGTTGATACCCACATTGGCCGACAGCGTGAGATGCTCCGGCACAAGATCGTACCTGAGGTAGTCATGGACGTAAAACATGTTGATACTGCCAAGATTCTGTTGTGAGTAGAGGAACTGGTCATCCGCAGTCCGCTCATAAGTGCCCATATTGCTGTGGATGTTCCTCCGATACATCATGTCAAGGGTGTTCTGCACCCGTGAGCCGACATAGGAGGCTGTAAGTGTCTGATCTATGACACGGGCAGGTCGCAAGTCCGGATTGCCCACTGTCCACTCACGGCTGTTGGCCCTGACCCTGGCATCACTGACCATCGCATACTGGGACACCCGACGGTAGGTCTCGAAAGCATAACGCAGGCTCAGTCCTTTCATCATCTCGTAGTTCAGCGTCAGCTTCGGGCGGAAGGTCCAGTAGTCATAGCTCCAGGCTTCCTGCCTGTAGGTCTGCCTGACAATGCCTATGCCTGCGACATAGCCCAAATGCCGAATTTTCCCCTTCAGCTCAGTAAAGAAGTAAAGCGCACCCCTGTGCATCCTGTTACGTGCCTGTACATCACCCGAATAGTCATTACGGGTATACTTCACAGCATACACCGCTCCCGCCGACAGCGTGAATGGCTTGAGTTGGTTCTCATAGACAGCTTCTGTAAGCAGTGACCATGTATTCCCTTCCACGTCATATGCGTAGCCTTGGCCCTCACCATTGTTCATATGCTTGTCTGTCCAGATACTCGTTCCCACCATATTGGCAGTGATACTCTGCTGTCTCCCCAACCGATGGAAAAAGTAGAAATCAAGGACGGGAGAGAAACTCTTCTGTAGGTTCACCTCCCGATAAGTCTGCTCCGTGGTTTCGTCAAGCAACAGGAAGTCAGAATAACTGCCAGGGGTATTACTGCCATCGCCTGTCAATGTGGCCTGGACGACATAGGATGACGAGTCGGCAAGACTGTATTTCAGCTGGAAGTTGTGGCCAATGCTACGGTCTCTGCCTGCTGTCTGCTGCCGGGAGACGAGACTGTGCCTGCCACTGGTCAGCAGGTAGTCAGCGGTCTCACTCTGCCTGTTGCCCCGGAAGTCCACGTATGAGCAACCATAGGTCAGCCCGAACTCTGAATTCTTATGGTTCACTTTGGCATAAACCATGTCATTATTGTTCCATGCTGTCAGCGTATGTGTCAGGTCAGCCCCAAGGACATAGCCTCCTGTGTTTCTCCGTGTATGAATATCAATGACATACGCTACATCCTCACCATATCTGACACCTGGATTATCGATGAAATCGATGTTTTTCACTGTTTTTGGATCAAGCAACAATAGTTCTTCCCTATTTGCCAGCACCCCGTTCAGCCGCAGCTGCACAGCCCCGTTATTCATCAGTGGAGTAATGGTGTGCTTCACCACATCCACCCTAAGATGTGGAAGCGACAGTTTTCCCAGCAGACTGTAGCCATTCGTGGATGAGGCACGTTGCGCATCAGATGGTATAATCAGCTGTCCATCAGCTTTCCTCACCACACGCGAAGCCGCCACCGTCACCTCTTCCAGCGTCACGGCCGTATCGCCTTCCCGCATCGTTCTGCTGTCAGTCACCTTCTGTCCTGTCAATTCCTTCTGGGCAGCGGCGGGCAGGATTGTTGCCAGCAGTGCCAGTGTCAATAAACCTTTTTTCATCTTCATCGTTTTTCTGGCAAAGATAATTTATCCACCCTTTTAAAAGTGAAAAAAGAGTCTGACAACTGGCTGACAATGCGGCGAGATGGGGCTATGGGGTGAGAATCAGCTTATTCCAACCTATAGCCATCGCCTCTGTCTGCCACAATACGCAGCCCACACCGCTCACTGACAATGGGTTTCAGGCGGCGGACGAGCGTGTAGAGTGTCTCACTGGCATCGGGCTTCTTAGGCCATAGCCGGGAGCAGATGGTTTCCTTTGACAGTTTACGGTTCTCTGCCTTGACAAACAGTTCCATCAGCTGACGCTGCATAGGCGTGAAAGGTATCGGCTTGCCATGCCAGTCGTGGAAACTGTGATCAGCTTCAACATAAATCATCTTGCCAACAACCTGCCGTCCGTCACGATGACGGCGCAGGTAAATGACCGAGAATGTCATCCACACCACCGCCAACAGTGTGAAAGCAAGGGGCATCCGCTGGTCTGACAGTCCCCAAACGGTGGCAAAGGAGCAATCAGCATAGCTTTGGAACAGCAATGAATGGTCGGCCGTCCCCCATCTCATCCGCCGGCTGCAGAGAACATGAGACTCACCCTCCAGGGCATACGAGACGAAAGAGCGATGCTTCAGATCGGCTATCTGCAAGTGTTCCCGATAATCCTGTATCGTATCAGGTGTTATCCAGGCCTCCCGCTTCTGTGCCAATGTCTTCAACAAAGCCTGATCCATATCCTGCACTATCGCCGCCTCAGCACTGTGATAACTGTCTACACTTGCCCATCCTGCCGAGAGGACGAGCAACATAAAAATGATTACTGATGATACTGGTTTCATATCCTTCTCTGTTTTCAGTCCGTAGATTATTATCTTCACAAGGATTACACCATATCTTTCCGCCCCACTCATTAAGATTATCATGGCTTATATATCATGGTCAGGCACAACGCTACTGTATCTGCGGCCAAATCCTTGCACATTTGCAAAGATAATATTTTCTCTCATCTTACCCAAATTAACACAAGAGAATCTGCAGAAATACACAAACAGGCGAAATATACCATTCCTAAGAGCCAACCTCAATGTTCAGCACTGTGGTATAATGCACGGTGCGCAGCTTCCTGCCCGTGGCGGTGAAGACATACTCCGTAACGTTGTCGTTGGTGAACTGGATGCGGCGGGGCATGTTGTTGTCGTCATACTCTATTAGGGTTATGCCCTTGCCCGTATCTCTGACAAGCGAGCCGTTGCCATTGTACTGATAGTCAGACCGTGTACCCTTGAAGTCAAACGAGCCATTGCGGAGGACGGCTGCCGCCTTCTCCTGCACCTGCGAGAGCTGTGGGCCATCGTAGGTCATCGTGAGATCGTCAATCAGACCGTACTGGCCGTCCTGCTTCAGTCCGCTGCGCCTCAAGGTCAGGATGTTGCCGTCTGCATCATAGGTCATCCGCTCATCGTACTTCCCTGCGGCATTGGTCAGCGACTCCGTCTCCCCGTATGCGGCATTGGTCAGGCGGTTCAGCCCGTCATAGGTGAACCTGTAGCCCCGCTGCTGTGCATCGTCCCTGTGCTGCCACAGCTGGCTGCTGATGTTCCCGTTGTAGCAGGGAACGCCCACACCGTCGGCATAATGCAGCTGCTCTCTGAAGCTGTTGGTGGTAATGCCCGTAGTCCATCCGTGCAGGTCGTAGGAGTACGTCATCTTGCCCTCGTCCCCGCTGCCGACAGGACGGATGACCTCCTTCAGCCTGCCAAGGTCGTCATAATTATATCTCATCGTGAAGTCTGCGGGATCCCCTCCATGCCTTGCGGTGATGCGGCTCGTCTCCAGCTTGTCGTTGTGCTGGTTATAGGTGTTGCTGACGGTGGCCCAGAAATGGTCACCGTGCCACAAGGCAATATAATTCTCTGTCTCACAGAAAAGTCTTGAAAAATAATAATGCATTGTCTTATATCATATTCATCCCTCTCTCTACAAATAAAAAGCAGCCATACTGCAAGAGATTCACCTGTCAGCATGTCTCCACCGATTTGCATTTTCGTCATAAGTATATGTGGCTTCTCCCATACTCTTCATTTCAGTCCATTCCTGACATTTACAATATATTCTCACCTTGATATATCCCCGTCTGATAATAACTTGTGGCCAACCAAGGATATAACTTCCATCTTCGGGAATGGCCACATCGAGACTTATTATATGGATTTGTCTAGCCAAAAAGTCTTTTAACAGGCTACTTGTTTTAAAGAGCCAATTAGGGAAATATACATCGTCTATATATATATATCGCATAGAGGGACATTGCCTGCCTGTATTTGTTTGATGGCATCAATTAGGGCTTTTACATAAATACTATCAAACACTATTACTCTCCCTTTTTCTTCTGCGTAGCCTAACAGAGCGGTCATCTTTCCACGTGATATATTGAGTTCTTTAAAAGTATTTACAGAACAATCTGAACAAAAACCAGTTACGTAGCCATCAGTAAAAGTTATTCTGCCTTCCTTGTCATAAGTTTTTTGTCCTATATTGATGCATAATGTGTCTTTGCCAATTACACTGAAATAAGGATAGCCAATGTAGTCTTTCCCTTTTTTGAGACCAGAATCTAACTTGGCGGTTTTTAGAGTTACAAGATGTGATGCTAAGTCGTCCTTTAGGAACCTGAAATTGAAACCATAAGGGTTGTAATTTCTTACTATATAAAACCCATATTCGGCATATCTGTTGTTCGGCATAACTTTCCCTAAAAAATTATTATAGGCACATTCCAATGCACCATTCAATGACATGGTCTGACAACATACGGACTGACTATAAAAAATCAGTGTGAATAGAAATGTTTTATAACCAAGATTTCTCATAGTGATTTCAACTTATCTCGTATTCCTGTATTTTTATGTTTCCTAAGGGCATCCTTCAAAGTTCTGATAAACTTTCAATTTCATAAGAGAAAGAACACCTGTGTTATTGTATATGTACACATTCTTATCATATAATGATATTACATAGCTTATGGATGTTGCATTTTCTATATCAGCATAGGATGGAGCTGGATGCCAATAACTGTCTCCATTTGTACCACTTGGATGGGTATGTATGTGAACTACTGAAGGGGAATCTCCAACCATTACACTGACAGTTTTATCTGTCGTAGGATTTCCTACAAGTCCCTTTCTACTATAGACAAATGCTTCCACATCATTGCGGGCAAATGTCATAAGGTACTCTCTGTTGTTATTGTCAGATGTCCCTCCTGTCCCGTCATCTTCTATTTTGGAAATAACATCTCTGCGTATTCTGCGATTGCCATCTACTTCTACAAAGTTTTCAGGATTAGATATATCTTTTTCCTTTATGATACGTCTTCTTTCTTTTGAGGAAATACCATTAACCTTTACATTCCCATATGAATCAACATGAGTACTGTTCGCCATCTTGAGTACATATAATTTATGGTCGTCCTTTCCATCAGAGCCCAAGTAAGTTCCATCCTCTGTAATGTAGTCTCCAATAACCATCCCATTAGGATCGACAAACCGCACAGGATTATTCCCACAATATGTATACGGGCTGACATTATAATATTTCTCCGCCAGCGGGTCCACAGCATTCCACCTCCCAATCACTGGGTCGTACATCCTTGCGCCATAGTCGTACCAGTCCAGCCCGTGCATGCGGTCAAGCTCCTTGCCGTTGTACTTGTAGGGCTGGAACATTGGTGCTTTCGTGGCAGTGGAATCGCTGTAAGGCATACCGAAGGGATAATAGTTGGTAACCTGTTTTACCTTACCTTGGCTGTCCACTACCTCACGGACGTTGCCGAGATGGTCAATATTATAGAAACAAACAGATGGGTGACTCCAATTTATCAGTCTGATTAACCGCTCTAACCATCCACCCTTTTTCCCATTTATTGGATTATAGAGGAAAGGGGGAAGAGGGGGGAGCTTTAGTGAGACTGACTGACCATGAC
>JAILEG010000006.1 GCA_024688365.1 Prevotella sp.
AGACAAATAATAGATTGTTTAGGTTAGTAGTAATAGATTTAGGTTTTTAGTTATTTAGTTTAAGGTAAGAACAAAAGAGATTGTTCGGGTTACAAGATAGGTTTAGTTAAGGTAACAGAAAGATTGATTGAAGGATAACAACGATGCAAGATGATTGGTGACCGCCGTGAGGCGCGAGCCAAAAATCAAGCATAAGACAGAACATTCATCAGAATGAAATAGACGGAGGGCGCAGCATGATTTTGCTGCGCCCTTCATCTGTTTTGTCACCTAAAGGCAGCTGCCGCCACACTCCATGAGACCGAATCGCAGGCAGACGAGGGCAAAGGCCCCTTATGGCTGGAGAGCGGCAGGCACACTCCTGTGGCTGTGCTTGCGCTCACCTGCGCAGTACTGCACGTGAAGTATTGGAATACTTTGGTTGAAGTACCCGACTACTTCACATGAAGTACTGCCATAGCCAGGCACCGGATGTTCCGCTAATCTTGTACCGGACACGCGACTGCCAGGCATTGCTGCGGTCGCCGCCAGGCATCCGATGCAGTCATCCCGTTCGGCGATTGGCCTGCCCGTCCTGCCGTCATGGTCAGCAGGACTTTGCTTCCAGCCAGTCTTCCTGACGGGAGTGTGCAGGCAATCGGCCACATTATCTATTATATACGGCTGTGGTCAGTCGATTACCTCATGGATGAGCCTGCCCTCACTTGTAACTCCCTCGATGACGATGCGGCAGGAGGACTGGCAGGTGGAGGGGAGGGTGAACGTCAGTGAGGTGCCACGGAGAGACGGACACCAGAAGAGGCTGCGGGCATTGGGCACAAAGGGGGCCGGGAGCTGATAGCCCGTCTGCGTGAAGGTCTTGGTGTTGCTGCGGGGCGTGGACGTGGGACGGAATTCGCCCTTCTTGGTGGTGATGGAGATGACCCCTGCGCCACCCCGTGCGCCCCAGATGACGGTGGATCCGGTCTTGAACACATCCACACGCTCCACGTCAGCCATCTGGATGTTGTCAAGGTCATAATCGCCCTCAAGGAACACCCCATCGACGGCTATGGCTGCGGGCATCTTCGCCCGGATGGAGACAGCCCCGCGGATGTAGCATTGGTCATGCTCAACCCTTGCACCGGGAATCCTGCGTATCAGCTCATGGAGGCAGGTGGCGCTTATCTGCTCAATCTCACGCAGCCCGAAGGAGAAGTCGGCCAGCTGGGCATAGGTGTCAGAGCGGGCGGCTGAGGTGGGGCGGTGGCTGACGATGCTCACCTCATCGAGCCGTATGGTGCCGCCCATGTCAGCCAACGTGGTGTCAAGGGGCAGCGGCCTGTCATCAGCCCAGGTGTAGGCGGGCAGCCGGGCAGGCAGCTGCGGGAAGGTCTCCTCCTCCAGTCGCAGGCTCACCCACGGCTTCCCGTCCTTGTTGAAGGCATTGAGAACGTACTGCGTGCCCTCGGGGAAGTCGATCCCGTCAAAGCAGAAGTGCCCCTCGCCGTCAGTCCTCGCCACGGCATAGAAGCCACGGTTGGGCGAGATGAGGTTGACGGTGGCATCGGTCACGGGCTTGTGGGTGACCAGCGTCTCCACCTTCCCACGGATGAGCCCTGTCAGCTCAGGGGCGGTCTTCGGCCGGCGATAGCTGCCCCGTACCACCGAGGCCATGTCGTACCTTGTCCACCGGCTGTGGCGGAGGAGCGTGTCGGCAGCCTGCGGGGAGAGCATCGTGGCAGGCTCTTCCACATTGCCGGCCATGTCGGCATCCAGGAGCAGATGGGAGAGGATGTTGGAATGGGCGTCAGGCTCGTCAGCCGTGTCACGCTCAGCCCGTATGGCAATGTCAAGGGTCTCCCCCTCACGCAGCGTCGGTGCGGTGACGGTGCATCGGATGGTCCCGTCGGTCTCATCCGGAGTGCCTTTGCTGATAGTCAGCCGGCACCGCTCCTGTCCCCGGTTGGAGATGACGGGCAGCTCAGCCTTGGCATGGAAGGCATCATCAAGCAGGAGGAACGACAGGACACCCTGCGGCAGGGAATCCTCACGCAGGGTGACTGACTGGCCGGGGCGGATGTCGCCGAAGAGGAAGGGAAGTGAGCGGCAGTGACCCAGGAGGTGGTATTTGCCCTCGGAGGCGGTAGTGGCAAGGCTTACGGTGATGTGGCTGTCAGTGCGTGAGGCCTGCAGCCACTCGTTGTCAGGCTGGGGCCGCCGTGTCCCTGTCATGGGCAGCAGCCTGCCATGCGCACCGACGAAGATGCTTTTCATGCTCTCATAGCCATCGGTGTTCTCCATGTTGCGGGTGTAGGCACGCAGCACATACCTGCCTTTTGCGCTGTCAGACGGCAGGTCAACCCATCCTGTGAACCCGTCTTCTCCCCGCAGCAGGCGGATGCGGCGCAGCACGATGCCGTCAGGGCTGATAAGCTCAACATAGACATAGCGGCTCTCCGTGGCACGCTGATGGGTCACGGCATTGACCAGGAAGGCCCTCATGCTGATGCGTTGCCCGGCCTGATAGGTCTCGGCATCGGTGAAAAGATAGGTCTTCTCCTGCGGCAGGAGCCTTATCTGGCGGATGATACGGTCATAGAGCAGGTTGCCCGTCTGCGCATGGGCAGCGAGTGTGGCTGTTGCCAGCAGCAAGAACAGTAATGTTTTCCTCATATTTGCTTCATCATTTAGTCAGCTTCGTCCAATGGAATAAGGTGTGGAAGAGCATGGATTTATCGGCAAATTTACGAAATTATTTCTGAAAAGTTGATTTTTCTTCTTAACTTTGCAGCTTATGAAGCAAGATAATCTCAGAATATACCTCACATTACTGCTTACTGTCGTGGTCGCCGCCGTGTCCGGAAGCCGCAGGGGAGAGCAGGGACTGATAGGCTATCCCGGCGGGAAATGCTACATGTATCGGCTCACCCTGCGTGACAAGGTGGGTACATCGCTCTCACTTGCCCAGCCGGAGCGGTTCCTCTCCAAGAAGGCCATAGCACGCCGCCGCAGGCAGGGCATAGCCGTTGACTCCACTGACCTGCCTGTCTCCCCTGTCTATATCCGGCAGATTGAGGCCGAGGGGGTGCAGGTGGTGGCCGTGAGCAAGTGGAACAACACGGTGCTGGTGCGTGACAGGGAACTCAGCCACCTGGAGAACCTGGCAACGCTCCCTTTCGTGGTGGGCCATCAGAAGGTGTTCACTTCGCCCGACTCCATCCGCCCGCTGTCACGGCGGGTGCGTTATCAGCCTGACCTGCAGGTGCTTGACACCACCATACACGATTATTACGGTGTGGGGAAGGCGCAGATAGAGAGCCTGAACGGCAGGCGGCTGCATGACCACGGCCTCACGGGCAAGGGAATGACGATAGCCGTGCTGGATGCCGGATTCATGAATGTTGACAAGATTCCGGCATTCAAGGACGTGAATATCCTCGGGACGCGCAACTTTGTCGCAGGATATGATGATGATGTGTACAAGCAGATGGACCACGGCACGAAGACGCTGTCGGCGATTGCCACGAACCGCCCCTCGGTCTTCGTGGGAACGGCTCCACGGGCTGGCTTCTGGCTGCTGCGCTGTGAGGACTATCTCACTGAAAGCTCGGCGGAGGAGGACTTCTGGATTGCGGCTGCCGAGTTTGCCGACTCGGTGGGTGTCGACATCATCAGCTCGTCATTGGGCTATCATGGCTTTGACGACAAGCTGACAAGCTATCACTATGCTGACCTGGATGGCCGCACGGCTCCCATCTCAAGGGCGGCCGCACGGCTGGCGCATAAGGGCATCGTCCTTGTCAACAGCGCAGGCAATGACGGCATGGGCCCCTGGAAGAAGATCAACGTTCCGGCTGATGCCCCTGATATCCTCACCGTGGGAGCCATAGCCCCTGACAGCATCAATGCCGCCTTCTCGTCCATCGGACCGGCGGCTGACGGACGGGTGAAGCCTGACGTGATGGCGTATGGCTGCCCAACGAGCGTGGTGTCGGGCAGGGGATATATCACGCAGGACACGGGCACGTCATTTGCCTGTCCGCTTGTCGCGGGTATGGTGGCATGCCTGTGGCAGGGACTTCCTGGCAGGACGGCACTGGAGATAATCGACATTGTGCGGCGCGCCGGCAACAATGCCCGTACACCAGACAATATCATGGGATATGGTATCCCTGACTTTTGGGCGGCTTACCAGCAGCATGTGGCTGAGAACAGAAACTGATAATCTCATGGGAATGTATGGCTAAAGCATTGTCGCTCTATGAGCTGAACAGCCTTGTGGCAGGTGTCATTGATGCTGCCATGAACCGTTCTTACTGGGTGGAGGCCGAACTGTCAGAAGCCCGTGAGAACCGGGGGCACTGCTACATGGAGCTGATTGAGAAGGATGCCGGCAGCAACGTGCCCATAGCACGTGCGTCAGCCAAGTGCTGGCGCAGCACGTGGTCGGTCATTCAGCCTTATTTTGTGCGTGTGACAGGGCAGCAGGTACATGCCGGGATGAAGGTGATGCTGCAGGTGCATGCCCAGTTCCATCCCCAGTATGGCTTCTCGTGGATTGTTGACGACATCAATCCCGAGTTCACTATGGGCGACATGATGCGCAGGCGGCAGGAAATCATCCGGCAGCTGCGGCAGGAAGGGGTGTTCGACTTGCAGAAGGGGCTTCGTCTCCCATTGTTCACGCAGCAGATCGCTGTCATCTCCTCGGAGACGGCGGCAGGCTATGGTGACTTCTGTAATCAGTTGGGAAACAACGAGTATGGCCTTTCGTTTCATGTAGAACTTTTTCCTGCTGTGATGCAGGGGGACCATGTGGAGCAGAGCATTATTGCTGCCCTCGATGCCATAGCCCAGCGTGAGGACGACTTCGACTGTGTGGTGATTATCCGGGGAGGCGGTGCGACGGCTGACCTCAGTGGGTTCGATACGCTCAGTCTGGCTGAGAATGTTGCGAATTTCCCCCTGCCCATCATCACGGGCATCGGCCATGAGCGGGATGAGAGTGTACTCGACATGGTGTCGTTCCTGCGGGTGAAGACACCGACAGCTGCTGCAGCCTTCCTCATTGACCACTTAGCCGCCACGCTTGCCCGTGTGGAGAATGCCCAGAGGGCAATCATTGAGGGTGTAAGGCAGAAGATAGAGATGGAGCAGATGCGTCTCCACCATCTCGGAACCCATATCCCCGTGCTGTTCTCCGTGGTTCGGACACGGCAGGAGGCACGGCTCGACCGCCTGTCGCACCGCTTGGTGAGCAGCATGACTGACGCACTCAGCCAGGCCCACTTCCAGCTTGACCGGCTTATGCAGCGTGCGTCACCAGCCCTCCAGCGTAGGATAGCCGATGAGCAGCACCGCCTTGACCTGCTTGCCCAGCGGACGCAGTCGCTTGATCCAGCCCTGTTGCTGAAGCGGGGGTACAGTATAACATTGCTGAATGGCAAGGCCGTGCGCAGCCGGGATGAGCTGAAGCGGGGTGATGTCATTGTGACAAGGCTGGAAAAAGGTGAGGTTGAATCGGTTGTCTCGTGACCTCCGTCAGTCCTCCAGGGCTTTTACATTCCCCTTTGTCCTCTTCCCTTATACGGCTGGAGATGTCCTTTGGGACAGTCGAGAGAGTTCCTTCTTAACAGTCGGAGTAAAACGCTGAAAATAGTGACAGAACCTTTAAACAATTCATGTAAATCTTTAAATATACTCAAAGACTATGATGAAAATGAAATATGAAGAAGCCGTCCGCCAGCTTGAGGCTATTGTGGAGAAAATGGAGCAGGGCGAGCTGGATGTGGACTCAATGGCTGACCAGCTGAAACAGGCGCAGGAACTTGTGAAACTATGCAAGCAGAAACTCAAGCATACTGATGATGCCATTCAGAAACTCCTTGCCGACCAGTGAGTCGTTGGGCTTCTGCTGCGTTACCATTGGGCTTTGGTCGTGTTGTCGTGGCCTGCTGGAATCCGGCAGAGGAGCCATAAGTCCCGAAAGAGTTGACAGAAAATAATTGGAAATCAGTTGCAAATTAAAGAAATTTTGCGTAATTTTGCATCTGATTGTTATTGAATCGCATTTTTAAAAACTGTATGATATGAAGAATTTAGATTGGGCTAACTTGTCATTTGGCTATATGCCAACCGATTACAACGTGCGTTGCTACTATCGTGACGGTAAGTGGGGAGAGATTGAGGTCTGCTCAGACGAGTATCTGAAGCTGCACATGGCAGCCACATGCCTGCATTACGGGCAGGAGGCCTTCGAGGGTCTGAAGGCTTACCGCTGCCCTGACGGGAAGGTGCGTGTGTTCCGTGTTGATGAGAACGCTGCCCGCCTGCAGAGTACCTGCCGTGGCATTGTCATGCCAGAGGTACCGACAGAGCTGTTCACAGAGATGGTGAAGAAGGTCGTCCGGCTCAATCAGGAGTACATTCCGACCTATGAGAGTGGTGCGACGCTCTATATCCGTCCGCTGCTCATCGGCACTTCAGCCCAGGTGGGTGTGCATCCGGCGCAGGAATACTGCTTCCTTATCTTCGTCACTCCCGTGGGTCCTTACTTCAAGGGAGGCTTCTCAAGCAATCCTTACGTCATCATCCGCGACTATGACCGTGCCGCCCCGCTTGGGACGGGTATCTATAAGGTGGGTGGAAACTACGCCGCATCGCTGAAAGCCAATCAGATTGCCCATGAGAAGGGCTATGCCTCTGAGTTCTATCTTGACTCAAAGGAGAAGAAATATGTGGATGAGTGCGGTGCCGCCAACTTCTTCGGTATCAAGAACAACACTTACGTCACTCCGAAGTCGTCATCCATCCTGCCTTCCATCACCAACAAGAGCCTGATGCAGATAGCTGAGGACTTGGGGCTGAAGGTGGAGCGGCGGCCCATCCCGGAGGAGGAGCTGGAGACGTTTGAGGAGGCTGGTGCCTGCGGAACGGCGGCTGTCATCTCACCAATCTCGCACCTTGACGATATGGATACGGGCAAGGTCTATGACTTCGGCGACAGGCCAGGTCCTTGGTCAACCAAGCTTTACGAGACACTCCGTGGCATCCAGTATGGTACGATAGAGGACAAGCACGGCTGGACGACCGTTGTCATTGAGTAATACATGATTGTAGAGGCATCCGTTCCTTACGTGTAAAGGAGTGGAGAAACACAGAAAAAGGGCGTTGATCGCCCTTTTTCCGTATCTGTGTCTCCCGTATCGCACGGAATCAGTTGGGTAACCGCAACATTCCCCTGCACTCGATGATTCTCCGGTCAGCGATGAGAATATCCAAAGCCTCCTTCA
The DNA here is from genome assembly GCA_024688365.1 of Prevotella sp. Taxonomy (GTDB): domain Bacteria; phylum Bacteroidota; class Bacteroidia; order Bacteroidales; family Bacteroidaceae; genus Prevotella. The sequence continues at coordinate 7,275 of JAILEG010000006.1, forward strand.
AGGCCTGGTCAACCTTTGTGCCCCGCCGGGTGAACCCAAGCTGTCTTGCGGCGATAAGGGTGATCGATCCGGCATTGATAGAGAACTGTTCCCTGACTGACTCCAGGATGGCATTCATGATTTCGATGAGCGGAATCTCCGTTATATCCCTGCCGTTATGCTGTCGGTACCCCGCGAAAGCATCGGCTTCCTCCTTACTTGTCCAGATACATTTCCCCAATCCGATGACCTGTGTGTACATACGGTCATCGACAAGGTTGCTAATCTCGGCCTGCATCTTCGGCGTGACCTTTGCC
>JAILEG010000007.1 GCA_024688365.1 Prevotella sp.
AGACAAATAATAGATTGTTTAGGTTAGTAGTAATAGATTTAGGTTTTTAGTTATTTAGTTTAAGGTAAGAACAAAAGAGATTGTTCGGGTTACAAGATAGGTTTAGTTAAGGTAACAGAAAGATTGATTGAAGGATAACAAATGATGCAAGATGATTGGTGACCGCCGTGAGGCGCGAACCAAGAGTCAAGCACCAAACAAGAAATTTCACAAAAGAAAAGATGAAGGGCGCAGCAAGCAATGCTGCGCCCTTCATCTGTCTTAGAGCATGAGCCACATCCCAATCGCGGCTCATGAGAAATATGATGGATCACCTTCAGAAACACCCACAACCAACTACAATACCTGGCAAGGCATCATGAGAAAGCCTGATCGACCGTACTCAGAAACAGCCACAACCAACTACAATGCCTGGCAAGGCATCATAAGAAAGCCTGATGGACCGCGCACGCGCTCCATTCCTTGTATTCCCCCGTTCCTTCTGCGCAGGCGAGGCACCATACACATTCCTATGCGGATCCAACTCCACCATCAGTATAGACACGTTCCTTCCCCTTACCCGTGTTGCCTCATACCTCACAGCCAGCATCACGCTGGCTCGCTCTCAGTCTCACGCAGAGCAAGAGAAAGCACCAAGATGACGGAAAAGCACAGGGTAAAGAAGAACACACAGCGAAGCAGCAGCCTAACAGCCTGTGCCGTCGAGCCTGCAGGAAGGTGCATCAGCCGCCGGAGTGCCCAGGCCAGCCTCCTCGGGCGAGAGGGTCACGGTACCGTCCTCCAGCACGAAGCAGGGAATACCGGCATAGCCCATCTGCTTAGCCTCATCAAAGACGGCGCTGGTGTCACGCAGGCGGAGAAACTCCTTCAAGTTGCGCACATGCTCGCCAATATCAATCACCTGGTAACGGTCGTCACCTTTCACTTGCTCGTCAACGGCTATACAGTCCGGACAAGTCTTCATTCCATAAATCTTGATCATAATCGAAATATATTTCCTCATCCTCGGAAGGAGGAGGATAAACCTCAGCCCCAAAGCCCCCCGATAGAGAGATGTCACTCACGGGGAAGAGAAGGTGAACCGGGATTCTGCTTGATTTGTTTTATCTGTAGCGAGGATGCGGACTGATGAAAAAGGACTTCGCCGCCGATGGTCAGCCAACCTATCTGACTGACAGGGTACATGCTGCCTGCCCACTTAGCAGACTGGTCAATCAACAGTCAGGCAGTCTGTTCCGCCTTCAGTCAGTCAATCCGTTCAACTGTCAGCCTACCCTTCCTCTCACCAGCCTGCAAAACTCGGCCACTGACATTAAGAAGGAAATCCTTTTATCAGTCAGCTCAATGGTTGCAGATCTTGCTGCTGTCAACCGTAAAGCCAGCCGAAGCGGGCATGAACTTCCCCTTACGCTCCAGCATATCCACCAGCTGGGCAGCATCCATGCCGTCAGCCGAGCAGGTGTGGAACCGCTCATCGGGTCCGAAATGCTCAACGATAGCCTTTACCAAAGCCTCCTTAGTCTCATAACTATTGCCCTCCATCATGTGGAGAACATCATGTCCATGTGCCATATTCTTTTTCTTTATAATTAATAATGATGCTGCAAAGGTACATCCCGTGCAGCCATCACATAGGTAACAAATGTTATGCCACCCAACAGATTTAACTTATTTTGTGTTTCCCAACACGGACAAAACCGTCCTTTCAGCCGCTTGGCAGAGCCTTGAGACATCATTTTCCCAGCAAGGTCAACACCCTGTCAGCACACACAAAGGCACAGCCAACTGCCCGCAACCCGCAGGAAGGCACAGGGATTAAATGCCAGTGGCAGACAGAGAAGCAGGCTGTCATCCTGCTCTCCGCCTGCCACTGCTGTTCTCTCTTCAGCCTGTTAATAAAGCTCTCCGCCAGCAAAGTCGCTCAGAAAGGCAGCATACTTGTCAGTGACAGCCGCTGCAAACCTGGCCCCTTTCTCTGCCGTGGCAAGACGGGGGCTGCCGATGCCCGTGTCCGTGGAGACACGGCTCCAGTCACGGGGAATCCACACGCTGCCATCCTGCAGGGCAGGAACACGGAATCCGCCACCCTTACCCTCGCCTGCCTCGTCCAGGCTGACCAGCTCCGGGTGATAGTGCATCATCACTGAGGTCTCCAGCTCATCAGCATGGTCGCCCGGCTCATCGAAGAAGTCACGTGCCGGCAACATCCTGAACCATTCGCTGGAGGCGATGGTGAAGTCGGGGAAGTCAATCGTGAGATCACGGATCATGTTCTTGAACGAGTTGCCTCCATGCCCGTTTACAATCAGCAGGCGGCGCATGCCCTGATGATGGAGAGAGGAGACGATGTCAGCGAGGATGGCCCGCTGCGTCTCATAGCGTGCATGGACGCAGAAGGCCAGCTCACGTTGGCCGGGATTCTGCGCCCCCATTGTCACCGGTGGCATCACCATAGCCCGCACGCCCTGCGCACGGAAAGCCTTGCGGGCAGCCTCCACGGCAATGTCATGCGAGAGGATGCAGTCCGTCAGGTAAGGCAGATGATAGTTGTGTGGCTCCGTCGCGCCCCAGGGCAGCAATGCCACGTCATACTGCAACTTGCGCGTAGCACCGTAATTGGCGACAGAGAGGTCATACTCCCTTGCCGCCAGGACTTGCTGTCTGTCCATGTCTCAGAACTTATTACACCGCTCAAAGAATCCGATAGCCTCCAGCTCAGCCTTCATGCGTGCCTCTTCCTCATCCGTCATGTTCTGGAACGGGACACGGTTGGGGCCGAGGTCGAATCCGAGGAGCTTCATGATGCGCTTGCCGCCGACGATGTTGCCACGGAAATGGCAGATGACGTTGATCACCTCCTGTGAGAAGTTCTGCTTCTCACGGGCAGTCTCCAGGTCGCCCTTGTTCCATGCCTCGATGATGCCCGTCAGCTCACGTCCGTTGTAGTTGGTCGTTCCGCCGATGCCACCCCGTGCGCCACCCTGCGCCAGGCTCGGCAGGATGGTCTCATCCTGGCCGTGGAGCATGTCGAACTTGCCGTCCTTGTAAAGGCGGCACTGGTTATACTCATAGAGACTCTCAAAGGTATATTTGATGCCGGCGAAGTTGGGGATGCGCCCGTCAACCGCCTTCAGCAGGTCAATCATGGGCAGGAAAGCCCCGTTGAAGGCTGGGATGTGATAGTAGTAGAAGGGCAGTGAGGGAGCCGCAGCGGCTATCGTCTCACAGTACTTCACCAGTTCCTCTATGCGGCCTATCTTCGGGAAGGGAGGTGCCATAGCCCCAATGCCCCATGCGCCAATCTCAGCCGCATGCTCAGCCAGCCGCTGGCTCTCACGCAGGCAGCAGCTGCCCACATGCACAATGACCTTGAAGCCCTCCGGGGCCGCCTTCACCCAGCGTTCAGCCAGCTGCATGCGCTCCTCGGTGGTGAGCATATAGCCCTCACCTGACGAGCCATTGATGAACACACCCTTCAGTCCGTTCTTCACCAGCATTGCTGCGTAAGCCTCAACAGGCTCCAGATTGACATCGCCATTCGCATGGAACGGCGTGAACGGAGCGTCAATCAGTCCGATAATCTTTTCCATATATCTTGTTGTTTTAATAAAAAGCTCGTCCCCTGAAGCCCACCCCCTGCCCCTCCCAAGGGAGGGGAGAGTAAACTGAAGACAAACAAGCGGACGGAAGATCCAGTCAGGGTGCCAACACCAAGAGTCGCGCCGCCTCCCTACGAAAGGAGAGTCTGTTTCCTCCTTTTCAGACCGCCCTTCAACCATCTTCCACTGGAATCTCCCGCTTTTTACCCTCCCCTCCCCTGGGAGGGCGGGGGTGGGCTTTTGGCTTGCCGCTACTCCATATCATCCGTAACAGGGCGCAGGCATGCCAGCTGCAAGGCCAGTGCCAGCACCACCACGCCACCCAGGATGGCGAAGCCCAGCCCGAGGTTGCCGCCATCGGTCCATTTGCCCAGCACCTGCGTGACGGCAGCACCTGCGAAGACACCCGTCATGTTCATGATGCCGTAGGCCGTGCTGCGGTATTTCGATGAGATGAACTGGCAGAGGATGGGCATGTTGTTGGCGTCAAAGATGCCATAGCCCACGCCAAAGCACAATCCTGCGCCCACCACAGCCACAAGACTGTGGCCGAAGCCCAGCAGCATCAGCGCAGGAACGGTCAGTCCGAGCCCTATCGCACTGGTATAGACCCTGCCCCGCAGGTTGCGCTGCACCCAGCGGTCAGAGACGATGCCGCCCAAGATGACCCCGATGAAGGACGAGACGGCAATAGTGATGGTCGATATAGGGCCTGCGCTCGACATGGGGATGTCCAGACTCCCGGCAAAGAGCGTCGGCAGCCAGTTCTTCGTAGCCCAGCCCGGCAGACTCGGCACGGCAAAGTAGAACAGGATGACCCAGAACGCCCATGTCGACAGCACCACCGACAGCCCACGGAAGGGGTTTCCCCTCCGCTCCGTCTGTCCTAAGAGGGCTTTCTGCTGTCCGTGTTTCGGATTCTCCTTCAGCAGGAGCATCAGCACCAGTGAGTAGGCCATGCCGATGATACCGAACCAGTGGAAGGCGGCATGCCATGAGAACAGGGCTGCCACCGTGGCACCGAAGCCGCCAATGGCCTGCCCCACGTAGAGTCCCGTCATGTGTACGCCAATGGCCAGCGAGCGCGACTTGCCCTCATGCCAGTCGGCAATGAGCGACAGGGCCGACGGGATATAGAGTGCCTCGCTGATGCCCATGAACGCGCGCAGCCAGTAGAGCTGCTCAAAACTCTGCGCATAACCCATGAGGAAGGTCACTGCCGACCACACGAAGATGCTGCCCACGACGAGCCACTTGCGGCTCACACGGTCGGCAACGATACCGGCAAACGGACTCACGATACCGTAGATCCACAGGAACACGGCCATCAGTGCCCCGAAGGCCTCGGCCTGGTTCAGCTCGGCTATGTCAGCCTTCATCGCCTCCTGCATTGTCGACAACATCTGACGGTCCATATAATTCAGCAGTGCTACGAACCAAAGAAGGGCCACTACAACCCAAGGATAATATTTCTTCATAATAATAAGGAGCCCACCCCAGAGGCCCACCCCCAGCCCCTCCCAAGGGAGGGGAGATGCCTGACGGGGCAAGGGCTG
>JAILEG010000041.1 GCA_024688365.1 Prevotella sp.
CCTGCGCCGATGGTACTGCAATGCAATGCGGGAGAGTAGGTGGCCGCCTCCTTTCACAGAGAGAGCCTCATGGAGAGATCCGTGAGGCTCTCTCTTTTTGTTGTGGGGATGGGCGGGGATGAGCGATAATAAGCGGTGATGGGAGAGAGTAACCAATGGGCGGTGATGAGCGATGATAAGCGATGATAGGAGAGAGTAACCAATGGGCGGTGATGGGCGGTGATAGGCGGTGATAGGAGAGAGTAACCAATGGGCGGTGAGGGGCGGTGATGGGGGAAGAGAATGGCAGACGATGATGGGTGATGATGGGGAAGGCAATGGTCAGGCGGTGATAAGCGGTGATAGGAGAGAATAACCAATAGGCGGTGATGGGTGGTGATGGATAAGACGACGGATAGGCGAAGATGGAGGGATGGTTTTGGTCATTGATGATATGGAGATGCACGTGAGAGATTATAGCTTCATAGGGCCGGCCTACACAATAAAGCGTAGTGTTTCACGTTTATGGCTTACGATGCAGTGGACTGACAGAATCAGGCAGGTGAAGATTTTCTTAGTGGTGGCAGCGATTCTTATTGCTGTCGCATCTTTGCTTGTGTCACATTTCCTTATCAGTGACCTGGCGCAGCAGGAACGTAGTAGGATGGAAGTATGGGCAGAGGCGATGAAATCGTTAAGTGAGGCTGATGAAAATACAGACCTGAGTCTTGTTCTGAAAGTACTGGATGAGAATAATACAATCCCTGTTATAGTTGTCAATAATGAGGGGGCGGTTACAGACTATCGTAATGTCCGTCTCGATGCAACCACAGCCAAGGACAGTGTGCGGGAAGTGACCGACCTTGCCCAGAGGATGTCGGCTTCCGGTCGCACTATCCGTATTCCGCTGTCAACCAACCATAAGGAATATATTGATGTTTGTTACGATGAATCGCTTATGCTGAAGCGTCTTGCTGTTTATCCTTATGTGCAGTTAGGAGTGGTCATGCTGTTTGTCGTTGTTGCGATTTTCGCACTTCTGACATCCAAGCGTGCTGAGCAGAATAAGGTATGGGTTGGTTTGAGTAAGGAGACCGCCCATCAGTTGGGCACACCAATCTCCTCCTTGATGGCATGGACAACAATATTGAAGGAGACTTATCCAGATGATGCCCTGCTGCCCGAGATGGATAAGGATGTCAGGCGGCTGCAGCTGATTGCCGACCGTTTCTCCAAGATCGGTTCAATTCCCGAGCCTGTTCCCGCCAGTCTTAATGAGGTGTTAGGCCATGTTGTCGAATATATGGACCGCCGCACCTCCAGAAAGGTGCAGATAATCATGGATGTTCCCGACCATGACATCATAATCAAGATGAACGTCTCACTCTTTGAATGGGTCATAGAAAACCTCTGCAAGAATGCTGTTGATGCAATGGGAGGAGAGTCAGGCAAGATAACGCTTCGGCTGGATGAGACGGACAGGCGCGCGGTCGTTGAGGTGGAGGATACGGGCAAGGGAATCCGTAAGAAGGATATTGGAAACGTGTTCCGTCCTGGCTTCACGACGAAGAAGCGTGGCTGGGGACTGGGTCTGAGCCTTGCCAAACGCATTGTTGAGGAATATCACAGGGGCAGAATCTTTGTGAAAAGCTCAGAGGTAGGCCGGGGGACCACATTCCGCATTGAGCTGAGGAAGTAAGAAGGTGAGGCAAGTCAGCTGATCTGTATTCTGATGCGGCTATGTATGTGGAGCTGTTCAAGGCTACGTTCCTTAGAAATCTGGCCCCAGATACATGGCACTATTAATCATGTTGATAAGATAAGGGACCCTTCCCCCATCTCCCAATACACACTTTTTTACTTATAATTTGCTTATAATCAGAAAAATATTCGTAACTTTGCAACCCGATTATGGACTTGGAAACCCTTAAAATTGATTTGAAGGGTCTGGAAGAAGGTGCTAATCACCTTGAGTTCGACCTGGATGACGCTTACTTTAAGGCAGTTGACGCTCCTGAAGTGAGCCAGGGAAGTGTGCATGTGTCGCTTGACATCGTGCGCACGGGAGATGACTTCTTCACCCTGGACTTCCATGAGGCAGGTACGGTGGCAGTGCCCTGTGACATCTGCCTCGAGCCAATGGAGCAGCCCATAGAGACCACGCAGCGTCTCGAAGCAAGATTAGGAAACGAAGACTCAGAAGAGGATGACCTTGTGACGGTGGCCGAGGACGAAGGAATACTCGATGTCACATGGTATCTCTACGAATTCATCGTCCTCGCAATCCCTGTCAGGCATGTGCATGCACCTGGAAAATGCAACCCTGCCATGATACGAGCTCTTGAAGAGTACTCTGCCGCCCGAAGCGGTCAGGAAGACGAGCAGGCAATGGATCCGCGCTGGGAAGCTCTATTAAAATTGAAAGAATAAAATATTAAAAGATTAAAGAATTATGGCACATCCAAAAAGAAGACAGTCAAAGACTCGTACACTCAAGAGAAGAACTCACGATAAGGCAGTAGCTCCAACGCTGGCAGTATGCCCTAACTGTGGTGCTTACTACGTTTACCACACTGTTTGCCCAACTTGTGGGTACTATCGTGGCAAGGTGGCTGTCGTAAAGGAAACAGCTGAATAATGAGCAACATCAATGCGATCATAACAGGTGTCGCAGGATACGTGCCTGACTACGTTCTCAACAACGAGGAACTGTCACGCATGGTTGATACCAATGATGAGTGGATTACCACACGTACCGGTATCAAAGAGCGCCGTATCCTCACAGAGGAAGGGCTCGGCACATCCTACATGGCGCGCAAGGCGGCCAAGCTCCTGCTGAAGAAGACAGGAGCCGACCCAGACAGCATTGACGCTGTCATCGTTGCCACAACGACACCTGACTATATGCACCCTTCAACGGCTTCCATCGTCTTGGGCAAGCTTGGTCTGAAGAACGCATTCGCATTTGACTTTTCCGCCGCATGCTGCGGTTTCATGTATGCTTTCGATGTAGCCTGCAACATGATCCAAAGCGGCAGGCACAAGCGAATCATCGTGATTGGAGCCGACAAGATGTCGTCAATCACTGATTATCGTGACCGTGCCACATGCCCTCTCTTCGGTGATGGGGCAGGTGCCGTGATGGTAGAAGGCACTGAGGAGGAGAACATCGGGCTGATTGACTCCTATCACCGCACAGATGGCAAGGGACTTCCCTTCCTGCACATCAAGGCAGGTGGTTCTGTCTGTCCGTCATCCCGCTTCACAGTCGACCATCGTCTGCATTACACTTATCAGGAGGGACGCACCGTCTTCCGCTATGCTGTCACGGCAATGGGCGATGACTGTGCGACACTGCTGGAGCGCAATGGGCTGACACAGGACGACATAGACTATGTTGTCTGTCATCAGGCTAACCTCCGCATCATCGAGGCTGTTGCCAAGCGGATTGGCGTGCCGATGGAGAAGGTACTGGTCAACATCCAGCGATATGGAAACACCAGTGCGGCCTGTATGCCGCTCGTGCTATGGGATTTCGAGTCTCAGCTGAAGAAAGGCGACAACCTTATCTTCACGGCATTCGGGGCGGGTTTCGTCAATGGAGCGTCCTATTACAAATGGGCCTATGACGGAGCTTCTGCAGCGGTTAAGAAATAAAGACTCCAAGTTATCATAAACAAAAAAACGCATCTTTCTTTTCCAACAAGATAGGTGCGTTTTTTTGTTGCAAATCAACAATAACAAGCAAAACATCACTTCAAACCCTCTTTCCTTTGGGAGGAGGCGAAAGTAGGGAAACAACAATGCATAAGGCAGGATTTGTTAATATCGTCGGCAACCCGAATGTCGGGAAGAGTACACTGATGAATCAGCTCGTCGGTGAGAAGCTCAGTATTGCCACGTTCAAGGCGCAGACAACGCGCCATCGCATCATGGGGATTGTCAATACGGAGAACTCCCAGATAGTCTTCTCCGATACGCCAGGGGTGCTGAAGCCAAACTATAAGATGCAGGAGATGATGCTCCAGTTCTCAGAGTCAGCCCTGGCTGATGCCGACATCCTGCTCTATGTGACGGATGTCATCGAGGACCCGGAGAAGAACATGGACTTCCTTGAGAAAGTCTCAAAGATGTCTATCCCGGTGATTCTCCTGATCAACAAGATTGATGAGAGCGACCAGAAGAAGCTCGTTGCGCTCGTTGAGAAATGGCACAGCCTGCTGCCTGATGCTGAGATACTCCCCATCTCAGCCAAGAACAAGTTCGGCACCGATATCCTCATGAAGCGTATCCATGAGCTGTTGCCGGAGAGCCCGGCTTTCTTCGACAAGGACCAGCTGACCGACAAGCCTGCCAAGTTCTTCGTCTCTGAGATTATCCGTGAGAAGATTCTCCGTTATTATGACAAGGAGATTCCTTATTCTGTCGAGGTTGTCATTGAGCGTTTCAAGGAGGACGACCGTCAGATTCACATCAATGCCGTCATCTATGTGGAGCGCAGCAGTCAGAAGGGCATCATCATCGGCCATCAGGGCCAGGCACTGAAGAAGGTGTCTACCGAGGCCCGCAAGAGCCTTGAGCGTTTCTTCGACAAGAAAATCTTTCTGGAGACCTTCGTGAAGGTGGATAAGGACTGGCGCAACTCGCAGAAGGAACTGAATAACTTTGGGTATAATCCAGAATAGGGAGAAACAAAAGGGAGGGGAGTAAGCAGCGGGATACCCCTGTGGGCTTCAACGGCTATCATCGCCTATGATTGCCTATGCTCGCCTATGCTCGCCTATGATTGCCTATGATTGCCTATCATTGCCTATGCTCGCCTATCATCGCTTATCGCTGACACATGCCCTGACTGTTTAGTAGGGCGCACTCTCGCATGCTGCGAGGGCTGGGGAATGGTCATCCTCGGCAAATATTCATCGGATGCCTGACCACATCCGGAGCCTTCATCCGGCACGCAGAACGGCGTGAGCCTGTGCTGGTGGGGGGAAAGACCAATTTTCATAAAATGGCAAATTTAGTAGCTATCGTGGGACGCCCTAACGTGGGTAAGTCCACACTTTTCAACCGATTGACCCAGACCCGTCATGCCATCGTAAGCGACACGGCTGGTACGACACGCGACCGCCAGTATGGCAAGTGCCAGTGGAACGGACGCGAGTTCTCCGTTGTCGACACAGGCGGCTGGGTAGTCAAGTCTGATGATATTTTTGAGGATGCCATCCGCAAGCAGGTCCTTGTGGCGACTGAGGAGGCCGACCTTGTCCTCTTCCTCGTTGATACCGAGACGGGTGTCACCGACTGGGACGAGGACGTGGCGATGATTCTGCGCCGCACGAAGCTCCCTGTCATCCTTGTGGCCAACAAGGTCGACAACAGTGGTGAGTACTACCAGGCTGCCGAGTTCTACAAGCTCGGGCTGGGCGACCCCGTCTGCATCAGTGCTGCCACTGGTGGCGGTACAGGCGACCTGCTCGACCTGCTTCTTGAGAAGCTGGCCGATGCGCCTGATGAGGGTATCGAGGAGGAGATTCCCCGCTTTGCTGTCGTTGGCCGTCCTAATGCGGGCAAGTCAAGCATCATCAATGCCTTCATCGGCGAGGACCGCAACATCGTGACCGAGATTGCCGGTACCACCCGTGACAGCATCTACACCCGTTACAACAAGTTCGGCTTCGACTTCTACCTCGTTGACACCGCCGGCATCCGCCGTAAGAACAAGGTGACTGAGGACCTGGAGTTCTACAGCGTCATGCGTTCCATCCGCAGCATCGAGAACTCGGACGTCTGCATCCTCATGCTTGATGCCACCCGTGGCATCGAGGCACAGGACATGAATATCTTCCAGCTCATCCAGCGCAACAACAAGAGCCTCGTGGTGGTGGTCAACAAGTGGGACCTGGTGGAGAACAAGGACCAGAAGGTCATCAGCACCTTCGAGAATGCCATCCGCCAGCGCATGGCACCGTTTGTCGACTTCCCCATCATCTTTGCCTCCGCACTGACCAAGCAGCGCATCTTCAAGGTGTTGGAGACCGCCAAGGAGGTGTATCAGAACCGCAAGATCCACATTGGCACGACGAAGCTGAACGAGGTGATGCTGCCGATCATCGAGGCAACGCCGCCACAGTCGGTCAAGGGCAAGTACATCAAGATCAAGTACTGCTCACAGTTGCCTAATACGCAGATACCCTCCTTCGTGTTCTATGCCAACCTGCCGCAGTACGTCAAGGAGCAGTACCGCCGTTTCCTGGAGAACAAGATCAGGGAGAACTGGCAGCTGCACGGATGTCCCATCAATGTCTTCATCCGTCAGAAGTAACGGGAGCGGCTGCGTATGAAGAGCATCATTCTTACCCTTCTCCTTGCGGTCACAGTGCTGCTGGCAGCCTGCGGCAGCGGGAAGAAGGATATTGACCAAGGAGAGCTGGCGGCACGTGCCGCCAAGCTCTATTATGAGCAGCTGCTGGAAGGGAAGTATGAGGCCTTCCTTGAGGGCGAGAACCGCCCTGACAGTCTGCCTGACGGCTACAAGGGACAGCTTCTGCTGAATCTCCGCCAGTTCGTTGCCCAGCAGGACAGTCTGCACCGTGGCATCGACTCCATCTCCATCGCCTCCTCCGTATTCTCCGCCAAGGACAGCACGGCCAGTGCCTTTCTTATCTTCCATTATGGTGACAGGACCTCCGAGCAGGTGGTCGTGCCGATGGTGAAGAAGAAGGGAGTGTGGATGATGAGATAAAGACTGGCAGCCTCCCCCAAAAAACAGCCCCACCCCTAACCCCTCCCCGAAAAGGGAGGGGAGGGATAAGCGGGATACCCCCCTGTTTTGCATGCGGTGTGGCTGACGTTCTTGGCAAGTGTGGTTCTTATTCTTGACAGATGCTGCCTTGTTCTTGGTGGGTGCAGTTCTTGTCCCTGATGTTGGGGACTGATGAATCCAAGGACGGAGCATTGCATGAAAGGCTGAAAGCCTGTCAGCGTATAGGCTGGGGTGGAGCGGTAGCGGAACCCCAGCAACGGTACGAAAGAGGGAGATGAACTCCGAAGGAGTGACAGAGTGAGGTACATGCAACATCCATAGGTGTTTTGATGTTCCTGCGCCTGTCACTCTTTCAGAGTTTTTTTATGTGCATCGCCTTTTCGTTCTTGTCTTCCCTGCCGTTTTTTTCTTCCTTTGTTTTCTCAGCCATCCGTCTTTGTGCAGCCCTGTGAGGTGCTTGTGCCAGACGGTTTGCGTGTGGTCAGGCAGTGCCCGGTACGGTCTTGCCATGTCATAGCTGTCCTTTGGCCCAGTACCCGGTGCCGGATTACGGCAGTACTTCACGTGAAGTAGTCGGGTACTTCAGCTGCAATAGTCCGGTACTTCATGTGAAGTATTGCGTGGACATCCTTCCTTTTGCCTTCTTTCCGTGCTGTTTTGCCTTCAAATAGCCCCTTTCTGAGTGCAATCGATTGCGCTTTTTTTTTCAGGTTCTTATAGATACTATAAGCGTTTTTTTGCAGATAGTCTTTACCTTTGCCGTTGATGTAAATCAAATGAAACAGTTAGGAGAGTAGCTCAAAAATAATTGACCACAGAGATTGTCATATATTTTACTCTATTTCAGTCATGTCATTTACCTTGGATAATAAGGCGGATGGCCTATATGGCTGTATTCTACGGAATTACTTATTAACAAATAGACAATTATGAAACATTTTTCACGCTATTTAGTGGCGTTTTTAGTCCTATTGATGATTCCGATTGCGGTGTCAGCCCAGAATGCAAAGCTGCATTTTTGGAACGGCTCCACTCCTTCCGTTGAAATAAACCCGGTTATGGGTGGCTGGACGGGCAGTGGATGGTCACAGGACATCGATGGTGCTGACCTTGCCCCCTACGTAAGTGCTGAGAACAAACTCTACTTCCTGCTAGTTATCGATTACAATGGTATTCACTGGTATCATACGTCAGCATCAACCTCAGCGTTTGGCAATGGTACATCGGCCACATTCGACATGACATCCCCTGCCGATGCTTTTGTGAATATGCCTGTTGACTATCAGAACTATATATTCACGTTCAAGGTGGAGAACTGGACGAATACAGGGAACAGTATAAAGATGACAGTCAGCTGGCGTTCCAATGAAAAATATGAATTGCTTACAAGTGGCGGTACATGGAAGGAGGTGACAACGGGTGTGCGTCTGTACGACACTAATTTCCCTATTCAATTGAGAAAAACACTTGGTGGTGGTGCGCAGAGCTATTTCCGGTCGGCATCATCTTCGCTTGCTGATGGCGCAACACTTGCAGCCACACAAGAGACTGATCCCTCTCAGGCGACAAGTTATACTACGGCTGAAAGTGACGCAAATGGTTTCATTCTGGATATTACAGCCAGTAGTCTGACACTTCATAAAGTTGGTGAGGCTGATAATTATTACTTTGTCAGTCCTGAGCTGACGGGTGGTCAGCGTCTGCCAGCCTTCCGGCTCATTCCTTCCCGCCAGCGTCATGGCGGTGCCCTCTCAACAACCTTGTTCTCGCTCAATCTGAAAGATGATGTGATCAAAAAGATTCATAGCGACACAATACATTATCATATTGAGAAGGGAGACGGAACGGAAAGTTACCGGCCACATCACTCCGGCAACGATAACTATGCCCTTGGTGCTACTGGCACTCTGTCCACCAAAAATAACAATGTGAAGTCACAGACTTATGACGACACTCGCACGAAAGCTGGTGGCGCATTTGCGAATAACAATTTTGCGCTGGCAACAGGCACAGGTGTCTCCTACACGTGGCTGTTTGACGCTACGGGCACGGCACCCCTCACGATAGATATAAATCTGAAGCCCTTGTCGGAGAGCAGCAGCAAGACCTATTATGCCATTGGAAATTATGGCGATGCGCTTGCAACCGCCAACATTCAGCCTTATGAGACCTCGGGCCGCACTAAGATGACCCGCCTGCTGTACTACAAGGACAAGCCGGGCATTGGCTTCCCCGATGCAACGACTGATTTTGATGCTGCGCAGATGGACAGTGTCATCTATCGTGTGACTGTCCCACGTCCTGATGCCGGATGGGGCGAGCTTTATATGGCCGTGGCTGAGGCAAGCCTTGTGGATGGCTCATCTGCTGCCAACTGGGGAACGAACTGGGACAAGGTGATCCGTCCGCAGGTGCAGGCCTATGGAACTCCTGCCAGTGGCAGCAATAGTGCGAGCGGCATGGATGCTACAGCCCTGGAGGGTGGCATATTCTGGGGAGAGAAGACAAGCAACAAGTCGCAGGCCCTGAACCCACAGCTGACCACCCGTTATGCCAATGCGACATCTTACACCTTCTCCATCAACCTCACGACATCTACCTATCGCATCAGTTTCAACACGGAGCAGATGTACATCATGGGCTCATCCGTAGCCGCATCTAACGATGGTGCAGAGAATGTGACGGGGGTAGGTTCCATTCCTACGGGCCACAGTGTCTACGCTCTTCCTCTGACATGGGACGGCAGCGAGCAGTGCTTCAAGTATATGAAGGATGGTGTGGAGACGGCTATCGTCATGAATAATGATGCCACCACAGGCAACCGTTTCCGCTTTGTGTATAACAAGGACTTCACCAATCCGTGGTTCGGTGAGAACTATGACAACACGAAGGTTCATCCGAATATCCCTGTTGACCTCACAGCGTCAGACAAACCGTATACAGCAGCAGCTCCGAGGTATGACACGCAGTATGTGAACTATCTGAACACCTACCAGTCAAGTGAGAACAAATACGGAGATCCCACGAAGGATATTAAGTTCCTCCTGCCTCAGAAGAAGGACGGAACAGGCTATATTGTCCGTTTCTATATAAAGAAGGTAGGCGATGAGGTGGACTACTTCTACACCATCAACCGCAAAATCTCATTCAATGAGTTCAACTTGAGTGATGCTCAGAAGCTTGATGGTATGAAATACTACCGTGCTTTCAGCGAGTGGCATGCTTGCAAGTTGCCGAAGGGTGTCAGGATGTACATTGTTACAGCAACGGATGCTTCCAGCAAGACAGCTACGCTGAAGGAACTTACGGGCTACAATTATATCCCAGCCCGCACAGGTGTCGTCCTCGCTACCAATGAAGCTAAGAAGATTGGATTCGAGACCTATGCTGAAAATCCGGAGGCTACACTGGCAGAAATGAATATCACCGAGAAGAATATGTTAGTCGCACAGGAGGCTAATGTAGACATCCCCACCTCAACGTCAACGGACGATGGAACGAAGTACAACTATATCTTAGGTGTTTACAAGAAACCTGCAGATAGTGAGAACAAATTAGGATTCTATCACCCAGCAGCAGGTGTGAAGAGCGGTAGGAATTACAGTTTCCTCCAGGTAAATGACAATATTACCGTAGGTGCCAAGGGCTTTATGTTCTTGTTTGATGACAGTGTTGTCAACGGTATCAGTATGGTGGAGGCGGAAGATAACGTGTCTGACGACTCTGCCTACTACAACCTGCAAGGTGTGAAGGTGGATAAACCTACCGCTAAGGGTATATATATCCATAACGGAAAGAAATATATTGTAAGATAATTTTCTAAAGCATACATGTGATGAAACAGGCATATATTATTCCTTGTATGGAGATAATCGATATTCAAGCTCGGGGCTATATCTGCGATAAGAAAGTTAATTTGGGAGGATCTGGAAACGTACAGAACGAGAGTGGTGATTCAGGTGGTCCTGATGGCGATGAGGCAAAGGAGAACTTCATTAGCTCGGGAATCTCTGGTCAGTTCCCTCACTATAGCCCGTGGGACGACTGACGGCTGCATGGCAGCTGATGTTTGAATAATTAACTTTTTTAACGACAAATCAAGAGAGGGCATGTCTGTGAAGGCATGTCCTCTCTTTCTTCTTATGCCTGCAGGTTCAGCTCCATTATCTTCGCCTTCTTGTACAGTCTGGCACCAGCTGGTGTGGTGGCTGGGGTGACATCAGGCTATAGTCTTGATGATGATATTTTCATCTTACTTGAGCATAGAGGGACGAGGACGGATAGTCGTTTTATGTTATGGAAAAGGAAAACGTGTCTGCCATGCAGTATTCCTCCTGGTGGACGGCAGCCCTACAGGTATTGCTCCTTCAGCCACTGGGCGAAGAAATGGTCATAGATGCGGCAGCTGCCGTTGTCGTTGGTGACGAGCCCGTTGTCGTCAAGTGCCCGCAGGGCTGACTGCACGGAGCTGGGGGAGGAGAGGTTGTGCTGCCTGATGAACTTTCCTGACGTGACTTGCTGTGCCGTCCCCTCCTTCGATATGGCGAGCAGCACCTGTTTTTGCTTGACAGACAGCCGTGCCAGCAGTTCTCTGTAGCTTATCTCCTGGGTGTGGATGATGTTGCGCCGGGCTGTTGGGATGACATCAGCGTGGCAGGTGGCGCCCTTGTCAGTGATGGCGAACAGCTCGTTCATCATCATCTGCAGGAACCAGGTGCAGCCGTCAAAAGAACGGTAGACGCTTTCAGCCACGTCCCTGTCAAGCTGTTTCCCTCTGAGACGGAACATGCTTTGTGCGAAGTCAGTGTAGACCTCTTCTGCTATAGGTGAGAGGCCCATTGTGACAGCACTCTGATAGAAAGGCTTGGCAGAAGAATGGAACATGTTGGTCATCATGCTGTTCTTGCTTCCCGAGTAGATGAAGCATGCGTTGGAGCATTGCTGGATGTAGGTGCGCAGCAATGCCTCGACGTTCTTCTCCTGGTACTGACTGATTTGCTGGAACTCGTCAATCGCCACGAGACAGGGGCGGTCGGCAGTGTCGAGATAGTGGAAAATCTCCTGAAGGGTTATCTCCGGCTCACGGATGTCGCCAAGGCTGAGGTCGAAGGAAGGCTCGCCCGACATTGGGTCGAGTCTGAAGCCGGCTCTGAATGAGCTGATGACTTGGAAAAAAGTGTCAAGCCATGTCCTCTGCCGTGACTTCAAGGTATGGAAGATGGCTTTCCCCAGCAGGTAGACCAACTCTGATAGGGAACTGGTGGCATAGAGGTCGATGAAGAACGTGTGGTATTCCTCGTTGATTTCCTGCTGATGGAAGAGATGGTGTATGAGGTCGGTCTTTCCCATACGTCGGGGAGAGATGAGCGCAACATTCCTTCCGTTCCTTACCTGGTGGAGCAGGAAGGCTGTCTCTTCCTTCCTGTCGCAGAAATATTCAGCCGACTCATAGTGCCCTACGATGAAGGGATTGTTGACAGATGACTTCTTCATTTGCGTACTGTTGATTGGTTATTGCAAAAGTAATTATTATTTTTCTAATAACCAAATTTTCAATAATCCATTGTGACGGTGGTGGGCACGGCGCGGCATGTCATGCTGTCTGAAGCTCAGTCCTGCGGGGTGTCAGCCTGCGGGTTCAGCTCCATCATCTTCACCTTCTTGAACAGCTCGGAGGCGAATACGAGGTCATTGAGCTTGCGGTTGCGGGAGGAGATGACGCTGTCCTTGTCGCCCTGCCACTCCTTCCTGCCGTCAGCGATGAAGATGATGTTCTCTCCGATGCCCATGACCGAGTTCATGTCGTGGGTATTGATGATGGTGGTCATGTTGAACTCACGTGTGATGCCCGTGAGCAGCTCATCGATGACGAGCGAGGTCTTTGGGTCGAGTCCCGAGTTCGGCTCATCACAGAAGAGGTACTTCGGGTTCATGACGATGGCCCTCGCTATGGCCACACGCTTCTGCATACCGCCGGAGATCTCGCCCGGGTACTTCTGCTCAGCTCCCGTGAGGTTGACACGGTCGAGGCACTCCTGCGCCCTGCGGTCCCGTTCCTGCCAGGTCATGTCAGAGAACATGTCGAGGGGGAAGCGCACGTTCTCCAGCACGGTGAGCGAGTCGAAGAGGGCCGCTCCCTGGAAGATCATGCCCATCTCACGGCGCATGAGAATCTGCTCCTTCTTGGTCATGTTGACGAAATTGCGTCCGTCATAGAGAACCTCGCCCTTCGTAGGGTCGAGCAGTCCGGTGAGTGAGCGCATGAGGACGGTCTTGCCCGCGCCGCTCTGTCCGATGATGAGGTTGGTCTTGCCATCCTCAAAGACTGTGTTGATGTCCTTCAGCACTTCCTTGTCGCCGAACGACTTGTATAGGTGTTTTACTTCGATCATTGGGTGTTGGGTGTTGGTTGTTGGGTGTTGATGGGCGGTGATAAGCGGTGATAAGCGGTGATAAGCGATGATAGGCAATATTATAAGCAATGATAGTCGCTGATAACTGTTGAAGCCCATAGGGGTATCCCGCTGCTTACTCCCCTCCCTTTTCGGGGAGGGGTTGGGGGAGAGGCTTTCCCTCCTTGGGAGGGCTTTGCTCTAACTCAGCACCTGCGTCAGGAACACGTCGCTGAAGAGGATCAGCACGCTGGAGCAGACCACGGCATCAGTTGATGCCTTGCCCACCTCAACGCTGCCGCCGTTGACGGTGTAGCCCATATAGGACGAGACGCTGGAGATGATGAAGGCGAAGAAGAAGCCCTTGATGATGCTCATCCACATGAACCACGGATTGAAGTCGTGTTGGAGACCCGATGTCAGGTCGACCGGGGTGATGATATGCCCCAGGTAAGCCGTGGCATATGCTCCCACGATGCCCGTTGCCGCAGAGAAGATGACGAGGAACGGCATGATGGTGATGAGGCCCAGCATCTTCGGCAGGATGAGATAGCTGGCAGAGTTGATGCCCATGATCTCCAGGGCGTCAATCTGCTGCGTCACCCGCATCGTGCCCAGTTCCGAGGCGATGTTCGATCCCACCTTGCCCGACAGTATCAGGCACATGATACTGCTGGAGAACTCCAGCAGCATGATCTCACGTGTCACATAGCCCGATACCCAGTGGGGCATCCACGGACTCTGCACGTTGAGCTTGATCTGGATGCAGATGACAGCCCCGATGAAGAACGATATGAGCAGGACGATGCCGATGGAGTCGACTCCCAGCTGCGACATCTCCTTGACGTAACGCTTCAGGAACATCCTCATCCGCTCCGGACGGCTGAAGGTACGTCCCATCAGCATGAGGTATTTCCCGAGTGTGTTCAGCCACTTGAATATAAGCATGGTAACTTTATTTTTACTTTATAATGTGCAAAAGTAAGCAAAATTAAAGAGAATAGGGAAAAATAAAAGGGAAAAGAGTGTGCCTTGCTGCACCGATAAGTGCGATTTTGCAGCACAAGTGATGGATGGAAACCCGTGTTTTTGATTATTTTAACGGTGTATTAAGAATTTTACGCTAAACTTTATTTTTTTTTTTTTTGATTTATTAGTACATTTGCGCACAGAAGATTGACAGAAATTTATAGCAATGGGTTTAATTGACCAAAAAAAGCTGACATTACATAGTAGATTAACTTACAGAAATTAAAAACAGAGATGAGAATAACTAAACTTGTTCCAGTGTTTGTTTTGCTGATGTTGCCTTTGGTTGCTTTTGCACAGGAGTTGCCAACACATCAGGTGACAATCAGCCTGAAGGAGCTTATCAAGAACGTAAGTTCTGAAACAGTGCATGAAAACTCCATGTCGCCATACGTTGACAGGAAGGGATATGACTATCACTTCAATTATGGTGACTGGAATGTGGAAGTGGAGGATGCCTTGGTGGATGAAACCAACCAGACTCTTGATTTATTCAATGGTGGAAAGATCCGTATCAATGGAAAGGGAGTCACCCAACGTATGGAGAAGCTGACTTTTGCCTCATTCCAGGAGGTGGGGGATGTGTACCTCTTTGATGAGACCAATAATGGTAAGGTGACAAAGGACTTCAGCAAAAACGAAGGCAATGATACCTATACAGATGTTGTATGGACACCGCAGTTTCCATCGACTATCTACCGTGTGGAGTTTTTCGTCCAGGGTAAGCATCGGACGGACAAAGGAAAGATGACACTCACAGGAGACATTATTATCGAGTATACTGAGTCGGAGAGCTTTCAGGAGAAGAAGTATGTCTACCCTCATTTTGAACGTCCAAGTATTGATGTGACCATCAATCAGAATATTATCACAGAACCGACATTGGCGGTATATGATGATTCTTTTGTGTGGACGGAAGAGCATGATGTCACCCGTTTTTTCAATTTTGTCTACCACATAGAGGGAGAGCCTGTGAAGGATATCAATTATGATACGGAGACGCAAAGCTCTGTGTTCCGTCATACGGGAGAGGTGCGTTCGGGAGGAAAGAAAGGCAGCTTCAAGGTGATTGCCACGCCCGTACCGAAAGATGAGACTGCATCGCGTCTCTACCTGCCAACGGAGATCAGCTACACCGTAAATGTGCATGGTAAGGAAGGCGTGGTGAGTATGAATGGATCATTGGCTGACAAAGCCCATCCCTCTGAGCTAAGGCTTTATCAGGGTGTGCCAGTGAAGGCTCCGGCCTTTAAGGTCATGGATCCGACGGGTGTTGTTGACCTCTCCCAATATTACAAGATGTCGCTTGCTGACGTGAGGTTGGAAATGCTTGCGGGCAGTCAGAACATAGTGGAGAGTCTTGATGGCGGGAAGAATATAAAGGGGACAATCCAAGGGACAGCCACAGCCAGGATGACCTTTTCCCCCAAGGATGAATATGTCACCCTCTATGATGCAGCTGCCATCACGGTTAAGGTTACAGTACTTCCACGGCCATTGGATGCTGGCGCTAAGGTCATATTGAGCAGTACAGAGCTGGAGGGCGACAATGTGCTGCGCTTCAAACGAAATAGTGTCTATTATAATGAGCTGGTGGTAAAGGTGTATGACAACCTGGGCAATGACGTGTCTGACTATTACAACTTCGACCCACAGGCTGTCAGGTATAGTCTGACCAATAATACTGGCATGGATATTGACTATATGGCAGCAAAGGAGGCAGCACGGCTCAACAGGGAACATGCCTCAGACCCAGACTTCGTGCCAGCCAAGGAGGGTGACCCCGAGTTCCATACTTCCAGCAGAACAGGCAGCGAGATGCTGACCATTGATATTCCGAAGAAGTCGTCATCGCCAGACATTTTCAAGAATGTGACCAAGCAAGCTACGATTATTATTGGCGCGAAGACACCGGACGTGCGTATCATGCCAAAGAAGATCACCCTGCGCGTGGGGCAGACCTGGAATTCCAATAATCCCAGCAATCCCTTTGACCTGCATGCCTATGTAGACTTGCGCTCGCTGACGGATGAGTATGATAATATCTATTACAATACATCTAACCCTAATGAGGGAATCACTGTAACACCAAGACAGTCGAGATCCAACTACGGGACGAGGTGGAATCCTTATTATATCACGCAGACTACTTCTTTCTCTGTCAGGGGTGAAAAAGTTGGCAACTATAATATAAAGGTGACAGTCAGTCCTATCGGCAGCCATTTTGACCCTGTTACTGTAGACTGGCCTGTGGAGGTGGTTGCCAAGATAAAGCCAACGGTGACTTTCTCAGCTGGCAGGAGTGTGGTGCGTCATGGTCAGAAGGTGATAGAGCCTGTCCTGAAAATCACGGATTCCAATGGAGAGGATATCTCTGACCAGTACACCGTGCGCTATACGGCAATCTTGGATAACAGGTATTGGGGCACAGAGTATATTCTTGAAAATGCTGTGGGTAGAGGACAATCTGCTTATTCCAGCGATGGGAAAATCAAAACTGACCTGCTGCCCGATTATGACGGCACCTATGCCATCACGGCCACAGTTACCCCGAAGAATCCCACTGACTATGAGGGTGGTTCTGCCACCTATGAGCTGCTGGTTTATCAGGCTAAGTGGGGCTATAGGATAGATAATACCGCTCAGTCAGCCACCTACGGGAGCCTCGACTTTACCTCGCCGGGTGATATGCTCGCGGGCAGTATCATTGATGGTGTGCCGGGATTGTCGGTGCAGTTTGGTGCTGTTGGTGCTGATGATTGGGATGTGAGGTCTGATGGTGCTGATATCTATGCCACATCCCCCAATGAGCCTATAACGCTTGATCCCAACAGAACGGTACAGGCTACAGTGGCAACGGTGAAGGATGATAAGACAGTATTCTCTGTTGCCGATGTTCCTTATTTGCCTACCGGCGGCAGCTTCATCAGATTTGTGCCTGCTGCCGATGGTTTCATACAGGCTGATATGGAATGGCAGGCAGGTCATACTTATGTACTTGTGCGTTATCGTGGAGACAAGGTGGAACGTCTCACATACACGCCGGCCGTGACCCGGCGGGAGGTTCACCGGTTCTCAAACGCTGTCTATGGCGGCTATGCAGGCTACTTCTATGACAGCACAGAGGGTGGACACATGAAAATCTATGGATTTAATTTCATCCCCGCCTATATCCTTACCGCACATGACAAAACAGAAACCACTCGTGCCACCGCTTACCTGAACTGGGCGATGGACGAGCAAGGTGTTGACACGAAGCTGATGAAGAAGGTGGGGTTGCCGTGGCTCGTCCACAAAGCCTCGCCCTACGTTCAACACCTCGTGGAGCAAGGATATGAAGGATATGTCACAGTGAATCAGGAAGGAGTCTTTGACTTGTTGCAGACCACGGATGGCATTGCACAGGGTGCGCACCCGTCCAGCATGGTCCAGGCCCATCAGGCATTGACACGTGAGAATGGTACTGACGGACAGAGCGAAGTTCCCGAGAAGCATGTCCGTGTCTATGGAAAGGTTATCTCGGCTGAGGATCCGAGCATCTATCGGCTGGCATGGTATGACATGATGATTACCGGCATCCCATCCTACCAGGTTCCGGAAGACTATACACCTTCAGTGCAGGAGCAGGTGACAAGCGTGCCGGGTATCACAATGACATGGGGCGGCTGGCGACGTTATGACAATATTGACTATAAGTATGACGAGAACGGCGAGGTGTATGATATCCAGGATGCGTGGCAGAAGTCGCAGACGGATAAAGTAGCATCCGAAAGTGGCATCCTTGAGGGATACCTTTATGCCTCGGTCATGGGTGGCAACAGTTATGCCAAGGATGAAATGGCCAAGGAGTATAAGCCTGGCGGCGAGAGTTTTGACAGCAATGGTGGTATCCCAGTATCGGAACCGTATATGCTGCCTTGTCGTGGCGACTACGTTACCTTCAAGCCCTCTAAGGCAGGAACGCTGTATGTTTACGTGCTGCAGGAAGGATGTGTGGAGTGGAATGGTGATGAGCAGGTCAATCCCGGTAAGAACAACATGATCCGCTGGAGTCCGCTCTATATACTTGATGAGCGTGATAATGCCGTTGAACTCAGAAAGACCACGGACGTCGAGGAGTATAGTGCCCAGATGAGCAGTGCCAATGGCTATCTCACCCGCAGCAGGTATCTCTGCTCGCCTTATACGAGTGCAGACTACAGTGGAGGCAAAGGACGGGGATATGACCGTGAGTCAAACACAATGAGGGAGATAACCAACTTCAAGTATATGGTGGAATTCAAGGATGGTCTGACACCGTCTCGCCTGGATTTCCTGAAGAGCAACTGGGGAAACTATGGTACTCCACAGAAGGTACTTGACATGGACGAGATGGATGAATACAAGAACAGCGGTCGCAAGACTGGTGGCCATCTGATGATTTCCAAGGGTTACGTACGCTACACGTTCGATGTGCTGCCTGGAAAGACCTACTATGTCTTCCAGACGGGTGCTAAGATGGGGTTGGCTGGATTCGCCTTTGATGCACAGGCTGACCACAAGGAGACGGATGTCACGCTGGAGTCGAGTACCACGCAGAGCTTCCTTAACAGTAATGAGCAGCAGGTGCGCCATGCTGACCTAACGCTCAAGGGAAAGAAGCTCATCAAGGATCACTGGAATGCGATAACCCTTCCCTTCTCAATGAACGAGGAGCAGGTTCAGCAGACCTTTGGCTCTGGGACGGTGATCACCGTGTTCAATGATGTGGATGAGAATGCGGGCACAAGCGGACGTATCTACTTTACGGAGCATCGGTATCAGCACATTGTTGCCGGTCAGCCGTGTATGGTATGGCCTACGTTCGTCAATGCCAGTGGGTCGATGCTTGAGGGTGTTACCTTGAAGCATGACGATAAGCACGATATGGACTATGTTGATGAGGTAGAGATTGATGATATAGCTATCGACAGGACCAAGAACGAACTTAGGGAACTCAAGAGCAAGAAGTCCCCAGGCTATACCATGCAGGGTCTTTACGAGGTAAGCAGCGGAAAGGAAATCAATAAAGGTGATTACTACATGAGCTGGGGTACGCTGATCCACTCAAACTATGGCAACCAAAGTGGTACTTTCAATGCGATTCTGAGAGGAAAACCTGATATTGCTCCAGCCAAATTGAGTATGGTGACTGCCAGCTTCCTTGACGAGGTGGGCATGGAAGTGCCTACGGGTATAGAAGAGATTGAGACGGACCATGACCGGCAAGCGGCACCATCAGGTGTCTACAACCTACAAGGACAGAAAGTTGCTGATGAATGGTCAGAGTCATTAGCCCCTGGTGTGTATATCGTTGACGGAAAGAAATTGATTGTGAAATAATAAGTTTGGAGAATCTTGCTATGAGGAAGATCTATAATACTCCGCTATGTGAAATACTGCAAGTGAAGACCGAAGGGTTGATGGCCGCCATGACAGGGCAGACAGGCAAGTATGATGGAGATGATGTAAGGCCAATCCCAACAGGTGAGTCACATGACAGCGATGGTGATGGAGAGGATGATGAGGAAGCCACGGCGAAAGGCTGGAGTGGCGGTATTAGACTCTGGGATGATTAGAGGCTGAGCCAGGTGCCTTAGAGGATTTGAACGTGAGGGAAGCATGAACTGTCGTGCTTCCCTTTTTTCTTTGTGAGGGGCGGGACGGAAGCTGACAGGGTTGATGTTGGGCTTATATGTAGGACTGATGCGGGAGGCAGGTGGGGGAAGAGCAGGGCTTTTTGCCTTATTATGCTTGCGGTCTGCATTTTATTTCGTAATTTTGCAGCGGAGGGCACAGGGTGAAGTCGCCTGTTGGCGGAATGGCGTCCTGTCGGGAATCCCCGAACTGCCGTCTGATAACCAAAAGCAAGGAAAGCTATGAGCGAGACAGATAATATCGTGGTGCGCCCCGAGGGCGAGGGGAGCATCCTCCGTACGGACAAGCTGGTGAAACGGTATGGGAAGCGTACGGTTGCCAATGGTGTGAGCATCAATGTGAGGCAAGGAGAAATCGTAGGGCTGCTCGGACCGAATGGTGCGGGGAAGACCACCTCTTTCTATATGACCACGGGACTTGTGGTGCCGAACGAGGGACATGTGTACATTGATGACCAGGAGATAACCAATTTCCCGGTCTATAAGCGTGCCCGTGCAGGCATCGGCTATCTGCCGCAGGAGGCGAGTGTGTTCCGTAAGATGAGTGTTGAGGACAACATCATGAGCGTCCTGGAGATGACGAAGCTGTCAAAACAGGAGCGGACAGACAAGATGGAGAGCCTTATCCGTGAGTTCCGTCTGGAGAAGGTGCGCAAGAACCTTGGCGACCGTCTCTCGGGAGGTGAGCGCCGCCGCTGTGAGATAGCCCGCTGTCTGGCTATCGACCCGAAGTTCATTATGCTTGATGAGCCGTTTGCAGGTGTCGACCCTATCGCCGTGGAGGATATCCAGCACATCGTCTGGCGGCTGAAGTTCCGCAACATTGGTATTCTCATCACTGACCATAACGTCCATGAGACGCTGAACATCACTGACCGTGCCTACCTGCTCTTCGAGGGGCGTATCCTCTTCAAGGGCACACCGGAGGAGCTGGCTGCCAACAAGATAGTCAAGGAGAAGTACCTCGGTACCGATTTTGTGCTGCAGAAAAAAGACTTCCAGCTCCTTGACCAGCGCAAGCGGGCGCAGGAGGAAGCCCTGTCAGTCTGATCTTTCCCAGGAGATTTACCAACGGTTGGGTGGAAATCTCTGCCCTGTCCTGGATGTCATGTTGTGGCTCACACCGTGTGGAGATGCTGGTCCGTTGGGATCAAATGGTGTGAAGCGGCAAAGACGAGATGCGTCCGTAGGTGGGCATGCCGTTAAAAAAACAAATTTCTCCCTGTATATTATAAGGTTGTGCGAAAATTTAAGTACCTTTGCACCCCAAAGCCCGGGAGGGACAGGTGTGTCCTGACGGGAATGTAAGCTTTTGATAAACAATAATAAACATAAATATAAAACATCAGAGATGAAAATTTCATTTGAGAATCCCGACAAAATCAACGGTCTTATGACCCTGACAGTCGAAGAGTCTGACTACAAAGATGAGGTTGAGAAGACCCTCAAGGACTATCGCAAGCGTGCCAATATTCCCGGTTTCCGCCAGGGCCAGGTGCCAATGGGCATGATCAAGCGGCAGTATGGCTCACAGGTGAAGATGGAAGCCATCAACAAAATCCTGGGTGAGAACCTCCAGAAATATATCACAGACAACAAGATTCAGATGCTGGGACAGCCATTGTCATCTGAGAATCAGGAGCCGGTTGACCTGGAGAAGGAAGCTCCATATGAGTTCAAGTTCGACATCGCTGTGGCTCCTGAGCTGAAGGCAGAGCTGACTGACAAGGATGAGATTGACTACTACGAGATTGCCGTTGACGACAAGCTCATCGACCAGCAGGTGGATATGTTCCAGAGCCGTGCCGGCCACTATGACAAGGCAGAGACCTTTGACCCAGAGCAGCGTGACATGCTGAAGGGTGACATCCGTGAGCTGGATGAGAATGGCAACACGCTTGAGGGCGGTATCACCGTTGAGGGCGCATCGCTGATGCCACAGTACATCAAGGTTGACGACCAGAAGAAGCTCTTTGACGGGGCCAAACTGGGCGACATCATTACGTTCAACCCAACAGCCGCTTATCCGGACAACGACATCGAGGTATCTTCCCTGCTGAAGATCAAGAAGGAAGAGGTGGCTGAACACAAGGGCAACTTCTCATTCCAGATTACGGAGATTTCCCGTTTCGTGAAGGCTGAGAACAATGCTGACCTCTGGAAGAGTATTTACGGCGAGGAGGCTGACATCAAGGATGAGGCTGCGTTCCGCAAGGCTATCGCTGACGGACTGACCGCACAGCTGGAGGGCGACTCCAACTACAAGTTCATCCAGGATGTACGTGCTTACTGCGAGAAGAAGACAGGTGAGCTGACTTATCCGGACGCTATACTGAAGCGTATCATGCTTGTCAACAACCAGGACAAGGGTGAGGATTTTGTGGAGAAGAACTACGATCAGAGTATCAAGGAACTGACATGGCACCTCATCAAGGAACAGCTGGCACAGGCCAACAATGTGAAGGTTGACGACAGTGATGTCCGTGAGAGCGCACGCCAGATGGCACGTGCCCAGTTCGCCCAGTACGGCATGACCAACGTTCCTGAGGAGTATCTGAACAACTATGCTGACGAGATGCTGAAGAAGCGTGAGAACATTGACTCGTTCGTTGAGGCAGCCCTTGACCGTAAGCTCTCAGCTGCGCTGAAGGAAATCGTGAAGCTGAACAAGAAGAGCGTAAGCCTTGATGAGTTCAACAAGCTCGTAAGCGAATAAATATATTTTTAGGAAAAAACTTCCTTTAATTATAGGGGTTATCGATTTTTTTCCTTATCTTTGTCTAAGATAAGCAAGACGTTTCCGCTCCGTGTGGCACGTTCTTTGCAAAGATGGCAATGATAGGAGAGGTCGATAACCTCTGTTTTTTGTCACATTATTATATATAGAAAGGAAAACAATGAACGATTTTAGAAAGTATGCTACCAAGCATCTCGGGATGAACGGCATGGTGCTTGATGACGTAGTGAAGTCGCAGGCACAGTACCTGAACCCATACATCCTGGAGGAACGGCAGCTGAACGTGACCCAGATGGACGTGTTCTCCCGCCTGATGATGGACCGCATCATCTTCCTCGGTACGGAGATTGATGACTACACGGCCAACACCCTGCAGGCACAGCTCCTTTACCTGGACTCCGTTGATCCAGGCAAGGATATATCCATCTATATCAATTCGCCTGGCGGAAGCGTGACGGCTGGCCTGGGTATCTATGACACGATGCAGTTCATCTCCAGCGACGTGGCTACTATCTGTACGGGGATGGCTGCCTCGATGGCTGCCGTGCTGCTCGTCTCAGGCCAGGAGGGCAAGCGGTCGGCACTGACACACAGCCGCGTGATGATTCACCAGCCACTTGGCGGCGTACAGGGACAGGCTTCAGACATAGAGATTGAGGCGAAGGAGATTCAGAAGTTCAAGAAGGAACTCTATACCATCATCAGCAACCACTCTCACCAGACGTTTGAGAAAGTATGGAACGACAGTGACCGTAACTACTGGATGAACGCCGAGGAGGCTAAGGAGTATGGTATGATTGACGAGGTGCTAACCAGAAAGAAGTAAAGGATGCCTCAGAAGAAATGTAGTTTTTGCGGCCGGAGTGAGAAGGATGTGAAGCTCCTTATCACCGGTCTGAGCGGGTACATCTGTGAGGACTGTGCTCAGCAGGCTTACAACATTGTCATGCAGACAGGCGCGCTGGCGCAGGAACAGGACAAAGGACAGGAAGCCTTCAAGATGAAGAAGGTGCCGAAGCCGAAGGAGATAAAGCAGTACCTGGATGAGTATATCATCGGGCAGGACGAGGCGAAGCGTTATCTCTCCGTGTCGGTCTACAACCATTACAAGAGACTGCAGCAGCCCAAGAATGACGATGGCGTGGAGATAGAGAAGAGCAACATCATCATGGTTGGCTCGACTGGTACGGGCAAGACCTTGCTTGCCAGAACCATAGCCAAGCTGCTTGACGTGCCTTTCACCATCGTGGACGCAACGGTGTTCACGGAGGCTGGCTAC
This sequence comes from Prevotella sp., assembly GCA_024688365.1. GTDB lineage: Bacteria > Bacteroidota > Bacteroidia > Bacteroidales > Bacteroidaceae > Prevotella. Next base: position 23,855 of record JAILEG010000041.1, read on the forward strand.
GTGGGCGAGGACGTGGAGAGTATTCTCTCCCGTCTGTTGCAGGTGGCCAATTATGACGTGGCTGCTGCCGAGCGTGGCATCGTCTTCATTGATGAGATTGACAAGATAGCCCGTAAGAGCGACAATCCCAGCATCACCCGTGACGTGAGTGGCGAGGGAGTGCAGCAGGGGCTCTTGAAGCTGCTGGAAGGGACGATGGTCAATGTGCCTCCACAGGGGGGCAGAAAGCATCCCGACCAAGAGTACATCCACGTTGACACGAAGAATATCCTCTTTATCTGCGGTGGTGCCTTTGACGGTATCGAGCGGAAGATTGCCCAGCGACTCAATACGCATGTCGTAGGCTATAACTCGGTGCAGAACGTTGCCAGGATTGACAAGGGCGACCTGATGAAATATGTATTGCCACAGGACTTGAAGTCGTTCGGACTGATCCCGGAGATCATCGGCCGTCTGCCGGTGCTTACCTATCTCAATCCGCTTGACCGTGATGCCCTGCGCAAGATTCTCATCGAGCCGAAGAACTCCATCATCAAGCAGTATATCAAGCTGTTCGAGATGGACGGCATCACACTCAGCTTTGCCGAGCCGGCACTTGACTATATCGTGGACAAAGCCGTCGAGTATAAGCTCGGGGCACGTGGCCTGCGCTCCATCGTTGAGTCGGTGATGATGGATGCCATGTTCAATGTTCCCTCACGCCGTATCAAGCAGTTTGAGGTGACAGAGGACTATGCCCGCCAGGAACTTGACAAGGCCCATATCCAGAAGATGGAGACGGTCTGACATGCTACACGTGCAGCCTGCCGATGTGGGAGTTCCCGCATTGGCGGGCTGCATGGACATCTGCAATACCATACAAGGAAAGGAATACACCAAGCTATTAACATGACAAAAGAGGTCAATCTTACCGAAAAACTAAAACATTACTTCGGCTTTGACAAGTTCAAAGGCGACCAGGAGGCTATTATCCGCAATCTTCTTGCCGGACATGATACCTTTGTGCTGATGCCTACAGGTGGTGGCAAAAGTCTTTGCTATCAGCTGCCCTCACTCATCATGGAGGGTACGGCGATAGTGGTGTCGCCACTTATCGCACTGATGAAAAACCAGGTGGATGTCATCAACGGACTCAGTGAGGAGGATGGCGTGGCCCATTATCTGAACTCCTCGCTGAAGAAAGCTGAGATTGACAAGGTGCGCTCTGATATCATGGAGGGCAAGACAAAACTTCTCTATGTGGCTCCAGAGTCGCTGAACAAGGAGGAGAACGTGGAGTTCCTTAAAGCCGTCAGAGTCAGTTTCTATGCCATTGACGAGGCACATTGCATCTCGGAGTGGGGACATGACTTCCGCCCCGAGTACCGTAAGATACGTCATGCCATCGAGGAAATTGGCGAGGCACCCGTCATAGCGCTCACGGCAACGGCAACTGACAAGGTGCGTACTGATATTGTCCGCAGCCTTGGCATTGAGGACTGTGCCGAGTTCAAAAGCTCCTTCAATCGGCCGAACCTCTATTATGAGGTGCGCCCGAAGAAGAGTGATGATGACACCAACAAGCAGATCATCATGTTCATCAAGCAGCATGCCGGCAAGAGTGGTATCATCTATTGCCTTTCCCGAAAGAAAGTGGAGGAGCTGGCGGCCATCCTGCAGGCCAATGACATCAAGGCCGCACCTTACCATGCAGGGCTTGACTCTGAGACACGGTCGAAGACACAGGACGACTTCCTGATGGAGAACCTGGATGTCATTGTGGCGACCATCGCCTTCGGTATGGGCATTGACAAGCCTGACGTGCGTTTCGTCATACATTATGACATTCCGAAAAGCCTTGAAGGCTATTACCAAGAGACGGGACGCGCCGGACGTGATGGCGAGGAAGGCATCTGCATTGTGTTTTACTCCAGGAATGACTTGAAGAAACTGGAGAAGTTCATGGAGGGAAAGCCCGTTGCTGAACAGGACATAGGGCGGCAGCTGCTGCAGGAGACGGAGGCCTACGCCGAGTCTTCGGTCTGCCGGCGGAAGATGTTGCTGCACTACTTTGGCGAGGATTATCTGAAGGATAACTGCGGTATGTGTGATAACTGTCTGCATCCTAAGAAGAAAATCGAGGGCAAGGAGCAGCTGCTGACAGTTCTTCAAGCTGTGAAAGCCCTGAAGGAGAATTTCCGGCAGGAGTATGTCATCGACTTTGTGAAGGGGCGTGCCACGGATGACCTGAAGGACCACAAGCATGATGAGCTGGAGGATTTCGGAGCAGGAGAGGACGAGGATCCTAAGATATGGAATCCCATTGTCCGGCAGGCCCTGCTTGTGGGGTACCTGAAGAAGGACGTTGAGAATTACGGTCTGCTGAAGCTCACGTCCGCGGGGAAGCGTTTCATGAAGTCGCCAGAGTCGTTCATGTTCGTCATGGACACGGAGTTCAGGGATGAGAGTGTCGATGATGAGCCGATGACTGGCACTGCCGTACTCGATCCGGAGCTGTTCTCCATGCTGAAAAGGCTGCGGAAACAGATAGCCCACAAGCTGGAGATACCTCCGTATGTCATCTTCCAGGACATGTCATTAGAGCAGATGGCGATGATGTATCCCATCAATGAGCAGGAATTGCAGAACATCCAGGGAGTCGGAGCCGGCAAGGCGAAACGCTATGGCAAGGAATTCTGCGAACTCATCAGGCAGCACTGTCAGGAGAATCATATTGAGCGGCCGGAGGAGCTGCGGGTGCGGACGGTGGCAAAGAAGTCGATGCAGAAGGTGAAGATTATCCAAAGTATTGACCGCCAGCTGCCTCTTGATGATATAGCGACTGCCGAAGGTCTTGAATTTGAAGATCTGCTGACGAAGATAGAGGAGATAGTCTACAGCGGAACGAAGCTGAATATCGACTATTTCCTGGAGGATGTCTATGACGAGGAACAGATTGACGACATCTATGATTACTTCATGGACAGCGAGACTGACAGTATTGACACGGCTATGGAGGAACTCGATGGTGACTACAGTGAAGAGGAAATCCGACTTGTCCGCATCAAATTCCTTTCGGAAATGGCCAACTGACAACAGCTTATGTTGCTTGTGACAGTTGGAGAATTGTGTCTTGGTTTTTCTGCAGAGTGGTTGAAAGGGCAGTGAACACGATGCAGCTTTTAGCCGTTAAATACTTTTAATAAGGTGGAGAAATAAAGGAAAATGCCTGTGTATGTGATTTTTAATTACTAAATTTGCACGCAATAAATTTCTAAATACACTATGTCATCATTTGTTGCAGATAAAATTGTGATGGACGGATTGACCTACGATGACGTCCTTTTAATCCCAGCTTATTCAGAGGTACTGCCTAAGGAGGTACAGTTGAAAACTAAGTTTTCGCGCCACATTGACCTGAACGTACCTTTCGTCACAGCGGCAATGGATACCGTGACCGAGAGTGCTATGGCAATTGCCATAGCCCGTGAGGGTGGTATCGGTGTGATTCACAAGAACATGACGATTGAGGATCAGGCACGTCAGGTGGCTATCGTGAAGCGTGCCGAGAACGGAATGATCTATGACCCTGTGACCATCCGCCAGGGCCGCACGGTAAAGGATGCACTTGGAATGATGGCTGACTATCACATTGGCGGAATCCCTGTCGTTGATGAGGAGAACCATCTTGTGGGTATCGTCACCAACCGTGACCTTCGTTTTGAGCGTCACCTGGACAAGCTCATTGATGACGTGATGACCAAGGAGAATCTTGTTACCACGCACCAGCAGACCGACCTTATCGCCGCAGCACAGATTCTGCAGGAGAACAAGATTGAGAAATTGCCGGTAGTCGACCGTGAGAATCATCTCGTGGGGCTGATCACCTATAAGGATATCACCAAGGCAAAGGACAAACCGATGGCTTGCAAGGACGAGAAAGGACGGCTGCGTGTGGCTGCCGGGGTTGGTGTGACGGGAGACACGATGGACCGTGCGCAGGCTCTTGTCGAGGCTGGCGTTGACGCCATTGTCATTGACACAGCCCATGGACATTCACAGGGTGTCATTGGAAAACTGCATGACGTGAAGGCTGCCTTCCCTGACCTTGACGTGGTTGTCGGTAACATTGCCACGGGTGAGGCCGCCCGCTTCCTCGTTGAGAATGGAGCTGATGCCGTGAAAGTGGGCATCGGGCCTGGATCTATCTGTACGACACGTGTCGTTGCAGGTGTAGGTGTACCTCAGTTGAGTGCCATCTATGACGTGTACGCTGCCCTTAAAGGGACAGGTGTGCCCTTGATTGCCGATGGCGGGCTGCGTTATTCAGGTGATGTCGTGAAGGCTCTGGCTGCGGGTGGCAGTTCTGTGATGATAGGGTCGCTGGTTGCCGGCACGGAGGAAAGCCCTGGTGACACCATCATCTTCAACGGGCGTAAGTTCAAGAGCTACCGCGGCATGGGATCATTGGAGGCGATGGAGCAGAAGAACGGCTCCCGTGACCGCTATTTCCAAAATGATGTCCGTGATGCCAAGAAACTTGTTCCGGAAGGCATTGCCGGCCGAGTACCTTACAAGGGTACAGTACAGGAGGTTATCTATCAGCTGACGGGTGGTCTGCGCTCAGGCATGGGCTACTGCGGTGCAAGCTCTATTGAAGGATTGCATGATGCCAAGTTCACCCGTATTACCAATGCTGGTGTGCTGGAGAGTCATCCACATGACATCGCCATCACCAGTGAGGCACCGAACTACTCACGTCCAGAATAAAACCAGACGATGAAGCATCGGCCCTCTTCCCTGTTACACCAGGGGAGAGGGTACGTGCGTTTTTAGATAAGAACAATGAAAATCAAAGCACTTCTTTCCGTCGCAATGCTCTCAGCTACGGTTGCTTATGGGCAGACTGACCCCACAGTTATGACAATCAACGGACAGCCTGTGAGCCGTTCGGAGTTTGAGTATTCCTACAATAAGAATAATGCCGAAGGTGTAATCGACAAGAAAAGCGTTGACGAGTATGTCGACCTCTTCATCAACTATAAGCTGAAGGTGCAGGCCGCACTTGATGCCCGGCTCGACACCCTCAGCTCATTCAAACAGGAATTCCTCAGTTATCGGGACCAGCAAATCAGGCCATCGGTCATTACTGATGCTGATGTTGAGGCTGAGGCACGCAAGATCTATCGTGATACGCAGCAGCGTGTTGATGATAATGGCGGGTTATGGCGATGTGCCCACATCCTGGTCTCCATGAAACAAAGGGCAACAAAAGGAGAGGAGCAGGCCGCCAAAGTGCTGGCTGACTCTATCTATACGGCTCTGCTGCATGGTGCCGACTTTGCCGCTTTGGCCAAAAAATACTCCGGCGACACCAACTCGGCACGTAAGGGCGGAGAACTGCCACTGCTCCAGAAAGGGCAGACCGTGAAGGAATTCGAGGCTGTCATGCTGACGATGAAGCCTGGAGAGATAAGCCGTCCGGTGCTGTCTCCTTTTGGCTATCATATCATCAAAATGATTGGTCATGAGAACTTCATGCCTTACGATTCTGTGCGGGCTGATATTCTGCAGTTCATTGAGATGCGTGGGCTGCGTGAGCAGATTATTGACCAGAGGCTTGACACGCTTGCCCTGCAGGCAGGAAAAGGGGTCACGAGGGAGCAGGTGCTTGACCGCCGTCTTGCTGAGATGGAGGCAAAGGACTCTGACCTGAGAAATCTTGTCAGGGAATATCATGACGGACTGTTGATGATCGAGATGAGCAACCGCACTGTCTGGGACAAGGCTGCCAAGGATGAGGCTGGGCTTGAGGCGTATTTCCGTAAGCATAGGAAGCAATATAAGTGGGATGAGCCTCGTTTTAAGGGTATCGCCTATCATGTGAAAAGACAGGAGGACGTAGCTGCTGTGAAGAACTGTGTGAAGTCCGTGCCCTTTGCCAAGTGGGGTGATGAGCTTCGTAAGGCTTTCAACAGTGACAGCGTGATCCGTGTCCGTGTGGAGAAGGGCATCTTCCGCAAGGGCGACAATGCCCTTGTTGACCATGAGGTTTTCGGCATAGATACTGTTGCCAAGCCCATGAAGGACTATCCGTTTGAGGCAGTCTTCGGCAAGAAGATAAAGGCACCCGAGGCAATGGAGGACGTGCGTGGACTGGTAGTCTCTGACTATCAGGAGGAGCTGGAGAAGAGTTGGGTGGCATCACTGCGCAAGAAATATCAGTTTACAGTGGATAAGCAGGTACTTGCCACTGTCAACAAGCACTAAGTAATAACTAAGAATTCAGATGAAAATAAATAAAGGAAAAACAAGTATCCTGCTTGCAGGAACGGTTCTTACGGCAATGGGACTGCATGCTGGTGCCTTTCGTGCCAACGCACCTGTCGCCCTGTCCGACTCGCTGAAGGCGCAGCCGTCAGAGCAGGTATCTCCCCGTAGTGTTGTGGATGAGGTCATCTGGGTGGTGGGCGATGAGCCCATCCTGAAGTCTGAGGTTGAGATAATGAAACTGCAGGGCGAGGCTGAGGGTATGAAATGGAATGGTGACCCTGAGTGCATCCTTCCTGAGCAGATTGCCGTGCAGAAACTCTTCCTCCACCAGGCTGCTCTCGACAGTGTAGAGGTGACCGAAGCTGAGATTAACCAGGGGGTTGACCAGCAGATCAACTACTGGATATCCATGCCCCAGATTGGTTCCAAGGAGAGGCTGGAGGAATACCAGCGTAAGAGCATGGCCCAGATCCGGCAGGATTTACATGATGACTACAAGAACCGTCAGCTGGTACAGAAAATGCAGGAGAAGCTGGTGGGCGATGTTAAAGTGTCTCCGGCGGAGGTACGTGCCTACTTCAGGAATCTTCCGGCCGACAGTATTCCGCTGATTCCTACTACTGTTGAGGTGGAGATTCTGACACAGACACCGAAGATAGAACAGGAGGAAATCAACCGTATCAAGAACCAGCTGCGTGACTATACGGATCGTGTCAATAAGGGTGAGACATCGTTTGCCACGTTGGCACGCCTTTATTCAGAGGACCCAGGCTCAGCCCGTCAAGGTGGTGAGCTGGGCTATATGGGACGTGGCATGCTTGACCCTACGTTTGCTGCCGCCGCTTTTAATCTCACTGATCCCCAAAAAGTGTCAAAGGTGGTAGAGAGTGAGTTCGGGTATCATATCATTCAGCTTGTCGACAGGCGTGGTGACAAAGTGAACTGCCGTCATATCCTTCTGAAGCCGAACGTGTCAGCCGCCTCAGTCAATGCAGCCAAGATGCGTCTGGACTCCATTGCCAATGACATCAAGGCGGGTAAGTTTACCTTTGAGAATGCCACGGCCTATATTTCGGATGACAAAGACACGAAAAACAACCACGGACTGATGGTGAACTCATCCGAGAGTGCGCGCACGTCACGCTTCAAGATGAAGGACTTGCCTACTGAGGTGGCGCGTGTCATCGACACAATGAAGGTCGACGAGGTGTCCGCTCCCTTCCAGATGATCAATGCCAAGGGAAAGACGGTCTGCGCTATCGTGAAACTGAAGAGCCGTGTTCCCGAACACCGGGCCACGATTACCGAGGACTTTCAGGCAATGAAGGATATAGTCACAGTCCGTAGGCGTCAGCAGATCATCCATGACTGGGTAGTGAAAAAGGTCAAGGATATTTATGTCCGCATCAATCCCCGTTATCAGAATTGCAAATTTCAGTATGAAGGTTGGGTCAGATGACTTTGAATAACGTTAACAGAGATAATCTTTGCGGGCACAGAATCTTGTCAATCATGATTCTGTGCCTGTTTGGGCTATGGGCGGCGCAGCCGCTTCAGGCGCAGGGAATAGCGGCGAAGAAGGGCGACAAGTTCTTCATTGACCATGCTGATAATCTGCGTCATAACCAGATGGCGATGCCCGATGTGCAGATTGCCAAGGGAAATGTGCGTTTCCGGTATAAGGGAATGACGCTGCGTTGTGACAGTGCTTACTTCAATGACAAGAGCAACTGGTTCAAGGCTTTCGGCCGTGTACACATGACGCGTCCCGGAGGGGTCACGTTCGACTGCCATCGGGCGCATTATGATGGCATGACACAGATGATACATGCCCGTAAGAATGTGGTTGTCAGACAGCCGGGCCGTTCTCTGCGCTGTGACAGCCTGGACTATAACATGACCTCCAACGTGGCCAATTATTTTGGAGGCAGGGGGACGTTGGTCTATAATGGCAACACGGTTGTTGCTGATCAGGGCGATTACAACACCGAGACTCATGATGCCAACTTCTATGGCGATGTGGTGATGTACACCCCAAAGTACCGCATCAATACGCCTACAGCCCACGGCAACACTGAGACAGGGCTGGTACATGTAATGGGAAAGTCGGTCATCCGCACATCGAAAGGCGAGATTGTCCACACGAATGACGGAACCTATAACAGTAAGACTGACCACATGGAGCTGAACGGACGTTCTACCATCACCTCCCCCCAGCGGGATGTTGAGGGTGACAACATCATCTATAACAGTACTACGGGTGACGCAGAGGGACATGGCAATGTGAAGATTGTCGACAAGCAGAACAACAGGACCATCACAGGGCAGGATGTGTTCTACAATGCCAAGACTGGCTATAGTGAGGGACATGGCAACGTCAGGATTGACGACCGTAAGGCCCAACGGGTGATAACGGGTGATGAGGTCATTTACAATGCCAGGACCGGACATAGTGAGGGACATGGCAATGTGAAGATCGTTGACAAGCTCAAGGAGCGTACCGTCACCGGGCGTGACCTCTCCTATAACAGCAACACCCATGAAGGGACAGGTGAGGGCAACGTCTATTACATCGACCACAAGAGCAAGCATGCCTTTCAGGGCGACTATCTGCACTATACTGACTCTGCTGCCATTGCCTTTGGAGGCAAACCGGGCCCTGTTGCCAAGGACTTCTCCGAGGGCGACACGCTCTTCGTCCATGCCGATACTATCAGCATGAAGGGGTTCCACATGAACACATCGCAGATGTACCGTGAGATATACGGTGTCAACAATGTCCGTGCCTATCGTACTGACGTGCAGGCTGTGTGTGGCTTCCTCGTTGCCAACACGAGGGATTCCTGCATGACGATGTACGATTATCCCATTGTGTGGAGTGGCAACCGGCAGTTAGTGGGCGACTCCATTAAGGCATACATGAATGACTCAACCATCCGGCAGGCATATATCTATGGCAATGCGTTCTCTATCGAGGAATTGCCGGACAGGACACACTACAATCAGATTTCCTCCAAGGACATGCGTGCCGACTTCATTGACGGTGCTGTGCGCCGTGTGGATGCGTGGGGCAATGTTGAGATTATCTTCTATCATACAGACAAGAAGGACAGCACGCTCATCGGGCATGACTATACGGAGACCGACACGCTCCGGATGTACATCTCCCCACAGAGGAAGTTGCAGAAGATATGGATGTCTAAGACGAATGGGGTCATAAGCCCGATGACGCAGATTCCGCAGGACAGGCTGCGGCTGCCCCATTTTGAGTGGTTTGCCGATGTCCGGCCGAAGGATAAAACTGATATTTTCCGTCCCGCGGCACGCAAGACCAGCGCAACGGTGCGTAATGCGCAGGTTCCGGCTCCACCCCGTCAGCATGTAGAATAAGATATGGTGTTCTTCTTTCAACCGTCCCGTCCTCGCCGTTTCCATCATGAGTACATGTTCGTTGATGAGCGGAAGGAACAGCTACAGGAGCTGGAACGCCGAGCCCGGCAGGAACTGGAAGGCAAGATGCCGCCATCAGACGATTATCAGGCCTCCCTGCGCCGTCGCCTTTCCGGCAGTCTGCAGCCCAAAGTACTGCGGCACCGTAAGAACCGTTTTGTGGGCTTATGGATGTCATTGGTGTTCGCTGCGGGGGTGTTGGTGCTTCTTTTCTTGTTTGTTTATAGTTTAATCGGATAGAACATGAGCGACATTATACAACTTTTACCTGACAGTGTAGCTAACCAGATAGCGGCCGGAGAGGTCATCCAGCGTCCCGCCTCAGTCATCAAGGAGCTGGTGGAGAATGCTGTTGATGCAGGTGCCAGGACCATCAATGTGCTGGTGGTTGATGCTGGGCGCACTTCGATTCAGGTCATTGATGATGGTAAGGGCATGTCAGAGACCGATGCCCGACTGTCATTCGAGCGTCATGCCACGTCGAAGATCCGCAAGGCCGATGACCTTTTCTCCCTTCACACAATGGGCTTCAGAGGAGAAGCTTTGGCATCAATAGCGGCTGTGGCGCAGATTGAGTTGCGGACACGCATGGAGAGCGATGAGCTTGGGACGCATCTGTCCATTGCCGGCAGCCGTTTCACGGGGCAGGAGCCTTGCTCCTGTCCTGTGGGCAGTAATTTCCTGGTGGAGAATCTGTTTTATAATGTTCCGGCCCGGCGCAAGTTCCTGAAGTCAAACACGACGGAGCTGAACAACATCATCACTGCATTTGAGCGTATAGTCCTGGTCTATCCCCACATTGCCTTCACCCTGCACAGCAACGGGACTGAGCTTTTCAGCCTGCGTGCCTGCAACTTCCGTCAGCGTATAGTTGAGGTGTTCGGCAAGCGGCTCAACCAGGATCTCCTGCCGATAGGCGTCGATACGTCCTTATGCCGCATTCATGGCTTTGTAGGCAAGCCGGAGTCTGCCCGTAAGAAGGCTCCTCAGCAATACTTCTTTGTCAATGACCGTTACATGAAGCATCCTTATTTCCATAAGGCGGTCATCACGGCTTTTGACAGGCTTATCCCCCAAGGCGAGCAGGTGCCTTACTTCCTTTACTTTGAGGTACCTGCGGAGAATATTGACGTGAACATCCATCCTACTAAGACCGAGATTAAATTTGAGAACGAGCAGGCCATCTGGCAGATTCTCCTTGCTGCGGTCAAGGAGGCGGTCGGCAAGTTCAATGATGTCCCGGCTATTGATTTTGATACTGAAGGGAAACCTGACATTCCTGTCTTCAATCCCAATATGGGCATGCCTGCACCAAAGCTTGACTTCAATCCGCAGTATAATCCTTTCAAGCAGACCGCCCAGTCACGCAAGCCTGTGGCTCCGGAAGGATGGGAGGGGCTATATGCAGGTTTGGGGACTGAGCCGGAAATCCGCCAGTCCGACCTGTTCGGGCAGGATGATATGGCGGCGGGAGCTGATGGGGACGGTACGATTGTGCCATCAGCAGCCACAGCACCTGCGGCAGAGTCGATGATAGAGGAGAAGTCGCCCTCACATTACCAGTACAAGGGTAGCTACATCATGACAGCTGTGAAGTCGGGACTGATGATCATCGACCAGCATCGCGCGCACGTACGTATATTATATGAGGAGTATCTCCGGCAGTTGTCCGCACACAAGAGCCACTCGCAGAAGGTGCTTTTCCCTGAGATGGTGCAGTTCTCAGCCGCTGATACGGTGACGCTTGAGAAGATTCTCCCAGAGATGGCTGAGATGGGGTTCCAGCTTGACAGTCTTGGTGGTGGCAGCTATGCCGTCAATGCCGTCCCGGCTGGCATCGAAGGGCTGAACATCGTCATGCTGATTAATGACATGGTGGCTTCAGTCACAGAGAAGGGCACCGGTGTGAAGGACGAGATTGACCGCACGCTGGCCCTGAGCCTTGCCCGCAACGCTGCCATTCCACAGGGACAAGTGCTTGGTAACACGGAGATGGAGAATATCGTCAATGAGCTTTTCGCTTGCAGTAATGTCAACTACACACCTTCAGGAAAGCCTGTTATCGCTATCATGAAGCAGCAGGACATAGAGCGTCTTTTTGGCAGCTGACAGGCTGCGGGCAGTATCATGGGATAGTGCCGGAAGGCCATTGTGTGGTCTCTCTTTGTGCGGAAGGGCGATTTGTGACAGCTTGACTTATAGCTTTTTGGCTCATTTTGCCGGGTTCATCTTCCGTTTTCCGCTTTCTGATGCCCTCCAAAGTTAAATAATTCATTTTTTTTTGAAATAAAAGACCATATTAAAAATTAATTGTTAACTTTGTACCCGTATTCACATGCGAAGCTTGTTAATCACTAATTATTAGAATATTAAGAACAAATTTAGATTGTTAAATAAATAAAGGTTATGAAAAAATTATTAATGGTATTGGCATTTGCTGGCGCATCAGTTGCTGGCTTTGCACAGGACAACGCTCTTACTGAGAAGTACAGCGTAGCAACAAACTCATTCTGGAGCAACTGGTTCGTCCAGGTTGGTGCTGATTGGAATGCTTATTATTCAAATCAGGAGCATGGCCGCGGCGCTTCAACAAGTCCTCTGAAGGGCTTCCGCTCAAATCCAGGTGCGTCTCTGGCTATCGGTAAGTGGTTTACACCAGGTCTCGGTCTCCGTACAAAGGTACAGGGTATCTGGGGCAAGCGCGTAGGTGCCACAAGCGATCCTGCTTCCCGTCTGGATAATGGCAACAAGTACTGGCTCGCTCAGGAGCAGGTAATGTTCAACTTGAGCAACCTTTTCTGTGGTTACAATGAGAACCGTGTATGGAATGTTATTCCATTCGCAGGTGCTGGTGTTGGCCGCTCAATGACCGCTGACCGTTACGCTATGGGTCTGAGTGTTGGTCTCCAGTCTTCTTGGAAGCTGAGCAAGCTCCTCAACGTTTATCTTGAGGCTGGCTGGAACCGTTTCGAGGGTGACATTGATGGCTTCGGTGGTGCTGACTTAAACGAGCGTGGTTGGGACTCTCATGACAACAACCTCTATGCTGAAGTTGGTTTGAACTTCAACCTTGGTAAGGCTACTTGGAACAAGGTGCCAGATGTTGACGCTCTCAACGCACAGCACCAGTCTGCTCTTGACGCTCTGAATGCTAAGCTCCGTGATGCTGAGGCTGAGAATGCCCGTCTGCGTGACGCACTTGCTAACCAGAAGCCTGTTGAGACTCCATCTGAGTCAGTTAAGCAGCTCGTTAACACTCCGGTATCTGTATTCTTCAACATCAACAAGTCTACTATCGCATCTCAGAAGGACCTCGTAAACGTACAGGCTCTTGCTAAGTATGCTAAGGACAACAACAACAACCTCCTCGTTACAGGTTATGCTGACAGTGCTACTGGTTCTGCAGCTTACAACCAGAAGCTCTCTGAGAAGCGTGCAGCAGCTGTTGCTAACGAGCTTGTCAAGATGGGTGTTGAGGACAACAAGATTTCTTGTGTTGGTAAGGGTGGTGTTGAGACTCTGTCTCCTATCTCTTTCAACCGTCGTGCTACTGTTCAGGTTGCTGAGTAATCGGACAAGTCAATTATCGACTGAATATAAAAGAAAGGTGCTTCCCATTTGGGAGGCATCTTTTTTTATTTCCAGCCTGGTGGGGAAGATATGTCTGAACGTACGGCACGTAAGTTGGCCGGACGTCTTAGGATGCGCTCAGCTGAACAGGCAATCTGGCGAATCGGCATCTGCCAGCTTTACAATGGCTGTCGCCCGTATCTTACCAGAAGGCTTGGCTTGCCCTGGGGGGAGACTTGGGGGCGGGGCACAGGAGTACTTCATAAGAAGTACTTGAAAACTTCGGCTGCAATACTCCAGTACTTCCCGTGAAGTATTCTGCTGGAGATGGACTGCGCTCTCTTTGCGGGTCACTGTCGGTGTAAGAGAAGGTCACTGATTATGGTGACTGGCAGTGCCTGTGAGGCAGTTGCTGCCTACCTACTTTATGGTATTTCGGCTTTAAAAAAGATAAAATGAGCGGATTTGTCTTATACTTTTTAGTACTTTTGCAGTCTGATACAAAAGAATATTTTTAAGGTAAACAGATTATGATCAAGAAGCAAATAGCAGCAATGGCTATGGTAGCCGTGATGGCTACAGGTGTGGCTTTCGCCGCAGTCCAGCAGGGAAAGGTTATGTACAGGCAGGCTGACGGTACGTATGTTGTCAACACAACCAGCCTCACTGCAAACGTCAAGGGATTCAGGGGTGCTACACCCCTGGAGGTGTATATCAAGAACAACAAGGTGGTGAAGATCCAGGCACTGCCCAATCATGAGACTCCAAAGTTCTTTGCCCTGGTGAAGAAGACCTTGCTGCCAAAGTTTGAGGAAATGAAGGTCAGCAAGGCTGCCAAGGCGCAGGCTGTCGACGGTGCTACGGGTGCTACTTACTCTTCAAGGGCCTTTAAGGCTAACGTTGCTGCTGCCGTGGCTTATTACAAGAAGCACAAGTAAAGAGATGAGCCTCTGTCCCGTTTTCTACCGTGAGGAGAGATCGGTTGGGGAGGCTCGGACAGTTTGGTTTGATATAGAAAGAGGTTCATCTGCCCAATGGCAAATGAACCTCTTTCCGTTTTGAAAGTCTGTGGGGAGGGGAGAATCTCCGCCTGAGAGATTCTCCCTTTTCTCCTGTCATTTCACGTTCCCTACCTTGATCAGATACTCTGCAATCTGTACGGCATTGAGTGCTGCACCCTTGCGGATCTGGTCACCAGTGAGCCAAAGCGTGTTGCCATTGTCATCGGCAAGATCCTTGCGGACGCGGCCTACATAGACATCATCGTGTCCTGCACTCTCCAGTGGCATCGGGTAGACATAGTTCTGTGGGTCGTCAACGAGGGTTACACCGGGAGCGGCCTTGAGAGCCTCACGAATCTCCTCAACGGAGAGAGGACGCTCAGTCTCAAACCATACCGATTCTGAGTGGCTGCGGAGGGAGGATACGCGGACGCAGGTGGCTGAGGTGCGGACATCAGAGTGCATGATCTTACGCGTCTCATTGAACATCTTCATCTCTTCCTTCGTATAGTCATTCTCCGTCATCTTGTCAATCTGCGGAATGACATTGTAAGCCAGCTGGTGTGGGAACTTCTCAATGGTCTTCACCTCACCTGTCTCAACCAGCTCCTTATACTGCTGCTGCAGCTCCTGCATGGCTGCCGCACCGGCACCGGAGGCACTCTGATAGCTGCTGACGTGGATTTTCCTGATGTGGCTGAGCTTGTCAATCGGGTTCAGCGCAACCACCATCATGATGGTGGTGCAGTTGGGGTTGGCGATGATGCCACGTGGCCGGACAAGTGCGTCCTCGGGATTAATCTCAGGAACCACCAATGGCACATCAGAATCCTGACGGAACTGGCTGGAGTTGTCAATCATCACGGCACCATACTTGGTGATTGTCTCAGCGAACTCGGCTGATGTGCCGCCGCCTGCACTTGTGAAAGCAATATCCACATCCTTGAAGTCATCATTATGCTGAAGGAGCCTCACCTCATATTCCTTACCCTTGAAGGTATATTTTCGTCCGGCTGAACGCTTAGAGCCAAACAGTACCAAGTCATCCATCGGGAAATTTCTCTCTGCCAGAATACGCAGGAACTCCTGTCCCACTGCGCCGCTGGCGCCAACAATTGCTACTTTCATAACTTCTTTCTTTATTTGTTTAATATACCTTTCGTTTGCAAAATTACAGTTTTTCCTGCAATAATAGCTGCAAAGTGTCAGATTTCTTGCTTTCTGATGTTGAAAAATGTTATTGCCGGCTGCTGCAGGCCTTCTCTTCACACGCCAATGAGTCCCAGCCTGCGCGCAATGCTGACAGCCTCGGCCGTATTGGCAGCATGCAGCTTCTCCCTGATGTTGGCCCGGTGCCGGCTGACGGTATTGAAGCTGATGTTCAGGTGGTCGGCAATCATCTTGCTTGACAGTCCTTGGTCAATGCCTCTGAGTATCTCCTTCTCCCGTTTGGAGAGGATGTCGGCATAGTCAGCTTTCCGCAGCTTCAGTTCCTCACCTGTGGCCGTATTGATGATTTTGTTGTGGGCATTGTCCCTGCAGAGAGTGTAGATGCAGAGCGCAAAACGCATGTGGTGCTTCTCGTCCACCTGAAGGTAGGAGATGCTGTGGGTCATGGGATGATAGACTCCCCTTGCGTCCCTCATGCGGAGGGTGCTGCGGTAGATATAGTCGGTGACGTTCTCTGGGCTGATGTTCGTCAGGAAGTAATAGAACTTCAGCTCATCGGCCTGCTTGGCTACAAGGTCATCGGGATGGATGCGGCACATGATCTCCTCTTCCCAGATGGAGGGAATGGAGTGATGGGCACCGTGTGGGGCTATGCCCAGGAGGTCACCGGCCTTTCCGTAGAATATCTCGCTCTCCTGCCGCTTCATGTCGCTCAGCACGGCGATGGCATTCTCCACCTCCGCATAGGCTGCTGCGGTGGCAGCAAGAGCGGCTCTGTCGGGCAGGGAGCTGCCTGTGCGTGCCTGAAGGGTCAGGGTGTTGTTGAGCTGTGGGTTTATTTTCATAACGGATGTGCGAATATAGTCATTTTTGATTATTGCCCTCTTTCGGCAATATGTCTATCTTTGCATTATCCTTGCAAAGGTAAAAAAGTTATTTAATAAGACATATTTTATGAGAAGATTATTTTCCCTTCTGTTGCTTTCAGTAGCCTGCCTTGCAGTACAGGCGCAGGACTTACGCAAATTCCAGTGGTTCAACCAGCCCGACTCATCCGTGGTGCAGCGCAGCAGCATGACGATGATGGTGCCAGCCCATTGCGACTACTGGCGTATCTCACATTACGGCTTTACGGTTGACGACGCACCTTTCTACTATGGAGTGTGGGGCGGTGAGTTTGAGGCAAAGGTGAAGATATCGGGTGACTACAAGACCCGCTTTGACCAGGCGTGCCTGATGGTGCGCATTGACAAGGAGAACTATCTCAAGGCCGGTATAGAGTATGTTGACGGAAAGTACAACATCAGCTGCGTGGTGACCCACCACACGAGCGACTGGAGCGTGATGGCACTTGACAAGCCCGTTGACCACATCTGGATCAAGGCTGTCCGCAGGCTGGATGCCATTGAGATTTTCTATTCTTTTGATGATGTGAATTATGTGATGATGCGCAACTGCTGGATGGCCGACAATACACCTGTGCAGGTGGGCGTGGCTGCTGCCAGCCCCGATGGCAATGGCTTCAAGGCCAGGTTTGACAACTTCGAGGTGAGGCATCTGGCTGATCAGCGGCGGCTGGAGTGGCTGAAGAACCACCAGTAATGAACTGTCGGGCGAGTGTCTCCGGAGGTGTTTCGGGGGGGGGCTGTTCGCCTTTGCTTGCCTGCATTGACGAGGTGGGTCATAGCCCAGGGATATGGGACGGACAGCCTCGTCATTCTCTTTTACGGTCATCTTCCCGGCAGATGCGGGACATCATTATTGGCTTTGGTTGGTTGGACAGTGTGAAAATGGCTTTAAAATATCTTGTCTAATCTTTGCATTACGGGCAAAAATCTTTATCTTTGCAGATATTTATAGCTGGTATCAATGTTCAATCTATCCCAATATTTCCCTATCACTGACCCGACACTGATTTTCTTTGTTGTCCTGCTGATGATACTTCTCTCGCCTATCATCATGGGGCGGCTGCGTATTCCGCATATCATCGGGATGGTGCTGGCTGGTGTCCTTGTGGGGCGGTACGGGCTGGACATCCTGGAGCGGGATGCCTCGTTTGAGCTTTTCGGACGTGTCGGCCTGTTCTACATCATGTTCCTGGCAGGACTGGAGATGGATATGGAAGGGCTGAAGAAGAACAGGAACCAAGTGGCAGTGTTCGGTCTGCTCACCTTCTCCGTCCCCTTTGCCATTACTTATTTCATGGGTGTGGGGCTGCTGGGCTATTCCGTCATGGCATCCTTGCTGCTGGCTGCCATCATGGCCTCCAACACGCTGATAGCCTATCCCATCGTTGGCCGTTACGGACTGACGAGGCATCCCAGCTCTACGCTGAGTGTGGGGTCGTCAATGATGGCTCTTTTCCTTGCCCTGATAGTCATGGCATCAATCGTCAATTCCTGCCAGGGGGGCGGCGGCGGACTGTTCTGGCTCTTGTTCATGGGCAAGTTCGTGGCTTACTGCGCCGGGCTCATCTTGATTATCCCCCGTGTGACACGGTGGTTTCTGCATCGTTACTCCGACTCGGTCATGCAGTTCATCTTTGTCCTGGCGGTCATGTTTCTCTCGGCAGCCCTTTCCGGTGCGATTGGGCTGGAGGGCATCTTCGGAGCCTTCATGTCAGGACTGATTCTGAACCGGTTTATTCCCAGGGTATCACCCTTGATGAACCGCATAGAGTTTACGGGTAATGCCCTTTTCATCCCTTATTTCCTCATCGGTGTGGGCATGCTGATCAATGTACGGCTGCTGTTCCAGGGCACCCACATCCTTTGGGTGGTGTTCTGCTTCGTGGTGTTCGGCACCTTGGGCAAGGCTGTGGCAGCTTATGTCTCAGCGTTTATCTTCCGCCTGTCACGCCTCTCAGGGCACATGATGTTCGGACTGACCAGTGCCCATGCCGCGGGAGCCATCGCAATGGTGATGGTGGGCAGGAAACTGATGGTGGCACCGGGCATGCCGCTCTTTGGCGATGATGTGCTGAATGGCATTGTCATCATGATTCTGTTCACCTGTGTCATCTCGTCAGTCATTACTGAGCGGGCCGCACAGCGTGTCAGACTGACGGAGAAGGAGGAACCGGAGATGGCGAGGACCATCAATGACGAGAAGATGCTGATACCTGTCAAGTATCCTGAGTATGCTGACAGCCTTGTGACGATGGCCACACTGATGCGCAATCCACGGCTCAACCGGGAACTGGTGGCACTGAATGTGGTATATGATGATGTCAACATGCGGCACAACCAGGCTGAGGGCCAGCGTCTGCTAGACCATCTACATCAGATAGCCAGTTCCTCGGATGTGCCTATGACGACACAGGTGCGCATAGCCGCCAACATCGCCAACGGCATCAAGCATGCCTTCAAGGAGTTCCAGGCATCTGAGATTCTGATGGGCCTGCACTTCCACAAGGAAATCAGCCGTGGTTTCTGGGGCGAGTTCACGCAGAGCCTGTACAATGGACTGAGCCGGCAGATCATCATCGCCCGTATCATGCAGCCGCTGAACACTATCCGCCGCATACAGGTGGCCGTGCCCTCACGGGCAGAGTTTGAGCCTGGTTTCTACAGATGGCTGGAACGGCTCTCACGCATGGCAGGCAACCTGGAATGCCGTATCATCTTTCATGGGAGACAGGACACGTTGCAGCTGGTCAATGAGTACGTCCGCAACCGTCATGCAAGTGTTCGGGCAGAGTATGTTGAGATGGAGCATTGGAACGAGCTGCCAGAGCTTGCCATGAAGGTGCGTGAGGATCATCTCTTCGTCATTGTCACAGCCCGTAAGGGGACTATCTCTTACAAGAATGCTATGGAGAGGCTGCCTGAGGAGATAAACCGTCATTTCAAGGGCAAGACACTCATGATCATCTTCCCTGACCAGTATGGCAACCGCATGGATGACATGACCTTTGCACAGCCGCAGCATACGGAGGAGCGCAGTGCCTACGAGGCTGTCAGGGAGTGGATTCAGAAGAAGGTGTAGGGCAGTGCCGTGTGCATGTTCCTGTCTTTCCGGCTGTTCCTACAGCTTGTGGGGGATGGCTGATGGACAGCAAATAGGATTCTCAAAAAAAAAAGAAAGATTATGATAGAAATAAAGAATATCACCAAGAGCTTCGGCTCGCTACAGGTGCTGAAAGGCATCGACCTGGAGATTGAGAAGGGAGAGGTGGTCAGTATTGTAGGTCCGTCAGGTGCCGGCAAGACAACGTTGCTCCAGATACTTGGAACATTGGACCGTCCTGACAGTGGCACCGTCATTGTTGACGGCACGGATGTGGGCAGTCTCTCAGCCGGCAAGCTGAGCGACTTCCGTAATCAGCATCTGGGCTTTGTGTTCCAGTTCCACCAGCTTCTGCCAGAGTTCACTGCCATTGAGAATGTCATGATTCCGGCTTATATCGCAGGCAGGAAACCGAAGGAGGCGAGGGAACGTGCGGAGGAGCTGTTGCTGTTCATGGGACTGAGCGCCCGAGCCAGCCATAAGCCGAATGAGCTTTCCGGTGGCGAGAAGCAGCGTGTGGCCGTGGCACGTGCCCTGGTCAATAATCCCACGGTCATCCTTGCTGACGAGCCGTCAGGAAGTCTGGATTCCAAGAACAAGCAAGAGCTTCACCAGCTCTTCTTCGATCTCCGTGACAAGTTCGGGCAGACTTTTGTCATTGTTACCCATGATGAGGGGCTTGCACGGCTGACAGACAGGACAATTCATCTGAAGGATGGATTGATACAGAATGGGGAGGTTAAGGCGGAATGACCAGTGGGTGTAATGGAGCAGAGGGGTTAATCTCATCTGATCATACCACTTTTGTCATCCTGTTTTCATAATATGAAATATAATCATTATGTCAAGAATAAAGCTCGGAGCGTACAACACGCTCACAGTACAGGAGGTTGCCTTGCGTGAGGGCAATGGCGAACGGTTTGGTCTCTACCTTGATGGTGGGGCCGCTGGTGAGATTCTCATGCCTGATAAGTATGTTCCGGAAGGGACGGAGATTGGCGATGAGGTGAGCGTCTTCGTCTATCTTGACCAGGACGAACGGCCGATAGCCACCACGGAGGAGCCGTTGGCACAGGTGGGCGACTTCGCTTACTTGGAGTGTTCATGGGTCAATGAGTACGGTGCCTTCCTCTCATGGGGGGTAACGAAAGACCTCTTCTGCCCGTTCCGTGAGCAGAAGAAGCGAATGGAGATAGGCAGTTCCTACATCGTGCATGTGCATCTTGACGAGGATACTTACCGTCTGGTCGCATCAGCCAAAGTGGAACACTATCTTGATGAGCAGCCGCAGGGCTATCAGCACGGACAAGAGGTGGACTTGCTTGTCTGGCAAAAGACTGACCTTGGTTTCAAGGTGATTGTTGACAATCAGTATGCTGGGCTCATTTATGAGAATCAGGTGTTCCAGTATGTCCATACTGGCGACCGTCTGAAGGGCTATATCTCCACTGTGCGTCCTGACGGGAAGATCGACTGCATGCTCCAGCCTGCCGGACAGCGTCATGCTGCGGACTTCGCGGAGGTGCTGCTCCAATATCTGAAGGACAACAATGGGGTCTGTGATCTTGGTGACAAGAGTGAGGCAGAGGACATCAAACATCGGTTCCAGGTGTCAAAGAAGGTGTATAAGCGTGCTGTCGGTGACCTCTACAAGCGGCATCTTATTACCGTAGAGCCCCTGGCAATAAGATTGGTCTCTCCCTACTGATTCGGAAAAGGAGGCAACTGGGACTTCTGCCGCTTTTCGTTGACAGGCAGTCGCACGGCTGCCATCCTTGTTAGTAGTCTCTTAACCATTGTAATCTATTATTACCTATCACCGTCTATCATCACCTAAAATTATAAAGTAAATCTTATGAAAAAGTATCTGTTATCCTTTCTTGCTGCGGCGACATTGCTTGCTTCCTGCACCAGTGAGAAACCCGCTGTCGGCGACTTCAAGCTCGCAGAGCCGGAGGACATCGTTATGTATCAGGTGAACCCACGTGTGTTTGCCCCTTCAAAATCGCTCAATGCCGTGGCTGCACGGGTTGACTCTATCCGTGCTTTGGGTGTGAACGTGATGTGGGTGATGCCCATCTATCCCATCGGACAGGAGCGTTCAAAGAACTCACCTTATTCCATTAAGGATTACAAGGCTATTGCGCCAGAGTTCGGAACCATCGATGACATGAAGAATCTTGTCAAGGTGTGCCACGAGAAGGGCATGGGAGTAATTCTTGACTGGGTGGCCAACCACACGGCATGGGACAATGCCTGGGTGAAAGAGCATCCGGAGTGGTACACGCACGATCCTGTCGCTGACACTATCATTTCTCCCCGTGGTCCGGGATGGGACTGGACGGATGTGGCTGATCTCAACTATAAGAACAAGGACATGCGGGCTGCCATGACCGATGCCATGAAGTTCTGGATTAAGGATGTCGGCTTGGATGGTCTGCGTTGTGACGTTGCCGACAGTGTTCCTGCCGATTTCTGGCGTGATGCCATTCAGACGCTGCGTAAGTCGGCTGGTGACCGGAAGATTGTCATGCTTGCCGAGGGCAAGGACTCTACCAACTTCACTGTAGGAGGTTTCGACCTCAACTATGGCTGGGACTATAAGGACTCGCTCATCAGCGTGTTTGTGAAAGGCCGCAGTGCGGAGAATCTGGCCAAGGCTGATGCCTCGGAGTATAAGGTGCTGCCCGAGGGAAAGGTCAAGATGCGTTTCACCACGAACCACGACCAAAGCACTTTCGCCACACCATGCAAGGAATTCACCAATGACCGTGGTGCTATGGCAGCCTACGTCAGCACCATCTATCCTCATGGAGGGGCCTTGGTCTATGGCTCACAGGAGGTGGGATATGAGAAACCTATCAATTTCTTCAAATACGTGGCGGTCAATTGGATGCAGAAACCTGACATCTATAAGGAACATCAGCACTTAATCAGCATCTATAATGACCATCGGGCCTTGCGTATTGGCGGTATGAAGTCGTATGCTGTGAAGGATGTCTTTGCCTTTGAGAAGCAGGATGGGGATGAGCGTATCCTTGTTGTGGTCAATGTGCGCAACCACTCCGTCCGTTTCAGCCTGCCGGCAGACTGGATGGGAAAGCAGCTGACCGACCTCTATAAAGAGGAAGTCCTGGCTGTCAAGGCTGATATTGGCTTGAAGCCCTATGAGTACCGTATCTTCAAGATGGCTGGAAAATAGGCATATCGTTTCCTGATTTCACATTGGATTTTATGCCATGTTAATGAGGGGCAGCAGGGGTAGATGGTTACATCTGCCCCTGTTTATATTCTGAAATACTGTAGACACCTTATTTCTTTCCTCCTTCCCCTCTCGTTTTCTCTCTTTCTGTAGAGTTTAGACATTCAAGATCGGGGTACAATTTCTTCAGGTTGTAGAGTTTAGGGATGCGGCCAAAGCCATCTGCCTTTTTTGCTTGTAAGTCAGTTTTTTGTCGTAACTTTGCATGCCAAAAAGAAACAGACAAACACAATGCAGAATCAATTTTCAAGAACTCAGCTGTTGCTTGGCAAGCCGGCTATCGACACGCTGAACGGCAGCAGGGTGGCTGTTTTCGGTGTGGGGGGAGTAGGAGGATATGTTGTTGAGGTGCTTGCACGCAGTGGGGTGGGAGCGATAGATGTCGTTGATGACGACCGTGTCTGCCTGACCAATCTCAACCGGCAGCTCCTTGCCACGATCTCAACGGTGGGGAAGCATAAGGTGGATGTGGCTGAGGCCCGCATTCATGACATCAATCCGCGGTGTATCGTGCGCAAACATCCCACCTTTTATCTCCCTGATAATGCGGGTCTGTTCGATTTCTCCCATTATGATTATGTGGTCGACTGCATTGACACGGTAACAGCCAAGCTCGACCTCATCCGCCGTTGCCATGACATGGGCATCCCTTTGCTCTCCTGCATGGGTGCGGCCTATAAGCTCGATGCCACACAATTCCGTGTGACAGACATCTTCAAGACTATAAACGATCCGTTGGCAAAGGTCATCCGCAAGAAGCTGCGGAAGACGGATATAAAGCATCTCAAGGTTGTCTACAGCCCCGAGGAGCCATTGGAGAGCATCGAGCAGCCTGAGATTTCATGCCGTTTCCACTGCATCTGCCCAAATAAGGATATGCGCAAGTGTACTGACCGTCACACCATCCCCAGCTCCAATGCCTGGGTTCCTGCAGCTGCTGGGCTTATTGCTGGTGGTGAAGTGGTGAAGGACCTCATCATGAAAGCCCAAACCATGCGCATCCGTCCTGAGGACGAGGCTGCCAGTGAGCCGGCCCGTATAGCTCATGAGCGGGCACAGAAGATGCTTGGTGAGTATAAGCGTCTGAAAGCTCTTAAGCATGAGCAGGAACATCCCATGTGATGATGTGTCATGCTGTGATATGAAAAAAGGCGGCTGCCCACCACGGGACAGCCGCCTTTACTTATACGACTTTGTATCTGATCCTTAGAACTCTGCGTTCTTCGGTGTACGTGCGAATGGGATGACATCACGGATATTCTGCATACCGGTGACGAAGAGGATGAGTCGCTCGAAGCCGAGACCGAAGCCACCGTGTGGGCAGGTTCCGTACTTGCGGGTGTCAAGATACCAGTCATATACCTCACGCTTCATGCCGCGGCCATCAATCTCAGCCAGCAGCTTCTCGTAGCTTTCCTCACGGACAGAGCCGCCGATGATCTCACCGATGCGCGGAAAGAGGACATCAGTGCCCTGCATGGTCTTGCCGTCAGGGTTCTTCTTCATGTAGAACGACTTTATCTCGCTTGGATAGTCGGTCATGATGACGGGACGTTTGAAATGCTCCTCAACGAGATAACGCTCATGCTCGCTGCTCAGGTCCATGCCCCAGCCCGTGATGGGGAACTCGAACTTCACACCATCGGCAACCGCCTTCTGCAGAATCTCGATGCCCTCGGTATAGGTAAGGCGCACGAAGTCTTCCTTCAGCACACCCTCCAGACGGGCAATCAGCTCCTTGTCAATCATCTTGTTGAGGAACTCAAGGTCGTCCTTGCAGTTCTCAAGTGCCCAGCGGACACAATACTTGATGAAGTCCTCCTCCAGGTCCATCAGCTCATCCTTGTCGATGAAGGCCACTTCAGGCTCAACCATCCAGAACTCAGCCAGGTGGCGTGGGGTATTGGAGTTCTCTGCACGGAATGTAGGTCCGAACGTGTAGATGGCCCCCAATGCTGTTGCTCCCAACTCGCCTTCCAGCTGGCCTGATACGGTCAGATTGGTGCGCTTGCCGAAGAAGTCGGCATTGTAGTCTACCTCGCCTGCCTTGGCTATGCGGTCAAGGTCGAGCGTAGTCACCTGGAACATGTTTCCTGCCCCCTCAGCGTCACTACCCGTGATGAGTGGTGTGTGGAAATAATAGAAGCCATGCTCATGGAAGTACTTGTGAATGGCGATTGCCATGTTGTGGCGGATGCGGAAGACAGCCCCGAAGGTGTTGGTGCGAAGACGCATGTGACCGTACTTGCGCATGTACTCGAAGCTCTGTCCCTTCTTCTGCATTGGGTAATCGCTTGGGCAGAGACCGTAAATCTCAATCTCCTTGCACTGAATCTCCGATGTCTGACCTGCTCCTTGGCTCTCAACGAGCGTGCCGATGACGCTGATGCAGGCACCTGTCGTGATGCTCTTCAGCTCCTCGGCATCCACCGTTGAAGGGTCAACGACCACCTGGATGTTCTTGATGGTGGAGCCATCGTTCAGTGCTATGAAGTCAACAGCCTTGCTGCTGCGGTGGGAACGGACCCACCCCTTGACATTAATATCTTTTTCAAAGTCGGTGCTACAGAGTGCATCGACGACTTTTGTTCTTTTCATGTTTATGTAATTATTAACATTCCCAAGCCTCTCTGAAGGAGGTGGTGGGAGGACATCATGCCGCATGGTGTGCTGGCGACTGTGACCAGCTGGCTGCGCCCCACGCATCCATATCTTCGGAGAGCCTTGGGAAGTCTCCTTCCTGTTTTACTCGAATGCTCCCATGCGCAGCATGTCAACTTCCTTCTCAGTAAGGAAGCGCCAGTCGCCACGGCGTACGTTCTTCTTTGTCAGACCGGCGAACTGCACGCGGTCGAGCTTCACGACACGATAGCCGAGGCTCTCAAAGATGCGTCGTACGATGCGGTTCTTGCCGCTGTGGATCTCAATGCCTACCTGGCTCTGGTCCTGGTCATCGGCATACTCGATGGCATCAGCTTTCACCTCGCCGTCCTCCAGATTGATGCCGTCAGAAATCTTCTGCAGGTCGTTGGCTGTGACAGGCTTGTCAAGGAACACGTGGTATACCTTCTTCTTCAGGAACTTAGGATGCGTCAGCTTGGAGGCGAGGTCGCCATCATTGGTCAGCAGCAGCACACCTGTGGTGTTGCGGTCCAGACGGCCGACAGGATAGATGCGCTCAGGGCAGGCTCCCTTGACGAGATCCATGACCGTCTTGCGCTGCTGTGGGTCGTCACTTGTGGTGACATAATCCTTTGGCTTGTTCAGCAGAACGTAGACTTTCTTCTCCAGTGATACGGGGTTCTCATGGAAGAGGACCGTGTCTGTGCGCATCACCTTGCTTCCCAGTTCCTTCACAACCTCACCGTTCACGGTCACTGCACCCGAGAGGATGAACTCGTCAGCCTCACGGCGTGAGCAGACACCGGCATTGGCAAGGTACTTGTTGAGGCGGATTGGCTCATTCGGGTCGATGTTCTCCTCCTTGTACTCAATGCGCTTCTTGAGTGAATACTTTGCATTTGGGTCATAGTCGGCACTGTGCTGGCGATAGCCGCCCTGGCCATATCCTCCGCGGTTGTTGCCGTATCCTCCGCGGTTGTTGTTGTATCCTCCGCGGTTGTTGTTGTATCCACCACGGTTGTTATTGTACCCTCCGCGGTTGTTGTATCCACCACGGTTGTTGTTGTATCCTCCGCGGTTGTTATATCCTCCCTGGCGTGGCTGGTAGCCACCCTGTGAAGGCTGATATCCGCCCTGTGATGGCTGGAAGCTCTTGCCTGCCTCCTCGCCCTCAGTACCTGGGGCGGGGGTGTAGCGTGGACGATAGCCCTGTGGCTGGTATCCACCCTCCTCGTTGTTGTTGTAACGTGGCCGGTAGCCTCCCTGCTGCGGGCGGCTGTTGTATCCTCCACGGCTGTTATAGCCGCCCTGGCGTGGCTGATAGCCACCCTCTTCGCCGTTGTTATTGTTGTTGTAACGTGGTCGGTATCCTCCCTGTTGTGGGCGGTTGCTGTATCCTCCACGGTTGTTGTAGCCGCCGTAGCTGTTCTGGCGTGGTCGGTAGCCCCCTTGCTGCGGACGGCTTCCGCCGGCTTGCAGGCTTGTGCCGAATCCCTCAGGACGGAATCCGCCTTCCTCGTTGTTACCGTTGCTTCTGTCGCTGCTGTAAGCACGCTGTGTGTGGATGCGCGGACGCTGTGGACGCCCTGCGCCACGGTAATCCCGCTGATAGCCGCCTTGTCCGGCTGCTGAGTAGCCCTCACGGCTGCCCTCATTCTGCTCTGACTGAACTTCTTTGTTCTCGAATTCTTCTGCCATAGTTTTTTTACTTAAATGTTGAAACTACTGACCTCACGGTCAATGATTGAATACTATATTTTTTTATTGTTGGTTTGTGAGCCGGGATTGTTTCAGGCTCTTTGGTGATTAAATGCCAGTATAGTTGTGTGGGGTGATAGCCATCAGCTCTGCCTTGACACTGTCGCTGACATTGAGCGTCTGGATGAACTCATGGATGGTCTCCTCGGTCATCTTCCGGTTGGTCCGTGTGAGTGCCTTCAGAGCCTCGTAGGGATGGGGATAGGCCTCACGGCGCAGGATGGTCTGGATGGCCTCAGCCACTACGGCCCATGTGTCGTCAAGGTCCTCCCTGAGCTTTGCCTCGTTGAGGATGAGCTTGCGCAGCCCTTTCAGCGTGCTTTGGATGGCGATGATACCATGACCGAGTGGCACGCCCACGTTGCGCAGCACGGTTGAGTCAGTGAGGTCGCGCTGCAGGCGGCTTACCGGCAGTTTCTGTGCCAGGAACTGGAGGATGGCATTGGCTATGCCAAGATTTCCCTCGCTGTTCTCAAAGTCAATGGGGTTCACCTTGTGTGGCATGGCACTTGAGCCAACCTCACCCGCCTTTATCTTCTGCTTGAAGTATTCCATGGAGATGTACATCCAGAAGTCACGGTCAAGGTCGATGATGATGGTGTTGATCCTGCGGACGGCATCAAAAATGCTGCCCAGGTGGTCATAGTTGCTTATCTGCGTTGTCCACTGCTCCCGCTCCAGCCCCAGCTTCTCACTGACGAAGCGGTTGCCGAAGGCTTTCCAGTCATGTTGCGGGTAAGCCACATGGTGGGCATTGAAATTGCCCGTAGCTCCTCCGAACTTCGCCGTCAGCTTGCAGCTGCGGAGAGAGGCCAGCTGCTCGCTCAGCCGATAGACGAACACCTCGATCTCCTTGCCCAGCCGGGTAGGAGAGGCTGGCTGACCGTGGGTCTTCGCCAGCATCGGCACGTCCTTCCATTCCTCTGCATACGCCTGCAGCTGGGCTGTCAGCTCCTCAACCTGCGGGCAGTAGACCTCCTCCAGGGCTTCCTTGATGGATAGTGGCACGCTGGTATTGTTGATGTCCTGTGATGTGAGCCCGAAGTGGATGAACTCCTTGTAGGCATCCAGGCTGCCAATCTTGTCGAACTCTTCCTTGATGAAGTACTCAACAGCCTTCACGTCATGGTTGGTTGTCTTCTCGATTTCCTTCACACGTGCTGCGCATGCTTCGTCAAAGTTGCGGTAAATGTCGCGCAGGCGGCCGAACAGCGAGTGGTCAAAGCTCTCCAGCTGTGGGAGGGGAAGCTCGCAGAGCGCGATGAAATACTCAATCTCAACGCGCACACGGTAGCGGATTAAGGCATACTCTGAGAAATAATCGGCAAGACGTTCAGTTTTGTTCCTGTAGCGGCCGTCAATGGGTGATACGGCTGTTAATGTGTCGAGGCTCATAACAATATTAATTAATATAGGTGCAAATTTAGCAATAAAATCAGTAATGGTGCAAGTTTTTTTGCTAATAATCTGAAAAGTGTGGGATTATAAACGAAAAAACTTCGCAACGGGTGTTGCAAAGTCATCATATTTTAAAGGTGGGCGTTGACGGATTCGAACCGCCGACCCTCTGCTTGTAAGGCAGATGCTCTAAACCAGCTGAGCTAAACGCCCTTTAAAAATCCCCTGCAACCCCGAAAGGTCACAGGGAAACACCCCTTGTGGGCGTTGACGGATTCGAACCGCCGACCCTCTGCTTGTAAGGCAGATGCTCTAAACCAGCTGAGCTAAACGCCCTTACTTCCTGTAAGGCGGGTGCAAAGGTAGGGAATGTTTTTGAAACGTGCAAGCAAAATGCGAAATATTTGCTGATTTTATGGTAAAGAAACTGCCTGGAAGCCTGTGTGGCTTAATTCCCTTTCGGCGGAATGACTTTGATGAGGTGTGCTGGCACACCTCCCCAGACCTCATTGTCTGGTACGTCTTTCGTCACTACAGAGGCAGCTGCCACAATGGCACTCCGCCCTACTGTGACTCCAGGAAGGATGCTTGCCCCGGCTCCGATCCAGCAGCCTTGTTTCAGCACTACAGGCTTGCAGGTGATCACGTGGCGGTCATAGAGGTCGTGGTTGTTCGTAATCAGCTGCGCGTTGGCTGCCACCTGTACGTCGTCTTCTATCGTGATGCCGCCTGCAGCCATCATCAGGCAGTTGTTCATGACGACAACCCGCTCGCCGATTCTCACGTTCTTGCCCCGGACAACGGTTATTCCGGGCATCACCCTGCTTGAGGGGGCTATGTGCCCGCAGAACAGCTCGCTGACAAGTTGCCTGTATTCAGGTGCAGTGGGCATCGTGTGATTGATCTTGAAGCATAGTTCCTGGCAGCGTCTGCTCTCCTCTGGGTCAGCTTGCTGTGGATCGGTTAAATCTATTCTGAATTCTTCCATGACACTGGATGGCTGATGTTTCTTTTCTTGCAAAAGTAAGGAAAATATTTAATATAAGGTGACGAAAGCGGCAAAAATCTGCACTTTCTGTGAAGTGCTTCTTGTGTGAATGTAGTAGGGGAGGCCTTCTTCACTCTTTAGGGGATGTTGGTAGTCTTCTGTCTTGGGGCGGGTTGACTATGTGCAGGGAAGAAGATGAGCAGGGAAGGTGATAGGGCAGGCTTTTCAGCCTGCCCCGTGTTGCGGAAGTCTTATAGCAGACTTGCAAATCTCTGGGCCTTCTCTCCCTCAAGGATGATGAGGTCAGTGATGGGAATGTAATGCAGCTGGTCGTAGCGGTAGAGGCGCAAGGCCGCGAGCTGGTGGTCGGCTGAGATGCCTTTCTCCAGCAGATGGGTTCCGATTCCTGCATCATGGAACTTCTGCATGCCCTCCAGTTCGCTTTCCAGTCGTTCGGCAGGCAGGCGTAACAGATGTTCGAGCCGGAGCCCTTCCTCTGTGTTATACTCCGTCTTGCTGAAGTTTATACGGCTCTGGGTGGCATTGTAGATTGCTTTTTTTCCGAAAAATGATTTCTTAATGGTGATACGTGTGTCGGCGGAGAGGGGCTGGGCCATCTCTAAATGAATAAAACTTGCCATGATTTCTTCTGTTTTTAATGTGAATAAAAGATAGTTGGGACATGCATCCTGCATCCGTCTTCTGCCTGGATGCAAGTGCCTGTTCCTTGTATGGGGTGTGGGGAAAGGAAGAAAAAGCAGCTGCCGCAAGCGCATGGTAAGTGCGGCTGCACGACACCTGCACTCATGGCTAACAGAGAAGATGCCTCAGCCGGTACACGTAGTAGTGGCTCTGAGGCATCATCATTATCGGACGTGTCAGCAGCAGCTGACGGTCGGGATAATGGGGAATGGTAAGAGTGTTATGGCTGAAAAGGTGCTGGCGGCTGCCTGGTGTCTTGAAATTACCCATCCGGACGGATATGACCCGTTCCGGACGTGAGCTGCACAGCCGTGCCAGTTGTGAGGAGTCGGTGGGGACAGCATGCTGTTCCTGATGGCTTTCGCTGACGGCGATCTGCTGCCGTGGGCTCTCCTGCCCGTTTGAGGCTGGAGAGGCTTCAGCCAGCTGCCAGCCAGTGAAGGCGAGCAGCATGACGGCCAGCAGTCTGTAAATCCTTTGACTCTTCATTCATTATCCGTTTTTGCGGGTGTAAAGGTACGGCATTTTCTTCAGAAGAGCTGCTTTTTTGTGGAAATATCGTTGAAACTCTGAGGATGCGATAGGGAATCGAGGTAGCTGGCAGCTATGGTTCTTGGTGGTCTGACCGTCCTGCTGTGGATAAAAGGTGTCCTTTCGGATGCCGGAAGCTGCCCTCTCGTGATGCAAAAGGGCTGCTTTTGGCAGCTTATACGTGCCCTTTTATGATAATAATTAAATTGATTTAATATTAATAATAAACTGAAAACAAATATGAAATAATTTATTTTTATATTATAAATAAGTTGAAAATAATGAGAAAATAATTTATTTTATATTATGAAATAGATTAATATTATGTATATTTGCAGTGCTTTTGCACTGCGATAGGGCAGCTTCCGGCATCCGAAAGGGCATCTTTTGCATTGCAGGAGAGGAACATTAAGAGAAGGTTCAATTTAAAGGTTATTATTATGTCAGTACAGATCAGATTACAGCAGAGCAAGTTCAAGGAGTCAAACCGTGGCGGCAAGTGGCACGCACGCACCGTCAGCACAGGTGTTGTGACGACCGAGGACCTCGCCAATGCCATTCAGGAGAACACATCCTTCACGCGTGGTGACGTACACGGGCTGGTCATCTCGCTCATTGATGAGATCTCCTATCGGCTACGTCAGGGAGAGACGGTGGTCCTTGACGGGCTGGGCCGGTTCCACCTCACGGTGGAGAGCAAGCCGGTTGAGCGGCGGGAGGATTTCAATATAGCCCGCAACATAACGGGGGTGAAGTGCAAGTTCGTCCCGGCAGGCTCACGCAACCAGCGCACGGGTAAGAAAATCCAGGACTTCGCCACGGGGGTGAGGGTCATCTGGGCCGACGTGGAGGAAGAGTGACGGCAGATGTTCGCCGTAATTGGTCTTGGTCTATAGATTAAGTTTGTTCAGTAACCGAAAACGGCAGAAGCCGGGTGATTGATCTCCAATCACCCGGCTTCTGCCGTTTGTGTGCGCCTGACAGGACTCGAACCTGCACAGCGTGAACTACCAGATCCTAAGTCTGGCGCGTCTACCAATTCCGCCACAGGCGCATATTGCACTGCAAAGGTACGTAAAGTTTTGGAGATAGACAAATGTTTGCATGCTTCTTTTGAAATAGGGAAAGCAGGGGAGGGACGGAAAGAGGGCGGTGTTGCGCTTATCGGGTGATAAGCCTTCTGGCAAACTCGATGATAGTGTCCTTCCCCCTCATCATGTCCTCAGCCTTCATGTCGACCTTGTAGTCCGGGTCAATGCCGAATTCTGTCATCTGCCGGTCACGGTCATACATGGGACAGGCAGAGAAGCGGATGCTCCAGCCATTGGGCAGCTCGGACGAGAAAGGCAGCCCGGAGCCTCCTCCCGTGCGGTCGCCGACGATGGTGACGTTGGGGCAGCACTTCATATATTTCACGAACTCATTGGCTGAAGAGAAGACACTGCGGTTGGTAAGCACCACGACGGGTTTCTGCCAGCGTATGGCCTTGGCTGGCTTCAGACGCTGTTCCTCCATTGGGGAGAAGTCGTCATGGCCCTTGCCCGTCTTGTGCTGCATGTAGCCAACAAGGATATTGTCATTTGTGAAGCGGGCAGCCAGCTGCTCGGCACTGCTGACGTTGCCTCCACCGTTGTTGCGGATGTCGATGATCAGTCCACGGCAGGGCTGCAGATGGAGGAGAATCTCATCCAGGTTGCCTGCCCCAAACCCGTTCTGAAAAGTCTCACAGCGCAGGTAGCCAGTGTTGTCGTCCAAGATGGTATAGTCCATTCCGCTGGCGATGAGATAGTCAGTCTTGAGGTACTTGCGCTCCAGGGAGTCAGAGAAGTTCTGTGGGTAAGCCTCATGCCATGCCCAATAGCGGCCTATATTGAAAGATGTATAGAGGTTGACGTGCCCGTCTTTCAGTTCGGAGAGCATGTTGGTCATCACCTCGAACTGCTGGCTTTGCGTCATGGATGCGTCAAACTGTCGGGCATAGCGGTCATGTATCTCCTGCCAGTCGATTCCTTTCTGTGTGAAGAAGCAGTAATGCTCGTCCAGGATTGCCCACAGGGCCTCGAAGTTGCCTTGCGGGTTGTCGGCATACTCATCGTTGGTGACACATCCGGTGACACTGGTGAGCATGGCAAAGAGCAGGCACAGGCCAAAGATGCGGGAGGAGACGGTGTGGAATATTCTCATGGCAGAATCTTGTTGATGGAGAATTTACGTACGATACCCACAACCAGCAGATGGCTCCACGCATGCTGGCGCAGTCCGTTGGCCTTTGCCTGCTGGTAGTCGCCAAGATAACCGATGCGGAGTGTGGTGTGGTGGAGGGTGAAGTCCACCGTCAGCATCTGCCGGAGCGAGGGAGTGGAGAAGGGGGTGGTCAGGATCACATTGTGGTCATAGTTGCCTTTCGAGAATATCTCATAGTAACTTTGCCCGTAATTTGGGGAGAACATGATGCCCATCAGGGGAGCCTGTGCCTCATATCGCAGCAGCATCGGGTAATGGCGCAAGCGGAAGCGATAGGCGGCAACGACAGTTGGTGCAATGTTCAGTTGCGCATAGGCCTGTGCGGGATTGTTGGAGTTGCGGGTGTTGTAGAGAAAGCCGAGGTTGGCATCAATGCCTCCTCCAGCCTTCAGCAGCAGCTCGCCTCTGCCGATGGCCCATTCTCCGAGTGCATACTGCCAGTTATACTGGAAGTTGTAGGCCCCACCAATCTCGTTGTTGTTGTCAGCCCTGTTGTGGGCCAGGGCAAGATGGGCCTGGTGGACCAGCTCACGGGAGAGTCGGCTGCCGTTGTCACGGACGGAATGGGAGATGTAACGTAGCTCTGTCCCCCGGTATTCCTCGGGTGAAAGATAGGTATCGAGAATGTTGACGGTTCCAATTCCGATTGCCTGCGCATTGGTGATAACCTTGCCGGTGCGCAGCGTGTCCTGAGCATGTCCTGCGGTCATTGCTGTCAGCAAGAGGCATGCAGCCAGGAGGAGTCCGTTGGGCAGTGACAGTCTGTGGCTCATGGGCTTACTCTTCAGGGAACAGGCTGAGTTGTCCGGTTATCTCGTCAATGACCTGCTGCTGCGACTTGCCGGCATCGGGGTCAAGATTCTCCTCGGCATGGGTAGTTTCCGGTTCTTCCCCCTGTCCGTCTGTCTCAGCTGTGTCAGCGTCATCCTCAGCCGGCTTGTCCTCTTCGGGGAAGCGGGTTGGCTCCAGCTCCTCAATCTTGGCCACCTTCCACGTTGTGAGCCGTTTGCCTTTCGCCTTGAAGCCTTTGACACCTACGAACTGCTCGGCATCAACCTCCTCTGTTCCACGGGAGGCATCGGCACCACCATAGGTTACCAAGACACGTGGGAACGCAACATCAGTCAGCAGGACGAGCTGTGAGTTGACATTCTCGCCAATGAAGTTCTGGTGGCGTTTGGTTGCCTCCATCTGGAACCGCTTCAGGTAAGGGTACCCCTGGTTGTCGGCATCGTAGACGATGGCTGTCCACGGTTTGTCAGCATCGAACTTCTCAATGCGGAGAATGTTGTCCTCATAGTGGTTGGCTGCATCGAAGTTGGTGATGTAGAAGTCGCCATTGGTGAGGATGACGAGGATGCTGTCCCTGTCGGAGAACTCGCCGAGGAACCTTCCATGCTCCTCGTAGTTGATACGGTTGACATCGGGGTCGAACCACACCTTCCGCCCGCCGAGCGTGGAGTGTCCGTGGCTCTTGAGGGAGATGCGGTGTATGCTCTCCCTCGTGAGCAGGTTGCCCTTGGCCGAGCGTCCCTTGATGAGGATGTCAGAGAAGTCACGCTCCAGGAATATGTTCTGCTTTTTCTTGTCTGGGTTCGGGTCGAGGGTGATCTTGATGAGCTCGGCCTCCCCATTGGGGTTGGCCGTGAAATAGTTGATTTTTGACCCAGGCGTGCCCAATGTCACATCGTAGTCCTTGTCACGGGTGATGGATGTCACGTTGAACCGCTTGATGTAATAAGGTCCGCTCCGCCCATCGCGGTAGACAACGTTGTAGATGGTGCGCTTGTAGTTCTTCTTGAAAACCTGTACATGCAGCACACCCTTGCCCACGAATACCTTGTCGGCAATGCGGATGACCTTGTATTTTCCATCCTTGTAGAAGATGATGACGTCATCAAGGTCAGAACAGTTCTGCACGAACTCGGCTTTCTTCAGTCCTGTGCCGATGAAGCCAGCCTGACGGTCGATGTACAGCTTCTCGTTGGCATCCACCACCTTGGCGGCAATGATGGTGTCAAAGCTCTTTATCTCGGTGTGGCGTGGATGGTCCTTGCCGTATTTCTCCTTCAGGTGGGTGAACCACTCGATGGTGACGCGCACCATCTCGCTGAGGTCCTTGTCAATCTCGGCTATCTCAGCCTTGATTTTCTGAATCAGCTCGTCAGCCTTGTCCTTGTTGAACTTCAGTATGCGCTGCATCTTGATTTCCAGCAGGCGGATGATGTCATCGCGCGTCACCTCGCGGATAAAGGTCTTCTTGTAGGGTTCCAGCTTGGAATCGACGAAGGCAACAACCTCGTCAAGGTTCTTTGCCGTCTCAAACTTGCGTTCCTTGTAGATGCGGTCTTCGATGAAAATCCTTTCCAGCGAGTTGTAGAAGAGCTGCTCCTCCAGCTCATGCTTACGGATTTCCAGCTCCAGCTTCAGCAGTTGCCTGGTATGCTCGGCCGAGTTGCGCAGCACGTCAGAGACGGTGAGGAACTGTGGCTTGTTGTCCTCGATGACGCAGCAGTTGGGCGATATGTTTATCTCACAGTCGGTGAAGGCATAGAGGGCATCGATGGTCTTGTCGCTTGACGTGCCCGGGGTGAGGTGCAACTGTATCTCCACCTCCGATGCGGTCATATCCTCTACCTTGCGGATCTTCAGCTTGCCTTTCTCAACGGCTTTGGTGATTGACTCCTGGAGGGTACTGGCAGTCTTGGTGTAAGGCACCTCACGGATGACGAGTGTCTTGTTGTCGAGTTTCTCAACCTTCGCACGCACCTTCAAGACACCACCCCGCTGCCCATCATTGTACTTCGACACGTCAATGCTGCCGCCCGTGGGGAAGTCGGGGAAGAGGTGGAATTCCTCGCCCCGCATGTACTTGATGGCGGCATCGCAGATGTCGTTGAGGTTATGGGGAAGGATCTTGGATGACAGTCCGACGGCTATACCCTCAGCTCCCTGTGCCAGCAGCAGGGGGAACTTCACCGGAAGGGTGATAGGCTCCTTGTTCCGTCCGTCATAGGAAAGCTGCCACTCGGTGGTCTTTGGGTTGAAGACGGTTTCCAAGGCAAACTTTGACAATCGTGCCTCAATGTATCGTGGTGCGGCTGCACGGTCGCCGGTGAGGATGTTTCCCCAGTTTCCCTGCGTGTCGATGAGCAGGTCCTTCTGTCCCAGCTGCACCAGTGCATCGCCGATGGAGGCATCGCCATGAGGATGGAACTGCATGGTATGCCCCACGATGTTGGCCACCTTGTTGTAGCGTCCGTCGTCCATTCGTTTCATGGAGTGGAGTATGCGCCGCTGCACAGGCTTCAGTCCGTCCTCGATGTGCGGCACGGCACGTTCCAGGATTACGTAGCTGGCATAATCCAGAAACCAGTTCTTGTACATTCCCGAAAGGTGATGTACGGCTGAGGCATCAAACCTGTCGGCAGGCTTGTAGTCGGAATGGGTGTCCTGTTCCTGTGTCTCATCTTCGGGAGCGAGCGTATCCATGTCTTTTATTTCGTCATCCATATTGTCTTCGTTCATGTTAATCGCTTAGGCATATAAGCTTCAGATGACTGCAAATGTACGAAAAAAAAAGCATACCGGCAAATCCAAGTGCTTCCCTATTTTATAAACTTTCACGATAATCCTGTCCTTATTCGACCAAAAAGCAGTAACTTTGCGACAAAAATTAAGAAATAAAAGGAATATTATGGCACAAGAGGATGTTTTCAAGAAGATTGTGAGCCACTGCAAGGAGTATGGCTTTGTCTTCCCAAGTAGTGATATCTATGATGGTCTCGCAGCGGTTTACGACTACGGTCAGAACGGTGTTGAGCTGAAGAACAATATCAAGCAGTACTGGTGGCAGTCAATGGTGCTGCTGCACAGCAACATCGTCGGTATCGACGCTTCCATCTTCATGCACCCCACGGTGTGGAAGGCGAGCGGGCATGTTGACGCTTTCAATGACCCTCTGATTGACAACCGTGACTCAAAGAAACGCTACCGCGCCGACAACCTCATTGAGGATCAGATAGGCAAGTACGAGGAGAAGGTTGAGAAGGAGGTTGCCAAGGCTGCCAAGAAGTTCGGTGACGCTTTCGATGAGGCTAAGTTCCGTGAGACCAACCCACGTGTCCTGGAGAACCAGAAAAAGCGTGACGCGCTGCATGCCCGTTACACTGAGGCCATGCAGGGGCCTGACCTGGAGGCACTGAAGCAGATCATTATTGATGAGGAGATTGTCGACCCGATCAGCGGAACGAAGAACTGGACGGACGTGCGCCAGTTCAATCTCATGTTCTCCACCGAGATGGGAGCCTCGGCTGATGCGGCAAGTAAGATCTATCTGCGTCCGGAGACGGCCCAGGGCATCTTTGTCAACTTCCTCAACGTGCAGAAGACCGGGCGCATGAAGCTGCCGTTCGGTATCTGTCAGATAGGCAAGGCATTCCGCAATGAGATTGTTGCCCGTCAGTTCGTCTTCCGTATGCGTGAGTTCGAGCAGATGGAGATGCAGTTCTTCTGCCAGCCAGGCACTGAGATGAAGTGGTTTGAATACTGGAAGAAACACCGCCTGGCATGGCATGAGGCCTTGGGCATGGGTGATGAGAACTACCGCTTCCATGACCATGAGAAGCTGGCCCACTATGCCAATGCCGCCACTGACATTGAGTTCCACATGCCGTTCGGATTCAAGGAGGTTGAGGGCATCCACTCCCGCACCAACTTCGACCTTGCCCAGCATGAGAAGTTCTCCGGCCGTCAGATCAAGTACTTCGATCCGGAACTGAACGAGAACTACACGCCGTATGACGTTGAGACCTCAATTGGTGTCGACCGTATGTTCCTCTCCGTCATGTGCCACAGCTACACTGAGGAGCAGCTGGAGAACGGTTCCAGCCGTGTTGTCCTGAAGCTGCCCGAGCCACTGGCACCGGTCAAGTGCGCCGTGCTGCCGCTGGTGAACAAGGACGGTCTGCCGGAGAAGGCACAGGAGATTGTGAACAGTCTGAAGTTCCACTTCAACACCCACATGGAGGCCAAGGACTCCATCGGCAAGCGTTACCGCCGCCAGGATGCCATCGGCACCCCGTTCTGCGTCACCGTTGACGGCGACACGCTGAATGACAACACCGTCACCCTGCGTTACCGTGACTCAATGAAGCAGGAGCGTGTGCCGGTTGAGAAGCTGCGTGAGATTATCGAGGACCGTGTCTCCATCACTTCCCTCCTTAAGAAGATTGATATTGACTAATCGTTGTGAGGTCACAAAGGCTATGACAGAAAAGATAAAGTTTGTCCTTCACCGTGCCGCGGGCATCCTCAGCCTTAGCGGCCTGCTGCTCTCTTCGGGCATCCTGTCCTCCTGCTCGGAGGATAAGGACACCGTGGAGGAGTTTGCCAACTGGCAGTCGGCCAACGACACCTACTGGTCCAGTCTCTACAAGACCACCCAGCAGAAGATTGCCTCCGGCGACAATTCGTGGAAGATGATTCTGAACTATACGTTCCAGAACCAGTCCAGTCCGTCAGGGGCAGC
Organism: Prevotella sp.; assembly: GCA_024688365.1. Lineage (GTDB taxonomy): Bacteria > Bacteroidota > Bacteroidia > Bacteroidales > Bacteroidaceae > Prevotella. Next base: position 62,341 of record JAILEG010000041.1, read on the forward strand.
CATCAGCTACCGTCCTGAGAACTATGTCATCGTGCATGTCGAGGAGTCCGGCACCGGAACCAAAAGCCCGCTCTACTCCGATTCAGTCGCCGTGCATTACCAGGGACGCATGATCCCGTCAGCAACTTACACTGCCGGGCTTATTTTTGACACCTCATGGGCAGGCGACACCTTCAATGCGGCCATCTCACGTCCTGCACATTTGTATGCAGGCGGTGTAGTTGATGGCTTTTCCACAGCCCTGCAGCAGATGCACAAGGGTGACCACTGGACGGTCTACGTGCCTTACCAGTTAGGCTATGGTGCCACAGCGAAGGGAAGCGTGCAGGCTTACTCCACCCTTATATTCGACCTTCGGCTGGCCGACTTTGCCAGAGCGGGAAGGCGACTCTCCGATTAGCAGGAGGGAAGTTGTCAGCTCTCTCCGGTCTCAGCCTCGCAGGTTGGTGGCACATGGCGGGCTGGCAGGGAAGATAATTACCATCAGGGACACACGTCCCCGTCAGTCCGCCTGAAAAAAGGAGCGGATGTACGGGAGCGTATGTCCCCTTTTTGTCCTTTTTCAGTTTAGATGCTTTTATGATATTCAGCAAATCCATATCCGATGCGCTCCTTGCCAAGATTCGTGGTGGAGAGGAGATCACGATGGGCGAGAAGCTCAACCTCATCGTCCAGTTGAGCATCCCCTCCATCCTCGCGCAGGTCACCACGGTTATGATGTTCTATATTGATGCCTCAATGGTGGGCTCGCTCGGTGCTGAGGCCTCGGCCGCCATCGGCCTTGTGGAGCCTGCCACGTGGCTGTTCGGCTCACTGGTGAGCGCGGCTTCCATGGGATTCTCCGTTCAGGCAGCCCATTTCATCGGGGCCAACGACTTTGCGCAGGCACGGTCGCTGATGCGGCACGGCTACGTCTTTGGACTTGCCTTCTCCTTCCTGCTCATGCTGGTGGCATTGCTCATAGCCCCCTATCTGCCAGGGTGGCTGGGTGGCGGTGCCGACATTCAGCATGACGCGATGCTTTATTTCATCATCTTCTCCTTCGCAGCCCCCGTCCATCTCGTTGAGACGCTGTCGGCCTCTATGCTGAAGGTCTCCGGTGACATGCGCCACCCCAGCCTCATCGCCGTGCTGATGTGCTTCTTCGATGTGATCTTCAATTTTCTGTTCATCTTCCCCACGCGTACCTTATCTGTAGCAGGTCTCCAGTTCACCATGCCTGGCTTCGGACTTGGTGTGTCGGGTGCGGCCATCGGCACGTTGCTGGCTTACGTCTCGGCAGCCCTGCCGCTGGTTTACTTCGCCGTCTTCCGCAGCAGCATCCTGGCATGGCGGCAGGATGCCGTCCGCTTCGTCTGGCGCTGGCGGTATATATGGAATGCGCTGAAGATTGGTGCGCCGATGGCCTTGCAGTACCTGCTCATGAATGGTGCGCAGCTCGTCTCTACGATGATTGTCGCACCGCTGGGCAACTTCTCCATTGCCGCCCATTCCTTTGCCATCACGGCGGAGAGCCTCTGCTACATGCCCGGCTTCGGTATCGGCGAGGCGGCAACCACTCTGGTGGGGCAGAGCGTGGGGGCCGGCAGGCGCGAGCTGTGCTGGAGCTTCGCCCGCATGACGGTCCTCTCAGGTATGGTGGTGATGGCACTGATGGGCATCGTGATGTATGTCTTCGCGCCGGAGATGATAGGCATCCTCTCACCCGTGACTGAGATCCGTGAGCTGGGTACGGCCGTCCTGCGCATAGAGGCATTTGCCGAGCCGTTCTTCGCTGCGGCCATCGTCTCCTACAGTGTCTGCCTGGGAGCTGGCGACACGCTCCGCCCTTCCTTCATCAACCTGGGCAGCATGTGGCTGGTCCGCCTCACCTTGGCTTATGCCCTTGCGTCCCGTTACGGCCTGCGTGGTGTCTGGTTTGCTATGGCTGTTGAGCTTACGTTCCGTGGCATCTCCTTTCTTGTCTATCTGTTCATGCGCTTCAGACGGCCTAAGGCTGCCCCTTCGGTGGCTTAGTGCCCGCCAATGGGCCAGTACCTGATGCCGAAGTAGTGGAATACTTCACGTAAAGTAGTCCGGTACTTCGGCTGCAATACTCCAGTACTTCATGTGAAGTATCCTGCGGCTCCTGCCAGTGGGAATGACAGGAAACGGCTGCCTCCATCAGGAAAGCAGCCGTTTCCTGTTTCTTTTCTGCCATTCTGTCAGTTCTCTTTCCTTGGCATGCCATTTGTCTAAGTCTCAGCGTGCGATTGAGCCCGGCTGGACGTTGGCGGTCTTGGACAGTCGTACACGAAACAGGAAAATAATAATAAAAAATAGAATATACAATTATGGGAAAGATTATTGGAATCGACTTAGGAACAACAAACTCATGTGTTTCCGTTTTTGAAGGCAATGAGCCTGTGGTAATCGCCAACAGCGAGGGCAAGCGCACGACACCGTCAGTTGTCGGCTTCGTTGAGGGAGGCGAGCGTAAGGTGGGCGATCCTGCCAAGCGTCAGGCCATTACCAACCCACAGAAGACCATCTACTCCATCAAGCGTTTCATGGGCGAGACTTACGACCAGAGCAAGAAGGAGGTTGACCGCGTACCGTTCACAGTCGTAAACGAGGGAGGCTACCCACGCGTGCAGATTGACGACCGCAAGTATACCCCGCAGGAAATCTCAGCTATGGTGCTGCAGAAGATGAAGAAGACCGCTGAGGACTATCTCGGCCAGGAGGTGACCGATGCTGTCATTACCGTTCCGGCTTACTTCTCCGACTCACAGCGCCAGGCAACCAAGGAGGCTGGTCAGATTGCCGGTCTGAACGTCCAGCGCATCGTGAACGAGCCTACAGCTGCCGCGCTGGCCTATGGTGTTGACAAGGCAAACAAGGATATGAAGATTGCCGTGTTCGACCTCGGTGGTGGTACGTTCGATATTTCCATCCTTGAGTTCGGTGGCGGTGTGTTCGAGGTGCTGTCAACCAATGGTGATACCCACCTCGGCGGTGACGACTTCGACCAGGTGATCATTGACTGGCTTGCCAACGGCTTCAAGGCTGATGAGGGCATCGACCTGACCAAGGATCCAATGGCCATGCAGCGTCTGAAGGAGGCTGCCGAGAAAGCTAAGATTGAGCTGTCAAGCTCTTCTTCCACCGAGATCAACCTGCCTTACATCACCGCTGAGGGCGGTGTGCCAAAGCACCTGGTGAAGACACTGACCCGTGCGCAGTTTGAGCAGCTGGCACACAACCTCATCCAGGCTTGTCTCGTTCCTTGCCAGAATGCCATCCGTGACGCAAAGCTCTCCACATCTGATATTGACGAGGTAATCCTCGTGGGTGGCTCAAGCCGTATCCCGGCAGTTCAGACACTCGTGAAGAACTACTTCGGCAAGGAGCCTTCAAAGGGTGTGAACCCTGATGAGGTGGTAGCCGTTGGTGCAGCCATCCAGGGTGCCATCCTCAACAAGGAGAGTGGTGTGGGCGACATCGTATTGCTCGACGTTACTCCGCTGACCCTCGGTATTGAGACGATGGGTGGTGTGATGACAAAGCTCATTGATGCCAACTCCACTATCCCCTGCAAGAAGAGCGAGGTGTTCTCAACGGCAGCCGACAACCAGACAGAGGTGACCATCCACGTGCTTCAGGGCGAGCGTCCGATGGCTGCGCAGAACAAGTCTATCGGCCAGTTCAACCTCACCGGAATTGCTCCGGCACGTCGTGGTGTCCCACAGATTGAGGTGACCTTCGACATTGATGCCAACGGTATCCTCAGCGTGTCAGCCAAGGACAAGGCAACGGGCAAGGAACAGAGCATCCGCATTGAGGCTTCCAGCGGTCTGAGCGATGAGGAGATTCAGCGCATGAAGGCTGAGGCCGAGCAGAATGCAGCAGCCGACAAGGCCGAGCGTGAGAAGATTGACAAGCTGAACCAGGCCGACTCAATGATCTTCACCACCGAGAATTTCCTCAAGGACAACGGCGACAAGATTCCGGCCGACAAGAAGCCGGGCATTGAGCAGGCCCTCCAGCAGCTCAAGGATGCTCACAAGGCAGCCGACGTTGCAGCAATCGACTCTGCCATCAACAACCTCAATACCGTGATGCAGGCAGCATCGCAGCAGATGTATCAGGGTGCAGGCCAGGCCGGTCCTCAGCCGGGCGCAGATGCAGGTCAGCAGAGCCAGCAGGGCCCAAAGCAGGATGATACCATCCAGGATGCAGACTTTGAGGAGGTGAAGTAAAAGTGCTAAAAAACGCTAACTAAAAATAAGCAAATCCCAGTAACATAATAAGTTACTGGGATTTTTATTTTCTAATAATATTTAATTTTGCTTGTTTTTAATCGATTTTATGCTTATATTTGTACCATATTTGTGCCGCGACTTAATGGGAGATAAAGTGCTACTTAATTCAAGAATAGAATTGATTATCAATTAGATACAAATAATATGCCAAGTGCAAAATTTCAAATAGAGCGAAAATGTGAGATTTGCGGTAAGATTTTCACTGCAAAAACCCTTACCTCAAAATACTGCTCTAAAGCCTGTTCTCAAACAGCATATAGGCAACGGAAAAAAGAAGAACAGTTGGAAGCATTGAAAAGAGAAAAAGCTGCAAGAGTTCCTAAGGACCAGCCTTATCTTTCCATTGCCGATGCATCAGCCCTGTTTGATATTGGTCGTGATACTTTATATCGTTTGATTAGAAAAAAGGAAGTCCGTTATTATAATCTCGGACAAAGAATGACGCGGATTTGTAAAGCAGATTTACAAGAACGCTTTAGTCTGCGTCCATATAATGAGAAAGAAAAGCATAAGTCAAAAGACGTGAAGACTTACAGGCTTGAACCTGAAGACTGCTATACTATCGGAGAAATATCCAAGAAATTTGGAATCAATGATAGTACCGTATATCTGCATATACGCAAATACTCTATTCCTACAAGACAGATAGGTAATTATGTCTATGCTCCAAAATCAGAAATAGATAATCTGTATAATCACTAACCCACCATATAATGAGAAAGGAACTTGACAATACGAAAGCAACAGTACGGCTGCGCAAAAGTGCTTATCGCAAAGAGTGGTACCTATATATAGAAAGCTACCCGGTAAGAGTAGCTGGCAAAGCGACTCCACAAAGAGTGCGTGAATATCTTAACCGAACGATTACCACTCCTATTTGGGATAAAAGCAGAACTGCTCGAAAAACGGAAGCTAATCAATCATTCAAGCCTAAACGTGATTTGAATGGGATTATCTTGTGCAAAAGCGAAATAGACCAAGAATCGTGTATCTATGCAGATAGTGTTAGAAAACTTAGACAACGAGAGTATGACAATGCCAGCTTATATAGCGATACAGAAATAGCACAGGCAGAACAAAAAGAGCGTTTACAACAGAATTTCATTAAGTATTTTGATAAGGTGGCTGACAAAAGACATCGCAATAGTTCTGTTTCAATTCAAACCAACTGGGCTAGAGTTCATATTTTATTGAAAATGTTTGCAGGTGATACTCTTCTCTTTTCACAAATAGATAACCGCTTAGCTGAAGATTTTAAGTTTTTCTTGTTGTCAGCTCCTTGTGGTGGAAGCAAAAAAGGAACAATATCACGAAATACGGCATCCACATATTTCTCTATTTTTAAAGCTGCACTCAAACAAGCATTCATAGATGGATATTTGACTATAGATTTATCTGCAAAAATCAAAGGCATACAGGAACAAGAATCCCGTAGAGAATACTTAACGCTTGATGAATTGAATAAGTTAGCCAATACTCCATGTGAACGTGATGTACTTAAACGAGCTGCACTATTCTCTGCCTTGACTGGATTAAGACACTGTGATATTCAAAAGTTAAAATGGAATGAAATAGCCATAGAAGCAGACCAAGCCAAACTTCTCTTCACTCAGAAAAAAACAAAAGGTGTGGAGTATATGCCCATCTCGGAACAGGCTTTTAAACTTTGTGGAGAGCCAAGACAGCCAGAGCAACTCGTTTTTGAAGGACTCCCAAATCCTTCTTGGATTTCTCGTCCACTAAGATCTTGGATAGAGAAGGCTGGCATCCACAAGCATCTCAGCTTTCATTGCTTTCGACACACATTTGCAACCCTACAACTTGCAAACGGAACAGACATCTACACCGTAAGTAAAATGTTGGGGCACACCAACGTAAAAACAACACAGGTATATGCGAAAGTGGTCGACGAAAAGAAAAACAAAGCAGCCAATGCCATTCAAATAGATATTGAAAATGATAAAACTTAATTCGATAAAATAAAATGAACACCAAATATTTTGAACATATCGTAGTATATTTGTCCGTTCTTGTTGTTTGTGTCATTATTGCTTTATTCGCAAGAATGCTTGCCATACGTTTAGGTGCAGATGACTTTACGGCACATATTATATTTTGGAGTGTTGTCGCTTTAGGCATTATTATTTATTCAATATTGTCTATTTTGGTTGAGGGGCTATTTACGGCATTAGTTAAGTTCTTCTTTCCAAAGAAACAAGAAGAGGAAACAAATGATAATGTATCTAAGATTGAGACTGGACAAACAATAGAAAGTACTAACAAATCTTCTTCCATACAACATCAGCATTCAATAGACATTGACTCTATTCGTCAACAGCAACAAAAGATAATAAACCAGAAAGAGCTGGATAAACGTGCTATAGCCATTCAATATACTCAGCAGCGGTTCGCACCGTATGTTTCTGATAAAGACCTGCTCAGGCTTTGTAAGTATATAGAGTTATACTCTGCCAAGCTCCCACTATCACAAGTAGAACCGATAAATATCAAAGGGTTAGTTGCTTTAGACTTATTCCATTTTGGTTGGAATATATGGAACCATTTTAGGGTTGGCAAACAAGATGAAATATCACTGTTCCTTAAAAAAGTATTTGCCATCACATTCAAAGAGATGGAAATAGGAAGTATAAAAAGCCATCTTCGTGATGATGAAAAAAAAGGCATTATTCCCATTGTCCAAAACCTTTCAGACCATCAAATAACAGAATAACACACTATCCTATTGTGTTTTTGGAGTGTTTCTTCTGTGTCTTTGGACACAGAGGAAACACTTTTTTCATTTGCACCGTAAAATCAACAACAATTATTATGGTACAAAACGAAATCACTTTTGAGAACTTGCCAAAGGCAGTTGCTCATTTAGTCAGCGAAGTTGCTGAAATTAAACACTTAGTATGTAAAGGGCAAACACCTGTTGCTCCTCCTAAACGCATTCCTATTGGAATAGACGACGCGTGTAAACTTATAGGGAAAGCTAAGCCCACAGTTTATACCTTAGTACGCAAACGCTTACTACCTTGCTATAAGAATGGTAAGCATCTCTACTTTTTCGAAGACGAATTATTGGCATGGATTGAAGGCGGTAAGAAAAAGACCGTTGCTGAAATCAATGAGGAAGCGAAAGCCTTTATCTTTGAGAAGCATTCTGATTCTTCCCTTTTATAAAATCACATATTATGAAGAAGGAAAAAACAGAAACAAGTACAAAGAAATCCAAGAATGAACGTATAGAACAATTCTTGAAAGAGCAATATGCTTTTCGCTTTAACACGGTGAAAAGTAGAACGGAGTTCAGACCACAAGGAGAGAACATACCGTTTGCTCCTCTCACTAAATATGACATTAATTCTATGCGCCGTTTAGTAGATGGTTCATTGGGGATATATACTCCCTCTGACAATATTCGTGCGATATTGGAAAGTGATTTTTGTAGCAAAGTCAATCCTATCCATGAGTTCTTGCTTAGCCTGCCTAAACCTGAAGGAGAAGATGAGTCTGAAATCATCAAGTTAGCAAACTGTGTATCTGTGAAGAATCCAAATAAATGGCAGCATTATTTTGTAAAATGGCTTGTTGCTGTTGTGGCTAATGCGATGGATGATTTACAATGTCGAAATCACACCTGTTTGGTACTTACTGGAGAGCAAGGAAAGTTCAAAACAACATTCCTTGATTTACTATGTCCAGAGAAATTGAAAGGATATTTATTCACAGGCAAGATAGACCCACAGGGGAAAGACGTACAGACACTGATTGCCGAGTACCTCTTTATCAATATTGACGACCAGTTAAAGGCTCTAAATAAAAGAGACGAGAATGAGTTGAAAAACCTTATAACAACACCAAGAGTAAAATATAGAAGACCATACGACACTTATATTGAGGAATATCCGCATTTGGCAAGTTTTATGGCATCAGTTAATGGCAACGACTTTCTGACAGATCCGACGGGAAGCCGTCGCTTTCTTCCATTTGAGGTAGAAAGTATTGATATTAATTCAGCAAAGGAAATTGATATGAATAGAGTCTATTCTGAAGCTGTAGAACTATGGAGGTCTGGGTATCACTACTGGTTCAACGAAGAGGAAATTGCAGAGTTACATCATGAAAGCGAAGGTTTCCAAGTACAGACTATTGAATATGAAATGCTTCTTAAAGGCATGGAAAAGCCAGCAGTAACAGAAGAAAGCTATATGACAACATCAGAAATCTTGAATTATTTACGAGCTTATACTACACTTAATCTAAGTGAGAGGAGAATGGGCGAAGCCTTGAAAAAGGCAGGTTTCTTGAGAAAGTCCAAAAGAATCGGTGGCAACCCAATGTATGTGTATCACATACGCAAGATTGCTCCCAATCCCTTTATTCAAAGTTACAATACTAATTATTAATACTACTTTACTACAAAGAGAGATAAAGCATTGAAAGAAAAAAGATTAGGTTGTAGTAATCAGCAAAAAAGGGATTTACTACCTATTACTACCAACAATTTATATATGTGTAAGGAAATTACTACAAAATAAATGACTACTACATGTTTTTCTTTCACTGTCAACAACTTACAATAATATAACCTTGTAGTAACCAACAAACTTAAAAGTTATAAGTATGACAATAGATGAAATTAAAGCAATATCAATTAAGGATTACTTAGGCAATATGGCTATATATCCTGTTAAGGATTATGGCTATTATGGAATGTATAAAAGTCCGTTTAGAAACGAGCATATTCCAAGTTTCAAAGTAGATTATAATAAAAATCTATGGTATGATTTTGCCCTTAATGAAGGTGGAAGTCTTATAGATTTAGTTATGAGATTACATAAATGTAGTCTAGTACAGGCAATAGATACTTTTAATGGTAAACCAAATATCCAGCCAAGATTCTCCATAGGTAATAACGAAACAAAAAATTTAAGCCAATCACGGATAGAGGTTATCGGTTCTACCAAGCTATGCCATCCGAATCTCATTGAATATTTCACCCAAAGAAGAATCAATCTGAATATTGCTAAAAAGTATTGTAAGGAAATCCATTATAGAATCGCTGATAAGAAATTTTATGCAATAGGCTTTCCGAACAATTCTTATGGGTATGCGTTGCGCAATCCATATTTCAAAGGGTGTTTGCCTCCTTCTGATGTATCGTACATCCCAACCCCTTCAGAACGAATCAATCTATTTGAAGGCTTTATGGATTATCTCAGCTTGCTTACAATGATCCCAGAGGAAGAGGAAAAATCCGCATTAATTCTAAATTCTATAAGTAATATCAGGAAGTCAAAAATTTTCCTTTCAAAACACAGTTTGGTATGTTCGTATTTAGATAACGATGAAGGAGGAAGAACAGCTTTAAACAAACTCATAGAGGATGGATTACGTATCCAAGATTGCTCTTCTATTTATCAAAACTTTAAGGACTTGAACGAGTATCTGTGTGCAGAATCCAAGCATTCAGAGAAAGCTGAAATCAAGAAATCCAAAGGGATCAAGCTATGATTACAGGAATTGCTGGGTATGATATATTTTTCGGGGAGCAAGTTTATGTTTTGGGCATACCAAAACCACTTGCTCCACCTCCTGCCACTCGGCGCAGAGGATTATCCCGTCGGTCTTCATCAAAACAAATTAAAGAAACAAATATGACTAAATCAGAATACAACAAAGGCGGTCGCCCGACCAAAGGCGCAGCCGAGAAGAAGAAATACCGCATCACTGTAAAGCTTACCACAGAGGATTACTACACGCTCAAAGGTAAAGCCAAAAGCGCAGGAATATCCATGAGTGAGTTTGTAAGAAAAGTTCTTGAGAAAGGAAATGTCATAGAACGACTGACCGTAGAGCAAGCAGACTTTATCCGTAAGCTGTGTGGCATGGCAAACAATCTCAACCAGTTGGCTCATCGTGCCAATGCGGAGGGGTTTCATGCCGTTGCTCCTTTCCACAAAATCGTCATTGGCAAGATTGACAAAATCCTAAACCTGATACGAAGATGATCGCCAAGATAATGAAAGGTTCGGGCTTCAAGGGTGTCATCAATTACATCCTTGACCCGAAGAAAGGAACGGAACTCATCGATAATTCGGGTGTGAGAACAGATGGAGTTAGCCACATCATTCAGAGTTTCATCGACCAAACGGAACTGAATCCACGAGTAAGTAAGGTTGTCGGACATATCTCCTTGAGTTTCTCCGCACAGGACTCTTCCAAACTCAGCAATGAATGGATAGCGAAAGTGGCTCGTGAGTACATGGAGAAGATGGGAATAAAAGATACACAGTACATCATCGGTCGCCATTTCGACAAGGAACATCCGCACGTTCATATCGCTTTCAATCGGATAGATAATAACGGCAAAACTATTTCTGACCGTAACGACCAATTCAGAAGTGAGAGGATTTGCAAGGAACTGACTGCCAAATATGGTTTATACTTTGCCGGTGGTAAGGAGAATGTCAAGGAATACCGTCTGAAAGAACCTGACAAGACCAAATATGAAATCTATCAGGCATTGAAAGCAGAAATACCTAGGTGCAGAAATTGGAAAGCCCTACTTACTCACTTGAAGGAACAAGATGTAGATGTCCGTTTTAAGTATAAAGGTAACTCACAGGATGTTCAGGGTATCATCTTTGGAAAGAACGGTTATCATTTCAATGGCTCGAAGGTGGACAGGAGTTTCAGCTATTCCAAGATTGACTTTGCCCTGCAACAGAATGATAGGGAACACGAACAGCAGATGCAAGGATCAGTAAACCTTATGTCTAACATTGTAGAAGCTACGAGTGAACTTGCCAATGAACTCATAGAAGAAGGATTAGGATTGTTCCAGACTCATGGTACTGTCCCTACAGAGGTTTACAATACGCTCGACAAAAAGAAGAAAAAGAAAAAACGTAAAATACATTTATAACTATGGCAGATAATAATACATTTGTCCTCTTTGAGGAAATCAAGAACAAGCTGGAGACAATTTACAGGGAACTGAAAGAGCTGAAAGAAAAGGAGAACAACTCTGCCTCTTTCCCCGTCCCCTCTACATCTGTGCAAAATGACGACCAGCAAGAACAGGAATTACTCAATCAGTACGAATTGCGTACAAAAGCCGTTCTTAACAAGTACATTGATGTGCAAAAGCGCATCAAGGACGAGGAGGCTAAATCCATAGACAAATTGGTGGCAAGTGTCTTGACCATGCTGCACGAGTGGCAGGAGCAGAAAGAGCATCCACAACCGCAGGAACATATTCGTAGACACAGCTTTGACATCAAGTCATCGAAAGTCTTTACTATAGTAGTGGCAGTATCTTTCCTTTGTCTTGTTTCTTTGGTCGGTAACTACTTCCTATGGCGAAGCAAACAACAATACAAGGATGATGCCTTGAAGTTCCGTATCATCAGAGTTTGGCGAGTATGTAGTCCAAAGGAAATCCTATGGCTTAACGATGTATTTGACATTCATCGCAATGAAAAGATTATCAAACTAATCAAGGAAAAAGCAGATGATTACGACATGGAATTGAAGCAAAAGGCAGATAGTTTGATGCAGAATAACCTGCAAAATAAGAAAAGCAAATAGTGTTGAACACATAAACTTTATTAAGAGGGGAAATTTCCCCTCTTAATAAGTTTCTTATACAAGAAAATTTACTATATTTGCAAATAATCATATAATATTTATGGAGAGTCCAACTAATAGAATTAAAGAGGTGCTTATCGAGAAAGGGATTAAGCAAACATGGCTTGCAGAGAAACTCGGTAAGAGTTTCACTATTGTAAACTCCTACGTTTGCAATCGTCGACAGCCAAGCCTAGAATTGCTATTTCAGATAGCAGAGATCTTGCAGGTTAATCCAAAGGAATTGATTAACACCCCAAATGAGTAACTTTATTATGGTAGAGCATAAAAAATCTATTCGTTTTTTCAACGACCGTGAAGTACGTGCCGTATGGGATGAAGAAAGTAATTGTTGGTGGTTTTCAGCAACAGATATTGTTCGTGCCATTAACAATGAACCGGACTATACTAAAGCAGGTAACTATTGGCGATGGCTTAAAAAGAAGTTGAAGCAAAAAGATGTTGAACTCGTGAGTGCCACTCACGGCTTCAAGTTTGAAGCTCCTGATGGGAAGTTACGCGTGGCAGATGTTCTTAATAGTGAGAATGTTGTATTGTTGGCAAAGAACTACCCCAACAATCGTGCTAATGACTTTCTCGATTGGTTTACCTACAGCGACAACACCATTGATGGGCAGAGTAAGAAAAAAGCCTATCAGCTTTTTGAGAGTGGACTTTTGAACACGGCAGAGCCTGGTAGTATCAAGTGTCTGCAACAGATACACGCTTATCTCTTTGGAGGACTGTACGATTTTGCAGGGCAAATCCGCACGAAGAATATTTCAAAAGGAGGTTTCACCTTTGCTAACTGTATGCACTTCCCCGAAACCCTGCAAACAATAGAGCGAATGCCAGAAACAACCTTTAATGAGATTATGGATAAGTATGTAGAGATGAACGTAGCCCATCCTTTTATGGAGGGTAATGGTCGCAGCACTCGCATTTGGCTCGACCTCATGCTGAAGCGTTCTCTCAAGCGGTGTGTGGATTGGAGTCAGATAGACAAGAACGAATATCTATCGGCAATGCGTGAGAGTGTTTCTGATAGTACACACATCAAGGCTTTGGTACAGCCTGCACTCACCACCAAGATTCATGACCGAGAAATGTTCATGAAAGGTATTGATTATTCATATTATTATGAACAAGAATAGAAATTATACATCTGCAGTTACTTATTAAAAACATTCAAATTATAATTAGTTATAAAATATGGCAACCAATCAGAATTATCCTCATTTCTTGCAAAATGCCCCATGTGGAGAGGACTTGTTTGAAGGAAAATCACACAAAACTATTGCAAAAAACATAAAGAAGCTTATATTGTCCAATGATACTTGCAGAGTGATTGGTATAGATGGTGGTTGGGGATCAGGCAAATCAAATTTAATCAAATTGGTAAAAAAGCAACTGGAAGAAGATACAAATACTAAAGGTAAATACCATATTTTTGAATATGATGCTTGGGGATTCCAAACTGATTTTCAAAGACGAAGTATCTTAGAAAATCTTACATCATTTATAGTTAAAGAGTTTCCTGGCTTAGATAAGAAGAAGTGGGAGGGGCGCCTATATAAATTATTATCACGGAAGCGAAGTGCTGGTGCTAAAACCGTTAAAGAACTGAGTGCAGTTTCAAAGGTTGCTTCAGTTTTATCAATTTTTAGTCCACTATTCTTTATACTGCTAAGACTTCTGAATAGTTCTACAACGATATATGTAGTTTATTCTTTACTTTTCGCTATTGTTCTCTTTATTACATATAGATTACAAATCTCTAATATGATAAAGTATGGGCAAGATACATCGTTTAAGAATGTATTGCATGAGTTGTTCTTTTCATATCTTGATTATAAAGGAGAAGAAACATTGGATGAAGTTCTAAAGTATGAAACAATATATGAAGAAGAGCCTTCTTCAAGAGATTTCAAAACTTGGATTAACGATATAAATAAGGATTTGTCTAAGTTAAAGCAGAATTTAATTATCGTCTTTGATAATATGGATAGACTCCCAAAGAAAAAAGTGCAGGAACTTTGGGCGGCAATTCATACATTTTTTGCAGAAGAAACATATTCTAATATTCATATTATTATACCTTTTGACCGAGAACATGTCAAAACAGCATTTAAGGCAGAAAACATAGAATATCAAGCAAAATCATGTTCCGATCAAAACACAGTCATATCAGACAATCTTAATGAAATCTCTTATGGAGACGATTTTATAAATAAAACATTTAATGTTGTTTATAGAGTCTCTCCTCCTACTATGCGTAATTGGAAAGAGTATTTTAGAACTATTTGGAAAAGTGCTTTTGGTGAAGCTTCAGAACTAGATGAGTCCGTGCCCCAGGTGTATGACCTATTGACAAGTGCACATACACCACGTAAAATAATAGCTTTTATTAATGAGTTTGTTTCTATTAAGCAACTCTTCATAGAAGAGAATATTCCTGATAAGTATATTGCAATTTTCATCTTAAAGAAAAATGAGATTTCTAAAAATCCAAATAAAGAGATTTTATCTCCCCACTATTTAGGTGCTTTGTCATTTCTCTATGGTAATGATACAGATTTACCTAAGTATATTTCTGCACTATACTATCAATTACCAGTAGATAAAGCTTTGGATTTGATATATGTAGATCAACTGAAACGTGCGCTCAATGAAGGAAATGTTGAGCGTGTAAAAGATATTCAGAACTTAGCACTATTTCCTAATCTATTAGAAAATGCGATTGCATCTATAACAAATACAGCAAATACCACTATGGTATTAAATGAATGTTTGAACAAAAATAACTCTTTTGAGAAAGGTATTTGGACTTGCGTTTGGAAAAGTCTTAAAGAGAGAGAAGAAGACTCCTTACAAGATTACCAAAAAGTTTTGCTTACTAAAATACCTAATAGCAAAGATAAAGAAACGTATCTTAAAAACATAATTACATGTTTTTATAATAGCTCAGGCTTTGATGCAATTAACTTTTATAATGATATAAAAGAATTGAGTGGTATTGATGGTATCAACCCAATAAAGTACTTAAAAAATAAGGTTATAGATCATCAAGATTTTATTAAATATATTGAAATTTCATGCAAGGACTACAATAAGTACCGTATAAAATGTGACAATGATAAATTGGATGAATACCTTGGTAATATTGATGTTAATGAAATTAGTAACATTTCAGGTATAAAATATATTATAGATGAATATAAACTACCAAGATATAAAGATAATCTAAAAGCATTGATAGATCAAAATACTAATTCTGCACAATCTCTTAGTATCTTATATAATCACTTTAAGGAGTTAGGTAAGCCGGTAGAAAAGATACTTAGCTGGGATGTCATATATAATCTTGCAAATGCTACTACTAATGATGACGAATTTTACATTGATCTTTTATGCATGCGGATAGCAAGTGATTCTTCGTATAATTCCTCATACGATTCTCCTTTTACAAAGGCTTTATCAAAAACAGATGAAGTTTGGGTAGATAAAGTTGCATCTCAAATAGAAAATTATATTTGTTATGGAGATTTATTGAGGAATGCTCCGTTGTTGGACTATGCTTTATACAAAGCTGTTGTTATAAGGTTAACAGAAGAATCTTATGGCGTGCAGCGACTAAATATAAAAGAAACCCTATTTAGATATGATAGCATACTGAATAGTTTGGAAAAACTCAGTCCACAGAGTTTGCTTAAAAAATTAGATGGATGGAGAAAATATGCTGTAAAGGAAATAGTTGAAAGTAATGTTAAGAACATTCCTATACCATTTTTTAAGGATGCCTTGTCTGTAAATAACGATCTAACCACACATTGTATTCAAACAGCGAAAAAATACATAGGAACTATTCAGAAGGATAGTTGGAAAGAGACAATTAAAGAAAATGCCTATGATTATCAGTTGATGAGTGTATTAAAGTGTGATACACAAAATTGTTTTGATGCCTTTAAGGAAGTTGTAGAAGAAAGTTGTATTAATCAATCTTTAAATCTGTCAATTGAAACTTATAAAGAGTTGATGTCAATATTTAGTAAACGTTCTTTCGTCAGTTTCTTTAAGAACATACGTGATCTGTACTGTAAAGGAAGTGCTATAATGACGCCTGAATTATTTAAATTAATAGGTGAGGGATTAATGTCGAATGGCAAATTAGAAGAAAAGGAAGAATCGTTAAGAACGGTTTTTATTTCTTCCCTTTTAGACGATTCTAACATTATAACTTTATTACTCAAATACAACAAAATATTAAGTAAAATTGTTAAGAAAGCACCTTCCGATGAATCACAGGATTTTATTGATAAGCTTAAAACGATATACCCGTCTTATATGGAGAATGAAGAGATAAAGCTCCTTTTCTCTAATTTGAAAATTGAAATACCAATTCAAAAAAATGAAAAATAAAAACAATATGAAGCTGTACAGAGTCGATAAGAGATTATATGATGTAGGAGCAGAAATACTGCCAGATACCCATTACTCGCAGGAATTTAATAAAGAAGATAAAGGGATATTAGAGAAGATACTTGATGACAAAAAGCATATACTACGAACTCGTAAAGAGTGCTTATTCCTTTTTAATTCATTGTATCACGCTTTGATTTTCTTCTCTAAGTATGGAGGCTATATTTATGAAGTAGCCCCTGAAAAGGTATTCTTCCGAGGAGATATGAATAAACTCGATAATATACTTGATGCTTTGCGCTTTTGTGATGAAGATTATATTGATTCTTTCGTGAATGAATATTGGAAAGGAGGAACACATACTTTCAGTCCTTGCTATGAATACCTCAGTACTAAAGCAAAAGTAATTAAACTCATAGATATAAAGATTTCTCAATCTGATTTTAAGAACGAGTTATGCTCTATCGGTTGTATAGAGCAAACTCCAACGTATATTAGAATTTTAAAAGAACAATATTAATATTTAATTTAGAACATGATATCTTTTGAGATATTTTCTAATTGGGACAATTTACTATAATTTTACTATCCTAAATATTTATAAAATGGACAATTTTAAGATACAAAGTATTTATATAGGAGAGAACTGTAATGAAAAATATTGTAAGGTACTAAAGAAAAACCGTAAATATACGTTTTATTCAAATAATCCTACCGAAGATATAAATTTATATGGAGATAATATTAATCTATGTGCCTTAGTAGGGAAAAATGGTAGTGGCAAATCTTCTCTTCTTGATATATTGTACCGTTTAATTAATAATTTTGGGTATCTTCTTTTTAGAGGAGTTGTAATGCCTGGTGCCGAAACTCCCAAATTCATTAAAGAACTGTATGCGTCTATAAAGTTTAAAATCGACGAAAAAGATTTGGAGTTAGGGTGTGAAGATACCAAGATGTATCTAAAAGAGAATTCGGATATAGTTTGGGATGATGAATATCATGGAGAAGTTATTAAAGATAGTAAGATGGAGGGAAAAGCAAAAGGTTATTTTGATACATTTCCGAGCTCTGAAAATGATAATAAAATTATAAATATAGCAAGTAAATTCTTTTATACTATCGTAACGAATTATTCCATCCAATCTTTTAATTATAGTGATTACGAAGATGAAGGTGAATGGCTCCATAATGTCTTTCACAAAAATGATGGGTATAGCCATCCTATTGTACTAAATCCATTCAGAACCATTATAGGTATAGACATGGAAAATGAAGGAGAATTAACAAATTATCGTTTATCAGCAATCTTTCTAAAAGATAAAGAATTTAATAAGGCAAATAAAGAAGAAAAAAAAATATCTTTTATTGATGGGTATGACTTAGAGAGGTTAGAATATCAGTATTCGCCTTTTAAATATTATAGGAATATTTTTGATAGTCTTAAAGATGGTGATTCCGAGAAAGAAGCACATAAAGAAGATAAAACATCTGCGCTTATAGAATTTATAAATGGTAAGTTTTTAGATGCATTTAAAGCAAAGGGGTCATGCACCAATCTTATTCTAAATACATTCTTCTCTAATTTACAATTATCAGATGAATCGCCTTCGTCTTTTAAAACAGCATGTGTATATATCGTATATAAGGTACTATCTTCAACGAAATATCCAAACTATGCAAAATATTTCTCTCACTACCATAAATATGACAGGTGCTTAGACGCGAACCCTGCTAATAGTGATTTTAAGGATTTTCTTGAAGAAATAAAGAGCGAACAATCACATATAGCTAATAAATTAAATCAAACAATTCAGTTTATAAATGAATATAAAGAGTTAGAAGAAAGAATTGGCACCCCTCCTCTGAATGATGAGAATAGTATGTTTAATTTTCTTAGTTATATTGGTGAAAGAAAATTGCCTAATAATATAACTGATATAATGAGAGAACTTCCTCCACCTTTCTTTAAAGTTAAAATACTTCTTTGTAAAAAAAGTCAGCAAAATAAAGAAGAAGAGATTGCCTTTAATAAACTAAGCTCTGGTGAAAAACAGTTTGCCTATATGATGAGTACTTATATTTATCATTTAGCGAACTTAGAATCAATTACCCCAAAAAAGACAGAGATTTCTCTCCATAGTGAAACTGGGCGTGTTAACTATCGAATGATAAATCTGGTATTTGATGAAATGGAATTATGTTTCCATCCAGAATATCAACGTACATTTGTTAACAATCTTATTTCTTATATACAAAGAATGGAATTAAATAAGACGTTCTCTTTCAATATTATTTTAACAACACATTCACCATTTATTTTGTCAGACATACCAGCATGCAATATTCTTGCACTAAAAGATGGAGA